>NZ_JANJZR010000007.1 GCF_024623065.1 Bacteroides acidifaciens
TATCATGCGGTTTTGTTCGAGGCAAAGATAATGTAATTTCGACATAGGTGAAATAATTATGAATAACTACTTATATAAATCAATTAGTTATAAAATTATGGTACAAATATGACTTATTTTTGTGCGATACACTCTAAAAATGATGACATGAAATGCCTCTCATGACAATAAAACTTTTATGATTATTTGATAGCAAATTTTCTATTTGCAGATGTTTTCATTTGCTACCAGATGTTTTCACTTGTTATGCTTTTCTTTTCACAAATAGCGCAAAATGAGCTGATTATAAAATTGTCACCTATTGTTGTCTTTCGTTTTTTATGGAAATCTGTTATACCTTTGCAAAACAATCATAAAGAAAAATAGGCATGGAACATAAACAACATACATTCCACTCCATAGTAATAGAGGTGGTAACAGTGTTATTGGCAGCAATAATATCATTTCCTGTATGTGATATTGCTGGTGTAGAATTAAGCATGCTACCATTCGTTGTAGTGGCATGCTATGTTGCCCTAAAGTTCCTATACCATTTATGTATCTCTTTATCGGCACATATAATGGATTGGAGTTCTATTTCAAGTCAAAATCCAATGATAACTACTCAACAGAATAAAGGAAAATGTGTTTCTGAAAGTATTCCATCAATTATAGAGAACAATAAGATTCTAACGAAAAGGATGGAGCTATTTCATTACGAATTTCAACACGAGCAACAGCAATATCGACAACAAAAAGAAAAAGAAGATGATGAGAAACTTGATGCTATAATGAAATACACACGAAACACATTCAAACGATTAGACTTTGACGAAGCAGACATTTTCCAAATCTGTGAATGCGTTGGATACTTTGTCACCAATAGGCGAGTTCTTAGCACGACAGAAATTCACATCAAAAAACGCTCTTCAGTTACACAAATCTCATTGAAAAACTTTGCATGGAACATTGCATTTCAATATAACATTAATGGTGACATTACAGCAAAGTTTGTCTTGCAGACTTTCAATGAATGGTTTTCCAACTCTACCATTGATACCATAAGGAAGAACTTACGCACGACTGCTGGACAACACAAGATTGAAATAGATGAGAACATCATATAGGGATAACAATAGATATTGTGCATATGGTTCTTGATAATGACCATAAAATCGCATATTTACGCCTATATTCAGTCATTTTTTCGCTTCCTGATAATAATTATTATCGGAAGTTGCTCTGTTGTCAAACAAATTATATAAATTTGCTCTTAAATTAAAACATTTTACCTCATGGCTAATTTTAATAGACTAAAAGTAGTACTTGCTGAGCAACAGAAAACAGGAAAATGGCTTGCTGAGCAGATAGGGAAATCCAACTGCACTGTGAGTAAATGGTGTAGTAATACTGTTCAGCCAGACCTCAAGACACTTAATGACATAGCTAATGCCCTTAATATTGATGTAAAAGATTTGATTGTTAGTAGTGCAAATAATAAATGATTATTGCCATGGAAGTAAACAAGAAAGAACTCAAAGAACAAGAGATACGCACTCTGTTCATTACTCCTGCACTTCAACAGAAAGGGTGGGCAGTAAGCGTAAATATGCGTGAGGAATACTATTTTACGGATGGTCGAGTACTTGTTGTTGGCAACCAGCATTCTGTGACGGAGGGTAAAAAAGCTGATTATCTATTATATCATAAAGGTAAACCTATTGCGGTAGTTGAAGCTAAAGACAATAAACACGCTGTTGGAGGTGGTATTCAACAAGCTATGGATTATGCCCAAATCCTTGACTTGAAATTTGCGTACTCCAGTAATGGTGATGCTTTCTTGGAACATGACTTTATCACTGGAAAGGAAACCGAAATCAAGTTAGAAAACTTCCCGACAGAAGAAGAACTATACAATCGTTATCTTGCATCCAAGAACTACACTTCGGATGAACTTAACATAATAGAAACACCGTTTTATTATGATGCCCATAGCCATGAGCCAAGATATTACCAACGTATAGCAGTTGACCGTACAGTGGAAGCTATTGCTAAAGGGCAACAGCGTGTACTTGTCGTAATGGCAACCGGTACAGGTAAGACTTTTACAGCTTTCCAGATTATCCATCGTCTTCATAAAAGTGGGGCTAAGAAAAAGATTCTTTATCTTGCAGACCGCAATATCCTCATTGACCAAACAATGGTGCAAGACTTCAAGCCTTTCAAGAAGTTTATGACCAAGATAACTTCTGTTGGAGAGGAGGAGGAAAAAATTGATTCGTCATACGAAGTGTATATGGCTTTATACCACCAATTAGTCGGGAAAGAGGGTAAACCAGACCCATTCCTGGAGGTGCAGCCAAATTTCTTTGATTTAATTATTGTCGATGAGTGTCATAGAGGAAGTGCAAAAGACGATTCCGCATGGCGCAAGGTATTGGAATATTTTAGTTCGGCTACCCAAATTGGTATGACAGCCACACCGAAAGCTGACGAAAGAGCGAACAACTTGGATTATTTTGGTGAACCAATATATACCTATTCACTTCTTCAAGGCATTCAAGATGGTTTCTTAGCTCCATACAGGGTTACAGCAGACTTTATTAATATTGATTTACAAGGATGGACTCCAGAAGAAGGTGAAATAGATTTATTGGGCAAGGAGATTGAACAGAAACTATATCAAAGACAGAATATAGGTCGTGACCTCGCCATCAAGTTAAGGCGTAAAGTAGTAGCAAATAGGATAACCCAAATGTTACATGACATTGGTCGTATGACAAAGACAATCGTGTTCTGTTCAGATATTGAGGAAGCTGCCGAAATGAGAACTCTGCTTATCAATATGAATAGCGATTTATGTAAAAAGTCGCCTTACTATGTTACACGTATTGTTGGTGAGGATAAAGAAGGTAAGAAACAACTGGACAATTTCATTAGTGTAGATGAGCCTTATCCTGTAATTGTTACCACATCTGAACTTTTATCTACAGGAGTGGACTGCAAAACTTGTGGTTTAATCGTCATAGACAAAGAAATTGGTTCTATGACTGAATTTAAACAAATCATTGGACGAGGTACACGACTTAGAAAAGACAAGGGCAAATGGCATTTGGAAATCCTTGATTTCCGCAATGCTACCGCAAAATTCAAAGATCCAGCATTTGATGGCGACCCGGAACCACCAAAAGGAGGAGGGAAAAAGCCCAAACCTTACAAAATCATTGATGCTCCAGAAACTCCAATAGTATCTGAGCCTCGTGAGAAATATCTTATCAGCGGTAAGAATATTCGCATTGCCCATGAAATCGTTTCAGTGTTAGGAGAAGATGGTAAGACGATGAGAACGGAAAGCGTTCAGTCGTTTGCGAAAAAGCAACTGTTGCGACACTATCAAAGTTTGAATGATTTCGTACAAACGTGGACTGAAGCAGAACGCAAACAAGCCATTATGGATGAATTGAAGGAATATGCTATTCTGATAGATGCTGTACGTGAAGCTAATCCGGCATTGAAGGATGCCGACATCTTTGATGTGATATGCCACGTTGCGTTTGACCAACCGCCATTAACAAGGAAAGAGAGAGCAAACAATGTAAAGAAGCGTAATTACTTCGGGAAGTACGAAGGTAAAGCTCGTGAAGTATTGGAGGCTCTTCTTGACAAATATGCAGAGAATGGTATTCTCGACTTTGAAAAGGCGAACATCTTGGAGATACCGCCATTCAATAGCATAGGAAAACCAACAAAAATCATAAAACTATTTGGTGGCAAAGTCGCTTTTGAACAAGCCATCAGAGAATTGGAATATCAAATATATAAATCAGCTTAAAAATGGCAGTAAATAATATCATAAAGCGAATCCAAAATATAATGCGTCAAGACGCAGGTATCAATGGTGACGCACAAAGAATTGAACAGATGACTTGGATGTTCTTCTTGAAAGTCTATGACACACAAGAAGAAACATGGGAATGGAAAGATGAGAAATACAAGTCCATTATCCCCGAGGATTTGCGTTGGCGTAACTGGGCAATAGATAAAAAAGACGGTGAAGCATTGACTGGAGAAGCCCTACTCTCTTTCGTCAATGAGAAACTGTTTCCTACCTTGAAGAATCTCCCGATAGATGCCAATACCCCAAGAGCTAAAAGCATTGTTCAAGAAACATTTGCAGACTTGAACCAGTATATGAAGAATGGAACGCTTCTGCGCCAAGTGGTCAACATTGTAAACGAAATCGAATTTGACGATGCTGACGACCGTCACACATTCGGAGATATTTATGAGGGAATTTTGAAAGATCTGCAATCGGCAGGAAATGCCGGAGAGTTCTACACACCACGTGCATTGACTGATTTTATTGTGATGATGCTCGACCCGAAATTGGGCGAAACCTTTGGCGACTTCACCAGTGGAACGGGAGGCTTCCTCACCTCGACACTTAAATATATGGGCAGGAATATTGGCTCTGCGGCAGATGGAGAAAAACTGCAAAATGCCGTTGTAGGTCAGGAATGGAAACCGTTGCCCTACCTTTTGAGCATCACAAACCTGCTGCTCCATGATATTGAAGCTCCCAACATAACCAACTGTGATTCGCTTGGAACGAATGTTACTGATTTCAAGGAAAGCGACAAGGTTGATGTTATCGGCATGAATCCTCCGTATGGTGGTAGCACGGAAGACAGCGTAAAAATCAACTTCCCAGTACAGTACCGTTCAAGTGAAACTGCGGATTTGTTTATCGCCCTTATCATGTATCGCCTCAAAGCTGGTGGACGGTGCGGTGTGATTATCCCTGATGGTTTCTTATTTGGTACGGATGGAGCAAAACTTGCACTTAAAGAAAATCTCCTTCGCAAGTTCAATCTACATACAATCATCCGTTTGCCGGGTTCTATATTCTCTCCATACACATCTATTGCAACCAACATCCTTTTCTTTAATAATGAAGAAGCCGAAGGTTGCGAAGAAGGATTCAAGACCAAAGAAACATGGTTCTATCGTCTTGATATGCCGGAAGGGTACAAACACTTCTCAAAGACCAAACCTATGAAGGTGGAACACACGCTGCCTATTCAAGAATGGTGGAAAGATCGAAAAGAAATCATCAATGACGAAGTGGGAGAAAAAAGCCGTGTGTTTACAGCCCAACAGCTGATAGATTTGGATTGTAACTTCGATCAATGTAAATTCCCGAAAGAGGAAGAAGAAATACTCCCTCCGGCAGAATTGCTCAAACAATATTTTGAGAAACGTGCTGCACTCGACCATGAAATAGACAAAACCCTTTCTGAGATTCAAAAGATTCTCGGTATAGACATAAAATCGTGTAACTGATAATTGTGAAGTGATATGAAAGATTTGACCATCTCAAACATAGAAAGACAAAATGTACTTAACAACCGTTTTGCAGTCAGCAAAGTACAGGAGCATCTTGACATTGAAGGAATGCTCTTTGCGGGAGAGTATCGCTTTACAAAAAAAATGGTTGCCGATTTCTACGAAGTAGAAGAACGAACAATAGAACGCTACTTGGAAAAACATTCCGATGAATTATCGGCTAACGGTTATGTTTTATGTAAAGGTAAACATCTGAAAGAGTTAAAGTTACAATTTGCTCCCGTCATAAATGTCGGGAGCAAAACGACCCAGCTCGGATTGTTCAATTTTCGTTCATTCTTAGATATGGGTATGCTACTTACAGAGAGTGAGAAAGCGAGAAAAGTCCGTAGCCTTATCTTGGATTTTGTGATTACTACCATCAATGAAAAAACTGGTGGAGGGACAAAATATATAAACCGTAGGGATGTGCATTATCTTCCTGCAGCAATCACAGAAGAAAATTATCGTAAAAATCTCACTTCTGCCATCAACCAATATGTGGACGGACATCCCACATACAAGTATTCCCAAATTACAGATTTTATCTACAAGGCTGTTTTCAAAGAGAATGCTAAAGAATACCGAGAAGTATTAAAGTTGGATTCAAAAGACAATGTTCGACACACGTTGTATTCAGAGGTTCTATTGGTTATCTCTTCTTTTGAAAACGGAGTGGGTGCAGCCATCAGTGAACGATTTAAAGAAAATGGTGGTAAGTTGCTTACCATTGAAGAAGTGGAGCGTATTGTAAACGAACTTGCCGAACATCCAATGCAGAAACCTTATCTGAATGATGCCAGGACTAAAATGGCTTCAAGGGATTTCAGTTTCCGGGATGCGTATCATGGTAATATAGCAGATTACCTACAAACTGTTACTCCTGAAGAGTTTGAACGATTCATCGGTGACCAGTCTATTGATTTTGACCGTATCTTAGCGGATAACAAAGATGTGCTTAAACGCTTAAAGCAGGCAGAAGATGAGTAAGGAAATTATTTACATAGATTACGATGAAGCCTTAAGCATCTATGGCAAAATGATTGATGCCAGTAATGGTGGCTTTGAAGGTGTGCATGATGAAGGTGGTATTCGTGCTACATTGGATTTTGTACAAAATGATTTATACTATCCGACCTTTGCTGACAAACTAACCTATCTGATGTATAGATTCTGTTCCGGGCATTTCTTCAATGATGGGAATAAGCGTATTGCACTGACTTTGGGTACATACTTCTTACACAAAAACAATTACTATTGGCACGCTTGCATCTGTATGCGTACATTGGAATCTATCATTTATCATGTGGCAGCATCGAATATCGACCAAGATTTGCTGCTGCGCATCGTCAATAGTTTTATGACAAGTAAAGACTATGATGAAGAACTAAAAATAGATATTGCCAATGCCATGAGCAAAGGAGAGTTAGGAATACAAGGAGAGGATTACGAACAATGAACGGAAAGCAACTTAAAAACAGCATACTCCAGTGGGCGATACAGGGCAAACTTGTACCGCAAGATCCTAATGACGAACCTGCATCTATGCTTCTTGAACGCATCAGAGTAGAAAAAGACAAACTAATTAAGGAAAAGAAAATCAAGAAAGACAAAAACGAATCTATCATTTACCGTGGTGACGATAATTCCTATTATGAGAAGTTTCTCGCTACGGGAGAGGTGAAGTGCATAGATGATGAAATTCCGTTTGAGATTCCGAATGGGTGGGAATGGAGTAAACTGTCAAATGTTATAGAACTGCTATCAGGGCAAGACTTTATTCCTGAAAAGTATAATTCGAGTAATCAAGGAATTCCCTATATTACAGGAGCAAGTAATATTGTGAACGGGAATTTGGTAATAAATCGTTGGACTGAAACTCCTACGGTAATAGGAAAATTAGGAGATTTACTTATTGTTTGTAAAGGTTCAGGAGTTGGGAAAATGTGCATCTGTAATGTAGATAAAATACATATTGCTAGACAAATTCAAATTATTAGAAATTTCTCCAATGCGATAAGTCTATCATATGTTAAATCTGTAGTTGAAGCTAATTTGCAAACGATAATTTCTAATGCACAAGGTGTTATCCCTGGAATTAGCCGTGAGCATATATTAAATCTTCTAATTCCACTTCCACCTACTAACGAGCAATATGAAATAGATAAAAAACTTCAAGAAATATTACCTGTTATCGATCGATATGCAAAATCTCAAGAGGCATTAGATAAATTAAATGTAGAGTTTCTAGGAAATCTCAAAAAATCCATCCTACAAGAAGCTGTTCAAGGTCGGCTTGTACAACAAATAGCAGAAGAAGGAACTGGCGAAGAGTTACTTGAACAGATAAAATTGGAAAAGCAGCAACTCATTAAAGAAGGCAAGTTGAAGAAGTCTGCCTTAACCGATTCTATTATCTTCAAAGGTGACGATAACAAGTACTTCGAGAAGATTGGTAAAACAGAACAAGATATTACTGATGAAATACCATTTGATATACCTAATACTTGGGTATGGGTGAGACATAATGACTTATTTGATATTTCAGGCGGTTCCCAACCTCCAAAGTCTAAGTTTATTGAACGAGAAAAAGAAGGATATATACGATTATTTCAAATTAGAGATTATGGCTCTAACCCACAACCTATATATATACCGCTTTCTACAGCCAGTAAGATTTCTCAAAAAGGAGATATTTTGTTAGCTCGTTATGGGGCTTCTTTAGGAAAAGTATTTTATGCAGAATATGGAGCTTATAATGTAGCCTTAGCAAAAGTTATCCCATTATACGAATCCCGACTTATATTTCAGAAATATATTTTTCTGTATTATTGTAGTTCAATATATCAAAATGAAATTGTCAATCGGAGTCGTTGCGCCCAAGCGGGATTCAATAAAGAAGACCTCAATTCATTATTATTCCCCTTGCCTCCTTTGTCTGAACAATATAGAATTGTAGAAAAGTATGAAAAAGCAATAGCAAGTATTATGAGAGGATAAATGCGCAAACCGTTGAAATTGAGCTTCCTTTTGAATATCCTAACAATTGGTCTGTGCTACGTTTGAAAGATATATGCCAACTGATAGACGGTGAAAAAAGAAACGGAAAGGGCATCTGTCTGGATGCAAAATACCTACGTGGTAAATCATCTGCTACCATTGTAGAGAAAGGAAAATTTGTCTATGCCAGAGATAACATCATTCTTGTAGATGGTGAAAATTCAGGTGAAGTTTTCACTGTTCTGCAAGATGGGTATATGGGGAGTACATTCAAACAGTTATGGCTTTCTTCGGCTATGTGGAAACCATATATTTTGGCTTTCATTCTGTTCTATAAAGAGGATTTGAGAAATTCCAAAAGAGGTGCGGCTATTCCGCACCTCAATAAAGAGTTATTCTACAATCTGCCTATTGGTATTCCACCTTATCAAGAACAGCAGCGTATTGCAGAACGGATAAATGAACTATCGCAGTTGCTCAAATAGTTTTTCTATTTGAGCAACAATGCGTTGTTGTTCTTACAATCGCCAAATCAAAAAATTCCCGACCGAAAAACAAAATGTGTCATTGAAACACATCTTAACATAAAACAAAATGTGATTTTTGGTGCAAAATAAAAGCCTGTTTAATTGAGTTTAAACAGGCTTTAAATTTAATCAATGATCATGTAAACAGATAAATCAGGATTAGCAACAAGCGGAAGAACATCTTCGTCATCAAGAACGCTCATTGCATATCTATGAATACTCTTCTTTATCATTTCCAATGTTGGTTTTTCTAAGAATGTAGAACTGGCAAACGTTACCAGTTCGTTTCCTTCACTATCAGTTCTACCGATTGATTGTATTGCATATCGAATTATCCATGTTCCGTCGGATTGTTGTTCGATAGGCTTAGCAGATTTCAGGGGTAAGATATTTCTTCGCATTGCCTTTTCTTATTTGTTTTTTTAGTTGTTTCTTAAAATTAAATTCGCTCTTTATTACAAAGACTTCCCAATGTCCTTCAACATATATATATTGCCACCATTCCGGAGCAATAAGTTTCCCTATTTTGCGTCTTAGGTTGTACGTATTGAAATGTCTCATCAATCCATAGTAGCTGTTCATCGTAGCCACGAAAGTCTCAATATGGGCTTCGCAGAAGCCTTCCTTTGCGATCTTGTTATACTTGCTGACTACATCATATATATTTCCCACGACACGGTTTGAAATATAGATTCGATTGGGAAGTATGAATGCGCCTACGAACAGGACACCTTTTGAAAAATGTTGTATATATATCTTTTTAGGATGCAGTTCCAAAAGCAATTGTTCTTTCAGGTAGCTATTGAGCAAAGGGATATTCTTTAGGATATCCTCTTTAAAACGCATGACAAAGCCAAAGTCATCAACAAAACGTACATAGTGCTTTATTCCACATATTACAGTTACATAATAGTCAAACACCGAGCCTATGAAATTCGCAAACTTTTGGGAAGGAAGGTTACCAATGGCAACACCACGTTCGGGGTCGTTGTAAAACAGACTTTTATCTTTCGGCAATTTATCCCACAGATGCAAGGGGGATTTTCTATGACATTTCTTTTGTGGCTGGTGAAATATGACAACCCGGAGCAGATACAGCAAACATTCGATGTCATCTCCCTTGTAATTGTCGCGAACGAATATATCAATCATTTCCCATAGCAGAGACTTTGACATGGACATAAAAAAGCTTTTTAAATCACCTTTAAAGATATATGCGTCTTGTGTATAGTTCGCACTGACTTCTTTAATCATTTCGTCCATGCGCATGACAGCGGACAGGCATCCTTCACCTATACGGCAGTTCTTTGAAACGTTCCCCTGTGCCTGAAAGCGTTTTTCCAAAATCGGGTCAAGGCGGAGGTCGATCCAGTGATGCACAATACGATCAATATAGGCGGCAGCAAATACTTCACGCAAAACAGGTTTCTTGCGCATAAAGCAATCGGAGAAGTCCGGTTCATAGTGACCGTATCTGATACTTTCCCATACAGCGACTAGTTCCGTATCATAATTGAAGGAAAACTCAATACAGCCATCAGTATTGCGCTTTTGCCTGCTGCAGTCATCGTAAGCTTCAATAATTGAAGATAAGGGTATGTCATAGATCGGTTTATCTGTTGCGGAAACGGGACGAACCCTGCCTGCGCTATTCTTGGTGTTCGTGTTCACGTTGCCGTTGTTCATGTTCACGTACCACGCGTTCGAGGATTCAGCATTCACTGTCTTAGTCTTTCCCGGTTCATCACCGGGGGAATGCCCAATAGATAAATTAGATTGCTCGCCCATAAACTCCGTGAAGATTATGGCTCTGGCTTTACGGAAGCTGTCTTCTCTTGGGAAGCGGTGAAATTACGCCACCCGATAATTTGCTTTTCAATCGACGTAACCATCTCGATGATGTCTGCTGTCGTCTGAATATTGATCAGTTTCCGGTCTCGACATACCCTTAATAAGAGTTTCAATGTATCAAACTTAACAAGGAATTCGTTCAGGTATTCCACACGACGTGGAAGATTAGAATTTGCGTAACGGATTAGTTCGCAACAACGAAGGGCGGACATCATAAGTTCCGTACCGAATTCGTATCTGTAATTCTTCGGAAACTTGTCCCTTGCATCAAGTATCAACATTAATAACCGATACATACACTGGTAGACTGGCCTGTCCTCTGCTCTCCCCATGTTAAATTTTGATATTTTTAAAATTTTTCTTTTGCTCCGCAAAGTTAATGATTGTCAAACTATTAACACTCATTTTTTCAAAAATTTAAAACTTAAAAAGCCCCTACCGGGGCTAATTAAACGTAACTATCTAAGAGATAAAGAGTTAAAGGGATAAAGAATCTATTGCGGAAACGGGACGAACCCTGCCTGCGCTATTCTTGGTGTACGTGTTCACGGTGCCGTTGTTCATGCTCACGCACCACGCGTACGAGGCATCGTATTCGGTACTGCTCCAGTACCAGTCAGTTGTAATTATATTTTGAGAGCCAAACATGGAAGTTGCAAGCTCGTTGATTTCTTTCTTATACTTGGCTATGAGCATTAATTCACCCAATGCTGGCAGGTTCCACACGGTTGTATCTTCGATGCCGTCAGATTCAAGCGTACAACCACGGTATGCACGGGCGGCTTCAGCAGCTGGCGCACCGACAGTTCCCAGGGTATCCTTGACGCCTGCAAGAGTCTCTATTATAACATCGGTGTTTTCCTTACCATCGAAAGTGTCATAAAGTCCCTGATTACCATTACCGTAATTTTTAAGTCCGCGTATATCAGTGCCGTAACCACCCCATTTGAATGTTTTCGCGCCGCCTGCGTCAATACAGTCACTCTTAGCGATAATGAACTGGCGACATTCGGCACGTACACGGATGCCGACACGGATGTATTTGGAACGGTTATTCGCACTCATGGAGTTCCATTCAGAAGCGGTGAAAAAGACTTGTTTGCCGTCTTCGATACGGAGCGTAGCCAAAGAAAGGTCAAGAAGAGTACCTGCCCATTTCATATACTTGGCGATATCGCTTGCCGATGTATTTTCATTAACAGTTGTAAAACCTATTGACTGCAAAGCTGAAACTTGGTCTTGTTTATTCAGGCGCAAAAGCATTGCGCTGGCAATATTTTTATCCATTTTATTGTATAATATTAAGTTAATACTATTCTGATGCAATAGCTCTCACATGGAGAAGGGTTGAATTTTTAGTTTGAGTGGTAATACGCCCGGTATTTAGTTCGAATATCCAGGCGGAGTTATTGTCCCAAATCGTTGACGACCAATAGTACTTATCGGTCATCAACATACTGTCACTGCTCCAAAATGTCCGCATCATCTCATTGATTTTATCGCGGTAGCGGTACATCAGAAGCATTTGACCGGATGACGGAAGGAACCAATTGGATTCGTCATCGATACCGTCACTTTCAAGGGTATAAGCACGGTATGCACGGGCGGCTTCGGCAGCCGGCGCACCGATTACACCGCTATTATTCTGGTCTTTCAGGGTAGTGATAATCAGGTCGGTATCCTCCTCACCAGTGAAGCAGCCGTACATGGCGCCCAGTCCCTTTTGGTTCAGCCCGTCTATGGCTTTGCCCTGACCGCCCCAATAGAAGGTAGTAGTCATGTCGGCATTATAGCATTCCTGGGCAGCAATCACAAAGGAACGTCCATAAGCGCGGATTCGAAGACCGCGTTTAATATACAGCTGTTTGTTGGCAGCGGTTAGGGAGTTCCATTCGGCAGCGGTAAAGTATGCCTTGGAGTTATCAGAGATGCGGTTACAGGCAAGGCAGAGGTCAAGAAGCCCGGCAGCCCATTTGATACGTTGTCCGAATTCCGAAGCCCGGGAGTTCTCGGTGATATCCGAGAATCCCACTGCGTTCAGAGCCGCCACTTGTGCCTGCTTGTTCAAGCGCAGCAGCGTTGCGCTTTGTTCTTTTGTACTCATAATTTAATTGATGTTTATTAAGTCGTTAATATCCATGTTATCCTTGGCGAAGCGTTCGAGATATTCCTCGTAAGATTCGCCATTATAATAATCCATTATTTCACCCACATTATCCAATGTGACTTCGGGATAATAAGGTTCACCGCCATAGGCTTCCGAATTGAACCAATCAATCATCTTGACATAGGCATCGATGATGGTGGAAACGGTCAAACCTTCAAACCCGTTCCGGATCGCTTCTATATCCGAGTTCTCGATTACTTCATCCAGCAGATAGTTTCCGGTAAGTACGGGCTTCTCTACCTGATTACCGTTTTCGTCCAGTCCCCCGATACCAAGACGCAGGATTTCCAGCACTTCCGATCCGTTCCCGACGAAATCACGGTTCGTGATACGGATATGGCGGAATACGACATTGCCCTCCTGCGAATCAATTATGTCGCGGATCATCTTTACAACATCGATAAGCGGGCAGTTTTCCACGCGCAGTGTGGTGATGTTCGGCATGGATTCAACAACGATGCCTGTGTCCGCATTCAGCCCTTTATAGCTCAACTTATCGAGGTTCATCAACTTGAACTGTGTCATGGTGGTCGGCAATTCCGCATATTGAACCGGACAGCCACCCACAAAGTTGACGATCTGCAGTGCGCTGCCGTATGCCAACAGGTGCAAAAGGCGTGTTGCCCCGGTCAGGTCAAGAGACACCAGCTTTTTGAAGTTCTCCACGTTCAGGAGTCTCATATACGGCTTCTCGCCAAGCGGAAGGTCTGTGACGCTATTGTTGGCGAATCCTTTGCGCTTACTGCCGAACACCAGTTCTTCGACGCGAATCAGCGTAGTGAAGTCCTTTGCCTGCGTACCGTCGATATTGACAGTGCTCAAATCACCCAAAGACTTGATCTTCGATGCACCGATGATATAGATCGCACTCGATGAGTTTGAGCCGTCGAAATGGAATGTCACCTTTGAACCGTCTTCTTCCGCCCATGCCCCCTGTTGTGCGGCTGGCGTATTGAAGCCCGCCCACAATTTCCATTGCTCGCTTGCAGTCACTTCGATATTTATGTTCTCACCGATGGTGCGGAACATGCACATATTATCCGCCTTCAGGATCGTGCTGACACCGAAATAAGCGTCAAGGAAATCATAACGGGCAGACACATAATAATGACGGTAAGGGATACCCATACCGGAAATCACGTTGAACGCCTGACCGCCCGGATTGGTGATATATTTTGCTACCGAGTCACGGCAGGCGACGATTGCGGGTATCATCAAATGGTCTTTTTCTTCCGATTCACGGAGCACGGCTTCGTAGGAGAATGCGGATTCACCACCCGGAAGGCGTGATGTACGGATTTTCTCCGCGGTCGCGGCAAGCCCGACCTGATCATAACGCCACATCCCTTGCCAAACAACGCTCATACGTCCGGCAAACACGTTTTCCCCTTCCATAACGCTGTCAAGCATCACGTTATACGGAAGTTTGAAGATACCGGAATTGTTCTTGCCGTTCGTACTGTCCGAATCGTAGTCATGGTTCATATACCAACGATAGACACCATCCGGGCAGAGATACAAAGCCCACATGCTATTCTTTGATAACTGGTCGACGCCTGAATGATACAGGATACGGACTAGGTATGCGCGGAAAGAAGCCACGCTGCAATACCTGTCCATTTCTTCAACCAGCTTCCGGTATCGGTTTTCAAGCGTGTCGCTGACCTGTACCCCGTTGATACTGATTTTGCCGCCTGCCATACGGTTCTTCGGGTTACAGGAATACACCCATTCGCAGAACTGCTTCCAGCGGTATGGTGTCTTCTTTCCGAGCGCGTAGGCAAGATTCATGCCGTCATCATCCGGTGTACGGAATTCAAAGAACATCGTCCATTTCGGAACAAGGCTTTCCGTTGACAGTTCACCACCGTACAAGCCTTTCACCCACTTGCTGTGCGTCGACTGCATGGTCATGAAGTTGTCGATGTCATCAAAAATGCACATTCCTTCATAATCAAGCATTTCAACACATTCAACCGGATTCAGGACACGCCCGGTAACAACCGTTTTCTTGCCGTTGAAAGAGATTGTACCGGTGGTGTTCTTCCATGTTCCGTCGACGTATTCCATGAACTTGTACGAAGCGTCCGTCGATTTGGAAAGCATATATATTGTATCCTGATCATAGTCACCAGTATGGGACATGAAATAGGATTCCGTCACGTCCGGAAGGTCGGTGAAGTCGCCATAACTCAAGCAGTCGGCATTATAGCCGGGAACGTCCTTGAAACCGAAAGTCGGCGGGTTGCCCTTGTCAATGTTCCAGTCACCGCGACACCAAAAGTACGCGTCATTGATATTTCCGGTATCCGACTTGAATACAAGCACGCTGTTACCGTCAATACTTGTACGCAAGTCCAGCGTATTGTTTTCGTCCGCATAGTACGCGTTCTGCGCTGGTGTCATGTAATCCTCGCCCAAAGCTTTCTGCATATCGTTATTGATACGTGAAATCGGTGTGTTCACCTTGTCGGGTGATGCATAGTTGACCTTCAGACAGACCTTGTCGAATGGGATAGTCTTGCCACGCAGGATGATTTTCTTGTTTGCAATCGCATCGAGCAAAGCCTGCGGAGCCAGTTCCGGATACATTGCGCGGATAGTTGCCTTTTTCAGCTTGTATTTCCTATTCTTATAGGTCGGATAGAAGGCGGATGTCGTTCCCTGATTGGTCGTTTCCACGTTCTCGATAATAAGGCTCATACCTTTGTCCTTGCAGAACAGGTACAGGTCTGTATATATCTTGGTGGATGTATCCGTTACGTTGTCAAGCGTTTCAAGTTTATAATCCCCGTGCGGCATTTCCACCAGACAGTCACACATTTCAAGTGCTTTGTTCAGGTCGATTTTATTGTCGGTTAGGATATCGTTCTTTTTGTTCAAAGCGATCATTTCGTCCGTATCAGATTTACCGATCACAAATTCATCGTTAATCTGTTCGTCCGCCATTTCCTTTTCCCAAGAGAGCAAGCGGTACATGTACAGTTCCCCGGCTGTTCCGGAGAAACTGATTTGTTCGGACTGTTTGATCGCGCTTTGTCCTGCCGTATATTTGGATGCGCCAATCAGGTCACCGTCACAATATAGCTTGATATAGCCTTTGCCGTCCTCTTCCGCATTTGCTTTTTCAATGACGAAAGCAAACTCGTAGATGTCGCCCGGCTTGAAATACCGTTCGATCAGTTCAGTTCCGAGTGCTTTGAAGTACACACATTTTGAAGTGATACGCCACCCGATTTGGTTTGCCTCGTCCCAGCATGACACGACGTTCGCGTCAGGATCGGCAGCGTTCTGCGTTTTTATCTTGATGATGGTAGTTGATCCGGTCTGCTCAATATTGGTACGGTTATAGGGACGATAAGTACACAATGCGGTGGCATCATCCGAAACCTTGAATGCCTTCCCTTCGGTCTTGTCGGTGACAAAGGCATTCGTGGAATAGTTAAACCCGGTCTGCTTCATTTCATAAAGTCCGTACAGCCATGACTTGTCCTGATCCGAATTGTCCTTGTCTGCCGGATTGAAATAAACCGTATAGCCGGAATCACCGTTAATGTCAATGACGGAACTGTTAACGGAGTACTCAATCGTATTGCTTTCCCCAGCACCGCATTTCCCGTAAATACCCAACGTATTCCGGATGTTGTCTGCAATCGTGAAGCCATCGACACGGGTGGACAGATTAAATGTACTGTTACGTCCTACTGATACGGTAGTCAGCACCGTGTCGGTTTCATTATTGTCCCCGGTAGATGTATTGGTAACCTTTGCGACCCTGTGTATTTCGACATGGGCATCGGTGGCGACATGGCTGGGATCATAACACGCCACCTCGATATTGAGGTTTGCATACTTCCTGACCGACCATGCCGTTTCCGTTTCTTCCGAATGCGCCAACGAGACAACGGGCATAAGGCTGGACGGGTTGACGATCATCACATCAAAGAACTGGTAGTTCGACCACACACCCGATTCCACGTCTTGTGCGACGATTTTGACAGTATATGCACCATGTGTCAATCCCAAAGACGAAACGTTGATTTGCAAGTCCTGTGAGCGTGTGGAAGCCACACTGGTCTGTGATATCAGTTTCCATTCTTCACCCACTTTGATATGTGCCGTGACTGTGGATTTATTGGCGGATGACAGTTTGAACACGTCCGTCATGGTGACAAGTCCGGAGCCTTGCTGTAATGTTTTATACAAAGCCCATACGCGCGATAGTTTCAGGTTTACAGCCGTGACGCTGATTGTCTTCTGTGCGGTGTTTCCTCCGTCATCGGTGGCAACGATCACGAACTTGCGGTTCATCGCTTCGCTGAAATAGCTTTTTACCGGGATGGTGAAAGAGTAGTCTGTATCAGATGCGGAGCTTTCCCGGTTCACGTTGAACGTTTCAAGCGTTTCACCCGTTGACTTGTCTTTCAGCTGCAGGGTTTCGATATTGTTGTATGAAACCATTTCACCCGATCCGGTACGCGACAGGATTGCAAGCCTGATTGTCAGGTCGTCAGTTCCGAGTGCGGCATACAAAGAAGTCCTTTGCGGGTAGATATACACGATTGTCCCGGCAACGTCCCCACCGCCACCTGTTCCGACAGCAAAGGTGAACCCGTCTCCCAGTGGAAGCCCTTCCGCGTTCTTCATGTACACACGTACCGTTCCGTCTTCCGCCTGTTCACCGTCCACGTCAACGGGCATGGCATCATAGACCGCGCCACCCGCCACCGGGTTCACGCTGTCCTTGATGATTTCGGTGTCTGTTTCGACTGTCCCCCCGGCAGCAGAGCTGAAGTCGCTCCATGCCGCCAAGTCATTATAATCGGCACGGGACGCGCACAACTGTTTGGATTCGAATGTTTCCTTTCCGGTACGGTAGATAATGACCACACCGGGCTTGATGCATTCCGTTTCATTTGCTGTCTCGTAGGTTGTCAGGGCATTGATAGCCGTTTGAAGAATATAGTATCCGTTTGACAGTGGGGCAATTTCATCGACCAGCAACACTGCGCCTTTGCCCGTCATATCGCCACCAGCGCCACCGAAGTCTATCCAGTTCGCTTCTGTGGCAAAGCCCTCAAGGGATGATCCGGCAAATTGCTTGGATTCCCATTCACCTTCAGCAATTTTATAGGTCAAAACAATGCCCGGTTTACGGTAGATGGTGTTGTCCATATTTTCCCTTTCCGTAATTGCGGCAATGGCTGCAGGCAATGAATAAACAGAGCCGCCACAAATTCCGTTGACGTTAATAACGGACAAGGCTTTGTTAGCTAGTGACAATGCTGAAGACGCGGTAGTCTGTGCGTCTTCAGCCGATTTCTTTGCCGCTTTTGCCGCCAAGTCCGCGGATGCAGCTAATTGCATCGCGTCAGAGTCGGCAGAAAGCAAAGCCCCGGCAAAGTAGATGTAGGTCTTGTTGCCGAACAGGTATATTTTATTCTCGTGCGGGGATGTCCGGTCAGCGTTCATGTAGTTATCAACGCCCGTCCAACTTGGATAATATTTGTTATCAACAAAGTAGGCAAATTTACCCTTGCTGGCAACAAATACAACCTTACCGCCCTCTACGGTTGCGCTGGACTGCTCAAGCACAATGGATGCGTCAGTCACTATTTCGTCAAAGCGTTCCGTCGAATGGTGTACAAAGTCTACCATTAAAGAGGACACGTCCTGCGATGTACTGTCAGCATCGTCAGAAAGGCTTTTGAGTTCGCCCCATACCGTTCCGTCTTCGCTTTCCGATTCCGCTTCCGTGCCGATATTATCGGACAGCTTTCCGATATTTTCATTCGCTTTTTTAGCGGATTCCGCGGCTTCATCGGCTTTCTTTTGTGCTGCATCAGCCGTATTCTTAGCCGTCTCTACATCTTCTTTTTTTGCATATACGGAAAGGTTGCCTGTTGTTGAGACAAGTTTCCACCCCGGATTTTGAAAGGCGTAGATGTTACCATTGTCGACTGCATCGGGGGTGTTTTCGTCATACACCGTCACGATCTGACCGAATTTCAACGGCTTTCCGTCAGAACCGACCGGGGAAGTACTGTCCGCGTTCATCTCCGCGACGGTGGTGTATGTGTTACGAATCCCCAACCCGATCTGGTTTTTCTCCGCTTCGTTGATGACATCCAGCGTTTCATCAATCAAGCCGCCCACTTCTTCAGGTGATATGGATAAGGAATCTTTCTTTGCCGAAAGTTCCTGTGCCCGTCTTTTTAATTCGTATATTGTTGCCATTATCAGTTAAATCTTTAATGTATCCTCGATTAAAATAGTACTTGCAGGCATTTGGACAAGTGGGCTGCCATCTGCTGAAGCTATATAACAGTTGCCGTTATCGAATGTGAGTTGAACAATCATTGATTGTGGATTATCCCATGAATCTGCATACGACATCGATAGACTGAACACTCCGGAAATATTCTTTACAGACGAATCAAATGTACATAATCTCCGTTTGCCGTTCACTTCAGGAGCTATCATGGGAGTTCCTGTATAGGCAGCAGCCAAGATATTAAAATAGACAGTTTCATTGCCCGTCTGTTTTGCCCGGTATATGATTTCTGCTTTTCCGGAAACGACTTCACTTAGGGATAACTGGGCTTTCATGTCCTTTTCTATTATGGTCTTGTCCAAATAATCTGTGACAATAGCCAATATTTTATTCCTGAATGTTACTACATCATTTCTGCCTACATACATATCTGACTTTGTATATGTTGTTGACAGTTTTACATACCTGCGCTCATATACTTGCGCTTCAGAATTGTCCGCAAATATTTCATTTTGAAATTTTTCCTGAACAACCACCCAGTATACTGGTTGTGATGTAGGCACAGTAAGAATATCCGGTTTTATCGGATAAACTTCATCACCTATCACGATATATCCATTTCCGACAATAGTATACACTGTATTGGAACCAAGGATTTCCGTGCTGACCGGATCGCTTAACAGAATATGTTTCTCTCCCAGTTTCATCCCGGAACAAATGGCTTTCAATACGTCTGCTGTGGATTCTTGCATAAATTCCAAATCATCCAAATAAAATGGCTGTCCGCCTTCTTTAAATAACAGTTTATTCATATTCGTATATTTTAAGGACGTAGGTTCGTCCGGCTGGTTTATAATAGTCAATCAAGTTTTTAATCTCATTCTCATACGTTGACAGGAACGACGGTATGTTCACCATGTAATTTCCCGAATAGTTTCCTTCACCGCGCTGCTGGATGTGTTTCTTTCCCACTCCTTCACCCCGTTTATACAGGTAGGACGGGATTTGCTCTTCCCTGCGGTGATACAGGTACGACTCCTTTCCCGCAATATCAGTGATGTATATTTCCCTGTTTTTCAAGAAAAACCTGTCGTTCAGCACTTTCTCGATATATATCACCTGACCGTTTATATTCAGCTTGTTGATAGCCTGTTTACGGTAGCTTTTAAACAGGGTGTAAATGAAGATTAAAGGGAGAAGGAAGATGGATATGATTGCAAATATCTTCCTTTTCCTCAATGACGGACGAAGCACATACTGCGCGTATTTGATAATGTCAAAATCATACCACATAAGTCAGGGAGGTTTCAAGGCTGTTCAGGATGAAGCACCCGGCTACAGCCGTATAGTTATTGTTTTTAATTACATTGTATTCCGTAGCTGATGCCGCTTTTGCGGCACATTCTCCAAGTTCGATATCCAGTACTCCTTCAACCTTCTGTATCGCGTCAACAAGTTTTGTCTTATTGAATTTACCGCCATACTCGATACCTTTCAGATAATCGTTGATGGCGGCAAGTACTGGTTTACTACCATCCGTCAGGCGGATACCGGAAGCGTTGATAACCATAGGATCGACTTCTATGGTCGCGTTGATACGGATGTCATCTGCCGGAATTGACTGTATCGACAAGATTACCCCGGCAATCTTGATCGAATTCATATAGCTTTTAAATGCCGTCAGAACGTCCCCGGTCAAAGGACAAGGAAGTCCCCCCTCATCTCCGGACACGAGTATCTGAATACTTCCTCCGCGATCTTTGACTGCCACATACTTGACAAGCTGTTTGGTTTTGTCGATAACGGAATACCGGAACTGGTATTTCTCCGGATCATAGACCAGCGGATCACCATACTGGAAAGCCAGCGCACTGCTATGATACCATCGCACGGTCGGTATGATATTGGCGTCAATCCGTTCCTCCACGTCCGATTTGAACTGGTCAAACATTTGCTCTATGACGTGCGCTGTTGCCGCAAAAATGTAAAACAGGGTACTTTCTATTGATACGGGGGAAAACACCGAATCAAAGTCGGCATCACCCGTGATGCCATACAGGTCACGGATAATGCTGTTTGACATATAGGCATCCGTCATTTCTTTCTTTATTTCTGCGATTGTTCTAGCCATTACTTAAATTGTTCGGTAAACTGTTCGGTGAAAATTCTCAATCGTACCGCATTTGAGGCGGTTTCAGAAGTAGCCGGACAAACGGAGTTCCGCTGGCAGTAATCAGCCAGTTCACTGTTATAGACCTTTTCCGGGGTTTCGATTTCCTGTCCGGCTTGTAGTGTGTCCGTTATGCCCATATCGTTCGTCCTGGCAAGCATGAAAGCCGCTTCGATTGTACCATATTCCTGCACGGCTATGTCCAGCAGGGTTTGTCCGGCTTGTACTACAGTTTTCATCTTACATTTTTATAAATAAAAAATACAAATGCAATAAAGAAGGCTGCTATTACGGCTTTTGCCCACGGAGGAATGTACGCGACCTTTTCAACGACCTTTGTATCATTCTTCTCCTGTTTTTCCAGTTGTTCCTTCAGTGTCAGCAGGGTTTCCTGAATTTCCTGTATTTGTACCTGAATCTGTTCATTATAGGTTTCTTTCTCCTGTTTGGTAGACGTTCCCGTCGCTGTCTCCGTAGAGGTCGGGTATTGTTTCCCGGTCGAATCCGGTGGCGAATAGTTCGTCTTTTGCCAGTTGAATTCCATTTGCTGCATCATCTCGATCATTCGTTCAACGTTCTTGTTTACGTCGACCTGCGTTTTGTCCGTAGAAACTTCTTCCTGTTCCGTCTGCTTCTGCTCCGTGTTATCCTGATGGACGGTCGTGTCCGTTTTGGACGATCGGCAGGAACAGACGGACAGCACCACGATTGTGAGTAAAAAAACGAGTATCTTTTTCATTACGGTCGAACGATTACAGGTGGTAAAAATGAGGTAAATTCACTCTTTACGTCGAAGCAGGGACATTCTTTCATCCACTCGCATTTTTCGACGATGCCGTTCCCGTTCTTGTCCGGACTGGTATCTCGATGCCCGAGGATATCAATAATGTCGTGGCGGTGGCAGATGTCCTGAACGAGCTCGCGCATCGCTTTCTTCTGTGCGTCCGTCCGGGTATCCTTTGCCTTGCCGTTCTTATCCAGTCCCCCCTCATAGCAGATACCGATTGAACATCGGTTATAACTGGTATTCGTACCGGGAACGATAAAGTTGTCATGTGCTCCGATTTCGTTTTCCGCCCGCATGGGGATCACACGTCCGTCCTTCCGGATATAATAGTGGTATCCCCATTTACCGAAGCCGCGGGCTACGTGCGAATCATTGATTTGCTTCTCTGTGAAATCTTTGTCCCCGCGTGTTGCGGAACAATGAATGATAATGTATGTAGGCTTATTCATCTTTCTTTTCCTCCTTATTTTCTGTTTCGTCTTCTCTTTCAATGTATTTCTTATACTTGCATTTATACCTGTAATCAACCCCGAAGAGTGCGCCCGCGAATGTCGAGACTTCGCCATAGGCGACTAAAACAGAGTTGTCAATCTGTCCCGTAGGTACTACCCAAAATCCGCAAAACAGCAGGATCATTCCGGATACGGACAGGAAAACTGCGATCCATAACTGTACGTGTAGCCTTTTCATGATACATACGGGTTATAGAATCAGGCGGAAGACTATCCATACCGGTAATATGACTACATCCGCCAGCAATGCCCCGCATACTGTCGCCCGGATGTCTGCCGTGTCCGGAACATCGTCTTTCGATTCCTTCCATTTACCAGCCAGCCATGCGGAGACAGTTCCCAAGCCCATGCCGCCCAATACGCTAAGGAAGCTCACTCCAAACAGGAAAACGGATGCTACCACGCACACGGCTAAAATGAGCATCCCAATCAGTCCGTGAATGATTTTGTCCACTCCGAACTTTTTAATCAAATCGTTACTTGCTTTCATTTTCGTTAATTTTAATCGTTGGTAATTTCAATATTTATTTTGTCCACCAGTTCCGAATAGTCAATGCCTGCGCGTTTCAGGTGGATTTTCATTTGTTTCTCAATGGCTGTCTTAGCAGCCTTTGACCGTATATGCCGGATCAGGTTCGCGCCCAGCACCGGGTCTTCTTTCAACTCTCCCTGATTCAGTTCCAGCACGGTTGCCGCATTCTGAATCAGCGTGTCACCGACCACGAATCCGGTCAGCCCGTCTTTTCCCGTATGGGGAACAATCCGGATGTCACCGTCCTTGTCAAGTAATAGTCCCTTCATTGCTTCACCCTTTCGTTTTCAATATCCCCGACCTGTGTCTCTTTCAGTGAATCTGATGTGTAGGAGGACAATGCCGTTTTCAAAGCCGCTCCCCCGTCGTTCGGTACGGGCGTCCAGCCGGACAATTTCTGTTTCAGTGAATTGATGTCCTTTTCAATCAGGTTCAGTCGTTCCGTCAGCTCTCCGACTTTTACCAGTCCGCCCAACGTCCCGCCATTCAGCACTATTTCGTCCACTTCATTTGCGGAAATCAAGAAGGCGTCAGTCTCCTGTCCCTCGATGATTCCGACCAGACAAGTCGTTCCCGGTTTCGGATAGATGCATAATGCCCCCATTCCCAACTGGACGTCATAATATTCAAGTTGGTCAATGACTCCGGTCACGTCCATTGTCCCGTTGTCCTTATCAACCGTGTCAACCGTTACCCAGCGCAGTTGTGCCTGTCTAACCCCTTCGCGCCATTTTTCAAGCGCATCACGTAACTGTTCGTCCGTTGTCATTCCGCGCGTCCTCCCAACTCTATTTTTTGCCTGTATGTAGCATCGTCACTGAAATCCTTTGTCACTTTCTCAACGTAATAGTATCCGTTCATTTCCGGTGTTATTTCACTTTTCAGGTCAACCGTCATACCATGACGGACGACAGGTATTCCGAACAGTTCGACACCCCCGCGGTACTTCTGTTTTTTAAGGCTTTCATAAAAGTCCTCTGCAAACTTCTTCAAGTCCTCAACCTTGATGGTTTTTCCTTTTTCATTGTAAGTAAGGTTATAAACCTCGCTTCCTTCCGTTCCGGCTTTTGCTTCCAGTTTCTTGCCGCCTGCACCGATGCTGACTACCTTGACCTGAAATTCACCGTTGGTTTCGTTCAAGTCCTGGCTGACAGCGTTTCTTTCCAGCACGATCTTTACCTTTTCGGTATCGACCTTTTCGGAATACACATTTCCGCAATACAGGACTTTGCCGATGAAATAGCAGTGAAGGTTGGTTTTCTTCCGGATGTCGTTCAGAATTTCCGCGACTGTCTTGGACGAATACCGCACCGCACCAAGTTCCGCGTCATAGTTGGTTTTTACCTCATAGCCTTTGGCGACGTCTGCAAGCAGTTTCTTCAGTGTGACATTCTTTGCGGAATAGGACACTGTTTTTCTTTTCAGGTTATACATTTCGTCCTCACACCGGATCGTCACTGGAACACCCCAGCCGATCAGCGATATATATCCTTCAAATTCCGTGTACAGGTTGGAATCATATCCGAGTTCAATCTTCACCTGATCCCCGGCAGACAGCAGTTCCTTCAGGTCTTTTCCCGCAAAGTATCTGATACGTCTCGGAAGAACTATTTCCGCGGAGTCCGTCAGCATCTTCCATGAACTTTCAATGTGAACCGATGAAACCGTATGGATGACCAGTTCCCCGCGCTTCCTGTTTGCCGGGAATGTGATCCGGCTGCACATCATATAGCTCATAATGTCAATTCGTAAGGGTTGTCACTTGTCGCCTCTATCGTGAAGGGGACTACGCTGCTGTTTCCCTGAATCGGGTTGAACGAGATGTTATCGATAATGATGGAATAAATTTCCTTGTTATTAAAGATGCTTCCCGTTACTCCGATTGCTTCCGTCACTTTGCGGAACTTGCAGAGTGCGTTCACCTGTTCGGCTACCGTCTTGTAACCTTCCCGGCTTTTGTCCGCTATGCAGAATCCCCGGATGTTGATTTTCCAGTCATCAAGCCCGTAGACCTCCTTTACAGTCCCGTGAATGCCCAGGACTTTCGTTTTGGAACAGTTCATCGGGCGGGAAAAGTCCACGACCGTTGCATACGGCATCGGAAAGCTAGCCATGTTCATCGTGCCGCGTGACCCGTCCGGATTATAGGTGCTGTATTGCTTGTTACCGTCAAGGGTAAACGTCCCGATGACCGGAGTCCCCATCCAGCTGTACGCTTCGGCTTCGGCATCCGGAATCGTTGTCACCCCGGTGTATTTCCCCGGATCGTAATCTTGTAGGGTTCGTCCCCACGGAAGATAAATCGGGGATGAAATCCCGAAGACCTCCGTAAACAATGCACCAATATTTAACGCTGTATTTCCTGTCATAACTTTATCCTATTGCTGGTACTGTATCGGTTATCACCGCTAAAATTTCCCGTTTGACTTTATCTGCAATTTCCCGCATATCCGCACCACCTGCAACCTTGAAATTATTGTTGAATGTCACGTTCATGGTGATGTTTCTCACGCTGTTTCCACCTTTCCCGCCAAGCCCGGTCTTCCCATCAGTAGCCTTTATTCCTCCGGCTGCCAGTTTGGTTTGCCCGTTAACCGGGGACAAGGGAGAATTCAGGTTAAAACTGCTATCTTCTTTTTTCTCCCCGTTTTTAGGGTGTGACTTTTCCCAGTCTGCCATGCCTTCTTTCCAACCGTCTGAAAATGCGCTGCCGACCTTTTTACCCCCTTCAAGTGCTTGCTGTGACAGCCTGTCCCACACATCGCTGAAATGGAAATCATCATCAAACCAGTTTGCCGGGTTTATGACATCGATAATGGCTTTCATCACATTAAAAATGAACTTATAGTATTCCGTGAAGATTACTTTTATAAAGTTCCACAAGGCATAGAAGAAGGCGCGTACTCCCGCAAACTTATTCCATAAAAAAGCGACCAGTGCTGTGATGGCAGTGATTGCAAGTGCTATCCATCCAATAATCGGAATACTGTAAATAGCGGTGGATATGAGAGCCGAAGACGTTACTGTTGATACGACCATTTTTGCCATGCCAGCCAGCCATGCAATTGATGATTTGATAGAGACAAGCGTCATGATCTGCCCGACAGACCACGCGACCGTTCCGAGTGTCACCAATGCCCCGACAAGGACTCCCAACACTTCAAGAACCGGCGCAATAGGCTCTACAAATTCAAAGAAGCTGATTTTCAAGTCATCAATAAACGCTTGCATGCGTTTCTGCTTTTCGGCATAGGTATCCATTTGTTTGCCTGCCATATCAACTGCCGAAGTAGAACCCTGTATCGCTTCCGTCCATGTATCGATTTGGTCTACACCATCAATCAAAGCCATTGCCGAAGCAAGGTTTTCACCTCCGAACAAAGCGGACATGATTGTCGCGTCATGCATGACCGGAGTCAGGGCACGCAGGCGGTCAGTCAGTGAAAGGGACTGGTTTTGCATCGTTTCAATACTGACCCCGGCAGCTTTTAACTGCTTGATCGCATCCGTAGTCGGAGCTTGTAATTTGACTATCGTATTACGCAGGGCAATACCGCCTTCAGAACCTTTTTTCCCCGATTTATCAAGCAACTGGATTACAGCATTCGTTTCTGCGAAATCAACACCGAATGTTTTTGCAACACTTCCCGTTTGTTTCAGGGCTTCCGCGACTTCCTTGATTTCGGCGGAACCTTCGACAGTTCCAGCCGCCATGATGTTCATATAGTCCGTCATGGTTTGTGCGGCTTTCATCGGATCGTCGAGCGAAACCTTATACTGGTTCATGGCGGTGGACATGGCGGCGGACGCTCCGGGAACGTCATTCTGCATCGTCTTACTAAGCGTCATTACGTTATTCGACATGATTTCCAGCGCGTCCGGTGCTTTTTTCAGTTCCGGAGTTATCTTTGAAAGCAAGTCCTTGTAAACGCCCATAGCGTTTGCCGCATCGACACCGAATACTTTTGCCGTATTCCGGGCTTTGTCAGCAAGAGCGTCCAGTTCTTTGCCTTCCATATTGGTGATACCGGACATTTCAGCAACGGCAGTTTCAAAACGGATACCCGGCTCGATAGCATCGTTAAAGGAATCACGGATATTGTCGACACCTTCCTTCAGTTGGTTGAGAAAGAACATTCCTTTTCCCAGCCCTTCCAGTTTTCCGGCTGCTTTCCCCGATGTTTCTCCAAGACGGTCGACCACTTCCTCCGTGTCGTCGATGACCCGTGTAGCTTCTTCAGCAGCATCGGTCGCGGCATGTAACGGAGAGGTGATCCTGTCAACCAGTTCCAATATCCATTGAGTCACTTGCATTGTCTTTTGAGAATAATCGGTTTACTACTTTAGCGACTGCATTATGCACCACTATTTCAAATTCTTCCAACTCAGTTTTCCGCAACATGCGGTATTCGGCATAGAGCCTGAGCCATTCATCTTCGTCCAGTTTGCCCGGAACGTCGACGCCATATACTTTTTTCAGAATGGCGTCTATTCCCTCGACAAGACCGAACGCTGATGAATATTCCTCTATGCTTTGCTGATAAAAGCCGCCTGACCGGCAATCAGTTGTCCGATAGCGGTAAGGACGGAAGTATAGACAGCGGAATCTTCCAACGCCTCCATATTGCCTGCCGCCACGCAGTTCCGGATCAGGATGTCATTCGCTTCTTCAAGATCATCCTTTTTCTTTGCCATAGCCAGCAGGATATTTTTATTCGGACGGACAATCAGGTAGTCGTAGCGTTCATCCTCGTCCACCTGTACGGTGACATGCTTCAGGCGTTTTCCGTATTTCAGTTTCATTCCTGCATGTTCTTCTTCTGTGAAATCAACTATCAAAGCTTTTTCCTCCTTTGTCAGTTCCTCGTAAGGCTTTCCAGCCTTGATTTTCTTATCTTCTTCTTTCATTTTAAAAGTCTTTTAAACGGTTATTAAACTACATTGCCACGTTCCAGTCGATATGGCTGGGAAGAAGGGTGAATTGTGTGGCAATGCTTTTATCACCCTGTTTAACGTCTACGCCATTGTCCGTAAATTCGACGTTCCGGATTACGTCTTTCACGACAAGCCCTTTATACTCATACATGACCGGAATATCAAATGGTTCTATATCCGTGAGGCGCTTTCCCGGACCGAGTGCCAGTTGCAAGGCGTTCACCTCTTCTTTCAGAAGGGTGATCGATGCTTCAGCCTTGTAATTCCCCTCACCGCGACCGACGGGGAATTCACCGGCACCGTAGATGTTTTCCTTCTCTTTGCTGTCCTTGTAGGAAAGGGCGGTGATACCCTCCACCTGACGACCGAGCATGACAACCTTGACACTGTTCCATCCGGCTATTTTTCCGAATTTGTTGATTAATGTTCCTAACAATCCCATATTTTCAGATTTTATTCGTGAAACCCAAGTCAATCTCAAACTCATGTACAATACCATCAGCAACCAGCTTTACCTTGATATTGAAAGGCTTGTCGCTGACAGCCATTTGTTTTGGATTGATGTAAATGTCGAAGTCCGCGATATCCTCCGAATTGACCATGCTTTCCAGCGCGGATTTGACAAGCGCGTCCCAACTGCTGATAGTGGTGTTGCTGATGTATCCGGTTGACGGGTCAGCCTTCACCTTGCCTCTTACACGTGGCAACAAGGTATTGCGGATGATTCGTGCAGCCTTGTTCCAAACAGCATTATATTCAATATATGCATAGTCGCTTTCCTTCTCAGTACAAGTACATGAATTGCTGAAAAAGAACCCAGCATACCCTTGAAAGCTGCCGACGAAGTTATATCCCTTGTCGGTCAGTTTCTTCTGGTCGGATTCACCCAACTGGGAGAAGGGTTTCCCATTGCTCAAGGCAGCGTCCAGCCAAAGCCCGTACAGTTTGTCAGTCAACGGATAGTCTTTTGTCCCTTTTGCTGTCCGGGGATGGTTCTCAATATCGACACTGCCCATATTTTCATGTACATAGCGGACAGACAACATCCCGAGCGCACTGCCTACGGCAGCGTGTGTCCGGTATGCTTCGTCCTTTGCCGCCCATGCCGGGTCTTGTGCAATCACGACAGAGACATTTTCGGCATCCAACTGCCGGAGATCGACAGCGTCGGCAATGGCATTGATATACTTGCCGACACCTTCCAATATCACCGCATCGATATACAGGTGGTCTTCCCTGAATTTATTGACCAACTTCTGTGTCTCTTGTACGGCTACGGTGATTGTCTCGTCCGCAGTCAGTGAACAGATACCGATGGTGTTTACTCCGTTGATGGTACGTACCGCATTGACGAAATCTTCTTTCGTCAGCAGGCTTGACACCTTTTCAGACTTCGGAACCAGCATAAGATACAGTGAACGTTCCGGAGACAGGCGGAAGACTTCGCTGGTATGGTAATGCACCAGTTCCTTGTTTTCAAGGTCGATGTCAGCGTCCCATCCCAACGCTTCCAAATCGGTGATATCGTTCAGGACTTCCGGCTTGTAATATTCAAGTTCTCCGATCTCCGAACCACCGACCACGAGCAGAATGACGCGGTCACTGGTATCGGTATCCCGTACCAGCCCGCCATTTGCTTTGTTAATGATTACTCCTGTAAAATTTCCCATAAGATAATTCGTTATACGGATTTGCCTGATAAGATAGCACCGACACCGAAGTCTTCGATACGGTCTACAATACCGTAGGTTTGGGTACGGTATTCACTCGTAGGACTCTTGCTGCGTGTATCGGTCGTTTCCGGACGATACAGGGATTTCACGGATTCGATGTGGTAATACGTATTCGGAGCATAGAAGAACGTGCTTGCCTGGAAGTCCGTTTCGGCAGACGGTTTTGTACCTTCCGCCACCTTTATGGCTGTATCCGCATTATAGAACGGGCAGTCGTTGTTCTCAAAGAACTTGATACCCATGAACCCTTTCGGTTTTCCGGTTGCCGGATCAAGATAGAAAGTACGGTCATAGAAGTACTTGGACGCATCCTTATCCAGTAACAAATCACCCATGTGCAGTGGGGAAAGCACCATGTACAGGGCATCGGTAACGGGAAGGTTCCACGTTTTTGCGAGCGTCGCAAAATCGACCAGATCCTTATAAGACAGTCTCAAACGACCGTTAATATCTTTCTCGCCCGTTGTCCGGATAACAGGCATTTCTTCTTTTGAATCATCCTCCGGAGCTAATTTATGTAACACGTGGTTACGGATACCGACTTGAAAGGCTTCATTGTGTTTCACACGGATAGCAGCGCGCTTGTCAAAAGCGAGATAACGGATTTCGTCATCCGTACAGGAACTTGGTTCTGTATCGTAGATTTCCCACGGTACGATATAATTCTTTCCGGTCATTTGCTTCGGCTCGAAATCTTCTGTGTTGTTTACGCGAAAACCGACATTGTTAATCAGTTTGTTTCTGCGTACACCGTCCGCAGCCAAAGCTCCGGCAGGAACAGAGCCTAAAACTTGCATGAAGTCCGCCCTGTAATTGCGACGTTCGATCAACAGTTGGGGATCGACGTACTTGTTCAAATAAAGACCGTCTACTGGTTGTGCCATATTCTTTTTTTTAAATGGTTAGTATTTTATTTTCCGTTACGCTTTATGTAGTCATTCAAAAGACGTTCGTATTCAGCCGGATTTTTCTCCATGATATTTTTCAAAGCCTCCGGATCGTTTTGAAGGTCTTCGAACTTTTTGTTTGTGGTATCCGTCAGACTGGGAGCATGAACTTCAGGCATTTCCACAGGCTTGATAGCGTCGAGCAGCTTCTTTGCCGTATCGAAGTTGCTGGTCAGGTTCGTTTTCCAGTCATCGCGTACGTCTGCGGTGATTCTTTTTTCTTTGATAGCTTTGTTCAGGACGTTCTCGATCTCCTGTTCCTTGCGTTCCTCTTCCTGTCTTTCGAGCATGTCGACGCGGTCTGCCTTACGTTTCCACACGTCTACCTGCGCGATAAATTGTGCTTCCGTGGTACTTGCGTCCATCCCGAAGCGGGTAGTCAACATTGTTAAATCCATGTCATTTTTTGATTTTTCGTTATTAATAGAGTCAGTAATCTCAATTTCACCTGTGTAGCCGCAGTTGGTGATCATTTGTGCCGTAGCCTTATCAACCTTTGCCTTGCCCGTTACTTCCGTCACAAAGCCATTTTCCTTTGCTTCCTGTGCACTCATCCAATAGTCACCATTATCCCATGCGTCTTTGATTTTTTTCTTGTCGGTACACTTTGAAAGGAAAGCGTTCAGGTAGTGTTCATTCAGTTTGCGCATGACTTCCAAAGTGGATTCAATATCAGCGACTTTCCCGCATGCTCCCCCGCTGACCTGATGGATCATGAAAAGCCCGTTGGCAGGCATAGAAAATGATGTGCAGTTAATAGCGATGTATGTTGCCGCACTGGCTACCAGTGCACCGCCTTCGCCTGTGATTTTGCCGGGAAACCTTTTGATCACGTTCACAATTTCGTTGGCTTCGAAGCATTCGCCACCCGGACTGTTGATATAGATATGCACGTCCTTGATTCCTGATCTTATCAGTTGCTCAACTTTGGAAGTGAATTCCGCTTCCGTCTCCCTCCATTTTGATATTGTGCCTTTGAGTTCAATCCGGGCACGTCCGTTTTCCGCTGTTGCAGTCAGATTCATTTTCGCGATATTTAAAATTTCATGCTGCAAAATTGGAAAAGGAAAGGCGGGTACGGAAAAAGCGTTTTCATCTTGGAAAAAAAACAGTGTTAACAAGGACGTATTTTTTCCAACTTGGAAAGAATACGTTCCAACATGAAAAGCCGTTTTCCACAGGTGATGATGAAATATGACCTTTGCTGCGTAAACGAAAGGAAGCGATATGCCAAGCAAAGAATACTACCGTAAATTGAAGAAGGAAGCGCACGACCTTTATGTACGTGAAGGAATGACGTGCAAGGAGATTTCCACACGAATAAACGTGTCGGAAAGGTCTGTTTCAAGCTGGATTAATGAGAATGACGCACTTTGGAAAAAAGAGCGTCAGGCGTCTGTTATTTCATCGCAAAAGCAGGGTGACAACCTGAAACAGATTATCAACATTCTTGCAGACCAAAAACTGGAGCTGCTGCGCATGATTGACGAAGCCATTGCGGAAGGTGACAGCGACAAGGTGCTCGAACTACGGAAACAGGCGGCTACACTTGACAACAGTGTGGCGCAATGGGGGAACCAGCTCAAAGAGGTGGATAAAAAGAACCGGATTACGCTGGCTATTTACATTGATGTCATGAGTCGGATATTCGATGCGATGAAGGTATACAATGCAGACCTTTATTTTAAAACACTGGACTTTCAGGAGAACCACCTTTATGAAGCTGCAAAAACGCTGGGATAATGAAAGTCGAAGATAGCAAAGCCCTCAAAGAATATCAGGAGAAGTTAAAACGTGCGCGGTGCACGGGCAACCTGATTGATCCGGATGAATCGTTGACAGTTCGGATGAACCGCATACAGCGTGCTAAAAGTGATGTCAAATATCTTGTTGAAACTTATCTTCCGCATTATGCGACAGCGGACTGTGCGGACTTTCAGATCGCTCATGCCAACAAGGTGATGAACGACCCGATTTACAAGGGATATGCCGAATGGGGACGCGGACTTGCAAAGTCGGTGTGGAACGATGTGATTATTCCCCTATGGTTATGGATCAACGGTGAGACGCATTATATGTGTATCGTTTCCGATACGTTTGACCGTGCGTGTGACCTGCTGGAAGATTTACGTGCGGAATTCGAGGCAAACGAACTTTTGAAACACGACTTTGGCGAGCAATATAATCCGGGATATTGGGAAAAGGGAAATTTCGTCACGATGAACGGGTTTATCTGCAAGGCGTTCGGTGCGAAGCAAAAGGTGCGCGGGCTTCGTAAAGGCGCACACCGTCCGGATTTGTGGGTGATCGACGACTTGGAAACACCGCAGACTATCAAAAACAACCGGATGCAGGATGATTATGCGGACTGGATTGAAGCGGACGTACTGGCAACCATGACGGGAAAACGCAGACGTCTGATAGGTGCCAACAACCGTTTTGCATCCCGGATGGTTCAGACATTGTTAAAACAACGGCACCCTGATTGGGACTGGAACTTGGTGAAGGCTTATGATCCGGTAACGTATGAACCGGCGTGGAAATCGATGTATTCCGCCCAATTCTACCGTCAACAGGAAAAAGACATGGGCATTCTCGCGGCACATGCGGAGTATAACCACGTACCGCTTGTCAAGGGTAAAATATTCAAGCCGGAAATGGTGAAGTGGGGAAAGCTCCCTGACCTCCACACGATGAATGCAATCGTGGCACATTGGGACATTGCGTATGCCGGGACAGATACGAGTGACTTTAACGCATGTAAGATTTGGGGACGGCATAAAAATGATTTTTGGCTGATAGACGGATTCGTAAAGCAGTCAAAGATGAAACTCTGCGTACAGTGGATGTGCATGAAGCAGGCTGAATTCAGGGCAAAGGACATTATCTGCTTTTGGCAGTATGAGTCCCAATTTTGGAACGATGAAGTCAAACGTATCATAGGGGAAGCCGAGACGGAGACAGGTGTGGAGTTGAACCTTGTTCCGGTACAGACGCCTAAAACAACGAACAAGATACTTCGTATGATAAGCATGCATCCATATTATCAGAATTCCCGGATGCATGTCAACGAGGAACTGAAAGCAAACCCGGACATCGCTGTCGGTCTGAAACAGTTATATGCAGTCGAACCGGGCATGACGGAACATGATGACAGCCCGGACGCTGACGAGCAGGCAGTGAAGAAACTTGAAATATACACTGATCCTCCGCAGTCGGAGGACGAACCCGTGACACGACCGTGGAAGGCGGGAAGATATAAACGAAAATACACCTGGTAACTATGAGGTATATCAACATGGATGACTTGACAACCGTCATACAAAATCGGTTGCTGGTTGAAAGTATCGAAAAGGATGAAGAAGTCTTGAATGGAATTGAAGACCTTGTCATCAGTGAAGTGTCCGCCTATCTGAGCGACCGTTATGACGTTGGGAAAATATTTGATGAGCATCCGATACGGACAGGGCTGTTGGTGCGTGTGATTGCCTGTATCACAGCCCGTCGTGCTGTCGGTCGCAATGCCGCACGTAAAGTTCCGGATTCTCTGTCGGACTTGAACGATTGGGCGGACAGCATACTTGTCAAGCTGCGTGACGGAATCATGTCGCTGCCTCCTGGGATTCCTTTGATAACGGACGAAGAGGGTAATGTCGAATCCCCCATTCTGTTTGGTCACACACGGAATAACGGATGGTTTCTTTAAATAGTTTTTAAACCGTTTTTAAAAGGTATGTTATGCACAAGAAGTTAAGAGAAATATTCAACTGGTTTCAGCAGAAAGCTATCCGTCGGATGAGCCTGAGAAATGTACTTAATGAGTATTATTTCCGGATGGATGGCAGTGGGATGCAATCCGTGTCAGGTGCTGCTTATAAAAGGCAGGCTGTGGTTTACCGCGAAAAGACCATTGACGACTGGATCATGGCGGTGACTGCGGCAACCGATCCGGACGACCCGCGACGTGGCTTGCTATATCGGTTCTACCAGTCGTTGTACAATGACGAACATTTGCAAACAACGATTGACAATCGAGTCTTACCTGTGCAACAGGCGGAGTTCAACCTTGTCGACGACAATGATAATGAGGACACGGAAGCAAAGAAGCTGCTGGATCGTCCGTGGTATCACCAATTAATCCGGATATGTTTTTTACACCAGTTGCAGGGAGTATCGCTTGCCGACATTTCCCATCTTGACGATAATTTGGAAATCAGCCATGTGGAAGAAGTTCCCATGTCAAACTATATCCCGCAACAGATGATTATTGTCAAGGAAGAATCGGACAAAACCGGATGGTCATATAAGGACGGTGCACTTGAACCCTATTATGTACAGTTCGGAAACGCATGGGCTTTGGGAATGCTCAATGAGCTGGCTGTTATCATTCTTGCAAAGAAATTAGGATTGGGGTCGTGGATGAATTATATTGAAAAATACGGTATCCCGCCCGTCTTCGTTACTTCCGACCGACAGGACAAAAAACGGTTGGACGAACTGTTCGAGATGATGCAGGACTTCCGGAATAACTTTTTTGCGGTATTATCGGGAAATGAAAAGGTCGAGTATGGGAAAGAAGCCGGTGGAAATACAACCAATGCCTTTCTGCCGTTGGAGGAACGATGTGACAATCAAATTAGTAAGCGTTTGCTTGGTCAAACTGGAACGACCACTAATGGAGCATGGGAAGGAACGGCAGAAGTGCATGAACGTGTTGAAAAGTCCCGCCATGAATATGACAAGATGCTTTTCCAGTTCTATTTTAACTATATTATCATTCCTAAACTGGTAAAGATAAGTCCGGTATATAAACCGCTTGAAAGGCTGAAATTGAAGTGGGACGATACGGAAAGTCTGTCTATCACGGAATACATCGAAGCGATCAACAAGCTGGCTTATACCTTTGAGTTTGACCACGAAGAAGTTGCTAAAAAAACAGGCTTGCCAATAATAGGACAAAAGGCAAATCCCGGAAGTGAACAGCAGGGAGGAAATCAACCGAATAGCAAGAATCATCCAAACGATGAATCGAAGCAGGACAACACTCAAAAAAAAAAGAGTAATCCGAACAAGGCAATGACTTCTTCCGGTATAGCCGACATGATAAATTCTCTCTATTGTCAAGACGGGGAAACACCTACGGATGACGCAGGATTCTCACTGTCCGATAAGATACGTGACCGGATACTGGAACGTTTGCACAGTAAAGGCTTTGATGTAGAAAAAGACATTGACCCCGATCTGTTTGCCCATACGTTCGACTCTATCAGCAAAGGAGTAGATAAGGGGTTTGGAAAAGTTGAGTACAACACTCCGGATGCTGCCTTTCTGAATGAACTGCGGCATAACTGTATGGTATTTGCTGCATTCAAGACACACCGCCAGCAAAATGAGTTACATGCCCTGTTAATGGATGAAGACGGAAAGCGGAAGGGCTTTGACCAGTTCCGTAAGGACACGGAGAAAATACTGCAGGACTACAACGTGAACTGGCTACGGACGGAGTATGACACAGCCGTGAGGCGTGCCCGCTTTGCTGCCGACTTCCGTGGATATGTGGCGAACAAGGATTTGTATCCGAATCTTGAATGGCTACCCAGTGTTTCGGTGAATCCACGGGAAGCGCACAAAATATTCTATGGCACAATTCGTCCTGTAGACGATCCGTTCTGGAACACCAACTTCCCGGGCAACCTGTGGAACTGCAAGTGCAGGGTCAAGAGTACGGACGCTCCGGTGAATGTGAAAGGGAAAGAAGAACCTGTACCTCCGGCTCCGGGATTGGATAAGAATCCGGGTATTACGGAGGAAGTGTTCACAGGGTCGCATCCTTATATCAAGGATGCGGACAAGAAAGCACAAGAGGCAGTAGAAAACTTCCTCAATAAAAACATACTGAATACGGTGGGGAATGAAAAAACGACCCGGAAAGTTACAGCTATTGAAAACGAAATTCGCATGAATAAAAGTCATGAGACAGGGATGGTGATAGACAAGAATGGAAAGGTAATAATTGATAAAAGAGGCGAAGCCTTTCAAGTTCAATTTACAGATAGTGAATGCCTTTTGATGAAGGACAACATCATGACGCACAATCATCCGCGGGGGTGGGGACAGCCGGAAAAATCTCTGGGACGAATAGGAAGCTCGTTCAGCATCGAAGACCTGACTTTAGCCGTAGGCAATGATGTGGCAGAGATTAGAGCCGTTACCCCTCATTATACATTTTCCATGAAAAGACCCAAATCAGGATGGGGAGTGACAGTAAAAGAGCTCAAAATGGTGTATATGGCGAATGAATTAAAATTGAGAGACCAATTTATGAAGAGAATAAAGAAAAACACACTGACTCCCAGCCAGGCGAATGCTACGCACTTTCACCTATTGGCAAGACAGATTGCCAAACAATATAATTGGACGTATGAAAAGAAGAAAACACGTTAATCGGCATCTTCGAAGAGGGTGTCTCCTGTCTGATCAGTCCGTCTTTTATCATGCGTGGCGTCACCTTCGAGCAACTCGTCGGGAATACCATCCGGATATGCCGGACAGTAATAGTCATCCCTCTTGAAATGCTTGCAATGTGCACACTGTGATCTGTAGACGTTTAATATCTCATGACGATCATCAAGGGACTTGCCTCTATCGTTTTCATCTTTATATAACCTTTTTACCATAACTTATTTTGCTTCTAATAATAGACACAAAGATAAACGTAATATTTTAATAATTAATCTATGGTAACAAAAAATATTCTCAAGGATGTAGAAAAGGGAGTAAGACGCTATGTCGAAAAAGACATTCCCCGCATTGCCGGAAAGATGGCAGTAGATGAGTTCCGCGAGAACTTCCACCGTCAAGGCTTCCGCAATAACGGTATCACCCCTTGGCGGGACGTGAAACGACGTGATTCGCAGTCACCTTGGTACGGCTTCCAGTACAAGGGGGAGAAACGAACTTCCGTTGCAGTGACCAAAGACAAAAAGAGCGGACGATTGGTACGCAGCAAGAAGCAGCGGAAACTTAATTTCAGCCAAGCAGCTACAAAAAGGGGAATCTTAATAGGTTCGGGCAGTAACCTGATGAACAGTATCCGGGTGGCGGAAGCTTCTTCAAAGCGAGTGGTTATCGGTAGCGACCTCCCTTATTCCAAAGTACACAACGAAGGCGGATATATCCGTGTCTTCGGGAAAGCGAAAAAGAAATTGCCCAAACGGCAGTTTATCGGTGAGAGCCGGGAACTGATGAACGAACTGGAGAAAAAAATAATGGGAGACATCGACCGGATAATAGACCAAAATTTCAATCCATGAAAAGGTTTTAATTGCATTTTAAACCACTTAAAAAAAATAAATTATGATTTGGTGTAATATTTATAAAGAACTATCAGCCCGTATTATGGATATGCGGAAGATGCTCGACAGTGTGGCAGACTTGTCTCCCGAACTGGCGGAGGAACTGGCGGCTGTTCCTGATGTGAGGTACATTGACTTATGGCATGAACAGACTGACTATTTGGAAGAGGAACACCTGTTTCCGAGCCCTTCTGTGTTCATAGGCTTTAATACGCTTGACATTTCGGATATCGGCATACTGGCGCAAGACATTGATTTGCAAATCGACCTGTATGTCTTTTGGGAAACCTTTTCTGATACTTATAATGATGCGGTGATGCAGGAAAATGCCCTGAACTACCTCAATTTGTTAACCTTGCTTGGAATGATGTTGCATGGGAAATCGGGGACGCATTTTGGCACGCTCAGGCGTACCCATGTCGGAAGGGTAGAATCAGGGGGAGCAGGAAACTTATATCGAATCAGTTTTGAATGCAAAATCAGGGATTACACAACGATGGAACAGTCAAGCCAAGTTGATATGAAGAATAAAGAAATAAACGTATCAGCTGGAATTGTACCTGAAATTATAGATAACAATCCTCTATATGATGTATAGCAACTAAAAAACAAGACTAAGTTGATTGGCATCGTTCTTTTTTGAATTGGGCTTTTTGCCCTCTTTTAATTGCTCGTAATATGATAAATTCTCCGATATATAAAAAATCCGTTTATAGATGTAGTTTTGGTCAAGGAAGAACAGGTCATGACTCATACGCAAAAGAACATCCTCCAGACGGATGCGCTTTTTATCATAAAGAAGGTAGAATGTTTCTACCATCCTCCGGTCACGTATTTTGGTCATTTCAGGATTCCGCATAGACAAACATTGTTACAGGTGCAAATATACGGATTTTTTAGATATTTTTCCCGCTAATGCCCTGGTAACACGGAAAAAACGACACGTTTGGGCAAGTTTCTCCCATTTTTGCACCGTCTTATCGCGAAAGGCAAGACAAAACGGTATGGAAGCGCAACCAAATCGTAGATTATAAACCAATAAAATTATTAATGAACACATGAGTGTAAAATATTCATTGGCTCTGATGAGCAGCAAGCCGGGAGATGAAACGGCACAGAAAAAGTATTATGCCAAGGCACAGGCGGACGGGGTGGTCACGATGGACGAGATGGCGGACGACATTGCATACGCCACGTCACTGACTGATGGCGACGTGCTGAACGTGGTGCGTGCCCTTATCCGTCAGATGAAGAAGCATCTGGCGGCAGGCAAAATCGTAAAGATGGAGCAATTGGGCACGTTCCAGGTGCAAGTGTCATCCGTAGGAGCAGAAGAGAAAAAGGACTTCTCGTCGGCAAACATCACCGGCGTGAGCGTGCAGTTCCGTCCCGGACGGATGGTTCGCGAGGTGGTGAGCACCGCATCGCTGAGCTTCAGCCGCGTGGCGGGAAAGAAAGAGGTGACAGCGGACGGAGAAACGCCCGACCCGACACCCGACGGCGGCGGTGGCAATCCGGATGAAGGCGAGACGCCCGACCCGGCAGCCTGAGAGAAAACTACTACGTAGTGGATATGCCACTACATAGTAGTAAACCGACAACTACCTATAGGTAGATTCATATTTACCTACAGGTAGTTTTTTATAAACATACCAACAACTTTCAACGAAGATGAATGCCATTTACATGAGCGAACTGGCTCAACAGTATTTCCCACGTTCCACGCCGCGAAGCGCCACGTCGCAACTGCACCGCTGGATCGTACTCAATCCCGAACTGACGGCAAGGCTCGAAGAACTCCACTTTGCACCAAGACAGAGGGCACTGACGCCGCTGCAACACGAGGCTATCGTTAAGTATCTCGGGGAACCGGGGGAATGAAAAGACAAAAAAGAGAACATACTACGACAAAGAGCCGTTGCGGATATTCTGCAACGGCTCTTTTGTTATATCTTATATTCTACGATTGATTTTTGGTTCTTTTTGAATTATTTCTTTTTTGACGGATGCTCTTCTGCATTACCCTTGATGAATATGGAAACGATTGAAATCAGAACGGCTCCTCCCATTATACCGGCAAACCAAGGCTTGTCCAAATACAAAGCATAACCCGTGACTGCCGAAAAGACAAGGATACAAAGAAAGGCAAAGAACATTCCCCACCAATTCATTCTGCCGATACGCCCTTCCGACTTTTTTATAATCTGAAACTTCTGCTTATCCATTGCATGACGATGCGCTTGTTCTTTGACCGAAGCATCAATCAGATAGTCCACTATCCGGGGATCGATATTTTTATATGCCTGCAACTCGCTTGGCGAGGGTAAACAATTATCATCTACCGTAAAAGTCTGCTCCAATTGCTTGCCCATACCTTCATTGGTAGAGACTTGCGTTTCTTTCTGTTTGATTTCCTGTTTCCCCATTATTATTCTACAGCCAATTTAGACAATGCTTTACGAACATCACTTCCTACCGATTGGCGATCGCGCAATAAATTCGCCTTATCATCGGAGCGTTTTTCTTCCTTTCCAAACATCTCCTTTTTCAGTTCATCAATAGCAGCCGATTCGTCACAATACCGACCTTGGGAAGCTGAACGAAACGTATCCGCCCCTCTCTTCAAGAACCGACCGATTTCTTTTACTACACACATATTTGCCTCCTTTTTTATTGATAATATCTCAAAAACACCTGCCTGCCCCAAAAGGTTCGTCCGGCAGGAGTATGCTTGTTACATTTAAACACGCTACAAATAACGGCATTTTTCTCCATTCAAACAATATTTTTTTATTAAAAATGAGAAAACAGCCGTTTCCATTATAAACGAAACGGCTGTCTCTTTGTTTTTTAAAACGTGCTTTATTTATCTGTTAGAGAGGCTTAGTCTCTTCTATCGAATATCTCAAAGCTTGCAGGAAATTGATGTTTTCCTGCAAGAAATAGACATTGGTGGCCGGATCGTCCAGTTGTGTAAACCAATCCGCCATCCTCGCTATCACACGGTCGATGCCGGCAACTGTCTTCTCCGGAGAAGACCAGGAACTGAAATAAGCCTGCATCTCTGTCATATCATATTGTTTTTCCATAATGAACCTCCTTGCTTTTTTTTCGGTTAATACATTTCTTCTGCAAACGGTAAGAACTGCTGGACATTGCGCATATTGCCACGAAGGACAATCAACTTGCGTTCGTCCTCAAGCAACTTTACCAGCTCTGGTGTAACGAAGTTGCGTCCGAAAACCTTAATAAAGTATTGGGGATAATTGCGGCGGCGTTTCTGTACCGAGCCGCTACGGGTGCTGAAACCTATGGCACGAAGCATATCCGAATAAGGATAAAGCACTTTGCCGTCATAGAACATACCTTGTACACCGTTCTTGACCATGATGGAGGGAGTGGCATAAATGCCATTTCTACGGAGTGATGGAAGTACTTCTTTCGTTACCCATTTGCGGAAGGACTTGGCAGTAGGTTTTCTGGACTGAAATATTAGCGCATACAATCCGGATTCGTTAACCGCTGATATACACTGTTTTCCCCCAAGGGTGTCCAGTACTACCGACACCCTTTCGTCATCGTCTAATCGAGCGATAGCATCACGATATTGACTAATACCTATAGCCAAGCAAATATCCTTCGCCACAAACCAAGGTTGCCCGTTAATCACTTGTGCGCGGATACACACGTTGGAAGTCTCTTCGATGAAACGTTGCAGGTCTGTCGCCTGCATTTCTTTTTCTTTGTTCATAATTTGATGTAATTTAATAGCATTGTGTGGATAGTTAAAAATAACGGCATCCACTTCCCGCTGCTAAAGTTCTTACATCAGGACTTGCACAGGTCATTACAACCTATGCACGGGGTTAGATGCCGCCATACTATGATGGTTCGCACCGGGGCATAAAAAAAGCCCGAATGCGACGCATTGGACAGATGACTCCGTCCTGATGTTAAAAACTTTAGCGTCGCAAAGATGCGAATTCTTTTTGAATATCCAACACGCTTGCCGAATATTTTTTTGCTTTTCCACTCTCTAAAGTTACGAAAAAACAGGGAGAAAAGCAAGCGTAAATCCCTGTTTTTCGGGGTTACAAGGAGGTTCATGGAGAGTCTTTCGTTCCCGGATAGGCAGTCAAACCACACCGGGATAATGTTCAGTCCACCTGATAGAGTTTGCATCCCGTCTTCTCCTTGGCACGGAGCAGGAAGTTGGCCGCCTCGTCGCTGTCCACCACCAGCCTAATGGCGGTCAGCCCTTCGGTGCGGGGCTTCTGTAGGAACAGAGAACAGGGCTGGTTGTAGTAGTTCCAGTAGAAGATGAACTCCGCCAGGTGGAAGTTGTCTATCTGCACGATGTATTTTACGGGAATTCGCTGCATGGTTTTACTTCCTCCTTCCGTCACTGTCCAGCGTAGGCTCGCTCCATCCGTTCAATCTCCTCCACACATGCCAGCCATCCGGGAAAACCTCCGATGTTTTTGTCATCGATATAGCAATGGGCATATATCTTTTTCCCGCCTTCTCCATATTTAGCGACATTTTCAGGATCATGGTCGTTTACACGGTCGAACGGAATCTTGCGTTCCAACAGCCAGTTGATGGCATCCAATAACTGCTCACCGGTACGGCACGTCCAAATAATGATTTTATGTCCTTCATCATGTAATTTCCGGAGCGATTCGCCAGCGTATGGTTGCTCCCCGTCAATAGCCGGGAATTTTCCCCGGCTAATGGTTCCGTCAAAGTCAACTGCTATAATCATAATCTACAGAATGAAGGTTCAATGCGACGCCATACTCCGTTCTCGTCACGCTTATGGAAATAGTAATTAGTTGCGGTTTTATACACGACATTGCTTTCTTTGAACAATTGCATGATAGCCGCATATTCTTCATCAAAACGTGACTCCAGTTCATACAACTTGCTTATAGACTTATAGTCCAAATCTCCCTGACGGTTACGTTCGAGAAGCGTCATCGCCATTTGATACATCGGGTCATCGACTCCTTTTTCCGAATGGGCTATATAATTCTTCAGGTAGTCAATCAGCCTTTCGGCAGCGAGATCGGCACGTTCATCAAAACTTTTCACCTTATTGCTTTTTACCTCCAGTTTGAAGTTCCCGTCTACTACTGAAAATGTGGCGGTCTCTTCACCCTGACGCATACGGAGCTGACCGTATTCACGCATCACGTTGCGGAAAGCCTTGCTTTCACCCACAATCCAATCATAAAAGCCCTGAACGTCATTCACCACTGGCATGAGTTTACTTTCCACATCGAACATGAATTGATGTCTCAATGCTTCGTAGGTTTCTTTCTGCCGGATGGACTCTGTTTTTTCTTCTTCTTTAAGTTTACACAACAGTTCCGCCTTTTCTTCTTTTGACAATTTACTAATATCCATACTATTAATTTTTTAAATGATTGATTACAATTTGATTTTATATACTTCTTTCAGTTCCCGTTCCTTGTTCTCTTGCTCGATGAAGAGTGCCGTCCTCCGGTCTGTCAGCCCGGCAAACTCATTGCGGTCCAGATTGCCGGCATACAGCCGATCGTGTATGGCATCCAGCTCACCGGGAATCTTGTCAAGCCGATCCAGTAATTCATTAATCCGGTTAATCCGGTGTTGTTCCGCACTAATATCCGCCATCTTCTTTCTTCTTTAATATTGACTCCAGTTTCGGTATCAACAGGAGAAGTTCTTCCCCGTCCAGTTCGCGAAACTTCTTTCCTGCTATCCGGACATCAAGGCAAAACGCATTCACCGCTCCCCAGTCCGTTGTGTCGATTCCGATCCGCTGCACTCTCTTCAGGACAGCCGATCTGCGTCTCCTTATTTCCCGTTCGGTGATAGTCAAATCCCGGTTTTCTTTTTTTGCACCGTTCAGATACCCGCAGAGATACATTGCCTCGCTGTATGTCAACTCTTTTGTGGTATTTGTCCGTCCGTCTGTCAGGTCAAGCAGGATAGCCCGCTTTTGTTCGTCATCAATGCCTTGTGCGCTGTATATGATATGCAGGCGTTTGATAAGGCTCTTACTGATAGGTTTCTTCATCTTCTGTTCCATCATTATCGCTTTTAATATTTTCAATCCAATATTTTTGATACCCTTCCGCCCATACTATGTAATATCCGCGTGAACCTCCTTTGCCACGTCCGATAAATGTTGCCTTGAAATGTTCCACGTAGATTCTTTTAAAGCTGTCACGTTTCACGTCATAGGCTGTTTTTCCTTCCACCTCGCGCCCGTCTACATGAGAGATGAAGACAAATATCTTTCGCGGATACTTCTTGCGCAGGCGGATTATTTCGGGGGCTTTCGCTCCCCCTTGCTGCTCGAAGTATTGTATGGAGTCTATCATTATCACGTCCGGGCTGCGTTGCTTTGACAGGTATTCGTCCAGTTCTGTGATGGTGGCTTCATCCGAATAGATTATATTATTCGTTTTACTATGAATGCCGACACTAAGAACGGAATTCACGAAGTCGTCGCACGCGCCCATTTCAAGTGTTAAATAAAGAACCCGGAGCCCCATTTCATCAAATTTGCGTGCCAGCTGCAGAGCGAAAGAACTTTTTCCTTGTCCCGACTTTCCGTAAATGATCCAGCAACCGGATTTTTCCGGACGACCGAATGCCAGATACCATTCACCGTCAAAATCAATATATTCATGTCGGATGTCTTCCAGGTTCTTCTGACTCCAAACTTTCATGCCAGTTCTCCACGCTCGATTTGTTGTTTGATTATACGGTCTTCGATCATGCCGGACAGTTCACGCAAATCATCGGTAAACCAAACATATTTTCCCGGTACAGGTTCTTTTTTCTCTTTATTCAACTTTCCCCAAATGTTTTCCTGTTCCTCCGTATCATTGATCCCGTTTGCCGCGCAGATGGCTTTGACATCCTTCTTTGTGGCTCCCAGCAGTGTGATATAGTTGCGGCAAAATCTGCCGTCTATTTCGTCGTATCCTTCTATGCGACCGACATAACGCTTTATATTGCGTTCCAGCGTCTCCGTTCCGGCTACGATAGCCCCCATACGGTGTAAAGTGTCATCATATAGAGGTATAAGCGTGCAGAGGGCACTGTGCGCCAGTTTCCCGGCATCGTCAAGGATTAACAAGGGGGATTTTCCAGCCATACGGTTAATGTGTGAAACAATCAAGTCCATAAGGTCATCGTTATCCATATAGCGCGTCACCGTTTCCCCCATGCATGTGGCTAACTTGGTCAGGAATTTGCGTGCCGTCCACTTCCGGCATTTCAGATATATGACTGAATTATCGGCACTCATGTTATAAAGGTCTATGAGGGATTGAGTCTTCCCACTGCCGGATCGGGAAGATATGCACATCCATTTGTGATTCCGCTTGGCTGCCACGAACGCGGTGCGCACCTGTTGGTAACTGGTGACGCTTTCCACTACATTCCAGGCGTTCTCGTAATAATTAAGACCGGAAGCAATCTTTTCTGCAATGGAGTCTTCATTCGCTCCATACTTGCCGCTTCTGAATTGGGACATGGCGGTGTCCGATATTCCACATTTACGCGCCAACTCCGTTGCGGATGAACCACGATTGATTAACTTCTCTATGTACGTTTTTAATGCTTGATTATCCATGTTGTATATCTTTTAAATTGTTTTTAAATCATCTTGAAAAATTCATATCCAGCGGGTTGTAGTCGTAATCTTCATCGTCTGTTCCGGTAGAAGCCATTGCTACACTTTGCCGGGTGATATGTTGGGTCACTTCCATGAAGTCCGCGTCCGTGGCGTCATCCCTCATTTTCGACCGGACATCCTTGTGCTGTCCCAAGCTGTCAGTTATCAGGTAACGGTCAAGAACTGTCCCTGCGGCTATTTCGGGGATACGCTGGCAAATAGTGGTGATTCGCTTGTCTACGTCTTTCACTTTCTTCTTCACGGTTTCCACCATTTCTTTGTTGAACTTGTCAACACGTGCCCGGTATTCAAAATGTTCCGGTTTCTGATCAACCAAAGCCATCGGAACTTTGATATCGCGTTGCAGTACGTATTGCAATGTCCCAATCTCTTTGTCTACACGACCGGATTTCAGGCGTTTTGCATTCGATACAAGCACCTGACTCATATCGTCCGGGTCAAAGCGTACTATCCAGTCTTCGTTGTAATGGTCGCGGAGAGAAAGGTCGAAACTGTCGAAGCAGATTCGTTCACCCATGAACTCGATAAACAGCCCCGAACCAGTAATCTTATTTGTACGTCCGGTGGTTTCTCCCATGAGCATCAGATATTCCTCGATTCCGAAAGGCATTTTGCGGGCTTCTTCGGTACGTTCCCATGCAGCGCGGTAAGCATCTATCTTCTTTGCCCGTTCCTGCGCTATAATAGCTTCCAATTGTGCAATAACGGTGGCTTCATCCGGGATGAACTTGTGATTTTGGTTTAATACTTCCAAATTAGGCTGGTTATCTTTGTCGGCAGTGATACCGAAGCCCGACCAGTTCGCCTGTTTTTGGCAGTATTCCACATTCAGGTGTTTGAAATAGGGTTCTACTATTTTGGACTTTGCATTTCCCAAAGCGGCTGGTGTATAATACTTAGTCATGGCTTCATAGAAGGGAACCATCACCTTCTTTTGATAATTGTCGCTTTGTAGTTGTAAAGGCTTATAGCGTTCGCCAAATAGTTCTTTGGTATGTTGTATTGCGTTTCGTAATGCTTCACGGATAAGCGCGGGAGACTCATGATCACCAATGGCGTATCCGACCGGATATTTTTCACAGGCATCAAGTACGACTACCATCGTTTTCCGGTTGGTATAAGTGGTGTACATATATCTCTTTTCTTCACCGTTTTTCTTTACCGTTTTGGGAGTCTTTTTCTGATAGAACAGTTCCGCATCCCATCCGTCCAGCGTCCAGTAAGTAAGTGCCTGTGTCGGGGCTTCGCGGTGTATCTGTTTCATGCGTGTGTTCTTCAGGGCTTTGCTTCCCTTGTTCCCCGCCATTGTTGTGAGAGCAAATTTTTGTCTCCAGTTCTCAACAGTGGTAGGACTGTCGATCAGTTTCCAATCCATCAGGGAAGCCACCTTGTTGTATTCCTCCATGATTTGGACATTATTCAGATTGTTATGCATACTTATTAATTTATGCATCACCGCTTTTGCGTCCTCGTTCAGTACGACTGCCGCGTATTTGTTGCCATACGATTTATGGATGACACTGCGATAGCCTTCTTCCTCGCTGATCCGTCGTGCCGCTTCATATTGCTCGCATTTACGTTTCAAAGCCTTCCAGTTCTTCGGCAGGTTATGAGGAAAAATATCACGCCCGTTCGGGTCTTTCAGCGTTAGTAGGTCATTGCTCAACTTGCAGAGCTTTTCCCAAACGTTGATGCGCGTACCGCCACCACCTATCGAGTTGGCTTTACGGCCATCGCGGAGGGAGAGAAGTGCGTTCATGATGCGTACATTCAGGGTATATTCGTCAATCTTCGCAGGGGGAAGTTTCTTGTCACCGTCATAGCGGTATTTTACACTGAAAAACTCGTAGGCGGCATTACTGTAGACAATCGCATCTTCCAGTATGGATTTCTGTGTTTTAGCGGCAATTTCCGCACGGGGATCACCATACACTTGGATGTACTTGTTTTTAATGTCTTGTCTCATAGTCTCAAAATCTACAAGGGCAGAGCTACCGGGAGTGCCACGACGAAGAACAATGATTTGATTTCTGTTTTTCATCGTATAAAATGAGCCTTCAGGAACAAATCCTTTTTCACTTCCAATGTTCGATTTAGAATTGAATAGTATAATCTCATTCGCAAACACACAAACTCGGTTATTAAAAATCTCAGCCATAACATTTTCATTAACTATTAGCGCAAGCCCCGGCACCGCCCCGAAGTTGTGGCTACTTCCCCTCTTTTCACCCGTTCCCATTGAAAACCTGTCCTAACACCATTAAATAATACCATGACAAATTCAATCTGAAACCATGAGTCTGTGTTATCCCGAAATACGGGGAAGTTCCTTGCTTGCATACTTGTTTTACTATTCGTCCTTTTCCGAACGGAATTCCCTTTCAAGGATGGTCACTATCGTGAAACAGGCAATGACAAAAGCCGCCTGCACATTAGAGGCAGACACCTCAATCCTGTCAACCAATGAAACGGTAGTTATTATCCCGACCGCTATCAACACATTCTGAATCACTCTAAATGTTTTCATACACTATATCGTTTTTCTTGTTCTACATTCATTTCTCTAAAAAGGCTATTCCTATTCATCCCGAACCGGAATAGTTTTGCTACATTTGTAGCCAATATGGAAAATAATAATTCAATCTGTTATGAATACTAAAGTTAAATTCATTGTGTCATTTAAACTGACAAATAGCGAGAAAGAAGTTCTACCGGCAATGAGCGAACCTTTTGAGAGTGTGTTAGAACGTTTCCTACTAACTCATTCCGTTCATTTCGAACATCCCCACCGGAATACAAAGTCAGCTTCTCTTTATGCTGTGTACACCATAGAGGTTGAGGTTCACCAGCCTGCGGCTGTATTTTATTTTGGTAAACTGATAGAAGGGGAAGCTGGTATACTTCAACTGTTTGATGAAGGCGTTGAGTCTTTCTCTTTTCGGGTTGAGTAAATTTCTTATTCATACTAAGTCGTTTTATAAATTACTACTTGTTTTGAAATGTTCTTTGATGATTTGGAATCTAAACTTGTATCAGACCAAGAAATATACAAGAGTATACTCCGAGATGTAAAATGTCCTGTTCATAAGCTAAAGGCATGTATCATCTATGATTACGACAATGACTTCACTTATGCCCATATTACGAAATGCTGTTGTCCTCAATTTGCCCAAATAGTGGCGAATACGATCCGTAAAACGGAGACTATTGATATAGTAGTAATTGACGACTGTGAATATACTCGCTGAATTGGACAACTTTCTCACTGAAACCCGGCACGTGTCACCAACCATGAACAGTCTCTCCTTGAATCTGGCATGGTTGCCGAGGCGTAGCACATCATCTGCTGTCAAGTTATCACCCATGACAATGGCTTGAAAAATGATGCGATCTATACGTTTCAAAATCTTATTCTTTTGCATTACTGATTTTTATTTATTGCTTATTACTCTTGTTACATTTCCGTGAGAATCCAAAACCTTCACTGCCTGTTTCATTTCGTCTGTCACATCAATAATCTGTACTAAGGTTCCACCATTAATCAAAGCTGCTTCTCTAATTTTGCGAGCCTGTTCACTATTTCTGCGGAACAATAACGCCTGACTTACGTTCTGTACACTGACTTTAAAGGTCTTTGCAAGCATAGCTTTACCAGCTGCGTTTAATTCAATTTTCTGTCTCATATATCTATCTCATTAGTTTTTTCCGTATATTTGGAGCTGTTTCAAAGAAACATGCTGCAAATATACACACTTTGTGGATAAATACAAATAAATAACAATTAAAAATCTACATTTTGTAGATAAAATATATTTGATTCATGGATAAAACAAGTATGTTAGAAGCTATTATTAGCTACTATACGGAAGGAAATAAAGCAAAATTTGCTTGTCTATTAGGAGTCTCTCCACAGACTATCAGTGCGTGGGGGACTAGAAATACATTTGATTCCGAATTGATATATACAAAATGTATAGGTATATCTGCTGATTGGCTTCTTACCGGTGAAGGTTCTATGCTTCGTAGTGATCAAACACAATCATCTTCTTCACAAAACATAGAAGTAGTATCTAATTCTGGGACACCATCTATTAATGATTCTTTCATATATAAAATGTATAAAGAGAAGGATGAAGAAAATAGAGTATTAATTAGGGAGAATGGTCGCCTCGAAGAACGTATACATGTTCTTGAGTCTAAACTTCAAGAATGCCAATCTGCGCTAGAACTTAACATAGGACATCCTAAGGATTTAAACAGTGCGAAGGATGCTTCTATCAAGAAACATTCTTCGCAATCCAATCAAAATGCCGGCTCTGTCATTGCCCCCTTAAAGGATTTATAGTAATTACAATAAATTGAGTTTATCAAATAACTGATAATCAAATACATATAAGAATATGTAAGTTCATTAAAGATGTATTATAGGTATTAACTCAACGTGCAAAAGTGTAATATAGGTGCAAACTCAAAATCATAAATGCACTTTTTTGAATGGGTGTTGAATGGGTATTATTCACATTTTGTTTTATATATTGAATGGGTGTTGAATGGGTGTTATCATGAATATGCTGTTTTTAACTATAAATTAACAGAATATACCAAGGTACCTCTTTCAATATATGGTTTCAGTTCCTAGCATTATTATTTATAACAATTCAATCGCAAACACTTGTATATAATAATTATATGCACTTATTTTGTGTTTGAAATATAAAATAGATAAGTTATGACGAAGATTATACATGTTCATTTGATATTTGAGAAGAAAGACTTTTATTTTGGTAGTATAGCAGCTATCTACACCGTTCTAGACCCTGATAGAATAGGGGTTAAATTGAATACACTACGCAATGCTGGGCTATCTGATGGTAGTGTGTACCCTACTAAAAAAGCCATAATAAAACAATCACACCTTATCAGAAGCAAACAGGAATAGCCATTTTCTGGCTTATATTGGCACTTTTTCCACTAAACAAAAGGCTACGTGCATTGTCAATATTGACGCACGTAGCCTTTTTATTTGCCCAAAACTAGAACGATTCACCATTCGTTCTTTCCATCTTCTTTCATGCCCTTTATAAAATGGCTTTTCCCGATCGGTTATGATGGAAGCAACACGGAAATAACCGGAAGCAAAATGGAACGAACGGAACTTTTTGTTTTCTTCAAAATATATCGGATCAACAGCTTTCAATCCCCGATGTGCAGGGAGTTCCACGCGATTCGCTTCACATTTCACTCATGTCATATTTTGTATTGAGCCCCGTACTTTTTGAAAAACAAGTTAAAAAAGGAAGAAAATCAAGAATGGTACTTCGTTGTTCGTTTCCTCGCTGCCACAGGTGCAAGAGTTAGCGAACTAATACAAATGAAGGTTGAACATGTGCAAATGGGTTATTTTGACATCTATACCAAAGGTGGCAAGATACGCCGTATCTATATTCCTAAATCACTCCGAAAGGAAGCTACAGAGTGGCTCGATAATATCAATCGTACAAGCGGTTATCTATTCCTCAATCGCTTTGGCGAGCGTATCACCACCAGAGGTATTGCCCAGCAGTTAAAAAACTATGCCACAAAATATGGCTTAAACGAGAAAGTGGTTTATCCTCACTCGTTCCGTCATCGCTTTGCCAAGAATTTCTTGGAGAAGTTCAACGATATTTCTTTACTTGCCGACTTGATGGGGCATGAGAGCATTGAGACCACTCGTATTTATTTGAGGCGTAGCAGTGCCGAGCAGCAGGAGATTGTGGATAAGATTATAACTTGGTAAAAACAATTTATCTGCGTCGCTGTGAGTTTTTCGTCTTCTGTTCTCCCCAAGGGAGTTCAGAAGATGAACCTCCGCTACCTGTTCCGACATTGACTTGTGCCTGCCCACCTGTAGCAAGTTCAAAAGCCACTCCAAGTAAGTTGGCTTGCGCTTCATTGACCTGTTCCTGAGGCTCAAATACATCATTTATCAACTCATAGATGGTAGCTTCATCTTTGGTAAAACTTTTCCACATCGGATTGAGGCAATCAACATATTTTATAGAGTCGTATTTCTCATTACCTACCTGTGTCCAAATATGCAGACTGGGATTATTATAATTGGGGATGAAATGGTGGATAAGTTCCGCACCGGATGACAGACTGTAACGCTGAAGGTTAGCTTTACGGTCGAGCAGGTCAATGTGTAAGTTCAATTTATCTATAACAGAATCCTTTTCTTTGGATTGTCGGTCAGCTTTTTCTGCCATACGTATAGCCTTGTCTATCTCTTTTTGATAGCCGTTCCTTAATTGTTCAATCTCTCCCCTGTGTTTTTCTTTCAGTTGAGACTTTTCAGTCATGAGGGGTAAATGGTATAAAAAAATAGGGCATAACTCATTGAGTTACACCCTATATTCCTATTTGTAGTTATCGTTGTTTATCGCAACTTACTTCACTTCCTCAAAATCAGCATCCTGAACGTTATCTCCATGCTTGCTGTTGTCTTGCTGACCAGCACCACCGTTCATGTCAGGACCAGCCTGTGCACCACCTTGAGCACCACTTTGTGCATACATTTCAGCACTTGCAGCCTGGAAAGCAGTATTGATTTCTGCCATAGCAGAATCGATAGCAGCCAAATCCTGTGCCTTATGAGCATCTTTCAATTTCTGCAGAGCAGCTTCAATCGGAGCTTTCTTGTCAGCAGGCAGCTTATCGCCTAATTCCTTCAACTGATTTTCAGTTTGGAAGATTACGCTGTCAGCCTGGTTCAGCTTATCAATCTTTTCACGTTCTTTCTTGTCCGCTTCAGCATTAGCTTCAGCCTCAGCTTTCATCTTTTCGATTTCTTCCTTGCTCAAACCGCTGGAAGCTTCGATACGGATAGCTTGTTCCTTACCGGTAGCCTTATCTTTTGCAGATACTTTCAAGATACCGTTAGCGTCAATATCGAATGTAACCTCAATCTGAGGAACACCACGACGAGCTGGAGCAATACCTGTCAAGTTGAACTGACCGATTGATTTGTTCTGTGCAGCCATCGGACGTTCGCCCTGCAATACATGAATAGTAACTTCCGTCTGGTTATCGGCAGCAGTAGAGAATGTTTCACTCTTACGAGCCGGAATCGTAGTGTTAGCATCGATCAACTTAGTCATTACACCACCCAGTGTTTCGATACCCATTGACAACGGAGTAACATCCAACAATACTACACCCTTAATTTCGTCTGTCAAAACAGCACCCTGCACAGCAGCGCCAATAGCTACCACTTCATCCGGATTCACACCTTTAGAAGGAGCTTTACCAAAGAAATCTTCTACCAATTTCTGTACAGCTGGGATACGTGAAGAACCACCTACAAGGATTACTTCGTCAATATCAGCGTTGTTCAAGCCAGCGTCACTCATTGCTTTCTTACAAGGTTCAAGACAAGCCTGAATCAAATTATGAGCCAAAGATTCGAATTTTGCACGAGTCAAAGTCTTCACCAAGTGCTTAGGCACACCACCTACCGGCATGATATACGGCAAGTTGATTTCTGTACTTGTAGAAGAAGAAAGCTCAATCTTAGCTTTTTCAGCAGCTTCTTTCAGACGTTGCAAAGCCATCGGATCCTGAGTCAAGTCAGCACCTTCATCATTCTTGAATTCCTCAACCAACCAGTTGATGATTACTTGGTCGAAGTCATCACCACCCAGGTGAGTATCACCGTTTGTAGAAAGCACTTCGAATACACCGCCACCAAATTCAAGGATAGAAATATCGAATGTACCACCACCAAGGTCGAATACGGCAATCTTCATATCCTTGTGAGCCTTGTCAAGACCGTAAGCAAGAGCAGCGGCTGTCGGTTCATTTACAATACGTTTTACTTCCAGACCTGCAATCTGTCCGGCTTCTTTTGTAGCCTGACGTTGAGAGTCGGAGAAATAAGCAGGCACAGTGATAACCGCTTCTGTTACTTCCTGTCCGAGATAGTCTTCAGCAGTTTTCTTCATTTTCTGAAGAATCATTGCAGAGATTTCCTGCGGAGTATACAGACGTCCGTCGATGTCAACACGCGGAGTGTTATTATCACCTTTCACTACTTTATAAGGAACACGAGTCACTTCTTTTTGTACCTGATCCCAAGTTTCACCCATGAAACGTTTGATAGAGAAAATTGTACGTGTAGGGTTCGTAATAGCCTGACGTTTTGCAGGATCACCTATCTTACGTTCGCCACCATCCACAAAAGCAACTACTGAAGGAGTTGTACGTTTACCTTCGCTGTTTGCAATTACTACCGGTTCGTTACCTTCAAATACAGAAACACAAGAGTTTGTTGTTCCTAAGTCAATACCAATAATTTTTCCCATGATCGTTATTTTTTTTATTTATTATTATTCAATGATTCCTTTTTGTCCGGTTGTTTCTCTGCTCGATATTATGAGCTTCGTCCCGAACGGACGCTTATTAAAAAGCAAACCGTGTGCCAAAAAGAAATTATACGAATGCATGACATAATATCTGCCAAAAAGACAGTTTTAATAAATAAACACTGCTGACATAGTCACACCCGGACTCAATTGGCAACTGCTTCTTTAAACAAATGCAGGCGGCTCTGGTTCAATCCTGGAAAAAAAATATGCCTATGTCGTCATGTGCGACACAGGCATACCTTATTATATATAAATACTTATATTTATTTCCTATTTTTCCAAAACAAGCACCAATGCATTATTTGCATCATACAAACCAATGCCACCACCGGCTAATACATCAAATGACCTCACTTCATTCATTGCTTTCAGAATCTTGCCTTCTGTTTCCATATCCGGACAAGCCATCATTGTGCTTGCCACACCCGGGAAAGAGATTGACTTAGCGCTGCTTGTATTGGTTTCAAAGCCACCATTTATCAAGTTGCATCCGGCATTACCGTGAATCGTCTTTTTCTTCACATCAAAAGCGATGAAAGGTTGCTTCTCCATACCAGAAGGAATTGCTTCGCCATTCACTTCCTTTACTTTCCATTCTCCGTTCAATACCGACAATTTCACACCACCCTCCTTTTTTTCCAAAGCTATAACCGGCCGATTCGACGCATTGCAAAGGTACAATTTGTCTTTTCCGGCTTTTTTATATCCTTTCACCTGTGCAAGAGCACTCAATACATTTCTCTCAGTCGTCATATCCGGACACATCATCCGGGTGCTGCCTATTGCACCTAGTTCAAGGCTTCCCGGTTTCGCGTTTACGTCGAAGTTACCCATCATACGGTTGCAACCGCTACTGCCCGACACGCGTCCCGTTGCGGTATCAAAAGCAATAAAGGGCAGAGTTCTGCTTTCGCCCGGAGTTACTTTCGAGCCATTGACTTCTATAATATTCCATTCACCATTGATAGATGATAATGGAGTTGCCTTCTCAACCGAACGGCATGATGACATTGCAAGTGCTGCACCGGCAATGCACATTGAAACTAATACTTTATTCATATGTTATAACGTTTAAGTTAAATCGCGGGCAAAGATATCAAAAAGATTGGGAAATAACATCCAATACAATATAAAATATATACATTTGCCATTGAATATACAACAAACGAACAATTTACATAGTTCACTTAAAGTAAATAAAAAGGAGTATAGACGAATGATTATCTGAAAATAATCACGTATATTTGCTCCATAAACAATTCTAATATTCATAATTTTAATTCGCAATTTAAAGAAATGGGTAGAGTTCTTATTATTGGTGCAGGCGGTGTTGGTACTGTCGTTGCACACAAAGTGGCACAAAATGCCGATGTATTTACAGATATCATGATTGCCAGCCGTACAAAAGAGAAATGCGATAAAATCGTTGAGGCAATAGGTAATCCCACGATAAAGACAGCTAAAGTTGACGCAGACAATGTGGAAGAACTGGTAGCCTTATTCAACGATTTCAAACCGGAAATGGTGATTAACGTCGCTCTCCCCTATCAGGACTTGACTATCATGGAAGCTTGCCTGAAAGCCGGAGTGAACTATTTGGACACCGCCAATTATGAGCCGAAAGATGAAGCTCACTTTGAATACAGTTGGCAATGGGCTTACCATGACCGTTTCAAAGAAGCCGGCCTGACAGCTATCCTCGGTTGCGGATTCGACCCGGGAGTCAGTGGTATCTATACAGCTTATGCAGCCAAGCATTATTTTGACGAAATCCAATACCTGGATATTGTAGACTGTAATGCAGGAAATCACCACAAGGCATTCGCAACCAACTTCAATCCCGAAATCAATATCCGCGAAATTACGCAGAACGGTCGTTATTATGAGAACGGCAAGTGGATAACCACCGGACCGCTGGAAATCCATAAAGACCTGACATATCCGAATATCGGACCGCGCGACTCCTATCTTCTTTATCACGAAGAACTGGAATCGTTGGTGAAAAACTTCCCAACTATCAAACGTGCACGCTTCTGGATGACTTTCGGACAGGAATATTTAACTCACTTACGTGTTATTCAGAATATCGGCATGGCGCGTATTGATGAAATCGACTATAACGGAGTAAAAATTGTACCTCTGCAATTCTTGAAAGCCGTATTGCCTAATCCGCAGGATTTGGGTGAAAATTACGAAGGTGAAACATCCATCGGCTGCCGTATCCGTGGTCTGAAAGATGGGAAAGAACGTACTTACTATGTTTACAATAACTGTAGCCACCAAGAAGCATACAAGGAAACAGGTATGCAGGGAGTAAGCTACACCACCGGAGTTCCGGCAATGATCGGAGCCATGATGTTCTTCAAAGGAGAATGGAAACGTCCGGGGGTAAATAATGTGGAAGAATTCAATCCAGATCCGTTTATGGAGCAACTGAACAAGCAAGGTCTGCCTTGGCATGAAGTAATCGATCAGGATTTAGAATTGTAAGACATTCATTAAAAAGAAAGTTATGATTAACGTTGGAGATAAAGCACCGGAAGTTTTAGGCATCAATGAGAAAGGTGAAGAAATCCGTCTGAGTGCTTACAAAGGAAAAAAGATTGTGTTGTATTTCTATCCGAAAGACAGCACATCGGGTTGCACCGCACAAGCGTGCAATCTGCGCGACAACTATTCCGAACTGCGCAAGGCCGGCTATGAAGTAATCGGTGTCAGCGTAGACAATGAAAAGTCGCATCAGAAATTCATAGAGAAAAACAACCTTCCTTTCACTCTGATTGCCGATACTGAGAAGAAGTTGGTAGAAGAGTTTGGGGTGTGGGGAGAAAAGAAACTGTACGGACGTGCATATATGGGTACTCTCCGCACTACTTTCCTGATTAATGAAGAAGGAATCGTAGAACGGATCATCACTCCCAAAGAAGTGAAGACCAAAGAACATGCCTCACAGATTTTAAATCAATAACTCCATTAATTATATAAGAATAAGGTATGGCAAAGAAAGACGAACTTAATTTTGAAACAGATAATAAAATGGCATCAAGCGAAAAACTAAAAGCCTTACAGGCTGCCATGGAAAAGATAGAAAAGAGCTTCGGTAAAGGTTCTATCATGAAAATGGGTGATGATAGTGTTGAACAAGTAGAAGTGATCCCGACAGGCTCTATTGCCCTGAACGTGGCACTTGGCGTTGGAGGTTACCCTAGAGGTAGAATCATTGAAATCTATGGTCCGGAGTCTTCCGGTAAAACGACATTGGCCATCCACGCCATTGCTGAAGCACAAAAAGCCGGAGGTATCGCTGCTTTCATTGATGCCGAACATGCTTTCGACCGTTTCTATGCTTCCAAACTGGGAGTAAACATTGACGATTTGTATATCTCCCAACCTGATAACGGTGAGCAGGCGTTGGAAATCGCAGAACAGTTGATCCGTTCTTCTGCTATCGACATCATCGTTATCGACTCTGTGGCCGCATTGACTCCCAAAGCAGAAATCGAAGGTGACATGGGTGACAACAAAGTAGGTCTTCAGGCACGTCTGATGTCTCAAGCATTGCGCAAATTGACCTCGGCTGTCAGCAAGACACGTACGACTTGTATCTTCATCAACCAGTTGCGTGAAAAGATCGGTGTAATGTTTGGTAATCCCGAAACAACTACCGGTGGTAATGCACTGAAGTTCTACGCTTCCGTACGTTTGGATATTCGTGGCAGCCAACCAATCAAAGACGGTGAAGAAATCCTGGGTAAACTGACTAAAGTAAAAGTTGTGAAGAATAAAGTAGCTCCTCCTTTCCGTAGAGCAGAATTCGACATCATGTTTGGTGAAGGTATCTCCCACTCCGGAGAAATCATCGACTTGGGCGCCGACTTGGGAATCATCAAGAAGAGTGGTTCATGGTATAGCTACAATGACACAAAATTAGGACAAGGACGTGATGCTGCAAAACAATGTATCGCTGACAATCCTGAACTTGCCGATGAACTGGAAGGACTGATTTTCGAAGCATTGAAGAAAAAAGAATAACAGTCTCCGGCTTTATAAGACAGAACCATATCCATAAAGAAGTGGGAGAATATTCGTGTAATGCGATATTCTCCCACTTTTCTATATCTACTATTTGTATTCTCTCTTTATACAATATTCTCTCTCTATACAAAATAAATATAAGCCAACGTACTCAAGCTAATCACTATCCAAAGCAAGACTCCCTGCACCAATGGTTTAATCCCAACTGCCCTTAACACATCCATAGAAAGAGAAGCACCAATAAAGAACATAGTAATCGTCAAGGTCTTACGGGCTATCCCGTTGATTGCATCCCCCAACTGTGGTACTCCGTCAAGCAAATAAGTATTCACTACCATTGCCAATACAAAGAAGAAAATAAACCAGGGAATACTGATTTTCTGTCCTTTGCTCTTAAAGATAAATGAGGTGGCAAAAGCCATAGGAATTATCCAAAGCGCACGGGTCAGCTTGATAGTGGTAGCCACTTTCAAGGCTTCTTCACCATACGCAGCACCTGCACCGACAACCGAACTTGTATCGTGAATGGCAATCGCCGCCCATGTTCCGAACTTCTGTTGATCCATATCCAAAGCATGCCCAATCATCGGGAATATAAAGAGTGCGATTGCGTTCAGGATAAAGATAGTACCCAATGCAACAGACATTTCACTATCTTTCGCCCTCAGCACCGGTCCTACTGCCGCAATGGCACTCCCCCCGCAGATAGCAGTTCCCGAACTGATAAGATAAGAAGTATTACGGTCTATTTTGAACAACTTACGACCGATAAACCAACCAATCACCAACGTACCAATAACAGATATTACAGTAAACTCCATGCCTTCCTTACCGGAAGCCAAAGCCGAATGAAGATTCATTCCAAATCCCAGCCCGACAACTGAATATTGTAATAAATACTTAGAGGTTTTCTTATTAAATTTCGGATGTGCCTGTCCGCAGGTCAATGCAAAAATTAGTCCGAGAAATAAAGCAACCGGTGGCGTCACCCATGCCGACCATGCTTCCAATCCCGGAATATAATCTAAAAAGAGAAAAAAAGTCAAAGTAGAAAGTAACGCGACGTAAATTGTCTTGTTATTCGTCCGCAACGTTTTTGTAGCTGTTGAAATCATATAGTTTTATCTTTAATTGTTTTCGGGATGCAAAGGTACGGGAAACAATCAAGACACACTAATAGTTTCTAATTATGTATTATAACTTTTAGTTATAGATAATCTGCTTCAGACTATTTTCATACAGTTACAATATCCTTTCCGAAAGGAGTCAACGCCAATGAAGCCAGTTTAAAGTGCTGTAAACCAAATGGAATCCCAATAACAGTTATACACAAAATCGCCCCAAAGACCAAATGTGACAAACAAATCCAAATGCCACCCACGAATATCCATATCACGTTCATTAATATATAAAGACAACCACTGGAACGACTTCCGCTTCTCACTTCCTTGCCGAAAGGCCACAAAGCAAGTCCTGCCAACTTCAATGTTTGCATCCCAAAAGGAATGCCGATGATAGTAATCATCATCAATATACTTGAGACAAGGTATTCTACTGCCGTAAAAATACCACCAAGCAACAGCCATAATAAATTCATCAAACAGCCCATAACAGTAATATTTAATTATTTATCCAACATTCTTTTTGTCATCTCATCCGTTTCGCCCTGATAATACCGGTCTATCACTTGCCGGAACAAGTCACCCGGAGCAACCTCATTGAATAGTGTCATACACGAAAGCACCTTCATCGCATCCAACGAACCGAAAACCTCCTCGGCTGTCTTACTTTTCAATTGCAAGAAAGCAGATGTAATTTCACGCAGCCTTTCACCCAAAACCGGATGAGCCAGATATGCTTCGGCCTCTTCCTTGCCACTGATTCCATAATATTGTGAATTATAACTCATACCCAACCCTTTCAGTTGAGGAAATATATACCAAATCCAATGAGAATACTTCCGCCCGTTTCTGATTTCTGTGAGGGCACGTTCATAATCGCCTTGCTGAGCATCGAGAAACCGCTGTAAGTTAAACTTTTCCATATCCGTTAAGTTCTTGCCTTTGATGATAGATAGACAAATATACGGAAAGAAATATGAGAATCAAAGACTTTTAAACAATATTCACTGTGGGCATACGTTAGTATTGTGACACTATTACTTGATACCGCCTATAATAAGCCTAATGAAATCACGCTTGAGACAACGGAGGAAGTTAAAAGCGAAAACACAACAATATGAATATGGGAAATTACTTACTAACAGTCATTAAGAAATTAACCGTAGTCCTCATAGCTAACATAACTGCCTATCAAAATGACGCACCCATATTACTTTGATAATAACCAATATTATATTTATTTGCCGAAAAACCTATAAAAACTATGGATTTATTGTACGAATGATAAATCTATTTGTACTTTTGCATTATCGTAACCGTTGTTACGGTAATGAATATTACGATAAAACTTATAGATATGAGATTTTTTGATAGAGAACAAGAGTTTAAAAAGCTTAGAGAAATTGAGGAATTGTCTGATGAAGTAGCCCAATTTACCATCATTACGGGAAGACGTCGTATTGGTAAGACCGAGATGGTTAAGAAGTTTTATGAGAACAAAACAATGCTATACTTTTTTGTTGCTCGTAAAGCGGAAGCTGACCTATGCGAGATATTCGTTGATGAGATTCGCACAAAACTCAACATACCAATGCTTGACAGCAAGGGAATGTCTTTTGCAGCCGTATTCAAATTCATTATGGAATTGTCCCAGAATCAGCACATCAACCTTTTCATTGATGAGTTTCAGGATTTCTATCGGGTAAATCAATCTATCTATTCCGATATGCAAAACATATGGGATAGTTATAAAAATAAGGCTCACATCAACTTGATTGTAGCAGGCTCTGTGAACACCTTGATGAATAAGATATTCAAGGATAAGAAGCAACCACTTTTTGGTAGACAAACAGGAACAATGCATATTCGACCTTTTAAGCCTTCAGTCCTAAAAGAAATCATGTCTGAATATTGCCCCGACTATAAGAAATCAGATTTGTTGGCTCTTTATACTCTGACTGGCGGTGTGGCTAAGTATGTTGAGTTGTTTATCGACAGAAAAAAGTTTACCGAAAAGAAAATGATGGATATGTTTTTTGAACGAGATTCCTATTTTCTGCCAGAAGGTAAGAATATGCTTGTCGATGAGTTTGGAAAAGATTACGGTATCTATTTCTCGATTCTAACACTTATAGCTCAAGGTAAAAACACACGTTCAGAACTTGAGAATGCTCTCAATATAAAAGAATTATCAGGATACTTGAAAAATCTAAGTGAAGAGTATGGTTTGATAAGTAAGATGCAACCTATTTACGAGAAGTCAAGCAATAAAAATGTGCATTATGCCATCAACGACCAGTTCTTGAAATTTTGGTTCCGATTCATATACAAATATGCGCACATCATCGAGGCAGGCGGTAATGATAAATTAAAAGCGATAGCAGAGCGTGATTTTACAACAGTCAGCGGAAAGTCTCTTGAAAGCTACTTTAATGAAGTGCTGAAAGAATCGGGAGCATACACTCGACTTGGATATTGGCATGACCGAAAAGGCGAAAACGAGATTGATATTGTAGCCGAGGACGAGTTGGACAACAAGATTGAATTTATCGAGGTTAAGCGACAAGCGAAAAACTTTGATGAAAATGTTCTGAAGAACAAATCTGAATTGTTCTTCAAAGCCGTCGACTCATTTAAAGGGTACGAGATTATTTATAGAGGACTATCTATAGAAGATATGTAATTCAGTAAAAACTATTTATACTAGCATAGACAAATAGAGTTTCATTCCATTACAGGGAGTGGGACTCTTTTTTGGATACATTGCAATAAAATGAAATGAACATAAATCCATTAACTATACTACAGAACAAAACAATATGAATATGGGAAATTACTTACTAACAGTCATTGAAAAATTAACCGTAGTCCTCATAGCTAACATAATCGCTTCTCCTACCAATGCCACATTTGCTAACAAATAATGCCTATCTTCATTCCACACACATGTACTACCTGCTATTTCGGCAGTTTTCAGAATTTTTTTTCGTGTGACGGAGTCTCCAAAATAAGTTGCACTTCCTACGGCAAAAGCAGTTCCTGACGGACTTAGGCCAAACAAAATAGGTCCAGCATCTATATCAAACCCCAATATAGGAGAATAGTTGTGATACTCCTTCAACCCGAATATCGGTGATTCTTTTATGAAATACTTTTTTAACAGTTCGTACTGAGACTTCGCAAATTTATCATCTATAAGTGCCAAATAATAACAATTAAGAGCCGAATAAGCCCCTTTGACATCCATATCTTCTATGATTCCTGTCAGTTCTGATAGACATGACACCAACAATCCGGTATTTTTATCAAGCCATTCCGCTTGAGCTTTATGAATCCACTGATTCACTATTGCTGAATATTTTCCATTATAATACTTCGAATATTCTGACAATGCGACTATCGCAACAAGCATATCCGGAACATATATGTATTCTCCCGGATATGTCGGACAATTCAAAATATCACTTGCTTTTATTCTACGACTCATCGTTTTACACAATGAATGATATAACTCGTCATATTTACCATCACCGCCAACCTTTTTATAATTGCCAATCATCCAAGCAAGATGACTTAAATAAGAAATATGACTATTATCACCATCTAAATTCGTCAAAGGGTCTTCTCCCCATCTTAACGTATCATACCATCTGATTTCAGGCGAAAGCACTATCGAAATAAGACTATCAATTTGTACAATGGAACCCTCTTTCGTTTCAGGATAAAGCAACGAAATATTGGAGAGTGATTTAACTAACATGGAACATGAATACAAAGCCCACTCACCTTGGAATTGATCACCAATAGCCGTTGGCATTTCATTAATCAATGTTTGTGGTTCTGTTACTATTTTTTTTATTAAATAGTTGCGTCTTTGAAGAATATCTATTTTCTCCTTGTCAAAAGATTCTATATCACTATCAAAATGACGCACCCATGCTGCCTTTATTATAACAAATATTATAAACAAGATGCATATATAGATAAAACAACCCATATTGCTAAAAATACTTTTCTTCATCTTTCCTGATTACTAAAACCTTTAATCCTAATCCGTTCTTTTTCCTCATTATCAATCAAAAGTATCCCCCATCGTATTTTCAAGTAGAATCTTCAAACGTTCCAGCCAAGATGTTCCATTCGATGGAGTCACGATAGGGTCAACGTGCATCGGTTCTGAATCAGAATCAAAATCAGTTTCTGGTTCAGGTTCAGGCATTGGTTCAGGTTCTAGTTTTGAATTTTCGACAGAAGGAACTTTCTTTTTCTTGCCGTAATAGTACTCCATCAATTCGTTCAATCTTTCCTGTTTTACATCATCAGTTTTTTTATCCGGCAACTCTGCATCCATTCGATCAAATCCTGTAGCAATAATAGTGACCTTTACATCTTCTCCTAATGTATTATCGCGATACAATCCCCACAAAACCTCAATGTCAGAAGACAAACTATCCATAAAATTGTTCACATCAGTGATTTCAGACATTGTTACTGGACAATCATCACAAGAGTAAATAATGTAAAGCAGTTTCTGTGATTTCTCTATATCTACATTATCCAGCAAAGGAGATTTTAATGCTTCATACATTGCCTTCTCCAACCGATGTTCTCCACTTGCTCTTCCAGTCGACATAATAGCACTTCCTCCGTCTTTCATCACTGTATGTACATCACAAAAGTCTCGATTTACAATCCCTTTGATAGTAATAATTTCGGCAATGCTTTTTGTTGCAACCGTCAGCACTTCATCTGCTTTAGAAAAACCTTGTTCGACAGTGGTAATTCCATCATCATAAATATCTCTCAAACGCTCATTATTGATTACAAGCAAAGCATCTACATTCTCCCGCATCATTTCTACCCCTTGCAACGCTTTTTGAATCCGAACTTTTTTTTCAAATGCAAACGGAATAGTCACAATCCCGACCGTAAGTTTTCCCATTTCCTTAGCTATACCAGCAATCACGGGTCCTGCTCCTGTCCCTGTACCACCTCCCATTCCAGCAGTCACAAAGACCATTTCCGTTTCATCATCAAACAAACGTCTAAGTTCTCCTATGCTCTCTTCGGCTGCTTGTTTCCCTTTTTCAGGTTTGCCTCCTACGCCCAATCCTTCCTCTCCAAGTTGAATACGGACTGGCACACTCGAACGTACCAACGCTTGACTATCCGTATTGCACACCGCAAAAGAGACATCACACACTCCTTGTTTATACATATTCTCTACAGCGTTTCCGCCACCTCCCCCAACGCCTATCACTTTGATAAGATTAGCCGAACGATCTTGTGGTATATCAAATTCTATGATTGTATCCATTTTTATGTTCATTAATTATATGCTCGAAAAAACTTCTATTTTAATTTGTTATTCTTATGTAAGGTTTAACTACATCAATGCTCCAAGCATAATTCAAATTTGCTTGCGAACCATCATAAAATGTCCCAGATGTGATGCCTACGACTTCCCCATACTCATTGATTAAAGCTCCTCCACTACTTCCATGATCTATCAATGCACTAATTTGCATCAGATTCCGTTCACGCCATTGTGACACCTCCCCTGAAGAAAAAGTATTTTCAAGTCCCCGTGGACTACCAATTGCAAAAACTTTCTCCCCCACACTTGGTTTACTATTTGCAATAGGAATATAATTCGTATTATTACAATCAACTTTAAAAAGAATAAAATCACTATCTGAACTTTTGTGTATTACTGTTGCCACCTTATAAACAACATCACTTCCTGCCAATTTTATCTGTTCGATTCCCATCCCTGTCCCTTCAAATACATGATAGTTGCTTACAGCCAACCCATGCGCATTTATAAAAAAGCCGGACCCTTGATAAGTATTTCTTCCGTCAGATGTAAAAACCATAAAAACAGCTGAGTTGTATTTTCGAAATACCTCCGTCCCTTCCATCCTGTTTCCTTTATGCTCAATTCTTTTAACAGAAGCATCATCTTCCTTACCTTTTTCAGGTTGAATGATTTCTCTTTTGTTATTCAATCCTATCACTTTTTTATCGCTTTTTCTTTCACCATGCCCTGACTTATGTGCACAAGAACAAACGAATAAAGCCATAAACAATCCAATACAATATTTACTTATCATTTTCAAATATATTTTTAGGGAGTATATGAATCAAAAATCTTTGATTAGAGATTTCGTTCTTTTCTCTCATTGAGTTTGTCTTCAAACGTCCGTCTCCACTTCCTGATATTTGGATTTCGCAATTATCTCCAAAATTCAATTCTCTATCGTACCAATATTTTATCAACCCCAATGCTCGTTGATAACTTAATTCATAGTTAAACAAATAATTATCTTTAGATGCTTGTCCCTCAACGATTAGAATATATTTATTCTCATGATTACGTTTCAAAAAGGATTCAACTTCTTTACCTGCCTGATATAAATCCTCCAGACACTTCTCTTTATCAGCAACATCTATTTTAGTAATATCACTAATACCAACAGGATAAGAGACTGCAATATTTAGCACATATTTCTTTGAATCAGACCGATAAGTAAAATATTTACGGTTCAGATCTTTAGTCGATTGCTCTACTTTTTTTATTTCTGCTAATTGGCGCTCAGTAACTTCCATACGTTTATGTAACAGAACAATTACCAAAATAAAAAGCACAAGCATTATAAAAAAAAGACTTGTCATCAAATCCGAATAACTCGTCCAAAAAAATGATTCTTTCTTTTGAGACATAAACTCCTCCTTTTAATGCTATGGATTTAATGATCTCGTATTACTTATCGTATCATTATGCGCATCTACACTATCTTTTCCGACCATTGCATAATCGTCTTTTTTAACCTGTTCCATATCATGTTTCATATTATTATCTACCAGTTCCTTTTCTGCGGCTGTTTGAGGAATCATATTATATACAGTATTAATTACGCAGGCTAGAGCCATTACTATTATGCAGATTACTATAACCCAATTAACCCAAGAAGGAAATACTTGGAGAGAAACACTGCTCTTTCCTTTTCCATCATCAGCACGTCCCATAGAATGAGCCACCTTGTCCATACCTTGTGATATTTCTTTCGCCAACGAGCTATTTGATTGTTCCATTTGATTAAATAAATTATCCAATTGAACAGGAATATTTGCTATTGGTTCCAAATTCTTCATTAACACCGAGTTTTGTTGCATTTGACTATTGAATTGAGCTTTCATTTGTTTATTAAAATCTTTAAGCGATGTAATACTTTCACTAATATATTCATGAAATCTCCATTTTATGTCATTATTCAATTCTTCAAAAGCCTCTTTTTCCTCCTGCAATATTATTTTGAATGTTTCTGATTGAGTGACAAAATGTTTATTCAACTCCTCAACGTTAGCAACCGTAGAATCTCTCATTACACTCAAAGCTTCTTTTAAAGCAACATCTGCATCTGCCGTATCTTTTGCTATTTCCGCTTTATGACGCATGAAGAATTGTTGTATTTCCTCAAGTACATGCAACCTATTGCTCTCCTGCTGAAACAAAGCTGTAAAAGTATTTATAGCATCTGTATAACCATGAATATTATCAAGATATGAATTAAACAGTTCCAATTTATCAGTGCACTGCTGTAATTCCTCTAAAACCCTAACATTAGCTTTTGCCATTTTCATGACATCCATGTCATGCACTGTTTGTATAATCTCAGATTGAATCTTATATGCATCATTAACCTTAATAAGTGTGCTTTTAAGGTCGGATGTATTCTCAGCAAAAGTTCGATTAAAAAGATTAAGATTCTTAACTAACCTATTCAAAGCATCTGATGTATCCGAGGGGAGCTCCGGCAACAAGCGAGATTGCATCCAAGCTAAAAAAGTACTTTTACCATTCTCCTCCTTCAATTTACAGCTTTTGAATAACAAAGAATTAATAGTAGTCAACATAATACCACATATACTAGCTGCCATAGCCCAAGCTACTCCTGCCAACAATTCATTTATTCCGGAAGCAGCCAAATTATCCATTTCCTCTTTTGATATATTCAAGGAAAGTTCACCACCCAAAAGATAAATCAATGCTCCAGAGGATATCAACGGTATTAAGCCTAAAATCACACCGGCCATCGTTCCTGCAAGCCCACAATACAGAGGAATAGGAGTTTGTGTACTTATGTCATTCTCCACCGAATCACAATGCCGGTCTGCTGCATCTTTCAACAAATGAAAATCAATAACAGAACCCGAATTATTACTCAAATACTTATTGATTGACAATTTTATTGAGCTAAAAATCCTGTTACCACTCCCCTCTATACCACATACAAAACCGGTCTCTTCATTTTTATCAATACGCCAAGATGATTCAAATTTAAAAACATCTCTAAATTCGTACATACGATACAAATTGAGTACAAAAAACAATATTTGTACACAAATAATTGCAAATACCACTATAGGCACTATAATACTCATATCCTATCTTTTTAATTTTATCTCTACAGGAGATTCAACCTTCCAAAGGTCATCTTTTTTAGTCACTTTGCCTCTCGCTATTACATAAAACGAAGAAGCGTCAGATAACGAAACCTCATCATCCTTATAATCCACAGCCTTTTCTATTCCATCAATAGAACGAATACGATTCAAATTTACAGGTTCGAACTCTGCTTCCGTTTCAGTGTTATTATACCAGACTTTAAAACGGCATTCATCTTGATTAGATGTATATACATCGTTGAAAAAGCCTTCCCCTTTTACCATACCAAAGTATCCGACTTTAGTAGGTTTAACTTCTTTAGGCGTTACTTCTTTAAGTACTTCTGTTTTCTTAACAACACCATATTGATTATCATCTACCTGGCTTTTTATATTCAATAATTCAATCCTAAGTTTAGACTGCTCGTTTTGAAGTTGTCTCAACTCTTTTTCTATAGATACAACCTTCACTTCCTTTCCATTGTTAGATTTTGTTTTTTCAAATCCCTTTACTTTATCATTTATAATACGTCGAATATCTTCTTTCAAAAAATGATATTTCTTTTTCATCCATACAACGAATAGTAAAACGAATAGCAAAGCAGATATAAAAACAGAAAACATTGCAGTACCAATCAACCACCAATAACTTATCTCCTTTTCATCCTCCTTAAGATTGTGTACTTCGGCATTAAGACTAGATATTTCAGCATTTTGGTCTTCTATCTTTTCTTTTAAATCTTCTAGACATTTTCCTAAAGAATCTGTTTTAGAACTCACTATATCATTAACTGAGGCTATAACCTGACTTTCTTTATTCGAAGATGAATCGGTAGCCTGCTTAGCTTCACACCCCACAATGCATAAACAAAATGAGAATAAAAACAATACTACATAACTTTTCATATTCTATTTTTCTATATTATTTTGCAACGACTCATATATTGCCTGCGAAAGAACATTTAAAACACCTTTTATCGGATAGAAAAAGAATGTTTCTTCTATTTTATCCTGCCCTTCTACTTCCTCTCTACGTTGAGCTATTCCTTTCTCCAAGAAAGTTGAAATGTCTTTATAACAAACATCTTTAGCTATATTCAACGAACTTAGAGTTACGCCAAAGTTTTCATCAAAATTAAAAACGCCATTCATTGTATTCAAAGCAAAATCAAAGAATTTGCGCACCGCCTCAACCGTATTCCGGATATAATCATCATCAACCCGATCATAAGTATCCGACTCATCTACAAACCCGCTACCACATCCTTTGAATACAATAATCTTATCACGCTCATTATTCTCTTTAAAACCTATTATTCCTCCTTTACAAGTAACTTCCTTAGGATTAGCATCTTTATCCAAACCTAAGATATCCAATTCACCCACATATTTTTCGCCTGTCACTTCTTCGAATATCAATTTTGTATATTTTGCTAACAGCTTACTATCAGTAGACACCACCTTAATTACTTTACTTCCATTCCCACTAAAGGTTATATGCCGGGGCAACGATAGTTTCTTCACTTTAACAATATTGGCAATATGATATATAATGGAAGTATAAAACAATATAAATACAATTTTAAACTCTTCGTCTTCTTGCAACATATAATTAAAGTCAATCAATTTAGAATCAATCCCTCTAATCATTGAATTATCTTTCAATGAAAATAAGAAGGATGCCAAATTTGCAGGATTTGCATTATTAGGACTCTTAAAGATGCGTTCCAGTTCATTTAGTCCTTTATCTTTAATCAATTGAAGTATACTATCCTTACTCCAATCGATAATACCATTATTTTTATTCAAATCAGAGAAAGGATCTTCAAACAGTGCATTGGAAGCAAATTTAAAAGAAGTTACAAACTGTATTTCCTTATTTTTAGCAAATGCAATATCCGTAGTACCTCCCCCAATATCAACATTGACCAAATTAGTGGCACTAGCATATCTTCTAAAAAAGTATTGTATTGGAGCTGCTGACTCTGTCATACAATTAGTAGAGCCTTTTCCAAAATATTTTTCATAAGACGTGTTCCAAGTCTGTTGCAACCTTCGCAATCTTTTAGGAGCCATACTAATGGGATAAAACCAAATAATTTTAGTTTGTTTCAGATTTCCATTATTCAATAGGAGTTTATTCCTAATCATTAACATCAAACATTCAATATATGACTCAATAACACGCTGTTCATTGCCTCTTCCCCACTTAATATTGTATTTAATGTTATTATATGGTAGATCATGACGCTTTTCATAGGTCAATGGTATATTAATTAATTCATAAGGTTTCACCACTCCCGTCCAATCTATAGTTTTAGAGCAAGATAATACTGTCCGTGTCGGTAACTTGAAATCCCCTTCCCCCAGTGCTTCCGGTAAGAAATCTTTTTCTATCAACTGTTTTTCCCAAATCAAGTCATCCTGCGCTTGCATTCCTTTCACCAAAGAAGGCACGAATATTTCACATATTTGGCTATCCTTTTTATCAAAGCCAAAAACTTCAGGAAATTCTCCTTCTTTACAATATTCGATATGAGTGTTGGATGTGCCTAAATCAATAGCAAACTCATATGTATCAATATCTTTTTGAATTTTATATTTAGGAATTAGGACTCCACAGAAACCATTTTTATCACTTACTTGAATATAATCAAAATTGCTCTTTTCTATGGTATATATTTCAGCTTTACCAGTTTCAGAGTCACTCTCATTCCGACATGATGGCTTTGCAACAGAATTAATCTTATCAGCACCATTAAAGAATTCCATTTTAAAATTTCTCGAGTACGTACAAATACAAGAAACCGTATAATAAGCATCTTCCGGATTAGTAAACCGAACAATAGGCATAATCAATCCAGTGAAATCAAATTCAACCATTCCGCCTTCATTTTTCTCAATGTTGGCGTTTCTCACTTTATAATAAATTCTGCTATATTCTATATATGAAACACCAGCATTCCCAACAATAGGTACTCTCAGTACCGCCCTAACCGAACCACCAGCCACCATTTGCATCTCAAACATAGGCTTCCCATCGGATAAAGGAGTCTGTAAATCCGAAACACTAAAATATTTAAAGAATAAAGTCTTGAGCGGCAATAAATAGGACAATTTAGGTTCATCAATCATTATATTGCCACCATAAAAACTATTCTTATTCAATGTATGTGGAACTCTGATTATGGTATCTTCCAAGAAATCACTAATGGTTAAATAAGGAGCTTGAACACCATCGAATGGAAGAATACGTTTATTCAAATCTATCACCTCAGCCACATAAGGAGCTACATTGCTTTTTCCCCATTTCCCTGTTGTATATTGCAGCCTACTATATTTATTTCCTGCTTCCACCGGCAATACCAAAGGAAGAATACCTTCTATAGAATTATCATTCAAACGTATCGCAAAATCACTCTCTCTTGTTACCGGTTTATTTAACTTCTTAAATAAAACATATCCAAGCACTTCTACCGAATTATTCTGTTGGTCGGAAACAACATCAATTGTAGAAAACAGTTCACCGCTTGCTGCTGTCAGATTATTTAATTCGTTTTTTTGCTTTGTATCTGTAATAGCTTTAAAAGTCAGATTCAAATATGTTTCCAATTCAGGAAAAAGAGTAGAAAAATAAGGGATAACTTTACGTAGGGTAAACCATGCTTTTACATATTCAAAATCCCTCTTATACAATGGCTGAAAGTCCAAATCGAACGGTTTGTCTTCTGCAAAATATATATCATTGATATAATCTAATTTATTTGCAGAACTGAAAAACAATGTCGCAGGAGAAGTCGCACCAATAATATTCAATTCGTCAGGTCCATCAATATAATTAAGTAAATATATGTTTTGCAATTTATCGAAATTATATGTTTTTGAGTCCGATTTCATGTATTTACGTAAAGCATCCGCAAGATATAGATGACCATTACTACCATTATTTTCCAATGCACTAATCATTATAGAAGGATCCCAAGTCAGAATTTCTATTTTATTCTTATACTTATCTATATTGAAGAAAATCTCACCAATATCCAACGCATCTGAAACCATTTTATGAAAAATAGTCTTTCCATCAAGTTCCGGTTTCTTAGTCTTTTTGTCAAGTTTGCAAACTTCCTTAAAAGCCGTTTTTACCAAATCAATACGAGCAAAAGGAGAAGGTATAGAAGTTATTTCATTCTTTGCAGAAGCTCCATCCGGGTCGTCAATAGTATCTCTATTTGCTGAATTGTATGGAAAAGAAGGGGTTTCGTTCCAACCTGTATAAGTACTTGTTCCCTCTTTATATAATCTAAAAATCTTTGACATATCAATTACATTTTAAATTTGTCCTTCACTAACGTTCTTGTACCTATATAGAACATCTCCAAAAACTTATTCTTCTGCTCTTTACTCTTACATTTTTTCACAGAAGAATTAAGTCGACCGATAATTAAATCATAATTAGAATACATACTCATGATTTTGGCCGGGTTAACTCCAGTAACCAAATCAAAAGGTTTATCACCAGTATTTAGATTAAATAAATCCAACGAGCGTTTATTTCCTTTCATTTCTTTAAGCCACTCATAATATTTAACCAACAGACTTCTTAATTCTGACATAAATGTACTATCATACAAATCTTCAAAGTTTCCATTATTGGCATTAAAAGCAGTAGAACTAAAATAGTCAAATTTGTTATCCAAACAGTTGGTCATCAAAATAAACTGCGTTAATGGAGCAAACAACAAATGTTTTTGAGTATCATAAAATGAATTAAATGACACAACATCTTCTATATCTTTCAACCCAAGTTCTTTATTTACTGTATTCGGATGTTGTTTATTACTAAAATCCACAATAGCAGTAGCAGCCAAAAATTCAATTAGATGTGCGTCATTTTCTTGCGCAGTACCTCCTTCATGATTGTCATAAGTATTAGTTATATCATCTGCAAGATAATATAAAGCATCTATTGACCCATTTTTACTAATATTATTCTCATAATAAGCCAATGCCGATTTTGTTTTTGAAATAAATGTTGATGAATCAATCTCGCTTGCATCATCACTTTTCAGCTTAAAATACGGAAGAATTGTTATAGCTCCAATTTCCGCATTATTAATTAAATCATGATTCGAAAACGAGTCTCCAGTTCTCAACGTTTTCAACAACAACGGGAAACCACTGGCTCCAGTTCCACCGAAAATAGAACTAATAATAAATATTTTATCGTCAGCTTCAAATGAATTTGCAAAATCTTCAAAATCCACTGACCTAACTATCTGATTCAGTACAACACTACCAATATTGGGATTGCCTTTAAATCCTACATCCATTGACGAATTCAAGTTCTTGTCTGAAAATAAGATTTTCATCATTGCTTTATTAGCCTTATCCATTGAAGGCAAATCAATGAATTGCTGAAAAGTCTTATCATCAGTGTCATGTATTCTTAAAGTGTAATTGCCTAATACTTGAGAAAGCTCTTTTCGAAAAAACATGTTTTCATCTTCATCTGAGAACTGCAATTCCGAGCGTACAGCACGATAAGTATTCATCAAAGTAACCGTACGGGTTAAATCCGCATTTGATACATCCGGATCTATTATTATAGGTACTATCTCATTGGCTCCAATCTTGACTCCGGCCGCCAACATCATTGTAAAAGAACGAAGCACCCTCGAGCCTGTTCCTCCTATTCCAAAAACATACAGTTTAGACATAAAATATTTACTTTACAAATGGTGCTGCCGAAACATTAGTACTCCACCATTTAATGATACATGAAATTATAAAAAAGACCAATACTGATAATATCATATTCGAAATTCCAAAACAGATGCAATTCGAACTATCAATATCCAAAGGGATTTCTTGATTTGTCAACGGACATATAGTATGCATTTTTCCTGCATAGTAATCAGCAAGTACCCATTGCCATCCTAAAATACCATTAATCAATGCATTAATTATAAGAAAGATAAGCCATCCCCACCAATGATTTAGTTGCGGATGATTTACAACGTAATAAAAGATTATAGACATCGCAAATGTAACTCCAAACATCCACAAACCGATGCCTATAAACAGATTTGCAGTTTGTGCAGGAGAAGCCAATCCCCACATATAATCTGCAAGCACTAACCCAAAGAAATCTTCAAACCAGCAATAAATACTTCCAAAAAATTGTCCCATAAGAATTCCTTTCTATTTTTTACTAATTACAAATTTAATTTCAGCCAATTCTTTATTACTTTTATAGGCATCAGCCACTCCTTGTACTATATATTTTATACCTGTTGTTTTATCCATATTCATTGTGACCTCTCTTCCCGAATCATCATTAGCATTTTCTAACCAATCAGGTTTTTCCAATGAAACTAAAGATAATTTTTCACCAACAGAATTCACGCTTTCCCGATCAATCGCAACCGTCAGCAGATGAGTATAAAAAGACTCTTTTGCAGATATTCTATCGATTCGTTCTATATTAACAAAAGAATTTAGTTTTCCATAATTTCCCACGTTACAAATTGTCTGTTCATCTTGTAATGTGACAGACATATTGGTCTTTATCAGAAACCTGTATTTCCCATCAGAATCAAGGTTACATATACTGGTATTGCCATTTTTAATTCCAGACTTATTGGTTATTTCAAAAGGAATCTCACTTGGGGTAGAATAAGCAAAATAATTTTTCACCCCATGCTGCATATCTGATAAAGGAACATTCTTGTTCAACCGAGACAGATGATTTTTATTTCCTATCACCCACATATAATAAGGTCGCTTTACATCTTTCAAAAACTCTCTTCCATAAGCGTAATAATACCATCCATTGAAAGATGATTCCAATCTTAATATTTCAACGCTTAAATCCTTACATTTATTCAATTGTTTTATAAATGCGTTTTGTATATCAATTTGTCTATTTACAAAAAAATTAGAAGCATCTCCTCCTGGAATATCAAGAATACAATCGGACACAAATACTGACACAATATTATCATCAGTATCTGACAATATTTTATCAAACATATCTGCAATATCAGAACTGCCGGTATTGCCACCTGCACTATGAAAAGAAATAGGGGTTAAGTCTCTGATGAAAGTTCTAAGTTCCTTTTTATAAGGAATTATTTGAGAATTAATATAATTCAGTTCTGTGCTATCGGAAAAGCTACTTAACCTACTAATATACCCATAAATAGCATCTTTCAACTCAGATCCATCGCACATAAAGCCATCCATACTTCCAGAATTCTCTACATAAACTCTCAATAGAGGCTTTTCTACTTCATTCAATTTTAACTGTTCACATTTTATCTCTATTTTATTATCTCCACAACTCCATATGCAAAATAATACAATAGATACTATGCCAACTAATAACATACGTAATAGATTAGTCTGCAAAAACAATGGTCGTGTTTTTTGACTCATAAATATTCTATGTTGTCCGCAGACTCCCCAAACTAGACGGTTCGTAAATGAAAAAGACATACTATTATAAAGAAAAAGCGCGGGAATCTGTACCTGTCACTCGTCCCACACTTCGAGGCCTTCGCATTGCCCATCACCGTCTGAACGAGCAACGCAGAAGCCCACGCCGATATGTATAACAACCAATATATCTTTTCTATTGAAAAGATATATCAGAAAGTAATAGCATATCCCGCAGCCATCTACTGTTGCTTTGTTTTTGACGATGATTCAAAAGTTGCGAAGTTTCGAAGTGTCAAAGACAAAGCGTTTAGTAAACGCCTTTCTTTATATAATACATCTCCCACACCACCCTGACCTCACGAATTGAGGTATCGGCGTGAGAAACATTGCAAAACTATGAAAATAAAATTAAATATCCTACTTTATATCAATATTTTCACCCAACACCTCTACATTCAAACACCCTCCTTCGCCATCATATCGAGTTCCTTCTTACATTCTTCCGTACCAACCTACCGACAACTTCATAAGAAGCAGTACTTCTCGTCCAGCCTATTAACGAATAACTTCCATTTTATTAATTATAAACTTCCTTTTATCAAATAGAAAACTTATCTTTGTCTAATTATAAACTATAAATGCAAGCTTTGATTATAAAAACGCAAGCTTCATTTTTATAATTGCAAGCTTCATTTATAAAAACAGAACTTGCATTTATAGTTTATGATTAATCAAAAGGAACTTTAAGATTAGGAGAAAAGAAGTTTGCACTTAATGCAAAGGAAGTTTTCTCTTAATAGACAAGAGCCCATCTACTAACGCTTTAAAACAAAGAATGTATGGCACGTTACATCATGGAAGAGATGCCCGATCTCCAAAAAACAGGCAAAAGAATTACTTATCCCAGATTTGCACGGATAGACAATGCAAGTCTAAAAGAATTGGCGCAACGGGTGAGCGATGTAAGCGGTTTCAATGTCGGAGACATAGAAGGCGTACTGCTTCAGACGGCTATTGAAATGGCACATCTGATGGCGGAAGGACGTTCGGTGAAGATAGACGGAATAGGTACATTTACCCCGTCGCTTACCTTGGGCAGAGACAAGGAACGCGAAGACCCGGAAGAGGGTGGAAAGCATCGTAATGCACAGAGCATCTTTATAGGTGGTGTTAATTTCCGGGTAGACAGGACGATGATTAGCAACATCAGTGAAAGATGCCGGCTGGAAAGAGCACCCTGGAAGCGGCAACGTTCTTCGGAGAAATTCACACCGGAACAACGACTGGCGTTAGCAATAAAGTACCTTGACGAGAATCCGTTCCTCACCGTATGGGAATACCGCAAACTGACCGGATTGCTTCAAACTGCTGCTACCAATGAATTGAGAAAATGGGGACATCAACCCGATTCGGGCATAGGAATCGCCGGAAGAGGAGCACATAGGGTATATATAAAGAAAGAAATAGCTGAACAGGATCAAAATAGTATGAGAAATGACTTAAAAAACTATGAGAAATAACTGTTTTAAGGCTTATTTCACCAGGAAATGATGAGAAATGCGATTTATCGAGAACATTTCTCATACTATAACATTCTGATTATATGCAGATTAATATAAAATCATGAGAATATGAGAAATAAAAACGTTTTTTCTTTTCTAGTAGAAGATAATCAATGACGTTAAAAAAACTGCGTTTATAACACAGATAAAAAAATAAGCGCAAAAGAATGGAATATCCATTTCAAAAGAACTATCTTTGGTAATTATTTGTTTGGAAAACAAGAAGAAACAATCTGAAAAAGTTATGGAAACAATAAAAGGAATTCCTTATGGTATGTCCAATTTTGAGGATGTAATCACGCAAAACCGCTATTATGTGGATAAAACAATGTATATCCCCATGTTGGAAGATCAAGCCAACTATCTGATATTCATCCGTCCGAGACGCTTTGGCAAGAGCCTGCTGCTGAGCATGCTCCGTTCATATTACGACCTTTCACAGAAAGATAAGTTCCGGCAACTTTTCGGGAATCTCTGGATCGGGCAGCATGCAACTCCGCTTCAAGGCAAATATCAGATGCTTTATCTTGACTTTTCCAAGATTGGCGGCAACATTGATGAACTGCCGCAAAGATTTGATTCGTATAGCGCAGTGCAACTGGATGGCTTTCTGAACCGTTATCGTGAATACTACACGGATGAGTTTATTGAGCGTTTCAGCACAGCGAAAAAAGGGATTGACAAACTGCATATACTAGACGATGAGGCACGCCGTCAAGGGTATCCCCTATACCTTATTATAGATGAGTATGACAATTTCACCAATGTCGTACTCAACGAGAAAGGAAATGAGATATACCACGCCATCACCCATGCCAGCGGATTCTACAGAGATGCCTTCAAGAATTATAAAGGAATGTTCGACCGTATATTCATGATTGGGGTCAGCCCCGTCACTTTGGACGACTTGTCAAGCGGATATAACATAGGTTGGAACATCAGCACTAATCCACTGTTTAATCAAATGTTGGGATTTTCTGAAGAAGACGTACGCACGATGTTCCGATATTATCAGGAAGCAGGGCAGTTACAAGGAGACATTGAAGAAATGATTCAGGAGATGAAGCCATGGTATGACAATTATTGTTTTGCTCGCCAAAGTCTAAAGTCAGATCCTAAAATGTTTAATTGCGACATGGTACTCTATTACCTACGTAATCGAATCCAGTTAGGAGAATCTCCTGAACAGATGATTGATCCTAATACCCGTACGGACTACAATAAAATGAAAAAACTGATTCAGCTTGACCGTCTTGACGGTAACCGCAAAGGTGTTATCAAACGAATTGCCGAAGAAGGGAAAATCATGACTAACCTATACCAGTCTTTTTCTGCCAATCAGATTACGAATCCGGAAATATTCCCCAGCCTATTATTTTATTATGGTATGCTAACTATCATCGGAACACGTGGAAATCTGACTATCCTGGGAATTCCCAACACGAATGTCCGCAAACAATATTATGAATATATCCTGGAAGAATATCAGAATCACCATTATATCAACCTGATAGATATAGAGATTTTATTCAATGATATGGCTTTTGACGGACAATGGCGACCGGCATTGGAATTCATAGCCAAAGCTTATAAGGAGAATACTTCCGTACGCAGCAGCATCGAGGGCGAACGTAACATTCAGGGATTCTTCACCGCTTACCTCAGCGTGAATGCCTACTACTTCACGATGCCTGAAGTAGAACTGAATCACGGCTTTTGCGATATGTTTCTGATGCCCGATCTGCAACGTTACGCAGAAGTAGCGCATAGCTATATCTTGGAATTAAAATATCTGCCGAAAGAAAAATACGACACCCAAGGCACCGTACAATGGCAGGAAGCCGTAGAACAAATTCACGGTTATGCCGCCGGTCCGAAAGTTCGCCAACTATGTCAGGGAACTCAACTTCACTGCATTGTCATGCAATTCTGTGGTTGGGAATTAGTCCGTATGGAAGAGGTTTGATTACAAATTCTTACGGTGATGTCCGGCAAATCGCATGAAAACTTGGGATAAACCTCCCTCCTGCCCTTGCAGTTGCACAAAATTAAACTCGCGCTGCATGGGCATTCCTTTTATCTCAACTACACGAAAATTACCGGCAACCAATTCCTTATAAACCGAACGGATAGAAACAATTCCCATACAATCTGCATGTTCCAAAAAAAGCTTGATGCTCTCCGTACTACCGAGATACATCAATACATTCAAAGAAGAAAGTTTCAAATTATGGTGTAACAGGGAACGTTCAAACACATCCAACGTTCCCGAACCCCTCTCCCGCAAAACCAAGGGGATATTGGGCAAATCTTCCGGAGTGATCTCATCCGAAACAGCCAATTTACTATGCGTATGAACCACGGCAACCAGTTCGTCTTGCAAAAATGGAGTATACTTCAGATTAGGCAAACGGAAGATTCCTTCAACCAATCCCAAGTCAATCCGATGTTCTTGCAGAGCAGCTTCCACTCCACGCGAATTTCCATTAATCAAAGAAAGATTGACCTGTGGAAACTTGGCTATAAACTCCGCCAACAAAGGAGGAAGTACATATTGCGCAATCGTAGTACTGGCACCCAGCTTCAGTTCGCCGATATACTCATTATGCAACAGATGCATCTCATATTCCAACTGTTTATAATCGTCCAAAATCTTTTCGCTATGTTTCAACAATAATTCTCCGGACTTAGTCAACGAAATCTTGCTGCCCTGACGATCGAACAAACGGGTCTGATAATAAGCTTCCAGTTCCTGAATGTGCTTAGTGATGGCAGGCTGGCTGACAAACAACTCTTGCGAAGCTTTCGTGAAACTTAAATTATTCGCCACGCTCTGAAATACTTTTAAACGAAAATCGGACATGGAAAAATAGTGATTAACTTATTTAGTGATTAGTGATTAGCGATTAGTGACTGAAACGGGTAGTTATGGTTATAATTCATCGGCTCTGATTCCCAATGCCTGCATGACAGGAAAAGCCAACATATCCCATTGATAAGCTACCGGAGCATCCGGTTCGTTCATGCGGAATTGGACAATCTCCTTGCCCTGCACTTTATTCAATGCATCAGTCACTTTCTTTCCATATTCTTCATTGAAAGATACCAGAATCATTTTTTTTACATCGGCCGAATCGGCTACAATGGATAATAAGTCTAAAAACAAGTCCTCTCTCGACACCATCCCTTCCGACGGAACACTGGCAAACGAATACTCTCCATAAGGGCTTTGAAAAGCAACTCCATTCAACTCCTTCTCCAAGTCAGAAGGCTGGCAATGCACAAGATTAGCTGACTCTTTATCATAAACAAAAAGAAACTGCACTTCATTTTTTCCTTCCGCAATCCCGGCATCCAAAGTCAGATAGGTAGTCAACATCGAAAGATCTATCTCTTGCAAAGTACGTTGCAAAGTCGCTTCGAAGTATTTCTTCATATCCGTAATTACAAAATTCAGGAAAGCGGCATCAATCAGCACCACTGTCTCCGATAATTTTATTTGTGGCTTATCATTCATATCATTAGTCATCAATTAGAAAACAGATTTACTCTCTACTATAGGGCAAAGATAAACTTTCTTATCTTCTCCGGAAAGAATATTTAAAAAAAAGAGAAATTATCAGGCTATTACTCAATAAAGAAGCGTACCTTTGGAGAAAATTGGTAATTTTACTAAATAACACTATAATGAACAAAAAAAAGAACCAAACTTCGATTGGCCTCGATGCGATTATCACTGAAGTATTAAACTTGTTTACACCTGAAGAACAACAGGAATTGATAAATATATTAAGCAATAACGGATTAGAGAAACTCTACCAACAAATGGAAGAAGCTTTCTATGACTATCAGCAACCAGACTATAGCTCGGAAGCAACCCCTATTGCAACTTACCTGCAAAGGCTTTGGGATATGAAGACACGCAAAGACTACCCATTGGACGAGTTTAAAAAAGATTGCACGACAGTACCCGCCGCCGAATTAGAAAAAGATTTGCGCAACTTTATCCTGCAACTATTTATCCAGTATCAGGGACCTCTCGAAAACGAAATAGAAGAAGAGGAAAGAAAGTTTAAGTTATGGTATATCTACTGGGCGATGGAACATTACCGAATGGAATCTTCTTTAAATATCATCTTGGAAATAATGCGGCAAAGTCCGACTTTTCTCTCTTCCTATTGTCACCTCATGCAGGATGAAGCTACCATTGCCATCATTTACCAACTTGGGCAGAACCAATTGCCTTTGCTACTTGGTTTCATGAATGAAAACGGAATCGCTCCTTTCGGAAAAGAAGATATTTGTAGTGCTGTCGCACAAATTGCCATAAGCAACCCTGAACGAAGATTGGAAATTATTAACTGGTTCTGCCAATTATTGAATTCTTATTATGATCGGTTTGAGCGTGGGGAAGATAATAATCTCGCGATCATTGATTATATCACAGATACGTTGATGAATATTCGTGGCATAGAAACGTTGCCTATATTGGAAAAAATCTATAAACGATTCAAAATACCCAATACATTAACGAGAAAAGGAATCAAAGAAATAAAAAAAGAAATGCCACGTGCAGAACTGAAGGGATTGGAAGTGGACAGTATGGAAGAACTAATGAGCTTGTTGAATGAGCTCACTGCCTTCTATGAGAATCATAAATTTGACGATGACAAGTTTGATGATGAATACGATGACGAGTTTGATGATGAAGAATACGACAAATCTTTCTACATGGAAGAACAAACTTCTAAAAAACTCAATATAAAAATTTCCTTGATTGATTCCGACCCGGAAATATATCGTATAGTGGAAGTTCCTTCCAACATCCGTCTGGAAAGTTTTGCGGAAGTCATAAATACCGCAATGGGATGGGAAGGCTATCACTTGCATCTGTTTCAAAAAGGGAAAACAATATATACAACCGAAGAATCCGATGACGATTTTTGGTTTAATCTCGATAATACAGTCAATTCCTACTCTCTCTCTTTAGGAGAGCTCCTTACCCGAAAAGGTTCACATATTAAATATGAATATGATTTCGGAGATAGCTGGATGCATCGGATTACCCTGGAATCGCAACAAGCATATAAAAAGGACGAAACACAAGGCGTCTTTCTCATAGACGGAGCAAATGCATGCCCGCCCGAAGATTGCGGAGGAATATATGGTTACCAAGAGATGTTGGAGGCATTAAAACAACCACACTCAAAAGCCGCAAAAGAATATCGGGAATGGTTGGGAAAGAATTTCAACGCACACAAATTTAATGCAAAAAAAGTAGAAAGAGAGCTTAGAGACTTCTTCCCGATAAGAATCTTCTAACAATTGTTTCTCCACAGAATAGTAAACTTCATTGAAAACCCATCTTATTCTGAAGTCCATCCTATTCTGTGGAGTATATGGTAAATCCGTCAGTCATATCCAGGTAAAAAGGTCATTTTGTCCTTTAACCCCTTAATACTCATGCTATTTTGTCATATTTTTATACTTGGCAAATCTTTTGCGCCTTTTGAGGTGTTATTAAAAACGTGAAATAAGAAAGGAGAAAAAAGATATGAACTTTAACAATTTTACCATCAAATCTCAAGAAGCGATACAGGAGGCCGTAAACCTGGTACAAAGCCGGGGACAACAAGCCATTGAACCTGTCCACATCATGCAGGGAGTGATGAAAGTAGGCGAGAATGTCACCAATTTCCTCTTCCAAAAACTTGGCATGAATGGACAGCAAGTAGCTATTGTGACCGACAAGCAAATCGATTCACTGCCGAAAGTATCCGGCGGAGAACCGTATCTAAGTCGTGAATCCAACGAAGTGCTGCAAAAAGCAACACAGTATTCTAAAGAAATGGGCGACGAGTTTGTTTCGTTGGAGCCTATCATACTGGCATTGCTGACTGTTAAGAGTACCGTCTCCACGATTTTGAAAGATGCTGGTATGACGGAAAAAGAATTGCGCAACGCTATCAGCGAATTGAGAAAAGGAGAAAAGGTAACATCACAATCCAGTGAAGATACTTATCAATCATTGGAAAAGTATGCCATCAACCTGAACGAGGCTGCCCGTAGCGGCAAGCTGGATCCTGTAATCGGACGTGATGAAGAAATCCGCCGGGTATTACAGATATTGAGCCGCCGTACAAAGAACAACCCAATTCTGATTGGTGAACCGGGTACCGGTAAAACGGCTATTGTAGAAGGGTTGGCACATCGTATCCTTCGCGGAGACGTGCCCGAAAACCTGAAGAACAAACAGGTTTATTCACTGGATATGGGAGCATTGGTTGCCGGCGCAAAGTATAAAGGTGAATTTGAAGAACGATTGAAAGCAGTTGTCAATGAGGTGAAGAAATCAGAAGGTGATATTATTCTGTTCATTGATGAGATTCATACGCTGGTAGGTGCCGGAAAAGGTGAAGGTGCCATGGATGCCGCCAACATTCTAAAGCCCGCCTTAGCTCGTGGAGAACTACGTTCCATCGGAGCAACCACCCTCGACGAGTATCAAAAATACTTCGAAAAGGATAAAGCATTGGAGCGTCGTTTCCAAATCGTGCAAGTGGACGAACCGGATAACTTGAGTACCATTTCCATCCTTCGCGGATTGAAAGAACGCTACGAGAACCATCATCACGTACGTATCAAAGACGACGCAATCATTGCAGCCGTCGAATTGAGTAGCCGTTACATCACCGACCGTTTCCTGCCGGATAAAGCCATCGACCTGATGGATGAAGCCGCAGCCAAACTGCGTATGGAGGTAGATTCTGTTCCTGAAGAACTGGATGAGATTTCCCGTAAAATCAAGCAGCTGGAAATTGAGCGCGAGGCTATCAAACGTGAAAACGATAAACCGAAATTGGAAATCATAGGCAAGGAACTTGCCGAGCTCAAAGAACAGGAAAAATCATTCAAAGCTAAATGGCAAAGTGAGAAAACGCTGATGGATAAGATTCAGCAGAATAAAGTAGAAATAGAGAACTTGAAATTCGAGGCAGAAAAAGCCGAACGTGAAGGCGATTACGGTAAAGTAGCCGAAATCCGTTATGGCAAACTTCAGGCTTTGGATAAAGAAATAGAAGATACTCAAAAGAAACTGCGTGATATGCAAGGCGATAAAGCCATGATTAAGGAGGAGGTAGACGCTGAAGACATTGCTGATGTTGTTTCCCGCTGGACTGGTATCCCTGTCAGCAAGATGCTGCAAAGTGAAAAAGATAAACTGTTGCACTTGGAAGAAGAACTGCATCAACGGGTTATCGGTCAGGACGAAGCCATCGAAGCGGTGGCAGATGCTGTGCGTCGTAGTCGTGCCGGATTGCAAGATCCGAAACGTCCGATCGGTTCATTTATCTTCTTGGGAACCACCGGCGTAGGTAAGACCGAATTAGCAAAGGCATTGGCAGAGTTTCTGTTTGATGACGAAACGATGATGACTCGTATCGATATGAGTGAGTATCAGGAAAAACATAGTGTCTCCCGTTTGGTCGGAGCGCCTCCGGGATACGTTGGATACGATGAAGGTGGTCAGTTGACAGAAGCTATACGGCGAAAACCTTACTCTGTTGTTTTATTTGACGAAATAGAGAAAGCCCATCCGGATGTTTTTAATATCTTGTTGCAGGTATTGGATGACGGACGACTGACTGACAATAAAGGAAGGGTGGTCAACTTCAAAAATACCATTATCATCATGACTTCAAATATGGGCAGTTCATATATACAAAGTCAGATGGAGAAGTTGCATGGTTCCAATAAGGAAGAAGTAATCGAAGAAACGAAGAAGGAAGTGATGAATATGTTGAAAAAGACGATTCGTCCGGAATTCCTGAACCGTATTGATGAAACGATTATGTTCTTACCATTGAACGAAAAAGAAATCAGGCAAATCGTGCTCTTACAAATTAAGGGAGTACAGAAGATGCTTGCAGAGAATGGAGTGGAACTGCAATTGACAGAAGAAGCATTGAACTTCTTATCGCAAGTGGGTTATGATCCTGAATTTGGAGCGCGTCCGGTAAAAAGGGCTATCCAACGTTATCTGCTGAATGATCTATCCAAAAAGCTACTATCTCAGGAGGTAGACCGAAGCAGAGCAATTATCGTTGATGCTGGTGGAGACGGACTGGTATTCCGAAATTAAACAGCAGCATGCAAAATGTAAAAGTCGGCAGGTCTGATAAAGACCTACCGACTTTTACATTTCCGTATATGCCCCTCTCCGAACTTCAGGTTGACAGTTCGGATTAATGAACGGTGCATAGATACATAAAAAAGCATCATTGTTTACAGTATAAGTAGAAGACATTTATTTAAAGAAAAGACTACCCGATATATACTAGATTTTCTTGAATTCACAAGCACCCATATAAAAGAAAAACATGATAATCATTTAAAAGTTGATTATCATGTTCCTTAGTCTTTCAAAACAAGTGGCACTGGCTATTCTGCAGCTGCCTCTTCCTTTTCTTCTTTAACTTCTTCCGGTTTGAATTCTGTAATGCCATTAGAAATCAGAATATTATACCAGGAAATCAACTTCTTAATATCCGCTACATACACGCGTTCACGATCGAAGTTCGGCAATACTTCCGCCAAATATTCACGCAACTGTTCGGGTGTAGCTTTCTTGGGGTCAATAGAAGCTGCTGCCGATTGTTCTTTTTCCTTGATTGCTTCCAGCACATCGTACAAAGGAACTTCCGCATCATCCGTGTACATTGCTATATCTGCCAGTGAGATAATTTTTTCATTACCATAAGCGGGGAAACGTTTCTTCTCAGCATTGATTGATTCGACAATCAACATATTTTTTCCTTGCGAAATAAGTTTGTACAATCCCGGTTTACCGGAGATAGACAAGATAGTCTTCAACATAGTATATAACCTTTTGTTTATTAATTATTTTTTTGCGGAGCAAAGGTAATGATTATTTTTAGATAGCAAAGAAATAAGCTCCAAAACCTGTGGAATTAACGGTGTTTCATCATCATTCACTATCACAAAATCAGCATGATTTCTCTTAACTTCATCACTCATTTGAGCTTCGATACGCTTCATCACCAATTCTCTTGATGAGCCGTCACGTTTTACAGCACGCTCCACTCTTACTTCCAGCGGCGCATAGACCATGACCAGAAAATCGACTTCACCTCTAAATCCGGCTTCAATAAGAATGGCAGATTCCATGCCAACCAGCGGTTGGTTCTCCTGCTGCCGGATAGCCCATTGGTGGAAATCTTCTTTCACCTGCGGATGAATGATTTCATTCACTTCTTTTATGTGCTCCGGATTCCCAAACATATAGGATGCCAGCAAAGGGCGATTCAATTCTCCATTTTGAAACACTTCATGCCCCACCAAGGAACAAAGCCCCCGGCGAATCACTTCATCGGTATTCGTGATGCGTTTCGCTTCTGTATCCGAGATATAAACAGGGATTCCCATTATTTCCAGCAGTCTGGAAACTACACTTTTCCCACTGCCGATGCCACCGGTTATACCAATCTTAATCGCCATTTGAAGATACTTGTTCTATCAAAAAATCAACTTGTTCGGGGACAATACGTATCTGGTTGATGCCGTTCGGGAAAGACTTCAGTTTGACCGTATATTTATCCGAACCTAATTTAAGCAATTCCTCATAAGAGACATTAATCACAAAATCACTCGCCTTTATACTGCGAAAGCGCTTCAACCCTACCTGGAAGGTAATCTGAACCTTTGAAGGAAAAGCACGTAACACTTTATCCGCCGGGAAATTAATCCCATACAAGGGCACTTCCACCGTCTTCTCCGTATAAATATCGACCGGAAAAGTAACCTCAACCGAAGTCGGGACAAACTTCACTCCTCTTTCCGAAGCCAAAGAAACCTGTCGGCGGGTGGTATCGGATATATTCTCCAGATTTATCTTCTGAGTATAAGCAGTGGTTATCGTATCCAAAATTCCTTCCGGGGCATAGACCAATACAGAATCCGGACTACAAATCGTATCAGAAACATAATATTGAAGTCCGGCAGTCACTTTTCCCTGAAAGCGGACAGGCACCTGCTTGGATTTCCCTTCGGAATAAATATAATCCAACGTATCAGGCTTAATGGAAAGTATTCTGGAAGATACGTTCAACTGACTCAATATCTTTTTCTGAAAATCGGATGCGTAAATCTTCACATGATTATTTTTCCCTTTATAATCGGAAAAACTCAAATTTACCGGAAAAAAACTTTTTCCCAGCATATAATTAAGGAGAACAGTACCTTTATCTTTCACTCTAACGCGAAGTTCGGAAGGGGGCTCCGAAGTCAGTACTACATTATTAGGAACGTCTTTAATACGTACCGGAATAGAAAATTCCGCTTCATAATCATTGTTCAATGTCTGAAGCAACCAAAAACCACCGGCTATCAAGAAGAAGACTAAAAAAATTAAGAACTCCCTGCTCTTATCACTGAGCAGAAAATCCTTAATTCTCTTAGATAGTTTTAAATATGTATATCTTATTTTCCTACGATCAAACATAGGCATTTCTTTACCGACTATTTATTTAGACTGATTGCTAGCCGCTGAAGCATCAGCGAATATAGAATTCTTGTCTATTTTAATCCTTACATTAGAAGCGATCTCAAGTACTATATAGTCGTCATTAATTTCCTTGATTGTTCCATGAATACCTCCTGCAGTAATCACATTTTGATTTACCTGAAGAGATTTACGGAAATTAGCTATTTCTTTCTGCTTCTTATTTTGAGGACGGATCATAAAGAAATACATGATAACAAACATTGCTATCAGCATGATCCACATCATACCTCCGTCTGCGGCAGCACCGGCAGGAGCTTGCAATAATACAGTCAATACGTTCATAAATAATCTGTTTTAGTTTCTACTATATGGACAAAGGTATCAGTTTTTAGTCAACTTACCTTCTTTTTTCAATTGATTAACTATTCCATCCAATGTTCCGTTAATAAAGCTACCGCTCTTGGATGTACTATACAGTTTCGCAATTTCTACATATTCATTTAACGAAACACTGACCGGAATGTTTGGAAAACTTAAAATTTCCGCCAATGCCGTCTGCATAATAATAACATCCATAAATGCAATACGGTCCAAATCCCAGTTTTTCGTATTCTCACTTACCAAGTGACGGTAATAATCAGAATTCAAAATAGTGCGGCGGAACAGACGACGCGCAAATTCCTGATCTTCGTCATCCTTAAATTCAGGAAGCAATTCCTGATTCGCGCCTTTCTTCTCGTCAAAGCGTTTGATTGTCTTCAGGACGAATGTATCTACGATTTCCTTATCGTCATTCCAATACAAACTCTGGTCTTCCAATACCTGATCGAGAGAATCATTATTAAAGATGTATGTCTTATAGATTTTTCTCCATAATTCACGGTCTGCTTCATACGAATTGTCATCAGAAGCCATATAATCTTTATAAATATCGGTTCCCACAATTTTCTCGTAGAGCTCTTTCACGAAGTCCTGGTCGTTCACCCAAGTCCTCTTCTGATTGGCAATAAATTCTGCCAGTTGTTTATTAACTTCCAACTGGGCAATAAATTTATTGTCCACAAACTTTGTGTTGGGATATAACTCTTCTGCTGTGGGTGCCAGTTTGGCTTTTGCCGCATCAATGCGCTTTTGTGCATACTCTGTCAATGCTATCATCAGCATTAGCAAATAGTTGTAAAGGTCATACGCCTTTGAAAGACTAAAGAATAACTCTTTCTCCGCTGAGTCTAGATTTTTGCTGCCATTCTGATAATAGGCATATACTATCTGTATAATCTTAAGACGAATAAGAACTCTGTTGATCATAATTCAAATTAATACTGTTGTTATCGAATTGCAAAAGTAGATATTTTTAGCGAGTTTCCACAAATAAATCACATTTTTTAATGCAGTATTTCATTCTCTGCGCTTTTTCTTTTGACAGTTTAAAAAAAATATCCAATTTTGAGGCCGATTATAAACAGATCGTAAGATATGGAAGATTTAAAAAAGAAAATGAGCGCAGACATGAATGACAAGGAGATTGTATTTTCCAAGTCTATTAAAGCAGGTAAACGCATCTACTACCTCGACGTAAAAAAGAATCGTAAAGATGAGATGTTCCTGGCTATTACAGAGAGTAAGAAAGTGATAACGGGAGAAGGTGATGATTCTCAAGTCAGTTTCGAGAAGCACAAAATCTTCTTATACAGGGAAGACTTTCAGAAGTTTATGGCAGGACTTGAAGAAGCTGTCAACTTCATAGAACGCAACGACATGAACGAGCATATCAGCCGTATCACCGCAGAAGCTGATGAAAATAACGAACGGAAAGCTGCCGAAGAAGTACAAGAGGACAAATTAGAAAGTGAAATTAAGATTGACATCGACTTTTAAGAAAGTAACTCTTTGATTATTCAAAAAAAAGACGTACTTTTGCACCGCTTTTTGCAACATCGTGTGATAATCCACATCGTGTGATGGTGAATTAAGCAAACTAACTTAATTTAGAGTAACACATTTTTTTAAGAAATGAAATCAATTGAAGTAAAAGGAACTGCAAGAACTATTGCAGAACGCTCTTCAGAACAAGCAAGAGCTTTGAAAGTAATCCGTAAGAACGGTGGTGTACCGTGCGTATTGTATGGTGGTAATGAAGTTGTTCACTTCACTGTAACAAACGAAGGACTTCGCAACCTGGTTTATACTCCGCACATCTACGTAGTAGACCTGGATATCGATGGCAAAAAAGTAAACGCTATCTTGAAAGACATTCAGTTCCACCCGGTAAAAGATACTATCCTGCACGTTGACTTCTATCAGATTGATGAAGCTAAACCTATCGTAATGGAAGTTCCAGTACAGTTGGAAGGCCTTGCAGAAGGTGTTAAAGCCGGTGGTAAATTGGCATTACAGATGCGTAAGATCAAAGTGAAAGCTTTGTTCAATGTAATTCCTGAAAGACTGATAGTTAACGTTTCTCACCTGGGATTGGGTAAGACTGTTAAAGTTGGCGAACTGAGCTACGAAGGTCTTGAACTGATCAGTGCTAAAGAAGCCGTTGTATGTGCTGTTAAGTTGACTCGTGCAGCAAGAGGTGCAGCAGCAGCCGCTGGTAAGTAATTGAGATTATCCCTGTAAAGAGATATACTTCAAACGCAGATTAATGCAGATTAAAGCAGATGTTCAGTCTGCATTAATTTGTATTAATCTGCGTTTCGCTTTCTATATTAATGAACTGTTTACGGAAAAACAATGATAAAATACTTAGTTGTCGGACTGGGAAACATTGGTCCCGAATATCATGAAACCCGACATAATATCGGATTTATGGCAGTAGAAACATTGGCCAGAATCAATAACGCTCCTCCTTTTATGGATGGACGATATGGATTCACTACCAGTTTTTCTATCAAAGGACGCCAGTTGGTTTTGCTTAAGCCATCGACTTTTATGAACCTGAGCGGACTGGCTGTTCGCTATTGGATGCAGAAAGAAAATATTCCTTTGGAAAATGTACTGATCGTAGTAGATGATCTGGCTCTCCCCTTCGGCACATTACGCCTGAAAGGCAAAGGAAGCGATGCCGGACACAATGGGCTAAAGAATATCGCCGCCACTTTGGGTACTCAGAATTATGCCCGTTTACGCTTTGGTATCGGAAACGATTTTCCACGCGGCGGACAGATTGATTATGTACTCGGACACTTCACGGATGAAGACTGGAAGACAATGGGCGAAAGGCTGGAAATGGCAGGAGATATTATCAAGAGTTTCTGTCTGGCCGGAATCGACATCACAATGAACCAGTTTAATAAGAAATAATGGACTAGTCCCCCTAAAAAATAAAGATGACAATAAATGGTTAGCAATAAATGACAAGGTCAACTAATACTAACCAAAGAATTATTTATCACTAAATAACTAACTAAAATGGCCGAAGCAAGAATAGATAAATGGATGTGGGCTGTCCGCATCTTCAAGACACGTACAATTGCAGCAGAAGCCTGCAAAAAAGGACGTATTACCATCAACGGTTCTCTAGCCAAAGCTGCCCGTATGATAAAACCGGGAGATGTTATTCAGGTGAAGAAACCACCCATCACTTATTCATTCAAGGTATTGCAAACTATAGAAAAGCGTGTGGGTGCCAAACTTGTATCGGAAATGATGGAAAACGTAACTACTCCCGATCAATACGAACTGCTTGAAATGAGTAAAATCAGCGGATTCATAGATCGTGCACGTGGAACCGGACGACCGACCAAGAAAGACCGCCGGGAACTGGAAGAATTTACAACTCCGGAATTCATGGATGATTTCGACTTTGATTTCGATTTCGACAGTGAAGAATAATAAATAGGAATTTAAGAGGCACCACGGATTACACAGATTCACACAGATTATTTTCATTTTCGTTGAATCCCCATAGCGAATTAGGGTACTGATTACATATTTATTTAATCTGTGTGAATCTGTGTAATCCGTGGTGAGCTCCTAAAAATGACAACATCCCGCAGGGAAACCTTGCTCCGGCGCTACGCCGGTAAATTGCTGTTTATAGATTTGCTTTAACAGCATCAATCAATTCCTGATATTCCACATCAGTCAGATAAACCTTCCCTGGGTTCATTTGGAATACACCTCCATAATCAGGACCATCCACATACTTAGGCGCTAAATGAAAATGCAGATGAGACAATTTATCCGAGTATGCACCATAATTAATCTTTTCCGGTTGGAAAGCTTTTTGCATGGCACGAGTAACACGCGCTACATCTGCCATAAAAGCATTACGGTCTTCATCACTCAATTCATTTAAATCGTTCGCATGGTCTTTGTAAGCAACAAGGCAACGTCCACGATATGTTTGTTCCTTAAACAGGAATACACGTGATACGCTCAGCTGCGCAATCTCAATCATCAGATTATGCAGCGTTTCATTATTCTGGCAATACAGACATTCTTTCGGATCGCTCTTCATGATATTATTATAATTTTAAGTTTTTATCGCTGCAAAAATAAGGAATCCATTTTTATCCGGCTTGTACTTTTTCTTTTTTTTGATTGACTAATTGGTATACATCCTCTTTTTCTCCTACCGCCCATACCACATCACCTTCTTTGAGCGGTATATTTACGTCGGGAACCATCAATGACCCGTCTTCGCTTTCCACACCGGCTATCATACAATGGTATTTATCCCGGATTCCCGATTCACGGAGTGTTTTGCCCAAGAAAACAGAATCACTATCAATGATAAACTGCTTCAAAGTCATTTCACTCTTTTCATATATCTCCCAATCTATCTTGGCTCCATTCTGCATAGCTTCATTGAATACACTCAGTTGCTCGTCCGTTCCTATCACCTGTATCTTGTCCATCGGGAACAGGCGGACAGAACCACCCGGTATATTAATCCGCCTTTTACCTCGGAGAATGGAAGCGACATGGACGCCAAACTTCTTCCCCAAATTTAATTCCATCAATGTCTTTCCCGCCCAGTTGGATTCTCCCGGAATTTCCATATCCGCCAGATGCAGGTCATGCGACAACAAACGTCCGGCATATTCCGGTTTCTTCTCCCCCAAGTATTCCGCACGCATATCTCTGGAACGAAGATTCTGAAAAAAACGGCGTTCAATCAATATGGATTGCTTTTTCAAACGGCGCGACCATACCATCAACAACACAACAAGGACAGCAACTCCGATAACCAATCCGATAGACGCTTTGAACAAACCGGAAATGACAAAGATAACAAAAAGCGCCGCTATCATAATACGTATAACGATTGTCGATACCAAAGGAGCCCGGTTAGTCCGGCTATCATGCCACAATGTCATAAATTCCACCGAATGGTTTTTCTTCACCATAATAGCCCGCAAGAAAGGAGCGATACAAAGAATGATAAATACCACCCCCAGCAATGATGCCCAAAAATGCGGCAAATTCTCCTTAAAGAAAGGCACGACAAAGCGAAAAGAAAGCGCGATAATCGATATACTGACAATAGAGTAAACCACCGTAATACGTACCATCGCCAATATCAGCTTCTTCCACAAATTCTCATGGTTGAGCACAGTCTGCGATCCGGAAGAGTAGCGCATCAGGAGTTTTTGCCACGAAGTGGGAAGATGGGCGTCCACAAAAGAAGAAGAAGGTTCGGCAAGGCGAATCATATAAGGAGTAAGAAAAGTGGTTATGACAGAGACTGCCACCACTATCGGATACAAAAAGTCACTCGTCACATGCAAAGAGACTCCCAGAGATGCTATAATAAAGGCGAATTCACCAATCTGAGTCAAACTAAATCCGCATTGCATAGCCGTCTTTAACGGTTTACCAGAGAGTATCACCCCAAAAGTTCCGAATATGGACTGCCCCAAAATGACAGCCATAGTAATGACAATAATAGGCACAGCATATTCCAAAATCATTGCAGGATCCACCATCATGCCCACTGAAACGAAAAAGATTGCTCCGAAAAGGTCCTTTACAGGTTTCACCAACCGGTCTATAGATTCCGCTTCAATCGTTTCCGCCAGAATAGAGCCCATGATAAATGCACCGAATGCAGCAGAAAATCCCGTATTGGCAGCCATTACCACCATACCGAAGCAAAGCGCCAGAGATACGATAAGCAACGTTTCCTCCCCCATCAGCTTACGGCAACGTTTCAAGAATTCCGGAATCAGATAAATACCGACTACAAACCACAAAATAAGGAAGAATGCCAGTTTGCCGATACTCTCCAACATCTCCGTACCTTCAAAATTATGGCTTACCGCCATAGTAGAAAGCATTACCATCAGCACAATAGCAAGAATATCTTCCAAAATCAAGATACTCAACACCAATCCGGTGAATTGCTTTTTTCTTAATCCGAGATCATCGAATGCCTTATAAATAATGGTAGTGGAAGACATCGCAATCATACCACCCAGAAACAGACTGTCCATCCGATGCCAGCCAAAGCCCATGCCAACGCCTATTCCCAACAAAATCATACAGAAGATAATAGTACAAGCGGCAATAATAGCAGAACCGCCCACTTTCACAATCTTCTTAAAACTAAATTCCAGTCCAAGAGCAAACAGCAGGAAGATAACACCTATATCCGCCCATGTCTTGATATTCGCAGCATCCATCACGGAAGGTGTATAAGGCATATGCGGGCTCGCCAGGAAACCGGCAACCACATATCCCAAGACTAGAGGTTGCTTCAACTTCTTAAACAACAAAGTCATAATACCCGCACATATCAATATCAGTGCAAGGTCAGCTATCAGGGTAGGTAATTGAGACATTATTTCATCATATTTGCTGACAAAATTATAATAAATCTATGGTATAAACAACATATTAACGGATATGTTTTAAATAACCCGCATAAAACCAATCAGCCCCGGATAAATTCAGAACTTATCCGGGGCCTAATCAAACAAGACAGATTTAAAATCTTATTTTCTGAAAGGTGGTTTTACTATTACTGCTTTTAATTTACGTCCGCGCATATCGATACAGATTTCCGTACCCACCTTACTATATTCAGGCTTCACATACCCCATACCGATACCAATCTTGCGGGTAGGCGACATAGTGCCCGAAGTCACTACACCAATCTTCTCCCCCTCCGGACTAACAAGTTCGTAGCCATGACGGGGAATCCCGCGGTCAATCATTTCAAAACCAACCAACTTACGGGTAGTCCCCTCCGCTTTCTGCTTTTCAAGCATAGGACGGTTAATGAAATCCTTACCCTCTACAAACTTAGTAATCCATCCCAATCCGGCTTCTATCGGAGAAGTCGTATCATCCAGGTCATTACCATACAGGCAGAATCCCATTTCCAACCGGAGCGTGTCACGGGCTCCCAAACCAATAGGCTTGATGCCAAACTCCTCACCCGCTTCGAAAACAGCCCTCCAAATAGCATCGGCAGCATCCGGATAGAAGTAAATCTCAAAACCTCCCGCACCGGTATAACCCGTATTGGAGATAATTACATTCTCTTCACCCGCAAACTTCCCTACCTTGAACGTATAATACGGAATAGCCGACAAATCAACATCCGTCAACTTCTGCAAAGCAAGAATCGCTTTCGGGCCTTGCACGGCAAGCTGCCCGATATTATCTGAAGAATTTTCCAGTTCCGCACCCTCCGTATTATGTGAAACGCACCAGTTCCAGTCTTTCTCCATATTGGCAGCATTGACTACCAGCATATATTTTTCCGGTTCAAAATGATATACCAGCAAGTCATCTACGATACCACCTTCTTCATTAGGAAAACAAGTATACTGTACCTTTCCCGGAGTCAGTGCCGCCACATTATTGGAAGTTACTTTTTGAAGAAAAGCCAACGCATTCGGCCCTTTCACCCAAAATTCTCCCATATGGGACACGTCGAACACACCGACATTCTGACAAACAGTGAGATGTTCGTCAATGATACCGGAGTATTCAATAGGCATGTTATAACCTGCAAATTCATGCATCTTAGCACCGAGTGCTATATGTTTCTCTGTAAACGGAGTGGTTTTCATTATTTTAAAGTATTAAGTTTCAAGTATTAAGAATCAAGTATTATGTGCTATCAGGAAGCAGTCCAAGCAAGACTTTTTATTTGGAAGCAACCAGTTCGGCAATCTTCACGATGACTTTCATAGCCTTTTCCATGTTCTGAACAGGAACAAACTCGTAGCGTCCGTGGAAATTCAAACCGCCGGCAAAGATATTCGGACAAGGCAACCCTTTGAAAGAAAGTTGCGCGCCATCCGTACCACCACGAATCGGTTTCACGTTCGGCTTCACGCCCACAGCTTCCATTGCGGCAAAAGCAGTGTCGATGATATGCATTACCGGTTCTATCTTCTCACGCATATTATAATATTGGTCGCGCAACTCAAGAGTCACCGTACCTTCGCCATATTCTTCGTTCATTTGAGCCACCAAACGTTCCATCTCCTTCTTGCGGTCTTCAAATTTAGCACGGTCATGGTCACGGATGATATAAGAAACAGTACTTTGCTCCACTTCACCCTGAATTCCTATCAGATGATAGAAACCCTCATATCCCGTAGTATGTTCCGGCCTTTCCTGTGCAGGAAGCAAGTTGATAAATTGATTAGCCAGATAGATAGAGTTAATCATCTTGTTCTTGGCATATCCGGGATGCACATTACGCCCTTTAAAAATAACTTTAGCGGCAGCAGCATTGAAGTTTTCAAACTCCAACTCTCCCACTTCACCGCCATCCATTGTATATCCCCACTCACAACCGAACTTCTCAACATCGAATTTATGAGCGCCTTCGCCGATTTCCTCGTCAGGATTGAAACCGACACGAATCTTTCCATGTTTGATTTCGGGATGCTCTTTCAGATAAACCACTGCCGATACGATTTCTGCAATACCAGCCTTGTCATCAGCACCGAGCAGAGTCTTCCCATTGGTTACAATCAAGTCTTCCCCCTTATGCTGCAGCAATTCCGGGAATTGCTCAGGAGAAAGGACTATATCCTCTTCCGCACAAAGCACAATGTCCGAACCATCATACTTTTCAACGATGCGCGGAGTCACATCCTTGCCGCTCATATCAGGACTTGTATCCATATGGGCTATGAATCCGATAGTCGGCACTTCTTTATCTATATTGGCAGGAAGCGTAGCAAAAAGATAGCCATGTCCGTCCAAAGTAATATCCTCCAATCCCAAAGATTCCAGTTCCGCTTTCAGATATTCGGCGAATACCATCTGTTTCGGAGTACTGGGAGTAAGCCCTGTCGATTCATCAGATTGTGTATCGAAGCTCACGTACTTTAAAAATCTGTCTACTAAAGTCATTTTATTTACGATTTAACGATTTACTACTTACTATTTGATAGTTTACAATGCCGTAAAGGTAAAAAAAGAGCCGTGAATTACAAAGCAATTCACGGCTCTTTTTTATTGTATAATCTTTTTTAAAAGTGGCTGCTGCCGTCAAAGCAGTGTGTGCACACTTTACATTTGGGCAATCCGATAGCTTCAATCAGTGTTTCGAGCGTATTGAACTTCAAGGAAGACAGCCCGAAACGCTCGGCAATGATGCTGACCATCTTTTCATATTCGGGCGAACCGGTAGTGGCATATTTTTCCAAATTCTTATTTTCATCACCCTCCAGTTCCTTGATAATACGGCGGGTTATCAATTCCAACGCATTCTTGGAAGCAGAGAATCCCACAAACGGACAAGCATAAATCAACGGCGGACAGGCGATACGCATATGTACCTCTTTTGCTCCATAATCATATAGAATCTTCACATTGTCACGTAGCTGCGTACCGCGGACTATTGAATCGTCACAGAACAACAGACGTTTTCCCTGAAGCATCGCACGGTTCGGAATCAACTTCATCTTAGCAACCAGCGAACGCAACTCCTGATTGCTGGGTGTAAAACTACGGGGCCATGTCGGCGTGTATTTCGAGATAGCGCGATGATAGGGCACCCCTTTTCCTTCGGCATATCCTAAAGCCATACCTACTCCCGAATCCGGGATACCACAGACACAATCGACCTCGGATTTGTCCATCTGCCCCATCTTCAATCCGCTTGTGAAACGGACTTCTTCCACATTCTTGCCTTCGTAGCAGGAAGTCGGGAAACCGTAGTACACCCACAGGAACGAACAAATCTGCATATCCTCATTCGGTTTGCGAAGCTGCTCAATGTGGTCATCATATATACGGACAATTTCACCCGGCCCCAGATATTTCTCAATCTCATAATCCAGATTCGGGAAACTGGACGATTCGCTTGTCGCAGCATAAGCACCGTCTTTCTTGCCGATTACCACCGGAGTACGTCCCCACTGGTCGCGGGCAGCGATGATACTTCCATCTTCCGTCAGGATAAGCATGGAACAAGAACCTTTGATATGCTTGAACACATTTTCGACCCCTTCGACAAAGTTTCTGCCTTGTATGATAAGCAGCGCGATAAGTTCCGTTTGATTGGTACTGCTCGAACTAAGTTCGGCGAAGTGCATATTCTGGCTGAGAAGTTCGTCTTCCAATTGTTGGATATTGGTTATTTTTGCGACGGTAACAATGGCGAAGCGGCCGAGGTGAGAGTTGATAATGATAGGTTGTGCGTCTGTGTCACTGATGATGCCGATACCGGCGTTTCCTTTAAACTTGTCCAGTTCTCCTTCGAACTTGGTTCGGAAATAGGTACTTTCCAAATTATGAATGGAACGGATAAACCCTTTTTCCTTACTATATGTCGCGAGTCCTCCCCGCTTTGTACCCAGATGTGAGTTATAATCTGTACCGTAGAATAAATCAGTCACGCAACTAGTTTTCGAGACTGTTCCGAAAAAACCTCCCATGTCGTTCTCTTTATTGATGATGTTTTAAAAAAGATGCGCAAAAGTACAAAAAAGAATCCGTCTGATAAAAAAAGAGCCCCGCAAAGTTTAATATTTCTTCGCGGGGCAATAACTAATATTTATTAAAAGCGGGAAATCCGAACACAATCCCTCTACCTGAATCTTATTTCCATTTCTTAATTATCTTCCTGTCTGCCGGGGTTGCTTCGATCAGACTCAAAGCAAATCCACCGCTCCGGGCAAGTTTCGCCGAAATACGGGTTTTAGCGGTTACGATACCTTTCTTTATTTGATAAGAAGTCGGATTCTTTTCAAAATCCGCGTCTTTGCCATCCTCATACAGCGTAGCTACATATTGTTTTCCCGGTTCAAGGAAATCGAGCGTGAACGTAGAAGTGCGGGGATTTTCGTCGGTGATACCGCCCACAAACCAGTTATCAGTGCCTTTAGCCTTACGGGCTACAGTGATATAATCCCCCGGTTCTGCTTCCAGGTATTTACTGTCGTCCCAATCGAGCGCTACATCTTTAATAAATTGGAAAGCATCCAAGTGGCGCTCATAATTCTCCGGAAAATCGGCTGCCATCTGCAACGGGCTATACATCGTGACATAAAGAGCTAGTTGTTTTGCCAGCGTGGTACGCACAAAACTATGGTCGCCTTGCAGGAAAGAAAGTTTTGTATCGAAGATGCCCGGAGTATAATCCATCGGGCCGCCAATCAGACGGGTGAAAGGAAGCAGTGTCGTATGGAACGGCTTATTGCCTGCGAAGGCCTCATATTCCGTACCGCGTGCCGATTCATTGCCAATCAGATTGGGATAAGTACGGCATAATCCCGTCGGGCGAACCGCTTCATGCGCATTTACACAAATCTTGTAATCCGCCGCTTTCTTCACTGCATACAGATAATGATCGTTCATCCATTGTCCGTAGTGATGTTCTCCACGAGGAATGATATTACCTACATAACCACTCTTGACAGCATCGTATCCGTTATCTACCATAAATTGATAAGCAGTATCCAAATGACGTTCATAGTTGCGCGCGGAAGCAGAAGTTTCGTGATGCATCATCAGCTTCACTCCTTTTGCCTTCGCATAAGCATTGAGCATTTTCAAATCGAAGTCGGGATAAGGAGTAACAAAATCAAAAACATAATCTTTGGAATGGCCGAACCAGTCCTCCCAACCCTCATTCCAACCTTCCACCAGTACCTGGTCAAATCCATGCAGAGACGCAAAGTCAATATAACGTTTCACATTGTCATTATTCGCAGCATGCCGTCCGTTCGGCTTTGTCTTTGAATAATCCGTCTCACCAAGTTTCACAGAATAAACATCGTCCGTATATGCCCATGAGCTTTTACCGCTAATCATTTCCCACCATACACCGATATACTTCACCGGCTTAATCCAGGAAACATCTTCGTAAGCACAAGGCTCGTTCAGGTTCAACGTCAATTTGGAAGCCAGAATATCGCGGGCATCATCGCTGACAATCACTGTGCGCCAAGGTGACCGACAAGGAGCTTGCATATATCCTTTATCCCCTTTGGCGTCAGGTGTCAGCCATGATTCAAAAATCAAATTCTTATCGTCGAGATTCAAATGCATACAAGAATAGTCTACCAAAGCTGCTTCGTGCAAGTTGATGTACAGGCCGTCGGCTGTTTTCATTTGCAGAGAAGTCTGTACGCCTGTCGGCGAAAAAGAAGTTTGAGAAGCGTTTCCGGTAATTGCTCCCTGCAATAACCCACGGATTTCCGAAAGTTTGGACTCGGTATAGTCATATTCCTGCGTATCATAGTCACCGGGAATCCAAAAGGCCGTATGATCCCCTGCCATGGCAAACTGCGAATGTTCTTCCTTAATAAGTAGTTATTCATAATTATTTCACCTATGTTGAAATTACATTATCTTTGCCTCGAACAAAACCGCATGATAAATGAAAATCAAGAAATTGACGCTGAGCGATTCCGAA
>NZ_JANJZR010000080.1 GCF_024623065.1 Bacteroides acidifaciens
GCAGCTTAAGTGTATTTCACTAAAGTTGCGAGTTTTGATTTATATTGAGGGCGTTTTTGAGCTTTTGACACACCCTCGATGTGTGGTTAAAAATATAAATGAGGGTACCCGCACCGGGTACCCTCATTTATATTTTTAATTAGAGAAACTGTTTAGTACTTATTCATTATTTTGCATTTTGAACTTGTGATTTTAAGTAATCCATTATCCAATTCCATGCACTGTTCATTTGTTCCAGATAAGTGTAATGTCCTGTGTTTTCTGCAATAAATAATTTTTTAGGAGCATTAATCACATTATAAGCCGAATAAATGGTAGTAGGCGGACAAGTCATATCATCATATCCGAAAGAATAGAATCCTGGAACTTTAATTTGGCGTGCAAAGTTTACTACATATAATATTGGGCTGTTTCTATATTTTCAGGAGTACGTCTTTCTTTATCTTTAAACATTTGGTGGCATCCGCCTGCCCGTCCATGTATATAGCCCGCCATATCACATAATCCTGGATAGAATGCTGCTAAAGCCTTAACACGTTTGTCCAGCCCAGCTGTAATAATGGAAAGCGTTCCGCCTTGGCTACTGCCAAAAGTTGCCAAGTTTCCATTAAACTCAGGTAATGAATAAATGAAATCAATAGCTTTCACGCAACCCATATAAACACGTTTGTAATAGTAATCATCTTTATCACTTAAATTCATAAAATAATAATCTTTCATAGCCCCTTTACATAAGTCCTGATAGACTGTTCCCGGCATATTGACAGGAATGCCATGAATCCCTATTTCTAAAATGATAAATCCTTTGGAAGTTCTTTCAATTTCTCCTTTATATGCACTGACTCCTGCGCCGGGAAGTTTCAATATAGCCGGATACTTAGCCGGAACTTTAGGTATGCAAAGGATACCATATATCTGTGAATTGTTACCGTTGTTTTGAAAAGAAATGTGATAGACATTCACCATATCCGTACATCTCTCCGGTAACAGTGTCATAATAGGCTTTAACGGATATTTCTCTGCTTCTGCCTTATTGGTATTCCAGAATGTAAGGAAATCTTTTGGAAGAGAAGTGACAGGCTGAAGCTTTTCAGGGCTGAATCCCACCGTAGATATTCCTTTGTATCCATATCCCTGATAATTGACGAAAACCTGATAACGTAGGTTTCATCGAACCAGCATTGATTCTTGCTATACCGTTTTTAATTTGCGTAGTTCCGGTTTTGTGTGCTTCCATCATGTCTTCGGATATTTCATATCGTACTTCTATATCCAATGGCACGCCACACTTCAATACGGCTACATTGAACTGTACCTTTTCTCCTGCTTTGTACAGATAATCCTTATGTTCGGGAATGATTCGTACTTCTATTAATTTGGCAATAGGAGCTTTCCCGAATGTGATTGTCCATACGCAGGAGAACATAATAATGGATATAAATCGTAAGTGTTTCATGATAAATAAATTAGAACTTTTGGAAACCACTTGCTTTTTCATAAGCTTTTTTCCCTTCCGTATCTTTATTGCTTGTATATCCGGGGCCACCACCGGCAACGTATCCATTACTTTCGCCATTAGTACTTGGACTTACCCAAAATGCGTATAAATCACCATTTTTGAGCTTGAATCTGAATCTGACTTCTTCTCCTGCCAAAGAGGATAAGTCACTGATGCCATTCCATTCCACTTGTTGAATGGTAGAATCAATAGTAACAGCTTTACATTTATCGGCCGAGAAGCCATCAATAACTTTGTTGTTTTTATCTAGGATTTCTACCTTGAGTTCACCTGCCGGACAGTTGACATTGACAAACATATATTTTCCGCTGAATTTGACAGGGCGGGTTGTCAGGCTACCTTCTCCAGTTGTCGACATGGAAGCAAATCCATCTCTGCGAAGTGTTGCCATACCGGTAGCACCGTTCGAATGCATATAGCTTGAGGAATCTCCACCTTTGAATCCGATATAGTAGAATCTTAGTTGGTCGCCTACAACTGTACAGATTCCCCCAACGGATTGCACATAACCACGATCCCAACTGCCGGCTGTGCGGGTAGCCGGAATAAATGCCTCTCTGTAAGGCCTGTCCCAATGGAAACCGTCACGGCTGAAAGAAACTTTCAACTCTGTGATTTTAGGCCTGTTGGCAGCTTTGGCAATTTCATTCTCATCCAATAGAATCTGATGCAATCCCAGCATGACACTTTCATAGCCAACAGCGTTCAGATTATAAAGTTCCGGTGGCAGATTGAATTCCGGATCCGGGGTGTCCTTGTTATCCGCATTGCACCAAAATACAACATCGGCTTTTGTCCAGACAGCACCGGTCAGGAAGTCGGAATGTTCCCTATAATATCTGGCTCTACCATGTGGGGAGTTACCCAATACACCGAGGGTACGTATGCTGAATACCCATTTTTTGCGGAAAGGATTATAAAACATGGTACTTCTATCACCACATGGGCCAGTTTTAGTAAACCAGCTCCATTGCTTTCCATTCGAAGAAATCATGCAGTAGCCGGCATTGTCCGTTGCGTCAGCGTTCGGCGAGCGTAGGAACATCTTATATCTTTCATTGTCGGATGCATCGTAATCCAGTACGACTGCGCATGAATTTGCGGGGAATCTGGATAATGTCAGAAGTTCGTTCGAACCATTATTCAAATCCGGGCGCATCCAGTTGACACCGTCTTTACTGGTTGCATAAGCCATCTTATTGAGCCATCCGGCTTCATACCACATTTTGAATATCTGTTCTCTAGGCTCCCACCATACTCCGCCATCCTTGGCGGAAGCACCGGGAATCTTCGATGTTTCCAGAGCCGTTTCAGGCTTTAGTATAGGGTTCTGTGCGTATTTCTTAGGTTTATAGAATTTGCGTTCCAAATCGGTATTATCTATCAGGAAGTTATCAAAAAATAGCTGACGTCCTATATCAATAGGAACTACTTCCGGGGGAGTTTCCAGATAAGGAACTTTCATAGGTTCGTACGAACTGATATTTATATTTTTCGGTGGCCATACAGAAGGTAATATGATTCCATTGTAGAGGGTTCTCCAATCATCCGACGGGTCGTCAGGATCCGGTGCGAGGTCTGTACCGGAGTTTCCTGGTGGTTCGGATATTCCGTCATCCGTACCGCCACAACTGTAAGATACTAAACAACATAGCAAGAACATGATAATGCTTGCAGGTAGTTTGATTAATCTGCGAAATGAGTCTGTATATTTCATAATTGTTCAGTTTATGTCTTTATTTATTTTTCGATTCAGCCATTAATTCGTCCGTCATATCCATAGTTTTGGGATTCAGCACTTTCAATTGCAGGAATATGGACAGACATACAGAGAGGATCATTATCAAAAAGACGAGGTCTTTATAATTAGCTTCGAACGCTTTGCCCAGTTCGTTGGTGATAATAGCTCCGGCAGCAATTCCGACAAAATTCATGAGCCCGTAGCCTGTGGCACGATAACGCGAGGGAATGAACTGACAAAGAATCGGCATATTATTGGTATCATACATACCGAAACCAAGTCCGAAGAGTATGGCTCCCGCTACAATGAATACGATATTATTTCCATATACCATCATCAAAAGGGCAGGAACGATCAGTGACAATCCGGTGGCACTGGTGTAAACTCTTCCTTTCATATTCTTTTGCACCCATTTGTCGGAAATAAACCCGCCGAGAAATACTCCGACGAATGAAGAAAGGGCTAAAGTGGTAGTGGAGAGCGGTCCTGCGAACTCCATATCCATATTCAAGGTATCGGAAACCATGGTCGGTAGCCAGTTCTTGGTTGTCCATCCGGGGAGATTGAGAGCTGCAAAATAATACAGCATTACCCAGAACGCGATATTGCTGAACAATACGGCTAGTCCTTTGAAGGTCATCAAAAGGTTTTTCTTGATGCTTCTCCGTTGTTCGGTCTGTACTACATAAGTCTTTTTCTCATGCAGCAATGCGATAAGTACAAAACTATAAATGATGCCAATCATTCCGAAAGAGTGGAAAGTGAATTGCCAGGAAGTATGGGCAGCTACCGTAGCTCCAAATCCGCCGATGGCTTGCCCCAGATAAATTCCCGAGGTCAGCATACCGATGGCAATAGACCTTGTTTTTCCTTGATGATAGTCAGCCGTCAGAGACAAGGCGGCAGGTATATAAAAGGCCTCGCTGACTCCCATCAGCGCTCTTAATATATACAAGTGACTGATGTCATGTACGTATCCCATCATAAGGGTGACGGCAGACCATACGAACAGACTGATAACAATCAGCCACTTACGGTTCAAACGGTCTGCAATCATTCCCGATATGGGACTCATAATGGCATATATCCAAAGGAATATAGCCATCAGCCGTCCGAAATTGGTGATAGATTCCAGCTCTTTGATATCCACCATGATGAATGGACGCATCGTAGCCAGCATTTGTCTATCTAAATAGTTGAGTAGAGACACTACAACAAGCATCCCTACTACCATCCATGAATAAAACTTCTTATCTTTCAGCATATCTATATTTTGATTTTAATGACTATTTTCTTCACGCTCACTCCGTCCTTCTCTTTTATACTGGGACGGTGTGCGTCTTTAGGAAAGAAAATATAGAAGACTTCGGGAGTTGCCACTTCATATAGGCCCGGTGCATCAGGCTTGAAAAAGACAATGTCTTTCTTCTCGTCATATTCGCCGATTGGGACAACCTTGTCCAATGTCGTCACTCCCATTCTTTCTTCCCCATTAATCAAGTATTGCAAGTCGATATATCTTCGATGTGCTTCAAAGTTGCATTCTGCTTCTTCTTTAGGAACATACTCACTGACAATGGCATACACTTCACGCCCTATGATTTCGTATTCGCCGGGAGAAAGCCTGCTCAAATCCGTGCCTTTCAAATATTCGAATGTAGCTTTCCATCTTTCGGGATATTGCGCCTGATGTTCTTTCAAAGCATCCATGTCAAGTGTCGGGCTGGCAGATACCGTCCATCCATATTTCCAGTCTACTTCCGTAGTATCAGTACCGGACGCAACAGGTGCAACCTTCTTTTTCGTATTTCCACAGGAACAAGTCATAGCAACAGCAGTCAATAGAGTGATTAGTTTGAATGTTATTCTCATAATACCTGAATGATTTGTTGTTTCAGCTCTGCTACATTCTTTTTGATTGTCTCCAGGTCAGTGCCGTTTACTTTCTGCAAAGGTTCGCAGATGTAGTCGGTTATTAACCCTTCTGTAAATAATGCGGCTTTCAGCCCTTTAAGAAAGGATACACTCGATTTATCAACAGAATAAATTCCGGTAGAAACCTTCATGACCAGTTTTTGCAGTTTGAGTATTCTTTCCGTATCCTTTGCTTTGCAGGCTTTGAACAGGTTGACATAAAGTTCGGGGAACCGGAGTTTACACCGCCATTTCCACCTAACGCCATTGTAGAGGCCAACATTTCATCCGGTCCTACGAGAATGGTAAAATCTGGATACTCAGCTTTCACTTCTGCAAGTAACGTATTGAAATAGGTACCGTTGCCGGAACTGTCCTTCATGCCGATGATGTTGGGATGTTTTGCCAATGTCTTGACTGCTTCGACAGAAATCATTAATTTGGTTTGCGCCGGGATGTTGTATAAAAACAAGGGTAGAGGTATATTATCGGCAATCGTTGTATAATAGTCGATAATTTCTGTCTGGGTCAATCCTAAATAGAACGGAAGTGCAGATACCAGATAACTGGCTCCGCATTCTTTCGCGTAACAAGCCATATTCAGGCTTTCTTCGATGCAACAGTCGGCGATACTGACAAATACGGGAACACGTCCTTTTACATATTCTACCGAATATTTGATTAGTTCCTTTCTCATTCGGGAAGAAATGCTTGTTCCTTCGCCCGTGGTACCCATAAGGAAAACACCGCTGACTCCGCCGTTTATCAGGTGGTCAAGCAATTTCTCCAAGCCTTTGAAATCTATATTTTCTCTGTTGATAAGGGGTGTCACCATTGGAGTTATCACGCCTTCAAATAATTTTTTGTCCATCATAGTTTATATTGTTTTACTGATTATTATTTTAACATCTTTCTAATAAGTTGGGGAAGTTTTCTGCTTTTTTGTAGGCTCTCTTCCCTTCTTTGTCTGTACCGCCACCGAATCCTGGGCCACCTGCTGCGTTGTACCCGTTGCTGGCACCCTCTATATCGGGACTTACCCAAAATGAATACAAATCACCATTGGTAAGATAGAATTTGAAGCGTACCGGTTGGCTCTTTAAGGCGGACAGGTCTTTCTTATTCTTCCACTTTATCTGTGCGATAGTACTGTCTGTCGAGAGAGGTTTGCAATCATTTGCAGAGAATCCCGGAATTACATTATTATCTGCGTCTAATATTTCTACCTTCAACTCTCCGTTCGGGCAACTCACGTTTACAAACATATATTCGCCGGTGAATGTTACCGGACGGGTTAGTAACGTCCCTTTTTCCTTTTGGGCAGAGTAAGAAACAAAACCGTCTCTGCGTAATACAGCTATACCGGTACTTCCATTGGCGTGCATACCATTCTTTTCATATACCGGACTTTTCTTTCTCTTGTTTCCTTCGAAGCCTATATAGTAGAACCAAAGTTGGTCACCTACGATAGTGCACAATCCGCCCACGGATTGTACATACCCTCTATCCCATGAGCCTTCTTTTCGTTCGGCAGGGATAAAGGTATGGCGGTCGGTTCGATCCCAATAAAAACCGTCACGACTATAAGCTACTTTCAGTTCGGTGATTTTAGGGACTCCTGCCTCTCTGCATCTTTCGTTAGATGGCCCCAAGTGTATCTGGGGCAATGATAGCATGATACTTTCGTAAGGCACAGCAGACAAGTTGTATAATTGTGCTTTGTCACCGATATATGGATCCGGATCATCCCGGTAATCAGCGCCGAGCCAGAAAATCAGATCTTCTTTTGTCCATTTTGCCCCTTCCAGGAAATTTGAATGTTCGTGGTAATAGCGGAAGCGTCCGATAGGTACGCGGTTTATGTTTTCCGGATTCCGGAGACTATATACCCATTTCTGTCGGAAAGGATTATAGAACATTGTGCTCCGGTCTCCGCATGGCCCTGTCTTGACAGGTTTTCCCCAATGGATGCCGTCCGGCGAAACCATGCTGAATCCATAATTGAAACGTTCTGTGGAGCCGGGAATCGAGTTGGGAGAACGCAGGAACATTTTGAAACGCTCTTCGGGATTTTTTGTAAAGTGATCCAGCCATACAGTAGAAGAGTCAGCTACAATTTCCGGAACGATTTGGTTGGTTCCCGGTACTACATCCAGATTAGGACGTTCCCAATGCATCCCGTCTTTGCTTGTGGCGTATGCCATTCTGTGCAGCCATCCGGCTTCATACCACATTTTGAAGAGCTGGTCTTTCGGATCCCACCATACGCCGCCGTCTTTGGCACTGGCTCCGGGGATGCCGTAAGTCCCTTGTTCTAGTTCCGTCTCCGGTTTGAGTATCGGGTTGAGGCTCATTTTGCGAGGTATATATGACCTTCGCTCCATATCTGTCCGCTCAATCAGAAAATTGTCTACAAATAGTTGCCTTCCCAAGTCAATAGGAATGATTTCCGGGCGATTGGTAAGATAAGGTACCGGCATTGGCTCATAATTCATGCCGATATTTTTGGGTGGCCAAACTTCAGGTAGTGTGACGCCATTGTACAGAACGTTGTTTAGAGGAGCACCCCCTCTTAAAAAAGAGGGGAATGCTATATTAGGTACAAATGCTGCGGACAATGCCAAACCTGCGTTTTTTATAAAATCACGTCGTTTCATTTATATGCTGTTTTATAATAGGTTAATTAATCGGAAGGACTGTCCCAATGCGGATTCTGTTTCAGATTCGGATTAACAACAAGTGCGGAACTAGGCAATGGAGCCAGGTAATCGCGTTCTTCATTCCAGGTCTTTACTTTATCCGTGTTGACCACTTTATTACCGGAGTTTCCATTGCTTAGGAAGATACCTACATTCAACCCGATTGAGTTCTTTTCTGTAAGATTGCTGGGACGTTCACCTATATAGATGTAGAAGTTGGCATTTCTGACTGTGTATGCAGGTTTGTCCAAATCATACTTGGTTGAAGGTGCGGTAACTGTTGAGAAATAGACTCCCTTGAATTGTTCGGTAAACAAATGACCGGCTTTCCAACGCATGATGTCGTCATAGCGTAGGTTTTCCATTACCATTTCGACTCTGCGTTCTCTCCGGATTTCGAGGATAATTCCTTTATTGCTACCGGATACCAGCGGATATTGTGCTGCCAATACCGGATCCGGATTAGCATTTGCTGCCGCCATATTCATATTCGGCATTCCGACGCGATCCCGTATTAATTTGATGCTTTGTTCCAGGTCTGTCTGAATAAGTGTACCTAACTCGGCCTTAGCTTCGGCATAGTTCAACAGGACTTCCGCATAGCGGTACAGGATAATATCATTCTCATTACTGGTCTGCTTGTCATGGTCACCGGATTGCACATATTTAATCGGCATATATCCGGTGGCAGAGATTTGCATGGCTTCATACAATCTGTTTACGTCATGAGTTTTTCCGATACGGGCGTATCCGGGACATCTGACTGTCTGGAACATACGAGGGTCTCTGTTTTCAAACTCTTCGCCGAAAATCATAGTCTCATAACCTGGTCTGTCTGTGAAACGGCTGCCGTCATTCATCAGATATGAATCCATGAATGCTTTGCTAAGTCCAATCTGGTTGCCACTGGCGTTAATGATGGAATAGTTCGTGTTATGCTTTATACCTAACGCAATACTGTAAGCATAAGCTGTGATTACTTCCACATCACTGGCATTGTTTGTGGCGGGTTGCGCAAACAAGTCCCTATAGGCCACGTCTGTGCCTTCTCCCTTGTCAATGGTATATTTTCCTGAGACCATTAGTGCCTCAGAAGCGGATACACACTCTTTCAGGAACTTTTCCGAACCTTCTATATTGTGGTATTTTCTGAAGGTTCCCTCGAACAAGCAGAAACGGCTTTTCAGAGCCAATGCAGTCCATTTGGTTATTTCATTCAGACTTTTGGCTTCTACACCGTTTTTTATAGCTTTATCCAAGTCTTCCAGAATTTTGTCTGCAATCATCTCCCGAGAGTCACGCGGTTTGTATAGTTCCGGGCTGTTGTCTTCGAGTACAGTGTCGTACCAGGGTACTCCACCGAATGTTTTCAATTTGTCATAGTAAAACTGTGCTCTCAGGTAATAAGCCATTGCATTGTATTTTTCGCGTACAGTCTCATCCGGGCAGTTTACAGAGTATTTCAAGAAAATATTAATCTTTCGCAGATTATCCCAATCCCAGTTTCCGGCTGATTGTGTAGAACTTCTTTTGCCGGTCATGTAGTCGGGAAGTGTAGGCCATATCACATCGTCAGTCTTTTCCATCATTCTTCCGGCGGCTACGCTGGCACCGTTCTCTACATTGGATGCTCCCGACAGCATAGGCAGAAGTCCGTTAATATATAGTCTAAGTTCCGTTTCATTCTTCAGGGAATTTTCCGGGGTCATTTTATCTTGTGGCAACTGTTCCAAATCACAGGCACAGAACGAAAGCGATAGTGAGCTTATCAAAAAGGCTTTCTTTAGTATCGTTGTTGTTTTCATACTTATATATGTTTAGTTTGGGGAAATTAGAAAGTCAGATTTACACCGACAGACACCGTTTTTGAGAACGGATAGATACGTGCGTCGCTGGAGGATATCGCTTGTTCTGGATCTATGTAATCTGTTTTGAAAGGCGACCAATAACATAAGTTTTCACCTGCGAAATAGATTCTCAACCGTTCGATACCTGCTTTGGTGGTAAGTGTGACAGGCAGCGTATAGCCTATTGAAAGATTTTTCAAACGCAGGTAGGCCAAGTTCTGCAAGTACCTGTCGTTGACAACCCGCATCTGTCCGTCGCCGTTGTATGCCGCGCTACCGCGTTCGAGACGGGGAAAGTATGCTCCCTTGTTGTCTTCCGTCCAAGCTTGTTCGGCAAGTCCTTTAGGAAGAAAAGCACTGTTGACACGTCCCCATGACCCCCAGAATTTTTCCATTTCCTTGTCCGGATATAAATCTCTTTTTCCGATACCTTGAAATGCGATAGAGAAATCGAACCCATACCAGTTGATGTTTGCTCCGAAACCATAGTTGTAACGTGGTGTTTCGTTGCCGATTACTTCGAGGTCTCCGTGGTCGTCGAGCGTATTTGCACCATTGTTGATGATATTATTACCATCTTTATCAAGGTATTTTACATCTCCTCCACGTGCTACAGACCATTTACCTTGACTCTTTAAAATATCCCTGTTTACTGCCGACTGGTCTATTTTACTTGTCCATTCTGCTGCTTCCTCGTCCGACTGGAATAATCCGCCCGTTCTGTATCCCCAGATTTCTCCAATTTTCTGTCCTACATAATAATCCGTCAGGATATTCGTGTCGTTTCCCTGATATTTGGTAATTTCAGAGGTAGCATCGCCTAAGGAACCAAATATTTCATAATTCAATGATTTTCCGGCAAGTTTGAAATTGTCGCGCCAGGTTACACTCAGTTCATATCCTTTGGTTTTCATTTCTCCTGCGTTTTGTCTGGGAGGATTCGCACCATACACGGCAGGAAGCGTCACACCATCAACGAACATATCAGATGTCTTTCTGATAAAATAATCTCCACTGAAGTTCAACTTGTTGTTCAGTACACTGATATCTATACCCATATTGAGAGTTCCTACCTTTTCCCAAGTGTAGTCGCCTGCTACTGGGGCAGGAGTAGTTAGATAATAGGTTAGTGCATTGTTGACAATATAAGAAGATTGTTTTTGGGTGATTGTAGAATAAGGATACATACTCACTCCCAACTGGTTTCCGAGTACACCGTACGAAGCTCTGATTTTCAGATTGTCGAAGATATTCAAATTTTTCAAGAATTGCTCTTCACTGATTCTCCATCCGGCAGATACGGAAGGGAAGAAGCCATATCTGTTGCCGGAGAGGAATCTCGAAGAACCGTCATATCTTCCGTTTACTTCCAACAGATAACGTTCCTTATAATTATAATTGGCTCTGAAGAAAAGGCCGAATAGTTCATAGGCAGATGCACCACCTGTAGCTTTAAGATCCGAAGCGCCGGTTCCTGTGGCCAGATTCAAGTCGTTTAAGGTCTCGGACAATACATCCGTACGATAACCGAGCAGATCGTGATTCTGCTGTTTCTCATAATTCATACCTACTGTTGCCGATATATTATGCGATTTTGCGAAAGTGTTGCCGTAGGTAGCGTATGCATTGAACACGTGAGAAGGATTGTAGGACATAGACTTTTGTATATAGTCCTTTTTATGAGTGGAAGAGGTACTCAATTGTGTTTCGTTGGCATATCCGTTTGAGATATACACTACCCCCTGACGTTTCCAATTGTCATCCATAGTGAAACCAAATGTATAATCGGCATTTACGGATAAATTTTTGATGGGGGTAACTTCGACAGAGAATGTGTTCCGGAAACGTCTTTTTCCTACATTACCTCTGGATACGCCACCGTAGATATCCGCAACACGCCCTTCGTTGATGACTTTTCCGTTTTTCATCAGACCGGTATAGTTGCCGTCCGGGCCGATGGGTACGTAGTAAGGTGCACAGTTTATCATGGTTCTGGCAAAAGCTGCATTGGCTGCATTTTCACCAGGATATGTGTGGGAACTGTCAAAGTAGTTTGTCTGGTTTCCGATTTTCAGCCATGATTTTATTTCAGCACTGAATTTGGAAGTTAATGTGTATTGTGTGTATTTTTCGTCTACCCGTTTCATCATACCATCCTTCGTGTAAAAGTTTGCGGATACGTAATATTGGATTTTATCAGTACCACCCGAGATGCTTACATTATGGGATTGCGATGGCATTCTTTCTTTATACATCCAGTTCCACCAGTCGAAGTTGGCGTAGTAGTTGTACTTCTGCCTGCCGTCGCTTTCTGTGGTTGTGACAATCCAGGGGCGATCCGGATTTTCTGTCGTATCATACCGGCGGGCTTCCAGTTCTTTGTAATCTTCTTCCGTATATCCGGTGGCAGCCCCCATGAAACCCTTTTGTCCCATGTAGGAAGTATCATAGATATAAGCATGGTCATATCCAGAAGTGACAAAGTCGGTAGAAACTGTCGGCTTCGACCAGGAGAAATAACCGTCATAAGAAACTTTGGCTTTCCCAGATTTAGCTTTCTTTGTGGTGACCAAGACTACACCGAATGCAGCGCGTGCACCATAGATGGCTGCCGAAGAAGCATCTTTGAGGACAGAAACAGATTCTATGTCGTTCGGATTCAACTGGTCTATACTGCCGGGAATACCGTCTACCAGAATAAGAGGGGAACTTGAATTCACAGAACCCATTCCACGGATGGAGATGGTTCCGCCTGCTCCGGGGCTTCCGGTATTTACCTGGATGTTGACGTTGGGCATAGCCCCCTGTAACATTTGTGTAACGGAAGAGGTGGAACGGTTTTCTAGTACTTCGGCTGTAACCTGGCTGACCGAACCAGTCAGGTTAACCTTTTTCTGCGTACCGTATCCGACAACGACGACTTCATCCAATAATTGGTTGTCATCATGCAGGGTTACATTAATCACTTTCTGGTTGGCCGGTACTGTTACTGATTTGAATCCGACAAAGCTAAATTCAATCGTAGCGTTTGGGTCTGCTTTCACTTGATAGTGACCATTGAGGTCTGTGACGCTTCCGGTAGTTGCTTTTCCATGTTTGACGATGACGGAAACTCCAAGCAGAGGTTCTCCGTTGCCGTCTCTAACGGTTCCTGATACTGTGTTTTGAGCATACATATTCATAGAAAAAATGAATAGACAACTTAGCAATAGTATAAGTTTATGCCTTATACTGTTAGTTGCCGGCAGAAGATTTCTACCTGATAGAATGAATCGTCGGTTCGAGTAGTTTTTCATGTTCATTAAATTTAAAAGTTGAGCGATAAGGTAATTCGTTTTTTAGGATGAAGTGGTTCACTTCTTCGAGAGTAGGGATAGATGGTTGTGCTCCCGAGCGGGTGACGGCAATTGCCGCTGCCGCATTGGCAAACTTGAGAGTTTCCATATCTATCTCTTTTTGAGCGCACATTACAGCCAGAGCACCACAGAATGTATCCCCTGCCGCGATTGTGTCAATAGCATTCACTTTGTAACTGGGAAGCTGGACGCTTGTATAAGCGTTTTTCATATACACGCCATGGCTTCCCAGGGTTATCACAACATTTTGCGCACCTGCGGCAATTAATGCTCCAGCAATTTCTTCCAAATTGTTTCCTGTATGTCTGATACCTGATACAAAAGCTGCTTCTACTTCATTGACTACTAAAATATCAATAGCTTTCATCAACTCTGTATCGATCAGGCAGGCGGGTGCGGGATTAAACAGAACCTTTTTACCTTTTTGTTGTGCTAACAGGGCAATACTCTTAATTGTATTGTAAGGAATCTCAGCTTGCATAACTACTATTTCCGTCTCGTCAATTACTCTGGAAAAGCGATTGATAGAGTCGGGAGATAGAGAGTAGTTTGCTCCCGGGGCTACGGCTATACAATTCTCTCCGCTATCCGCCACGAAAATAAGGGCGGTTCCTGTCGGGTGTTGGGTATCATTGATTATGTAATCCGTAGTGATTCCCTCTTTTTCAAAATTCTTTCTGAGTATGTCGGCATACATGTCATTCCCTAATGAAGTGACAAAAGTGACGGAACCACCCAACCGTGCTGCAGCCACGGCCTGGTTCGCCCCCTTTCCACCAAGGGATTGCATAAAAGAGGCATCGCCGACAGTCTCGCCGGGTGCCGGTAGATGGTTGACTTGGGCAACCATGTCGATGTTTGAGCTTCCAATAACTACTACTTTCATTGTGAATCAGATTTATATTTAACCTAGGTCTTTTCTGTTTTTTATAAAGTGACTTCCATTTTATAAGGGATGGCACTCTGTGCGCCGATACGGGTAACGGCAATCGCCGCCGCTGCATTGGCAAATTCTACAGCTTCCGTTAGTGAGTGTTTTCCGGACAGATAAACGCTGAATGCCCCACAGAATACGTCTCCGGCTCCGGTAGTATCGACTGTTTCCACTTGTTTGGCGGGAATCATGACGTAGTTGTCTTTCTCCTTTACGTAAGCACCGTCTTTCCCCAATGTGATGACAACGTTCTCTATACCTTTGTCTCCGATTGTTTTAGCGGCACGGTGGGCGCTTTCTATATCCATAACTTTAATCCCGGACAGCATTTCGGCCTCAATCCGGTTAGGGAGTATGGTGTGAACATTTCTCAGGAATGTATCACTTAAGGTAGATGCAGGCGCAGGGTTGAGTATTACCTTTTTGCCATATTTATTGGCGATAGTGGCTGCATATTCTGCGGTTTCTATCGGAACTTCAAGTTGCATGAGTATAATATCAGCTTCCTTGATTTTTTCTTCAGCTTTATTGATGTCTTCTTCAGAAAGGGAACGGCTGGCTCCCGGTGCGACGATTATACTGTTTTCTCCGAAAGAATCAACAGAAATGAGTGCTACTCCTGACGGACTTTTTTGGTCAGTGAAGATAAATTCGGTATTAATCTTTTCCGACTTATATATTTCCAGTGCCTGTAATCCGAACAGGTCATATCCGATTTTGGAAATGAAGGTTACTTCAGCTCCCAACCGGGATGCTGCGATAGCTTGGTTGGCTCCTTTGCCTCCGGGGTTCATATAGAAAGTTCCACCTAGTACGGTTTCTCCTGGCACTGGTAGTCTGTTGGCTTTTACAACCATGTCGGTGTTGCAACTTCCAATCACTACTACTTTGGGTTTATGAATAGATACAGTTTCCATGGTATTAAAAATTAAGACGATACAAATGAAAGAAATAATAGTGCATAGTTTTCGACATTAATAATTGATTTATATAATTTCAAAAATGATATCAAATGATAAATCTCTCTTGATAATATGGAAAGATGAGGTGGGTATATAAAGTACATTTATATAATTACAAAGAGAAAAAAGGAGTTTTGGAAGTGCTTTTTTGTGATGAAAAAAGAGGAAGACAATCTTCTGCTTTAAGGTTCTTTAGCAATCATACGCCATCCGAGAACGTCGGAAAGCTTTTCTTTTCGTATTTTCGATTCCATCCATGCTGTGAAATCGAAGATGCGTAAAAGCTGATTTTCATATTTATCATTATATAATTCCTGAACTTCCGGAGATAACTTTTTCCAAAAGGTTTCCCGGTCTTTGCGCAGGATAGGGAGGTTTCTTTTATTCAGAAACCATAGAATAATCCGTTCTGTTTTAAACGTCTGCTCTTTGGGAGAAGACAAACTGCGCGTAATGGAACGTGATTCGTGCTTTATCAGTTCAAATTCTTGTGTTTCATAGTAAGCAATGAGACGGACCAGACGAATCGTTCTCATTAGCGGCAAGTATTTGATATTATGGTCTATAATGGCGTTGCTTATATATTTCTTCGCGGTCTTGTAGTTTTGGTTGCCGATGTGTATGAGAGTAGTGTAGAGTAATAGCTCGCTTTTGCGTATAGGACTCAGCCATGCTTCTTTGTCGTATAGTAACTCCTGATAATGATTCATGAGCTCCGTGCAATTGGAAAAATCACCTTTGTCCAAATAGGGAAACAACTCATATTGGAAAAGCAGGCAGGTGGCGTTCACTTTAAACTCCAATGAAGAGTCCGCTGCGATTAGTTTTCTTAGTCTCTCCAGAAAATAGGGCATCTCATTGTAATTTCCTACCGACCGCAGACTGCCGAGCACTCCCTCGAGTACTGACAAATAGTAAATCGGTGGATTTGACCAGAATTGTTGGTTCTGTTCAAATAGAGAATTCAGTTCTTTGTATGAGTTGAGGGCAGTTCTGTAATCTCCTGCTCCCATTAGATAGTTTGCCTGAAAAAGTTTATGATTTCGTGTCAATTCAAAATTCCCTTCTGCGTCTGAAGAAGCGGCTATATAAAGCTCGTTGACCATAAGGTCGTTCATATCCTGTTTTTGCTTTGCAGTTCGTATGGCTCCGATATGAGAGAGACGGTATTTTAATAAATTATGCAGAGAAGATTGCTCCGTTATTTTTCGAATTTTCTTTAACGATTCATTTTGGATAAAATGTTTGTGAAAAAGTTCCTGCTCTGTCATGTTGGGGAAGTTCAGCCGTAGCAAATATTCCAATTCCTGTTTTTGTGCAATTGTCAGAATCTCATTGTTTTCGTAGAATTGCGCCTGCTTTATTGTGTTGGACAGTATCTCAAAACACTCTTCAAACAGGGAACGCTCATATAGCATACGGGCTTTACATAGGTCGTTCAACAAATCATAGTAGATATCTTTCTTCTTTCTTAATGTGAGTAATGTATCTACCAGTTTCTCATATAAATATTGAATGGATACTTCAAAAGAACCTTTCGGCCTGCGCTTATAAAATTCTTTTTTCACCGCGTTTCCGTCAGGCTGTTTGCTCTTCGTGATAATGTCGTAAATCACAAGATAGTCCTTCTCTTCCTTGTCTTTGACGACCTGCAAGGAGAAGTGTTTCTTTTCTGATTTAGATAGTGAGTATACTAGGGAAATAACGGAGTCGACTCTTTTCATGAAGCCCTTTTGATTAGTATTTATGCTGCAATATTCGGGAAATTCTGTGAAATAAGCAAATCTTAGGTATGTTAAAAAATCCGGTTCGCATAATACAGAATCGGATTCTTTTAAATATTAATGAACAAGAGAATATCCGGAATTTCCATCCTATGTATTGAAAGTTCTTATCTTTTTCAGGGAAAACTCTTACTTCTATCAAAAAAAGTGATAATTTTGGCATAGATTTGTGGGTAGTCTAAATAGCAAAAGAAGAAATGTTAGATTTAAAACAACTTACAGCCGAGGTATGCCGCATTGCAACTGACGCCGGACATTTTTTGAGAGAAGAACGGAAGAACTTCCGTCGTGAACGTGTTGAAGAGAAGCATGCGCATGATTACGTGTCTTATGTAGACAAAGAATCCGAAGTGCGAGTGGTGAAGGCTCTTTCTGCCTTGCTTCCCGAAGCGGGATTTATAACTGAAGAAGGCTCTGCCAGCTATCGGGATGAACCGTATTGCTGGGTGATTGACCCGTTGGATGGAACCACGAACTATATCCACGATGAGGCTCCCTACTGTGTCTGTATTGCTTTGCGTAACCGTACCGAACTTCTTTTGGGTGTCGTTTATGAAGTTTGTCGGGATGAATGTTTTTATGCCTGGCAAGGTGGGAAAGCCTTTATGAATGGTGAAGAAATTCATGTCTCTGCTATTCAGGACGCGAAAGATGCGTTCGTTATCACGGAATTGCCTTATAATCATCTGCAATATAAACAGACAGCTCTCCATCTGATAGATAAGTTGTATGGAGTGGTGGGCGGTATCCGTATGAATGGTTCAGCCGCTGCCGCAATCTGTTATGTAGCTATCGGACGTTTTGATGCCTGGGCGGAAGCCTTTCTAGGTAAATGGGATTATTCCGCGGCAGCTTTGATTGTGCAGGAAGCGGGCGGACGCGTAACCAATTTCTATGGTGAAGAGCATTTTATTGAAGGGCACCATATTATAGCTACGAACGGACACCTGCATCCTTTATTTCAGAAACTTCTGGCGGAAGTTCCACCAGTAGATATGTAGAAAGAATGTCTCCTTATTAATTCCTTACTGTTATTATGAAACACACACTCCTTATAAAAGACTGGCTTGGTTCATTCTTATCCTTGTTCTTTCCCCATTGCTGCATAGTTTGTGGCGGACCGTTGGCGAAAGGTGAAGAATGTCTTTGCACAATGTGCAATATCAATCTCCCACGCACAGATTATCATCTTCGAAAAGACAATCCCGTAGAAAAACAGTTTTGGGGAAAGATTCCCTTGGAACGAGCCACCTCTTTCTTCTTTTACCGGAAAGGAAGTGACTTCCGGCAAATTCTCCACCAACTCAAATACGGCGGACAAAAAGGCATCGGGGCAATCATGGGGCGTTATATGGCAGCCGAATTGCTGGCATCCGGTTTCTTTGATGGGGTTGACATCATACTTCCCGTGCCGTTGCACAAAAAGAAACAGCAGATTCGTGGTTATAATCAAAGCGAATGGATAGCCCGTGGAATTGCCGCCGTAACAGGTATTTCTATTGATACGGAATCCGTAGTGCGGCAAAAGAACACGGAAACGCAAACACGCAAATCCTCTTTTGAACGCTGGGAAAATGTGGAAGGAATCTTTGAACTGCATCATGCGCAATCTCTGACCGGAAAGCATGTACTGATTGTAGACGATGTTTTGACTACAGGTGCTACTACGGTAGAATGTGCTTCCTGCTTGGCAGAGATAGAGGGAATACGGATTAGTATTCTTACTTTGGCGATGGCGGAATAAGAGATGTCTTGCCAAGTATAGATAAGGTAGTATCTAAATAGGTTTAAAAAAAACAATATATTTGTGAATAACAAGATTGGTTACAGCAACGTTCCTGAAAGTTTCTTATATTGCAATCACAATAAATGTCCTCGGCGTGGCAAGTGTCTTCGGTATCAGGTTGCGCTTGATATTTCACAAAAACTTCCTTACTATACGACGGTCAATCCGCAACATAATAGCAGGGAATGAAAATAATTGTGACTTCTTTAAGAGCCTGTTTAAATTCTCTTCAGTCATAATCTTATAGCTGATATTTTAACTTACCCCGGCTCTTCTTGTCGCGT
>NZ_JANJZR010000081.1 GCF_024623065.1 Bacteroides acidifaciens
TGTTGTTGTGAGGAGCATGACGGAGACTATGTGACGAATAAAAACAGGTCGGTAAAGCCTATCTAACATAATCTCAGAAAAATTTAAACAGGCTCTTAAACAGTTTCTTATGGGGATATTGAAGTTGTTCCCTTTTGGGAATGGGTTATGTCACCACCTTTCACATAGTCTTTCGGCAATATCCCGAACTGTTTCTGAAAGCAACGGGCAAAGTACGAAGGATTATTGAATCCTACAATGTAACAGACCTCATTAATCCGGTACTCCCCTTCCCGCAAAAGTTCTCCCGCAGTTTTGAGCCGAATCAACCGGATATAATCATTGGGCGGCATTCCGGTCAGTCCTTTCAATTTGCGTTGTAAGTTGGAACGGCTGATAGCCATTTCTTCCGCCATCTTGTCGATGGTAAATTCTTCATTGGTGAAATTGCGGGTAATGATTTCATTGATTGTGTTCAGCCATTTCACGTCTGTTTTGTTCATTAATGTCTGGTCGTATGACATATTCGGAACGGTTGTAAAGTGGTTGAACAGCATGCGTCGGTTTTCAAGCAAATTATTGATAGTGGCTTTCATGTGGCTTAGCGAGAAAGGCTTTTCTATATAAGCGTCCGCACCATAGTCAAGACCCGCAATTTTCGAATCGATGCTGTCGAGTGCCGAAAGCAGGATAAACGGGATATGGCAAAGCATATTGTTGGAACGGATGGACTTTAATAATTCGAATCCGTCCATGTGAGGCATGACGATGTCGCTGATAATAAGATCTACTGTCGTTGTCTCCAGACATTCCAACGCTTCCTTGCCATTGGCGGCTGTATGGATGGTATAGGTATTTCCCAGATTCTTAGCCAGAAACTCCAGCATATCCGTCGTGTCTTCCACTACCAGAAGAGAGTAACCGGCGGGTTCGCCCTCTTCTTCCAAAGCGGGAACCTTGTCGGGCATGGAAGTAATGGAGGGGCTGACAGAGATGCTTTTCTCCAAATACGGAATTTCCACACATACCTCGCACCCTTCCGTATAGCCGGGATTGATATAAATCTTTCCTTTATGCTTTTCCACCAACAATTTGACGAGACTCAATCCGATGCCTACTCCCGAACCGTTGTTTCCTGTGTTTCCCACTTGATAAAACGGTTCGAAAACCTTGCTGCATTCCTCTTGCGGAATGCCCGGACCGTCGTCACGCACACACAAGGAGAGCGTACGCCCTTCTGCAGACAGATGTTCGTCCAAAATCACCATAATGCGGGTACGGGCATATTTCATGGCATTCGTCAGCAGGTTGCTGATAATTTTAGTCAGCGCCTCCTGGTCTACATTATATTGCAGATGTTCTTTCGGCAGGGAGACACTGAAAGAGATTCCGGTCAGGGAGATGGCACGGAAACGGTCGATGATGTCCTCTATCATCCGGTTGATATCCACTTCATTGAATGAAAGCGTATAACCTTCCTTGTCCACTTTGCGGAAGTCGAGCAATTGTTTGATAAGCTCCATCAGCCGGTTGGTATTCTTTTGTATCACAGACAGGTTGCTTTCCACTTCACTGTTCCATTCATGTGTTTCCAAAATCGCTTCCAGCGGAGCTTTGATAAGACTAACCGGAGTCTTGATTTCATGTGCCACTTGGGTGAAGAATGTAATTTTCGACTGGAACAATTCCTGATTCTTGATTTGTTCCATCTCTTTCATCTTTCTTGCTTTCACAGCCTGCTGTTTATGCAAATAAAGTTGTATCAGAAAATATGCGAGGCCACACGCAATTAGTAAATAGAAAATCTTGGCATAAATGGTCTTCCAGGGTGGAGGAAGAATTTCAATATGCAGGCAACAGTCGTCATTGCTCCAATATTCATCGTTGTTACTGGCTTTCACACGGAAAGTATATTCACCCGGAGGCAGGTTGAGAAAAGATACGTTATGTTTATCCGTATATATCCATTCTTTGTGAATACCGTCCAGTTTGTAGGCATATAAATTCTTGCTGGGAGCCACATAACTAAGACTTTCGAATGTGATGTCGAACGATACCACCTGATAAGGAATCGTTACTTGTCCGCTAAGAGCAGGTACACGCTTGCTAAGGCTTACTTTGTCGTCGGGGCTGTGCATATATACCGCCGAGATAGACGCCGTAGGTCTTACCTTATTAATCGATAATTTGAACGGATAGAAACTATTGAACCCGTTCACTCCACCGAAATAGAATTTCCCGTCACTGGCTTGCAGGGAAGAGCGGAAATTGAACTGGTTGCTTTGTAATCCGTCCTCGATGGTATAGAGCTGTGCCCGTTTGTTCTGCGGCTCATACCGGATCAGTCCCCTGTTGGAAGAAAGCCAGTAGTTACCCGATTGGTCGTCCAGTATGCCATAGATGATATTGTTCGGCAGATTCTCTTTGGTTGAGAAGTTTTCAAAACGGTCTTCCTGATAGTGATAACGGCAGATGCCACCGCCTTCGGTACAGAACCACAGATGTTGTTTGTGATCGATATATACACGGATCACCCAGTTGCTACAAGGAGAATCAGGATTTACTGGGTCGTTGCGATAGTTGTGCAATTTACCGGTTTGGCGGTTGTAACGCCAAATGCCGTCCCTTTTGCTTGCCAGCCACATGTCCCCATGTTGGTCTTCAACCATATCGTAGATAAAGATATGGCTTAAAGGTTCCAATGTCCGGAAAGAGTCACTTTCCGGGTCATACCGACAGAATCCGGAGAGCGTTCCCAGATAAATGCTGCCATCCTTCGTTTGATAGATAGAGTAGATATGGTCGTTAGGAATTGAATGTGGGTTTGCGCGGTTATGGCGATAGTTTTTCATTTTTCCCGTTTGAGTATCCAGGATATATAATCCCCGTGAGAAACTGCCAATCCACAATTTTCCTTCATTGTAGAGCAGTGCATGGATATTATGATAACCGATATTAGGGTTACTGCTTTTCAACAGATGGTTTTTGAACTTCTTCGTGCGGGGATCAAAGAGATTCAGTCCCCCGTCTTCGGTAGCAATCCAGATGTTACCGTCGGGATCTTCGCAGAATTGGCTGATTACATTTCCCGAAAGAGAATTTTCCGTACCATTGGGATAATACCACTCGATATCCTTATGCTTGGGAGACAGGTAACTCACTCCACTGAAATAAGTCCCGATCCAGATTCCCCCTTCCCTATCCTGATAACAGGCATAGATACTTTCTTTATTTTGTCCGTCGTCGGTAGGCAGACATTCTCCTGTCGTGGTGTTGAATGTATAAAGTCCGTCGTCGGAGCCGAGATAGAAAGAGTTGGCCGTCCGTTGAAACAAGGTGCGGATGCGCGGAATGGTAAGCGTGTCTCCTTCTCCGAAGTAATAGCGGAATTGCCCTGTCTCTTTATTGAACCGTGCCAGTCCCCCGTACCATGTACCCGCCCATAATACTCCCTGCGAACTTTCCATCAAAGAGATAATCTCGTTGCAGGCAGGACGTCCGAAAGAAGTGCCCTCGGATATATACCCTGTGAAGTTGTCCGTGCGTTGGTTGTATTTCGCCAGCCCATTCCGGGTACCTATCCAGATAGTCCCGAACGAGTCGTTATAAATCACCCATATGTGATTATCCGGCAATGAATGAGGATCGGAAAGAGAATGCAGATATTGCCTCAACGTACCTTTTTTCTCGTTGTAGACAAACAGCCCGTTGGTTGTTCCGATCCATAACTGCCCGTCATTGTCGTATGCCATTCCGAAGACGCTGTTGACTGACGCCCCGTCTTCCGTCTGTTTATCGAATACGGAGAACTTCTCTTCCCACGAATCGAATAAATACAGCTTCTCCGTACTGGCCACCCAGATCTGATTGTTATCCTGATGGCGGCAGATCGTTACTATATTCATATAGCTGTTTCCGCCGTTTTCTGACGAATGTCCGTAGTTGGTGAACTCGATGCCGTTGAAACGATTCAGCCCGTCCTGCGTTGCAAACCACATATATCCGATGCTATCCTGAAGGATGCTCCGGACACAGTTGCCCGATAACCCCGATCGAACGTCATATTTCTTGTAGATATTGGCGAAGACCAGAGAAACCGATGCCAACAATATACATATGGATAAGATGGATCGTTTCATAATTTCCTTTCTTTGTATCCCCTGTCTGCTGGATATATATGCCCAGCACGGTGGATATATATGCCTAGCATGGTGGATATATATGCCCAGCACGGTGGATATATATGTCCAGCAAGCAGGGTAATTATCCCCTTTGTAGAAGCCTTTATTTCACGTCATCCCACGTATCTGTGCGGAACGGGAAAGCACTCAATCCGAAAGTATTCCGCAGCGTGATATTTCCCACATAATTGCGGAAAGCATAGCGCACGGCAACCGGTTGGGCTACCTCTTCACTCCACACTTCTACTGTGTTGGTACGTCCTACAATCTTTGCTTTCGCCGGATAGAACTTCTTGTCCGCTCCCGCAATCTCAAATCCTTCCAGTTCGGAGAAAGTAGGGAACAACCCCGCAGGTGCATTATCGAATGTCACTATGGCCTTTTTGTCCGCATAGTCTACTTTGGTCATCGTCGGACCGTTGGATGGTAATCGGCGGATACCGTATGTTTTAGTCAATGCAAGCGTAGCCAACCGAAGCCCTACTACATCTTTCTGTGGCGGATGGATGCAAAATTCATCACCAATATCCGTAGTGGGCACCATGCCCGAATTAGGAATTGTTTTCAGTGCTTCCATCTGTGCTTCCCGCAATAAAGCAGCCCCCGTATTGCTGCTGTTTTCATATTTGTAAGGAGCGATCTGCACATAATAGAAAGGCATATCGGGAGCCTCCCATACATTTCTCCATAGCTGCACCATAGCACTCATCATCGGTGCGTAAAATTGGTAATTGGATATATTTGATTCCCCTTGATACCATAGGAAACCGCGTGCCGTGAAGTTCTTAACAGGCCATAACATTGAGTTGTACAAACATTCCAGACGTTGGTGTATATCTCGTTTAGGGCTTTTAGCAGCTTCCATGTCCATCCCCTCGATAGTGCCCAAAGTCGGTTCGTCCATCCATGCTTCGATTCGTGAACCACCCCAACTGTTGATGACCAGCCCTACCGGGAGATGGAGACTTTCAGTCAGTTGGCGGGCAAAGAAATAGGCGGCGGCACTGCAATCAATCGTGGTTTCGGGTGACGATACTTCCCATTTCCTTTTTTCAAAATCCGTGCGACGTTTTGTTTCTTTTGTTCTCGGTACGGTGATGAACCGGACATGGTCACGGTAGTTACCTGCATTCAGCAACGTCTCGAGCGAGTTGTCTATGGGTTGTGCCGTATTTCCCATCATACGCATTTCCATATTCGACTGTCCGGAGCAGATCCACACCTCCCCTATCAGTATATCCGAGAGAGTGACCGGAGTTCCGTCGCTGATAGTAATGGAATAAGGAGTATACCCCCCTTCGGGAGTGTCTACTTTCACCATCCAGGCCCCGTCTTTATCCGTAACTGCCTGATAAGTCCGGTTGTTCCACGAAGTGGTGACGGTTACTTTTTTGCCGTCCGCCCAACCCCATAACTTAACGGAACTGTTCTGTTGGAGTACCATGTGGTCTCCCATCATTGCCGGAAGTTTTACTTTGCCTTGTGCAATCGGCAGGAATAAAAATGATAAAATAAGAAGTAGAAAATGTTTTCTCATACTGTTTTTATTAGATATTCGACGAATAGTGATTGGGTGTCGGGCAAAAATACAACCTATTTTTAAATATAAAATAAAACCAGCTAGTCATTTTCTGATAAAAGCTGGTCGAAATCTTAAAAGCTTGATTTTTCTTTCCATTCTCCGCCGAATTTTCTTAATTAGTGGCATCAATCGCCTAAACAGTATTATTAGATTGGCTAAATATTCCATTTCTTTGCAGGGTGAGTATTTAACAACCTAATTGTTTCATTAAATCTAATAAAATGAAAAAGAAGCATTATCTATTATTTTTATTGGCTTCGCTCTTTTTACTGACAGATGTGGTGTGGGCACAAACATCTGCCACAGTAAGTGGAGTAGTGATCGATGAGAATGGAGAAACCCTTCCGGGTGTTTCCGTCGTCGAAGTAGGTACAACAAACGGTGTCCTGACAGACCTGAACGGACACTACACCTTAAAAACAACTTCTGCCAAACCTTCCGTTTCTTTCAGTTACATTGGTTATCAGACCACCACGCTTCCCCTGAACGGACGTACGAAACTCGATGTACAGATGAAAGTGGAGACGAAAGTACTGGATGAAGTAGTGGTAGTGGGCTACGGTGTACAGAAGAAAGTGAACCTGACCGGTTCCGTGACTTCCATCAACTTTGCCGACCAGACGGAGGGACGTCCCATCATGAGTGTTTCTTCCGCCCTTTCGGGACTCGCCGCCGGTATGAACGTCACACAAGCTTCGGGACAACCCGGTTCGGACGGTGCCACCATCCGCGTCCGCGGTAACGGTACGTTCAATACCAACTCCCCATTAGTCCTGGTGGACGGTATCGAATGGAGCATGGACAATGTGAACCCCAACGACATCGAAAGCATCTCCGTACTGAAAGACGCTGCCTCCACAGCTATTTACGGTACGCGCGCCGCCAACGGAGTCATCCTTATCACTACTAAAAACGGGAAAGGCAAACCGCAAATCTCCTATTCTTATTCGGGAGTCGTGCAGATGCCCTACAACAACCTCTCTTTCGTAAGCGACTATGCCCGTTATATGGGACTGGTGAACGAGGCTTGCGACAATGTGAACACCAAAGGCATCTTCTCGCAGGAAAGCATCGACCGCTGGAGGGCTGCTTCTGCCGATTCGAACGGGTTGAACGAGTACGGAGTGCCCAATTACGTAGCCTATCCCAACACCGATTGGTTCGACGAAGTATTCGACACCGGATATTCGCAAGAGCACAACCTGTCTGTCTCCGGCAGTTCGGAGAAAGTGAAATACATGCTTTCATTGGGCTATCTCGACAATCAGGGAGTGATGAACCGTTGGAACCTCGACTCAAGTACGCAGAAAATCAATTTCCGTACCAACCTGGAAGCCAAGATAGTGAAATGGATGACCGTCGGCACCCGTCTCTACGGGCAAAAGCAAGATTACGGGATGGCTAATATCAGCAACGGATTCAAGTATCTCTATCAGACCACTCCGGGTGTATACCCCGGCGAACCGAACTACTGGGGACGTGCCGCACTGGCCGGTGAAGAATCTTCCAATGCCAATAATATCTTCGGTCAGATGGCAGGAGCCACCGGTTTCAATACCGTCTGGCGTCTCAACGCATCAGTCTACGGAATTATCACTCCCTATAAAGGGCTCAACATTGAAGGTACATTCAACTATTCGCCGACATTCACCGACAAGTCTTCTTATAGCCGCCAAAATGGTTATTGGGACTACGTCACCGACCAGCGTGTCAGCGAAAGCGCGTTGGAGAACGCTTCCATCACCAATACGAGCGCACGCACCTGGCGTCAGAGTGCCGAAATACTGGTACGCTACAATACAACCATCAAGAAAGACCACGAACTGGGCGCACTGCTCGGATATTCCGCACAGGAATATTACAGCAAGAGCTTTGCCGTTTCCCGTAAAGGCGCTACGGACTGGACGCTGAACGAACTAAGCACTTACGAGACGCTCGTCAGCTCTTCCAGTTCGGCACCTGCCAAATGGGGATTGCTTTCTTATTTCGGCCGTGTCAACTACGGATATAAAGGACGTTATCTCTTCGAGGCCAACCTTCGTGCCGATGCCTCCTCCCGTTTCGGTGAGAACCAACGTTGGGGATATTTCCCCTCGTTCTCCGGTGGATGGCGTATTTCGGAAGAATCGTTCATGCAGGGAGCATCGGACTATCTCTCTAACCTGAAACTCCGTGTTTCCTGGGGAAAGACAGGTAACAACTCAACGGGCAACTACGACTGGCAGGCAAACTACGCCACAGGCAATGTCGTAATCGACGGTGAAGGAACCAAAGGACTGGTACGCAAGAAACTAAGCAACGACAAGCTGCACTGGGAAAGTACCGCCACCACCGACATCGGACTTGATTTCGGCTTCTTCAACAACCGCCTGACGGGTGAGATAGACTATTATAATAAGTATACTTCGGACATTCTCTACCATCCCGAACTCTATCTTTCGATGGGTGTCGTAGGCTCTGCTCCCGAGAATCTGGGTGAAGTGCGCAACCGCGGTGTTGAATTTACCCTCAACTGGAACGACCGCATCGGAAAAGATTTCGAATACCGGGTAGGCATGAACTTCTCTTTCAACGCCAACACAGTAATGAAGTTCAAAGGCGAACTCCAGAAATACTGGACGTATGATGCGCAGGGAAACAAAGTGAGCTATGTCAACAACTTCAGTGATGTCTCCGAATCCGGTTTCGGAGGCTACATCTGCGAAGGCCGTCAACTGGGGGAAACCTATATGTATAAGGTGTACAGAGGTTCCGGCGAAGGCTATACCGGAGGTGCGGTAGACATTCATGCGGGACCGAAGGACGGAATGATACGTACGAAAGAAGATATGGTATGGGTGCAGGCCATGATTGACTCCGGTTATTCGTTCGGAGGAATGAAGACGGTTGCCAAAGACCAGCTTTGGTATGGTGATATTCTCTATGCCGACAGCAACGGTGATATGAACTACGGTGATACCAACGACCGGGATTTCTCCGGACACACCAGTGTCCCGAAATTCAATCTGGGTTTCAACTGTGCTTTCTCTTACAAGAACATTGATTTCTCCATGTTATGGTCGGGAGCTTTCGGGCATTACCTCAACTGGAATACGGATTACTACAACTCGACACTGGTCAGCCACGGATATGGCATTATCGAGCATATCGCCGATAACCATTACTTCTTCGATCCATCCAAACCGGACGACCCACGCACCAACCAGTGGGGCAAATATCCCCGCCTGACATACGGTACTACCTATAATAACAGAATCCAGAGCGACTGGAACGAATATAAGGGCGACTACTTCAAGTTGAAGAATATCCAGATCGGCTATACGTTGCCGCAACGAATTTCCAGCAAGTTCTTTGTTGATAAGCTCCGTGCTTTCGTGTCGATGGACAATATCCTGACGATTACCAGTTATCCGGGACTCGATCCGGAAATAGGAACTGCCATCGGTTATCCGTTGATGCGTCAGATCTCTTTTGGCGGACAGATTACCTTTTAATGATGTAGAACTAAAAAAACAGAATCTGATATGAAAAAGATATTAATGATTTTAACGATGGCGCTGGCGGCTACCTCCTGCATGGATATTCTCGATGTGGCTCCGGAAGACCAGATTGCAAGTGAAAACATGTGGACCACGGAAGAGCTTGCCGACAAGGGAATGGCAGGACTCTACTTCCCGTTCTATGCCACCCAACTCTCCTCTACCCAGCTTCGCCGTGCCGACGGACTGAACCGTCAGGGAATCGAAGCTATGAGCTTTGCAACCGATTATTATTCCAACAACTATCCGGTGGAACTGCTTTCGCTGGCCACCAAACCTGCCAATGACTTTCAGGTGTGGTATGAATGGAAGTTCTGTTACACCATCATCCATGCGTGCAACGATGCGATTGCCAATCTGCATAAAGCGGATATGAGCGCTGATAAACTGGCGCGTTACCAATGCGAAGCCCGTTTCCTCCGTGCCTGGGCGTACAATCGTCTGAATATGCTTTATCAGGGTGTCCCTGTTTATCTGGAACCTATCAATAACGAAGACTGTACGCGTGGCCAATCTTCGGTGGATGAGGTATGGCAAGTGATTCTGGATGATTTGACGTATTGCATCAACAATCCCGACTTCCCCAATAACACGCTGAATGAAAACTACGGCCGTCCTTCTAAAGGAGCCGCTTATGCCCTGCGTGGTATGGTATATATGTGGAAGAAGCAATACAAGGAAGCAGGCAACGATTTCAAAGAAGTGGAAACGTGTGGTTATGGCTTGTGGACAGGCGAATATGCCGACTTTTTCAAATATGAAAACGAAAAGGATAAAGAAATGATCTTCTCGCTCCAGTTCAGCGAAGAAACCGGTTATTGTGATAACATTCAGCAAATGACCGGTGCCCGCGATACGTATGATGGCTGGACGGAAATAAAACCTTCCGCAGACTTTGTAGATTACTATAAGAACGCTGACGGATCGGACTTCAAATGGTCGGAAGTAGACGGCCTGCAAGACTGGGACTTGCTGACTCCGAAACAGCGTGAAGTCTTCTTCTGCCGTGACGGACTGGAATCCATGTCCTCACAAAAGAATGCGCTTATCAAACGGGTAGGCGAAGATATCTATCAGAAATATTACCTGAACAGCGGCAATGAAGCCCGCATCAAAAAGGCGTATGACAGTCGTGACCCGCGTCTGCAACAGACTGTAGTCACTCCTTATGTGCCGGTGGACTGCTACAAGCCTAATTACGCAGGAGATGCCAACCAAATCGGTAAACAACTCCGTTGGCCGTTGAAGGAGCAGGGCACGAATGGTGGAGACTTCTGGCTCGATAAACGTACTTCTGCTTTCTACTGCTATCGCAAGTACAATGAGTTTGAGAAAGGCCGTTTGATTAGCCGGATCCGTTGCCATACCGACTGGCCGTTGATTCGTTATACCGATGTACTGTTGCAGTATGCTGAGGCATTGGCGCAGACCGATCAGTTGGGAGAAGCCATCCGCCTGGTGAATAAAGTACGTACCCGCGCCCACATGCCTGCACTGACAGAGGGCGGAAGCGGCCCGTGCGCAGTGAACGGAAAGGAAGACATGCTCGAAAGGATACGTTACGAACGTCGCGTGGAATTCTGTCTGGAAGGAATCAACTTCTTCGATGAAGTACGTTGGGGAACCTACAAAGAAACCAAATTCCAGGGGAAAGACGTGAATGGCGGCAAGTCCTGGTGGGGCGAACTGGTAGAGTATAACTGGTATTACACCGATTACATGTGGCCGTGGACTGCTCCTATCTCTGAAACGCAAAAGAACCCGAACCTGACTAAACGAAGCGGTTGGGCGTATTAATCATAAAGATTTGAATAAGGATGAAAAAAATACTTTTACTATTACTCATTTTTGTATCCGGTTGCGCGGGTGTAGTTGCGCAACAGTTTGATTATGGCAAGATAGCGCCTCATCCCCGGTTGTTATTGCCGACGGGCGGAGAGGAAGCTATCAGGAAAGCCATTGCGGAGTATCCCCCGTTGGCCACTGTTCACCAGCGTATCATGGAACATTGCGACAGGACACTTACGGAACCACCTGTGGAACGTATCAAAGAGGGCAAACGCCTGCTGGCGATTTCGCGCATCGCGCTGAAGCGTATCTACTACCTGTCCTACGCTTACCGTATGACGGGAGAACGGAAATACGCTCTCCGTGCAGAACAGGAGATGCTGGCCGTCAGTCGTTTCACCGACTGGAACCCCACTCATTTCCTGGATGTGGGTGAGATGGTAATGGCACTGGCTATCGGTTATGACTGGCTGTACGATTCTTTGCAGCCCGACACCCGCCGGGTGGTGCGCGAGGCAATCATCGCGAAAGGCTTCGATGCGGCAAAGAACACCCGTCATGCGTGGTTCTATACAGCCAAGAACAACTGGAATTCCGTATGTAATAGTGGATTGGCGTATGGCGCGCTGGCTCTTTTTGAAGAGATTCCGGAAGTGTCGAAAGGCATCATAGAGAAATGCATGGAGACAAATCCGAAAGCGATGGTAGGTTATGGCCCCGACGGAGGTTATCCCGAAGGGTTCGGATATTGGGGGTACGGGACAAGTTTTCAGGTAATGCTCATTGCTGCGCTCGAAAGTGCTTTCGGCACAGACAATGGGCTCTCCCAAGCTCCCGGCTTCATGGAGTCTGCCCGTTTCATGCAGTATATGACGGCTCCGGGCGGAGACTGTTTCTGTTTCTCAGATTCTCCGGTAGAGGCGGAGTGTAATATGATGATGTTCTGGTTTGCAGGCAAGGCGAAAGACCTTTCCCTGTTGTGGATCGAACGTCAGTATCTCGACCGGCCGGATATGCCGTTTGCCGAAGACCGTTTACTGCCCAGCCTGATGGTGTTCTGTTCGCAGCTCGATTTGAGGCATATCGGCAAGCCGGAGAAAAATTTCTGGTTCAGTCGCGGAGATACGCCTGTGTTTATCTACCGTGGCGGATGGGACAGCAAGGAAGATACCTATCTGGGAGTGAAAGGCGGTTCGCCCTCTACCTCTCATGCGCACATGGATGCCGGTTCGTTTATCTTCGAGAGAAACGGGGTGCGTTGGGCGATGGACTTGGGTATGCAGAGTTACATCACGCTCGAAAGTAAGGGAGTAGACCTGTGGAATATGTCGCAGAACGGACAACGCTGGGAAGTATTCCGGCTAAGCAATATCGCTCACAACACCCTGACGATTAACGGCGAACGCCATTTGGTAGAGAGCAATGCTCCGATTACCCGTACTTTCGAGTCGAAGAAACAGAAAGGGGCGGAAGTAGACCTGTCGAGTGTGTTTGCCAACAGCGTGAAGAAAGCCGTCCGCACCGTGATATTGGATCAGAAAGACCATCTGGAAGTAACCGACCGGTTGGAGACGGGGGACAAGGAAGCCGCCGTATCCTGGATAATGGTCACTCCGGCAGAAGCCAAAATTACAGGCAAGAACCGGATGGAATTAACCAAAGACGGACAACGGATGCTGCTGACGGTAGATGCCGACACGGAAGTAGAAATGAAAACCTGGTCGAACGTGCCCCCGCATGAATATGATTTCCGCAATCCGGGAACCATCCGCGTGGGCTTTGAGACGGTGATTCCTGCCAATCGTGCCTCGCAACTGAAAGTACGACTTATTCCTTTGAAGTAGTAATACAAATAAATTCATTGAACCATGAAAACGATTCTTTTTAAAACAATCATCATAGCTTTCTTTGTGGGAACAGCCGTTAGTTGTTCCGATGAAGATGAGAACAGATTCCGTCCGGGGTCTACCCATGAGAAACCGAATCCCACGGAGCCGGAGAGCGGACTGGATTATTCCAAACTGACCGCGGATAATCATCCCCGCTTATTGATGAACGCTGAGGACTTCACTGCGCTGAAAGCCAAAGTAGATGCCAATTCGAGTGCCAATCTGACCTTGCTGCATAATACCATTATGGGTGTATGCAACAGCAAAGGGATGAACGCCACGGCACTGACTTATAAATTGGATGCCAGCAACAAACGTATCCTCGATGTGTCCCGCGACGCGTTACTGCGTATTTTCACCTGTGCTTATGCCTACCGGATGACCGGCGATGCCAAATACCTGACTAAAGCGGAGACGGATATGAACGCTGTCTGCAACTTTCCCGACTGGAACTCGAAACGCCACTTTCTCGATGTAGGCGAAATGGCTACGGCTGTTGCGTTCGGCTACGACTGGCTCTACAACGAACTAAGCGCAGCCACCCGTACGAAAGCGGCCAACGCACTGTTGAAGTTTGCCTTCCAACAGGCGCAGAACAAGAACTGGAACCTCAACTTCTATGAAGCCACCAACAACTGGAACCAGGTTTGTAATGGCGGACTGGTCTGTGCGGCACTGGCTTCTTATGAAAACAATCCTTCCGAAGCAAAGGACATGATTGAAAAGGCACTGGAATCCAACAAACCTGCATTGGAAGTGATGTACTCTCCCGACGGCAACTATCCGGAGGGCAGCGGTTACTGGTGTTACGGCACGCTCTATCAGGTATTGATGCTTGCCGCCCTCAACAGTACGCTTGGCACGGATAACGGGCTTTCCGATACGCCGGGATTCTCCAAGACGGCAGAGTATATGCTGTATATGACAGGCTTGAACAGCAAGTTCTTTAATTATTCCGACTGTGCTCCTTCCTCTACCGCGGCATTGGCTTCGTGGTGGTTTGCCGATAAATACAGTAATCCGTCCTTATTATATAATGAGCTGAGAATGCTGAAGAACGGCGAATACGCTTCCTGTGCCGAAAACCGCCTGTTGCCGATGATTATGGCGTTTGCCAATAATCTGAATCTGGACGCAATCTCCGCTCCTTCCAATAAACTATGGAGTGGAAAAGGGGAAACGCCCGTAGTGATGGTACATACCGACTGGACGTATACCGATACGGATAAATACCTCGGAATCAAAGGTGGAAAGGCCGGTTCGAGCCACGGACACATGGATGCCGGTTCGTTTGTGTACGACGCGTATGGAGTGCGCTGGTCGATGGATTTCGGTCTGCAAAGTTATACAACGCTCGAGTCGAAATTGTCAGCTTTGGGTGGTAATCTTTGGGACATGGGACAGAACTCGATGCGTTGGGATGTATTCCGCCTGAATAACCTGAATCATAGCACGATTTCAATCAACGACGCCCGTCACCGGGTAAAGGGGGTGGCTACACTGACTACGACCATCAATACTGCTACGGAATTGGGAGCCACTTTCGATCTGACAGAAGTAGTGTCCGATCAGGCGGCGTCCGCTACCCGTACCGTGAAAATCGTGAACGATAAAGATTTAGTGGTCATGGATGAGATCAAGGCGAGAACAGATAAATCCGCCAAAGTGCGCTGGTGTATGGTGACGCCTGCCGTTCCGACAGTGGAAAGTAACCGCATCGTACTAACGAACGGAAGCAAAGTGATGTATCTCACAGCCAGCGGAAGCGTGAAGCCTACCTACAAGCAATGGAGTACCACCAGCGAGAACTCTTACGACCAGGCTAATCCGGGCACCTATATGGTCGGCTTTGAAGCAACGGTCACCGCCAACCAGACCGCCACATTTACCACAACCCTGTCCCCTAAATAAAAAAGAATGGAACGTATGAGAATCCTATTAATATCTATACTCGGACTTTTGACATTGGCCTCCTGCACGAAGCAGGAGCCGATGGAGGCATTGATTGACCGTGTATTTACCGTTGCGGAGCAACAATACACGGCTATGGACACCCGCCTGACAGAAAAGACACTTCCCCGCACGCTCTCTGCCGACGGTGAGTTTGTTTCCTCAAATATCTATTGGTGGTGCAGCGGCTTCTATCCCGGTTCCCTCTGGTATATCTACGAATATACCCGGAAGGACGCAGTGAAAATACTGGCCGAGAAGAACACGCTGAAACTCGACTCTATACAATACGTGACCAAGGACCACGATGTCGGTTTCCAGTTGAATTGCAGCTACGGGAATGCTTTCCGCCTGACAGGTAATGAGGCTTATAAACAAGTGCTCTATCAGGGAGCCAAGTCCTTGTCAACCCGCTTCAATCCTGCTGCCGGTGTAATCCGTAGCTGGGACTTTGTGCGCAAAGGCTGCGACTGGAAGTTCCCGGTGATTATTGACAATATGATGAACCTTGAACTGCTGTTGTCCATGTCGAAAGCCTATGCCGACGACTCTTTGCAGAACATTGCCTGTACGCATGCCAATACCACTATCCAGCATCACTTCCGGGATGATTATTCCACGTATCATCTGGTGGATTATGACCCTGAGACGGGTGCAGTGCGCGGCAAGCAAACGGTGCAGGGCTTTTCGGACGATTCCTCCTGGAGCCGCGGACAGGCATGGGCCTTGTATAGCTATACGATGATGTTCCGCTTGACGGGGTATCAGAACTATCTGTTGCAAGCCGGGCATATCGCCGATATGCTGCTCCGCCGTTTGCCTGCCGACGGTATTCCTTACTGGGATTTCGACGCTCCGGTAGAAGAACAGACCTATCGGGATGCTTCCGCAGCGGCTATCATGGCCTCCGCCTTTATCGAGCTAAGCCGTTATATCCCCGGTGCGGAAGCCAAGGAATCTTATCTTGCCATGGCAGAAAAGCAACTCCGTACGCTTGCCTCGAAAGAGTATCTGGCAGAACCGGGTACGAACGAATGTTTCATCCTGAAGCACAGCGTGGGTGCACTTCCTGATAAAAGCGAAGTGGATGTCCCCCTGACGTATGCCGATTATTACTTTTTAGAAGCATTGCTGCGGTATAAGAATCTACAATAATAAAAATAATACAATATGATTATGAAGAACTTACATGTACATATGGCATTTATCTTCGTTCTACTGCTGATAACTGCCTCCTGTTCGGACAAGGATGATTCGGCTCCGCGTGTCATTCCCACCATGAACCTGACAGTTTCGGAGATTGCGGACAATACGGCTCTGATTACTTCCGAGCAGCAAACAGGAACTACGTTCGGAGCGAAAGTCATTGATTTCTATCCGGTGGCGGACATCGGCTTTGACTATAACATTGAAGTGAAGCTGGTGAAATTCGTAGAAGAGAACGGAGTGCCTGTATCTCTGCCCTATACGCGCAAAATCACCGAAGAATTGCGTCCGGGAGTAAATTACATCAGTGCGATTATCGCCTATAATGCCGAAGGGCGTGCCGTGTGTTCCGCTTTCCAGACCTGGAAGGCATCGGGAACGGAAGGAATGTGGAGTGATGACAACTCTGCCGGTGAGCTGGAAGAGAATGAGTGGTAACAAGAAATAGTGTAACTTCAAAAGAATACATGAATATGAAAAATATATTATTAACAGTCTGCGTAGCAGCTCTGGCAATGACGGGCTGTACGCAAGAGGATATCTTTTCGTCTGACGGGAATAAAGAACTGCTCGAAAAGTCGCAATTCACGTTGATAGGGCTTACTTCTGCCCGGACACGGACTTCTATTGGTGATAAGACGGGAGATATTTATCCGGTACTTTGGAGTGACGGGGATGCTCTCGGACTTTTCTCCCGCACCGAAGGGGCGGATATAGATAATGTGGAGGCTTTATTGAGCGATGAATCTGTCGGACAGAACTCCGGTGTTTTTACAGCGGAAGGTGTAAATCCGGCGAAAGAGGGAGAAACGAAAATTCTTGTCTATTATCCTTATAAGGCAAGTACGAAACTGGCAGACGAGGGTAATAAGCTTACTGCTTCTCTCGCCACTGAACAGGAGCAGATCAAGCCTGGGGATAGTCACCATATCGGTAAATATGGTTTTGCCTATGCAACAACGACAGTGAGCAGTACGAGTAAATCTGCACAGTTTTCTCTGAGGCATCCGATGGCGTATGTGAAATTCTGCATTTCTTCACAGGAGCTTTCTACTTATAAACTGAAAAGTGTGTCTTTATATGATAAGGATACCCGGACACCTCTTTCCGGTACGTTTACTGCCAATCTGGATACGGACGAACTGGCTTTCGGTTCGGAAAACAAACCGTATGCGACTGTTTCTTTAGCCGTTCCCGAACTACTTGCCACTACTCAGGAGGTCTATCTGACCACGTATCCGGCAGAATTGAAAGATAAGCAAGTCTACATCGTTGTCACTTTGGAAGGTGATAATCAGACGACAGTTACCATCCCTATCTTGAAAGAAGGAAAATCGTTGCAGGCAAATGCTGTCAATGTCATTGCCATCCACGACTTGAAACTTTCGGATAACTCATGTGAATGGTATGAACCTGTGGAGACGCGTTTGCTGGCCGGTGGATGGGCATATGGTGAATCAAACTGTATAATGACCACTATTTCTCCTTCCGGCGTGAACAATACGATTAGTGTAAAGGCGCGTGGTAACTTTATGGAAGTGGAAGAGCCGAAATATGCCGGAACTATTTTCAATTGCGATTTGAACAACGGCCATAAGATGGTAGGTGTCAACGGCTCTACAACGGATATTTCTCCGATAAGCAGTGAGTATAGTATTACAGTCAATTCTTATAAGGTTTCGAATGGCTATAATGGTGGTTGCGGTCAGGTAGCGATTTACGGAGAAGACCGCTCGACCGTTCTATGGAGCTTTATCGTATGGATGACGCCTGTTCCGGCAGAACATGTTTACGGGAATACCGGTTATATTGTTCAGGACCGTAATTTGGGGACATATACGATAGAAGATAACTGGAAGACGAATGGAGTTTATTTCCAATGGGGACGTCCTACGCCGTTCGGTTGGGGGGCAAATGGGTATTACTCAATGCCCACCGAGGCTACGGATGTCCGTTTCTCCATAGAACATCCCCGTAAGTTGCTTTATACTGCGACAGTGGATAATACGAAGTCCGACTGGTATTTGGGAGCGTGGACAGGTGCGCGTACTGACCGTAAGGATGATTTTTGGGGAAACCCGAACGAATCGAATACTTTTAATAACCCGTCTGACGGTCATAAGTCTATCTATGACCCTTGTCCGAAAGGTTACCGTGTGGTATCTCCGGGAGTATTGGCAGAGGTGGAAAAGAGTGGTGAGTATGTGAAACAAGCGAGTATCGGAGTGATAAGATACTGTTATGACGGTACGAACTATGCTTATTGGCCGTTAGCTGGTGCTCGCTGGGGGTCTAATCCGTCAGACCGTACTACGAATAATTCTACAACTGCCGCTTGTTATTGGTCGAACTCACCTGCCACTAATTACGGAAATGATAAAGACCAGGGTGGCAGTGCGATATATTATAAATCGGCTGATAAGACATGGACTCATTCCGCGGGGCGTTCCCATGCTTTTTCCGTACGTTGTATGAAAGATACGGAGAACCGTTAGTTTTTTTTCTACCGGAACGGAATTATAAATAGAATTCCCGCTATATGAAAGCTTTTTGTTTTGAGAAGTGCATAAGAGCCTTTCATATAGCGGGGATTTTTTTTGGGGGAGACTGTCCGAGAACTCCTCTTTAAACAGAGGTTTGTCGTTGTCCCTCCGCAATAGCCCCTGTTTGTAGCA
>NZ_JANJZR010000082.1 GCF_024623065.1 Bacteroides acidifaciens
ATCGCAAGACTTGTCGCGATGGTCTGCATGGCTCTTGTATGGGCATATCTCGTTGGTGAACATAAAGATATAAATATGGTACTCCGCCACTTGGCCAATCTGATTGATTTTGCTAAAATGTCCGCGAAAGGCAATATCCCGGAATTCGAATACGGACATATTTAAGATAAACAAAGAATATACTTAATTAAGTGTATGCACAAAATTAATCGTCTAACAGTTGTCGCTTTTTCGTCTAACAGTTGTCAGACGAATAAAGTTATTCGATTGAAGGGTTAGTTTGATACATACGAAAGACTAATTGATAGCGGTCGGACAATTAATCTTATTTGATAAGATAAGTAGCCACTACCGGATAATGGTCTGATTCCTTATCCGCCCAATAACAAACATTATACGCCTTCACCGTAAAAGCCTCGTTTGGCGTATAAATCAACCAGTCACATGCGTAAGCCGGACTTGGCACGGGCACTGTCCATGGGGCACCATCACTCAAACAATTTACGGTGAAATACTTTTGAAAAGCAGCCATGGTAGCAGAACCACGACGGGAATTCAAATCTCCCCCCAAGATAACAGGTTTATCCAATTGCTCCACGCACGCGAGAATCTCATCAATCTGTTTCAGACGGGCAGCATCTTCGTATTTATGGTCCAGATGCGTCGTAGCGAAATAGAATTCCTTGCCTTCCTTCGCGACTTTTACATAGCCGAAAGAACGGACATAATCACCTTCTTTCAGTACACTCAACTTAAAACTCTTTTCCTCGGAAACCGGATATTTGGAAAGAATCACATTTCCGTAATCTCCGCCAGTCGGAATATCGAGCGCATGGGCAAAATAATAATATTTCATTCCCGTTAGTTCCGACAGTTTTTTCGGAGTATCCCAAGGGTTAATCTCCGTGTTTCTTTCTATTTCCTGGAGTGAAACGATATCCGGGTTCTCTTTCTTAATGACTTCGGCTATCTTATCAATTCCTTGTTTACGACCGCTATACGTGTTGTAAGTCATGGCTTTTACTGTGACCTCTTTCGGTTTTGTCACAGGTTGCTGTGCCGTTGAGGGTTGTAACAAACAACACAATAGAAACAATGAAATGCATATTCTAAAATTCATATATGACCAATTAATAAGTGAATGTTATCTTGAAAAACAATCTTTCCTACCTGATACAAAATTAATCCTTTTCTATCTTACGAATCTTATGATTCCAATAATCTGAAATATACAATGCTCCGTCCGGACCGAACTGTACACCTTCCGGATGGTTGAATTGCGCTTTATCCAACGGGCCGTCTGTCGTACCGGAAGTGCCTGTACCGGTGTAGTTTGTCAACATACCGTCAGGGGTAATTTTCGCTATACGATGCTTTTTACGGACTGCTACATAAATATTTCCTTCTTCATCCAAATCCATCTGGCAAGGCTCTTCCAGTTTGGCTTCATTTCCCTGACCTTCTGTAAAACCTGCTTTCTCGTACTGCCCTACCCAAACATGGAGATTAGAAAATTCGCCTGTCGACATATCATAATCTCCTTTATAAATCACATCTTTTTCCTGTGAACTCATATACACGGTAGTCCCTGCCTTGTCAAAAAGGATACAGCGGATTTTCACTTTCGACGCATTTTTACCTGCTGCATCGGGAAGTTGCATGCCAGTTGCCACCATCGTATTCTGCTCCGGGTCATATTTGTAAATCATGGCGTTTCCATGAGCCACGGAGAAAACCTCTCCCGTGACAGGATGCACACCTACATTAGTGACGCCATTCCCCAAAGAAGGAGTGATTGACCATATTGCAGACAGATTAGCAGCATCATACTGATGCGTATCCTTGTTCCATAGCATCGTTGCAATATGTGCATTGCCCGAAGCATTGGCATCATTGGATAAGAATAAAGTATTGCCATCCAATGAGAAAGCGATATTCATCATTCTGAATACAGTTCCACCCGTTCCATCACCGCGTAAGAAAGTAGCGACCTGATTATTTTTCGCGATACGGATATCACGGTCATCATCTTCCACAATATATAAAGCACCTTCCTTGTCGAAAGCAATAGAACCCGGTTTCCAAAGAACCGCTTCCATGAGGGTCCCCTCTTTCTTCTCCGTTTTTGCGGCAGGAACATAACTGCCGATATAAGTACTTACAATAGGAGACTGAGAATACTCAAACTCCGTTTTATATGTCAGTTCCTGCATAGCTTCTCCCTGACCGAGGTATACTTTCACCGGACCGGAGCCGGAACCCCTCTGCACATTGGCAGTAATAATATTCCCCAACGCACCCGTCACTTCGGCATCCACCCCGTTGACTGTCACGCGGATATGTTCCAAATCCGTACCGAAATGTGTACCGTATAAAGTCAGGCTTGTAGACTTCCCGCCGGCTGTCGGCGTGTACATAGTGATTTTGGGAGTAGCTTCGCCCTCTCCGATTTCAGGTGTCATATCCTGCCGGTTCTCATCCTCGCAAGCGACAAAGCAGATTGACGCAAACATCAGAGAATAGATAGAAAACCGTTTCAAATGATGTATCAATGTTTTCATGTTTCTGTCTTTTTAGGTTAATCGTTTATACTGAACGTAGCTACCACCGGAAAGTGGTCTGATTCTACATAAGCATCATAATACACATCATAGGCTTTCGGAGACATTCCGTCATCCGGAGTGTACAATACGAAATCAATCGCTTTCACCGGAACGGGCGTTCCCGTTGTCAGTCCATAGTTCCCGTTCAGGCAACCGATTTCAAAACGCTCATACAATATCTTCATCGGGCCGGAGTCGGCTAAAGCATTGAAATCGCCAGTCAATATCATCGGCTTATCCAAGCCCTTTGTCTTTTCGATAATCGTTGTAGTCTGGTTGATACGATTAGTTTCGTTGCCCACATGAGACAAGTGCGTCACTCCGAAATAGAAACCCTTTCCATCTTTTTCTGTTTTCACTACTCCCATCGAACGCGGGTAGACATCTTCCACTGTCTCTATTCTCGGCAAATCATAATTCACTTCATCACTTATCGGATACTTCGAGAGAATCAGGTTTCCATACTCGCCGCCGTCCACATCACGGGTTTTGACAAAGAAAGCATAAGGCATTCCGGTCACTTCTTTCATCAGGGCGATAATATCCGCTTTCTCCACCTTGTTAGTCTTCGTCTCAAACTCCTGCAAACCTGCCAAGTCCGGATTTATCTTTTTAATCACTTGGGCAATCGCTTCCATTCCCTTTTTCCCGGAATAAGCTTTCTGCCCGCTATATATATTGTAAGACATGACTTTTACCAATACCCCGTCCTTTTCGTCCGGCGGGGTCACACCGTCATCGTCCGAACTGCAACCGGCAAACAAACCGCCCACCAACAGTACCAGTAATAAATAGAATTTATGTTTCATTGTTACCTTCTTTTTTATCGTTTATCTTATATCATTCACAGTTACTTCCACTACCCGGCTGTAGTTCACGTACGGTTTGCTTTCTGCTGTCACCGTAGCCGCAACACGTACATACACCCTGTTCTTGTTGGAAACAATCTTATAATGATTCTCTATAAATTCAGTATCACTCATCAGGTCGATGACGTGCGTACCACTGGCCTTTGTCCCCAGTGAAGAGAGGGTGGCATGGTTTGCATTGTTCACATCCACTCCCGGAGCATAATTCCATATCACGGAAACATCCGTCAGTTGCAATGTCTCGTTCGATGTTTTCGCATCATAGGTCAGTGTCAGCTTATTATCAGCCGATACAGCCACATCAAGGCTGATACGCGAGAACGGGATTGTGTACAAATCAACCTGCGTTTGTCCGTTCACGGTGACATACCCCTCACATACCCCGACAAAAGGGCCATCCTTTGCCTGAATACGATAGCTGCCATTGAACACCTTCGTATGCTCAAACGTTCCATCCTGGCGGGCACGGAAATCAACAGAGGCGGTAGCCCCCGTATTCTGCTCGTACAAACTCATCATCACACCGCTACTTCCCGGCACAGGCATAGGAACCGGTTCATTCGTTTCCTTATCATAGATAGTGCCATACACGCCACCGTTCGGTGCATCATAATTATCGATGTCATTTTCGCATGCCGCCACGAAACAGGCGAATAATGCAGTCAATCCTATGTTTATTATTTTATTCATATCGTTTCTTCTTTAAACTTACAATTGGACGTATCAATTACCGTACCCCGGATTCTGTACCATCAACGGATTCGTACTCAAGTCCTCGGCACGGAACACCGTATAGTAGTTCTTTTCAAGGAAAAGACGCTTTCTCTTTTCGGGCACACCGGTTTCAAAGGTGTACTTGCCACTCTTAACATTGTAATACGGACAGAGAGCCGTGCCGCGGAAATTGGTCAAACCACCTTTGCTTACATCCAGATGAGCCAGGCGCCAACGTTTCAAATCCCAGTAACGATGCTTCTCAAAAGCAAGTTCCACTTTCCGTTCATGGCGCACTTTATCCAGCGTCAAGTTACCGGCAGTCAATAGTTTGATGCCTGCCCTGCCGCGAATCTCATTGATATCTTTCAATGCCACGTCCAGGTGCTGATTCAATTCCATGCAAGCCTCTGCACGATTCAGATAGATTTCTGCCAGACGGAAAACCACCCAGGGAGTAGAAGAACGTTTTGCGTCGATGTCCGTATAGTCCGTCAGACTTTCATCCAGGAATTTACGCTGATAGAAACCCGTCTTGCTGGCGTCACCTACACTTAATGAGCCACCGTCTTTTCCCGAAGTATTATAAGTCTGTCCGTCTATTACAACTTTGTTCTCCTTATCCGGTTGGGCGGAAGCTTCATACTTGGTTCCTATCCCATCCTGTCCGTTGATGACACCGCGTATCCATTCGATTTTACCGCCGCCGTATCCTTTATAATCAGCACCGGGCAGGTAAACCGAACCTAATAAACGAGGGTCTTTATTCTTAAAGATATCATACGGGCTATCATAGCTGATAGCTTTTCCACCGCTGTCTTTCATCTTCAGCTTCCCTTCCGTACCGTCAATATATTCAAATTCCTCTACCATTTCCAGTACCGGAGACATGCCGCATCCCCAACCGTCGCCACGATAAGAGAAAGGAACATTCAGTTTATCCCACATATGTCCTTTACCGGCAGCCACATTATACTGTTTCTGGAAAATATATTCTCCGTTATCCCCATTCACTGCTTTGGAGAAGAGATTGTAAAAGTTTTGCGCCAGCTCTTCCGGTTCCATACTGGTCGATTTATACAAGCTATACACACGGGGAACCATTTCATCCAGAATCTTCGATGAAGCAGTGTAACATTCGTCAAAGTAACGTTCCGCTTCTGTCTCCGGAATATAAACATATCCTTTGGAAACAGCTTCGCCTGTCAGAGTCAGCGTTTTGGAATACTTAGCGATAGTACCGGCATACAGTGCGGCACGTGACCACAAGGCAAGCACCGTTCCACGATTTGCGCGGTATTTGGCATCACTGCTGCGTACTTCCGGCAATGATTCATAGATAGCTTTACATTCATTGATAATGAAATCATAGGTCGCGGCTTCCGTATCACGAGCCTGGTAAAGAGCTTCCGTATTTCCTGCGGTATATTCTTGCGGAACAGTCTGCAAAGGAACGCCCCCATAACGTTTCACCAGTCCAAAGTACTGCATAGCACGGATGAAGCGGGCTTCTGCACCGAGTTCTTCTTTCTCATCCTCACTCAATACGGAAGTTTTCTCAATATTCAGCAGGAAGTTGTTTACAATGCGGATTTGCTTGTAGCGGGTCACCATGTCGTCGTTGAATACATAGTCGCCATAAGAATAAGTAGAGTTCGACTTGTCGAATGCGCTCTCTTTCTGATAACTGGCGGTAGCCTCATCCGAAAGGCTGGTCTGATTCGCCAGGTTCGCCTTCTTGCTTCCATACCAGTCGTCGAACTCATCCAGTTTCAGTCCCGAGTCATACATATCCGCCAATACGGCTGTGATTGCTTTCGGATTTTGCCAAATCAAATCCGGTGTGTTGACACCGCTGGTACTCTCACGGTTCAGATAATCATCGCATCCCGTCCATACGAAGATGGATGCCCCGCCTATCAATATATATTTCAGATAATTCCTATTCATTGTCTTTACTGGTTTTAGAAGGTTACATTTACGCCAAAGTTATACGTCTTCATCTGCGGATAATAGCGTATTCCGCTGGAATTGCTTTCGGGGTCGACGTTCTTCATCAGTCCGTCACGCTTGGTGAAAGTCAGCAGATTGTTGCAGTTGATATAGAAACGCACCCGGTCGATAGCCGCCTTTTTTGTCAAGACTTTAGGAAGCGTGTATCCCAGTTCCAAGGTTTTCAGGCGCAGGTAACTTGCGTTGTGCAATGACCACGAGTTACTGGAACGGTTATCGGCGACACCTGCCACGCGTGCGGCAGGCATATATCCCGGAATCCATTTGCTATAAGGGTCGGTCGGATCTTCCCGGTGCCAGCGGTCGGTCATGATAGCCAGCCCATTACCTAAACCTTGCTGGATAAACGGGTCGAGAATATCCCCGCTGACATAAATATCGTGTCCGGCAGCTCCCTGGAAGAAGACAGTCAGGTCGAATCCTTTGTATTCTCCGGACATATTCAAGCCATAGTACATACGGGGTGTGGCACCGTGTCCGAGTGGTTGCGTATCGTTATCATCAATAATACCGTCACCATTGTAGTCTTCGAATTTCAAATCACCCGGCATCAGCGAACGGTTACCGTCCTTATCCTGAACCGGTGAGTTCAAAATTTCCTCGAAAGAAGTAAACTGCCCGATTACTTTCTTTCCCCAGCGGATATCCTTGTAACGCCCGTTGGTGTTATTACGCCAATCATCATACATATTGGTGGAAGCCGCCCGCTCTACATAATCATACTTAATCCGGGTAGTAGAGAAGTTGGCCGACACATTATAATTAAAATTGCCAATCCGGTTTTTATGCCCGACTACAATCTCGAATCCGGTGTTAATATCAGAATTCAGGTTCTCCTGCGGCATTGATTCACCGAAGATAGTAGGCAATGAGCCTACACGGGTGGCAGGCAGACCGGAACGGTTTCTGCGGAACCAGTCGAACTCCACAGAAATCAGTCCCCTGTGGTAAGACGCCTCAAAGCCGATGTTCATAATCTTCGATTCATACCAAGTCAGCCACGGATTTGCCATACCTACCGTAGTCATGCCCGAAGTCACTCCGTTGCTGCCCATGATATAGCTTCCGTGAGACGTATATCCATCCAGATACTGGAACGCATCGAAATCTCCTTCATCTCCCACTTTGGCGTACGAAGCACGGATTTTCAGATTATCCATATCGGGCAACAGTTTCTTGAAAAAAGCCTCTTCGGAAACACGCCATCCCAATGAAACACCCGGAAAGAATCCCCAACGATTACCTGCACGGAATTTATAGGTTCCGTCATAGCGGAAATTGAATTCCACCAGATAACGGTTAGAGAAATCATAGTTCAGACGTCCCACCAAGCCGGCATGAGCTGTTTCCTGTGTCTTACCGGAAGCTTCCTGGTTCGTCTTATCCCCATAGTCCAGGTCAGGAATCAGCCCGATAGCAAAGTCACGTGTCCCGGTCACCCAGTTCTTCTTGTCATTATACATTTCCCATACGAGCATGGCACCGATGTTATGCTTCCTGGCGAACGTATTGTTGTAGTTCATAGAGAACTGATAGGTCGGTTTGTCATAGTTTTCCAGTTTCGATTCCAAATGCGCGGTATTAACCACTTTCTCTATATACTCTTCATTCGCATAATCATACGTATATTCCGAGAGGTCTTTCCGCCACGTTTTCCATTCCTTGTTCGTATAGTCGTAGGCAACCAATGCTTTCGCCATCAGTCCTTTCACCCAGGGAAGTTGCCAGGTGATAGCCAACGAGCTGTTAAATTCGCGACGCAGGCGGTCTTCATAACCACTGTCGTCCGAATCGGAAACATGCACGGGGTTCGCCATATCTCCTACGGCTCCCCAATAATCCGGGTTGTCATTGGCATACATGGAGTAAGTCGGGATAGCCATTTGTGCCGAACGGAACAGGTTGTCGCCATTGTAAGGCTTTTTGCGGTTGTCGAAGCGCCCGCTCAAACGCAGTTCCACGTTCAGTCCTTTAGCCACTTCCACGCTCAGGTTGGAACGGACGTTGTAACGTTGGTAATTCCAGTCGCCCGAACGGATGATACCGCCCTGGTCCATATATCCGATAGACATATAATATTTCACTTTCTCCGTACCGCCTGTCAGACTCAAGTTGTGTGAAGTCTGAGGAGCGGTGCTACGCATCGTTTCATTCCACCAGTCTGTACCTGCCGTACCGTTCCGGTAGGCTTCCAGTTGTTCTTGTGAGTAAGCGGAAGCTCCGCGCCACGGGTTGGCATTGTGAATCGCTTCATTGTAAAGAGAAGCGTACTCATAAGCATTCATCATCTCCGGATAGCGGGTCACTTTCTGAAAGCCTACATAGCCGTTATATTCTATCTTGACCTTCTGTTCCGTCCCTTTCTTGGTAGTAACCAGCAGAACACCGTTTGAACCTTTGAAACCGTAGACCGCTGCGGCGGCATCTTTCAGGATAGAAATGGACTCGATATCATTCGGGTCGAGCTGCGTATAATCACGCTCGATACCGTCTACAATCACCAGCATGCTTCCATATCCGCGAATATCAACGGAAGCTCCATCATCACCGGGACTGCCGCTACGCTGTACGGCACGCAAACCCGGCAAACGTCCGGCGAGCATATTCGTCACACTGGGAGCTTTTACTTCCATCAACTTGTCCGAAGAGATGACAGCCACCGAACCGGTCACAGAAGCCTTCTTCTGAATGCCGTAACCCACCACCACTACCTCATCCAGCGTCTCGGTATCTTCCTGCAAAGTTACTTTCAGTCCGGCTTGTCCGTTCACCCGCACTTCTGTTGTTTTATATCCTATATAGGAAATCTGTAACACTCCATTAGCGGGAACCGGCAAGGTAAACTTACCGTCCACATCGGTAATCGTCCCCACACCGGCAGCACCTTTCAGTTGCACCGAAGCCCCGATAACCGGTTCTCCGCCGGCATCAACAACCACACCTTTCACCGTGATATTCCGAACGGTCTGTTCGATACCCGATACCGAAGGGCTTTCCGCATATATCGTAAACGGTACACACAGGAAAGTCCCTGCCATTAAAGCTGAAACAGTAGCTATCTTCAGCCGGTCATTGAACGCCTTTAAGACAACCGTGTTCATTTTACAAGCATGTTTCATAGATTAAATTAGTTATGTGTTTTAAGTTTCGAATCTATATTATCATCACATATCGCTACTGCAACCTGCGAATCGGCACAGCCATAATAGAGATATAATTTGTTTTTAAAGTAAGCCAATCCTTCGATAAACACTGTTCCGTCCTTGTACTGACCGCTCTTCTCGAAAGCGGCTTCGGGCACAAAGAAAGGTTTATCCAGGCGGTCGAGTACCTTATAAGGGTCGTTGGCGTCAAACAGGAACTGCCCTGCACAATAAGCGCCTGCGGGGTATGCCGAGTCCCTTTCTTCCTTGTATCCGTTCTTGCCATTGTATAATAACACAATACCGTTCACGGTTTTGATAGCTGGTGGCCCACACTCAGTCAGGCGGCTGTCGAAATACCCGTTGCGGGGTTTGGCTATCTCCCTTAGTTCGTTGTTTTCGTTGAGTACCGGAGTCCAGTCGGTCAGATTATCGGAAGTTGCGGCACATACCGCATTCTCTCCCCAGTACATAAAGTATTTGCCGTCTACTTTCTCAATGACCAGCCTGCCATCTTTCACTCCGGTGACAATAGAAGCTGATTTGCTTGCTATATTGGCAAAACGCCCGTTGTATGCTTTCGCAAAAGCAAGTCCGTGCTTCGTCCAGTTTTTCAAGTCTCTGGAAGTAGCCACCGCCAAGCGGGGAAGATTGCGGTTCCAGGCTGTATAAAGCATGACGTACAATCCGTCTTCCGTCATTGCCACACGCGGGTCTTCGCAACCACCTTCCCATTCTATTTCTTTAAATTCGTCTTCGGAAGGACACAATACCGGTGCGTCCGACCGGCTCATCATCACTCCGTCCGTACTTTCCGCATAGCCAATACGGGACGTTCTCTTTCCAATACCTTGCGCCGAATTGTCTTCCGCACGGTAGAGTACCACAATCTTCCCGTCTTTGACAGTTGCCGCTGGATTGAAAGTGTCACTCTCTTCCCATCTTACCGGCTGCTTGCGCATCGGACATTGAAAAGTAGTCGGTTGCGGAGAAATCACCGGATTCACCCCTTCCGGACGGACAAAAGGACCGAGTACCCATTGGTCGCTCTGTTCTTCGACAGCTACGGATGCTTGTTTCTGCCCGGAGCATCCGGCTAATGTCATCATACTGATTAAATAGATTACAGATTTTAGTTTTATCATACGTCGTTTTTTTAGTTTTCCCGAATCGGTCGTTCATCGTTTTTCTGCCGGCAAAACTATCGTACCCCGCAGAAAATAGAGTGTACTATATTCTCAAAAGGGTATATAGGTGCTGTACAACATAATAATTCATCCGTTTGCAATGGCAGCTTAATGGTTTTGAAATATTAGCGCACCGTTTGGTTCTGTTTGATGATGTTCTGAGCCAACGGATAGGCTATCAACTGCAAGGCTCCTACCAGTATCAATGCGTACTTCAATGCAAAATCCTGTGATATGGCAAAGGCAAGTGCCATAAAAAGGATGAGCCCGAAAGCACGCCCCAGGAATAGTCCGAATTCGTGGCTTAAAATATAAGTGTATTCATTTCTTTTCTCGATTTTAACTACTGCGTCGATGGTTTGCATCATAATGGGATAGTAAGGCAAGTCAAACAAGGGCTGAAAGATTACCTTACAGAGGACAAAGATAATCACTCCGGTGGCTGAAAACAAGACTCCGTTGAACAGAGTACCGATAAAAAAGACGAGTAACCCGGCAATAAATATCTTCGGGCGGTCTTCGGGTTTGGCAATACGCCCCAGTACATAGACCAGTATAGCCGTCAGCGTACCGCTAATTCCCTGTATCAAGCCTAATGTCCCTTCATCACCGACCAGTTTCAGAACCAGGATGGCGGGGGCAGTCACCAGGAATCCCTGTACCATTCCTTTCAGGGAAGCCAGCAACAGCATTTTCTTCCACAGTGTACAGAACCGGAAATACAGAAAGTTCTTCTGTACCGGATTGGCAAACTTACCACGCCACAAGACAGCTACGGCAAACAGGGTCACTACTATGACTCCGACTGTGACCAAACGGTAGGCACCATTTATATCAATCAGGCATCCCATGATTTCTTTGCCATCTATCTGGCTGATGAATGCACCAATCAATAAAGGAACAGTTATCGAAGTGATGGAGAAAAAGAAAGATTCCAGTCCGAAAAAGTAGTTCCGGCTACTATCGGTCGTGTTGTTGAGAGTCAATAGATAGCGGTTGGTCCAAAAGAAACCCGATGCGGCTCCAAGGACAAAACCTGCTATGCCTAACTCTACAAAGCCCAATGACTTTACCAGCATCATGGCAAACATCGACAGCCCGCTAACTAATATCCCACCTGCATACAGTACTTTCACGCTGACATGCCGCAACAGGAAGCCGTTGACAAAAGAGGTCGCAATGATGCCGATATACATAAAAAGTTGATAGAAAGCTACGGAAACAGGCTCGCTCGTGTGGCGCATCACATAAGCGCCTACAAATATCTCCACCACAGGAAGCACAAACGCATAGAGCAGGTTAGTCATCAACAGTACACGTACATTGGGAGTCTGCTGTTTGAAGAATTGATATTCTCTTTTCAATTTATTCATTCTATACCTTTATATATGTCATGACTTTAATGAACGAAGAATCTCCCCTATGGAGAACTCCGCTCCGCAGATTACTTCATCACTCGCACCGTAGTAAACAGTCACCGTATCCCTTTCTACCAGATGCCCGTTCGTGAAGACCACATTCCCGAAGAATCCGGTTTGCTCGTAGGGAGCAGTCGGTTCCATTATAGGAGCTTTGCTTCGGGCGATTACCTTTGAGGGGTCGTTCAAGTCAAGCAGAAGGGCTCCCAGGCAATAGCGGTTCTGATAGTCTGCACCATGATAAATCTCCAGCCAGCCTTCCTCTGTACGGATAGGCGCGGCACCTGCGCCCACACGGGCACAATCCCAACTATCGGGACGAGTGGTCGCAACGCAACGGTGGTTGCCCCAGTGCAACCGGTCGGGTGATTCGGCAAGCCAGATATAGTTGCCGCCCAGTTCGGGACTGCTCGGGCGATGCAAGGCGAAATATTTGCCGTTTATCTTCTCTTCAAACAAGGCACAGTCTTTATTATGAGGGGGAAAAATCATGCCGTGACGAGTGTAATTCTTCCAGTCACGGGTATGAATCAGCCCTACACCGACGGCAACGGAAGAGACTTCGGTAAACGTCAGGTAATAGCCGTCGGCTGTAGTCGCCACCCGGCAGTCCTCGATGCCGAAAGCCTCTAATGCCCCTTTGCCGAAAATAGGCGGATAATCCGGTTCTTCCTTAAAATGGATGCCGTCCTCGCTCGATACCAACCGGAGATAAGACATGGTAGTCAGATAATTCTGTCCCGCATATCCTATCACACGAGGGTCGGAAGCGTCCAGTTCCGGGTCATTTTCGTCGAAAGAAAGCACTTCTATCTTCCCTTCCTTATTATATACGGGGAAACTAATCACTCCCTGTTTCTGTACGGGGCGTTCGGCTACCCGCAGTAATAACCAGGTTTTTCCGTCGAAGCGGAATACGCCGGGATTCAGGAAACAGGTGATTTCCATACCTTCTATTCCCGGTTGTAAATCAGATGGTTTCAATAATGGGTTCTGATGAAATCGTTTTGCAATATCCATTTTCTAATCATTAAATAGGTGTTGTTTTTATTTCTCGTGGCAAAGCTACCCCACGCAGCGACGGGAAGAGTGTACTATATTCTCAAAAGGGTATACAGGTGTTGTACAGCATATTTTTATCTTTGTTTTCTTATTTTTCCTCTCTATCTTTGCGACATGATTCTACGAAAACACTCATATTTCCGTTACATCTGCATCCTTATTTATTCATGCCTGATGCCTGCTTTATTACATTCGCAGAATGTAGTAAAACAGATTTCCAATGCGGATGGATTATCCAATAATTCGGTGAATTGTTTCCTTGAAGATTCGGAACATACGCTTTGGGTAGGGACATGGGACGGATTAAATGCATATAACGGTCGTAGCTTCAAAACCTATTCTTATAATAAAAAGGATGCAGGGTCTATCAGCAATAATGTCATCTGGCAGATTATCGAGCAGAGCGACTCTATCCTGTGGGTATCTACGGACTATGGGGTGAACCGGTGGAAACGTTCTACCCAACAGTTTACTCCTTATTATTTAGGTACACAGAATAATCCGCCGAAACAGGAGAAGTCATTTCTGCTGGGTATCACTTCCGGCAAGCATATTATCTGTTATGTGAAAGAGCAGGGTCTATTCTGTTTCGATGACCGGAAACAGGAGTTTGTTTCCTTGAAGAATGACCTGCCCGATGACATCAGGAACTTCGTCATTGATTCCAAAGACCGGATATTCTTTCTCACAGGACATGGACAATTATTGCATTATCAACTGACTGTCCGCAACTCCTGTCCCGAACTCTCGTTTAAAGAAGAAATCAGGCACTGTGCCCCCGTTTCCAATATTTATCTTTCCCAGGACTGCCTTATCATTAACGATGACAGGACGCTGACTGTTTCACAAGATAACCGTATATTGGACAGTATAAATATTCCGAAGAACAAGACTGTATCACAAGCTATCTGCCACGGTGAATATCTCCTTATCAGCTTTATCGAGGGGGGATGCATCAGATATAATCTTGAAAATGGGACTTCAACGGAATTACTCCAATTGCCGGAGAAAGCTTCCATTTTCACTATTTATATCGGCTCGCAGAATATCCTTTGGGTAGGTACGGACGGACAAGGGATATTGGAAGTCTATGAACACAGTTCGCCTTTCCATACCGTAAAAACGAATTATCCTGTCCGCTGTTTTTGTGAGGAAGACAATGGCAATATACTCGTAGGAACAAAAGGAGAAGGTATCCTGCTGCTCGACAAGCAGGAACGGGGAGTCACCCCCTATCTTTCAACGGGCAACGGGTTAATCTCCAACTCCGTTTATACTATCCGCAAAAATATGTCCGGGGATATATTCATCGGAACCGAAGGGGCGGGTATCAATTATATTCCACTCAATGGCAGCCAGGTGAAAAAACTGGGTATTCCTGCTGAATATTCTGCTTTCAGGGCAGTGTACAGTATCTTGTTCACCCATAACGATTCACTTTTATGGTTGGGGACTTCCGGTTACGGACTTATCAAGCTGAACCTGCAAAGGGAAGGAAAAAGTTATAGAGTAACGGACATGAAACAATATAAATCTCCCGGCCCTTCTTCGCCAAGTAATAATATTATTTATTCGGTTATCGCTGGATACGATGAGAATGAACTTTGGCTAGGCACGCGAGGGGGCGGAATTAATAAGTTCGATATCGCGTCCGAACGTTTCCGGCAGATGAGTGAGATAGACCCCGGCTTGTCCCTGACTAACAATGACGTGATTTATCTGACTAAAGGAGATTCTGCCAGTATCTGGATAGGTACCAGTTATGGTCTTAACCGATTGTTCCCGACAGCCATACCGCCTTCCATCATTGAATATACGGATAATAACGGATTGCCCAATAATACGATTCACGGCATCCTGAAAGATGAGAACGGGAATATTTGGGCAAGCACCAATCAAGGTATCTCCTTTATCGACTTGCCCTCGGGAAAAATTACCAATTATTCCTCAAGAAACGGGCTGCAAAACGACGAATTTTCTGATGGGGCTATTTTTAAGGACAAAGCCGGATGGCTGTATTTCGGCGGAGTCAGCGGGTTGAACTATTTCGACGAGAACAAGATACGCTTACGGGAACATATCGCATCATTAAGCCTGAACAGCCTGAAGATAAACAATACAAGCCAGAATATCTACGAACGTATCCGTAACCATACACTCCGATTGGACTATGACGAGCCTTATATTACTTTGGGATTTGCCGCACATGATTTTATCAACAATGAGAATTGTGAGTTCAGCTACCGCATTATCGACTTTGCCGACGAATGGATTTACAATGAGAATAACCCGAATATCGTTATCACCAAACTGCCGCCGGGAAAATATAAACTGGAAGTAAAATGCACCAATGGCGACCGGGTATGGAGCAACGAAATCTATTCCCTCAATTTGGACATCGCTTACCCCTGGTGGCTCAGTACTACAGCTTTTATTATTTATTTTATCCTGATTGCCATTGCTATCTATATCACGCAATCCGTCATCAAGAATCGAATCCGGCTGAACCGTCAGATTCTACTGGAACATATCGAGAAACAGAATCAGCAACGTATCCATGAATCGAAGTTGAACTTCTTCACGAATGTGGCACACGAGTTTTTCACTCCGTTGACACTGATATACGGCCCGGCACAGCACTTGCTGGAAAAGGCGGACCTCGACAGTTATACAAAAAGATATATCTACATCATCAAGAACAATGCCGACCGGATGCAGAGGCTTATCAACGAACTGATGGAGTTCCGGAAAGCAGAAGCAGGACATACGGCTATCTATGCTGAAAAAGTGGATATTCAGTTGCTCGTCGACTATGTATCGGACAACTATACCGAAATTGCCGAAGAAAACAAGATAGACTTCAGCTTCAAAAGCAAAGAAGTATCATCCTTTACAACAGACCGGAATGCACTGGAAAAAATAATATTCAATTTGCTTTCCAACGCATTCAAATATACGCCGTCCGGCGGATATATCCGTGCTGAAATACGGGAGAATGTTACTGACGGGACATTGTATTTCCGAATCCGCAACTCGGGCAAGGGACTGACAGAGAAACAAATGAGTGAAATATTCAGCAGGTTCAAGATTTTCGAAAGCAGTAACCTGAAACATGCGGGAAGCACTGGAGTCGGCCTGAATCTGACCAAGAGCTTGACGGAGTTATTGGGTGGAGAAATCACCGTAGGAAGTGTATTGGGAGAGTATGTAGAATTCAATGTGTCTCTACCGTCCATGCACATGAATCCCGGAAAAGAAAGTCAGCCGGCAGAAGAAGAGGCAGAAGCCGATGAAATGCTTTTTGTCCCTAAACAAAAGGAAATTAGTATATTGATTGTAGAAGATGAAAAGAATATCCGCGAACTTCTGAAAGATATCCTGCTTCCTTACTACCAGGTTCGGGAAGCAGCCGACGGGGAAGAGGCGCTGAAAGAGGTAGAACAGAAACAGCCGGATATTATTATCAGCGATGTATTGATGCCCAGGCTGGACGGCATCACTCTGACGGATATATTGAAAGCCAACGAGCGAACTGCCCACATTCCGATTATCCATATCTCCGCCAAGAACTCCATCGAAGACCAGATTAACGCTTACAATCATGGAACGGACTTATATATCCCCAAACCTTTCCATCCGAGACATGTACTGAGCGCGGTAGAGAATATGATTAATAAATACTCTCTGATGAAAGAGTATTTCAAATCCGGCCGTTCCTCTCTCATCGTAAGGGATGGAATCACCATGCATAAAGAGGATGAGCTGTTACTGGACAAGATTATCAAATTCATTGAAGATAATATTGACGACGAATCCATAAACCCGGATTCTCTCGCAGACTTTATAGGAGTAAGCAAAGCGGGATTGTACCGTAAACTCAAAGAATTGACGGAAAAGACACCAAGCGAATTTGTCCGTACCATCCGCCTGGAATATGCAGCGGGACTATTAAAGACCACCAAACTTACCGTTACCGAGATTATGTATAAATCGGGCTTCTCAAACAAGTCTTATTTCTACCGGGAGTTTGCCAAGTTATACAACACTTCTCCCAAAGAATATAGGAGCGGACAGACAGAAGAAAAGGATACTTAATAACCATCTAACAATAAAAAACAATGAGAAAACTTTTTATTGTATTGGCGCTCTGCGGTGTGTCAATACTGAATGCGCAGCAACTGAATGTCGCTTCTTATAATGTACGAAACAGTAACCCGAACGATGCCAAAGCCGGAAACGGCTGGGAACAGCGTTGCCCGGTACTCACCCGGTTAATCACCTTTCATGACTTCGATATATTCGGGGCGCAGGAAGTGAAACATAACCAACTGGAAGATATGTTGAATGCCTTGCCGCAATACAGCTATATAGGCGTAGGACGGGATGACGGGAAAACGAAAGGGGAATATGCGCCTATCTTCTACCGGAAGGATAAATTCAAGCTACTCAAATCCGGGAATTTTTGGTTATCGGAAGATACCTCGAAGCCGAATAAAGGATGGGATGCAGCCTATACCCGCATCTGTACATGGGGAGAATTCAAGGATATTACAGGCAAGTTCAGATTCTGGTTCTTTAACCTGCACATGGACCATATCGGAGTAGTGGCACGTCGCGAAAGTGCCAAGCTGGTTATCAGCAAGATTAAAGAGATGTGTGGCAAAGACCCCGTCATACTCACTGGAGATTTCAATGTAGACCAGACCAGCGAAAGCTATCAAGTACTTCATGAATCCGGAATATTATCAGACTCTTATGAGGTCGCGCAACTGAGATATGCAACTAATGGAACATGTGCGGGATGGAATCCGAACACATATACTCCCAACCGTATCGACCATATCTTCGTTACTAAAAACTTCGCTGTTGAGAAGTACGGAGTGCTGACAGATACTTACCGAATTAAAAACGAAGCCACCGGAAAGTATGAAGCACGCATTCCTTCAGACCATTTTCCGGTGAAGGCGGTATTGAAATATACCAAGTAAGCAAAGCAGAATTCGAAATGATAATATAAACCTATCAATGTTCTATTTTTAATATTCTGTTGGGAAATAGCTAGTTAGAAAATAACGAACCAGAAAATAAACTGCATAAATAAGAGCCTGTTTAAATTTTCCTGAGATTATGTTAGATAGGCTTTACCGACCAGTTTTTATTCGTCACATAGTCT
>NZ_JANJZR010000083.1 GCF_024623065.1 Bacteroides acidifaciens
ACGCGACAAGAAGAGCCGGGGTAAGTTAAAATATCAGCTATAAGATTATGACTGAAGAGAATTTAAACAGGCTCTAAGTGGAGACTATCATTCGTTTTGTAGATTGGCTTATATAATAAGATGGTTTATTTTTTAGACGCGTCATCCGTGTTATCCGCGTCTAAAAATTAAACCGTTATTTAATAAAAGGACTTACCGCATGGAAATAAGATTAGTCTACAGCAAGCTCCTCTTTCACCATATTGTAGAGCATTTGCTCTCCTTCCAAGGTAGAATCAGCCATACCTTCCACCAAGCGGCATACTTGAAAAGCATGTTCCTCACTATGCTGCATATATTTGCGGATAACCAGCAAAGCAGCATTACGAATATGATAGCTGTCGGAATGTACCGCACAAATCGCTTGGTCGAGCAATTCGCCGGAGGCACGTTCAGTCATATCCCCTTTCTTCATCAGAAGACGGGCAGCAGTCAGGAAACCACAAGTCTGCACATACTCCTGTTCGTCGGCAATCCAGTGAAAAGATTTGGCCGGAGCATACGGTAAATGCTGGAAGAGATTCATACAAGTCAGTTCTGCTATTTCGATATTCCGGATGTTTTCCACCCAAATATCGGCTATCTCGGGATAAAACGTTTCAATCGGCTGAAGCATTCCCGCCAGAATCTTACATTCGCGAATTTCCTCTTTCCATAAAGCCTGCGCCAGGTCATGATTCTTTTCGTAACCTTCGGCAATCATCTTGATACGAGGCAGTTCCACTCCGAAATTGAGTTTATAAGCCAGCCCTTTCTCGCGCATACTTTGAGACACAGCCCCGTTCATAGAGAGACGGAGCTGTGTCTTGATATCTTTCAATTGTTCTTTAATATCCATTTCAGATCAGTTGTTTATGGAAGGCAGCGGAGAATAATCAGTGCTGTAACGCAACATTTGTTCTACATAACCTTCATCATAAGAAACCGTGACATCCGTAACGTTTCCGTTTTCATCTGTCACCAGTTCGTATTTCGGATTCACAAAACCTTTATAAGGAGCCAGATTCAACTTCTTATAACGTTCCAGAACTTCTGCATGTAAAGCCGGATCTACTTTTACGGCATAGTTTTCTACCAATGAACGGGCACCTTCAAAGTCACCTGTCGATTTGATTCGCTGAATTTCAGCCAACAATTTGCCGAAAAGCTCACGTACTTTCTCATAATCATTGATAACCACATAAGTCTTTCCGTCTTTCTTCACCAATTCTACCACTTTATCGGCAGCCCCCTGCTCAAATACCCAACGGGCTATCAACTGGCGGTTGCGCATGTGAGCTTCTTCCACTGTATTTCCCGGTTCGATACGTACCAACTGCGTCATCAGACCGTTCATCAGATAAGTATAATATTGAGCTTTATAAGCATCGGGAGAAGAGAGAAGTCCCAGTTCCACCAGCTTGGGGTCAGCTACATAATACAATCCGAACAAATCGGCACGCGCCTCTTCGATGGTAGAGCCGTATGCTTTCAAAGCATCAGGATCTACACCCGGAAGTAACTTACCGGAACCGTGTCCCAAACATTCGTGCAAGTCCGTATGCAGCTCATCCGTTAAATCAGAATAAGCATCGATCAGTTGTATTTCCGCATCGCTATAAACAAATTCTTCGTTGAATCCGTTTCCATGAGCGGCTTTATTATAAGCATCTGTTATATTTCCGATTGTCACCGATTTAGAACCGTGGTGAGCACGAATCCAGTTTGCATTCGGCAGATTGATGCCGATAGCCGTTGCCGGGTAAAGATCACCTGCAAGGATAGCGGCAGTAATCACTTTAGCCGATACCCCTTTTACCTTTTCTTTCTTGAAAGATTTATCTACCGGAGAATGATCTTCAAACCACTGCGCATTGCTACTGATTATCTCTGTGCGGTGAGTTGATTCCAAATCTTTGAAATTCACCAAAGACTCCCAGCTCGCTTTCATACCCAACGGATCGCCATAACTTTCAGTAAATCCATTCACAAAGTCGATGCGTGAATCAAGGTCTTTCACCCAAAGAATGGCATATTCATCGAAATCTTTCAGATTGCCTGTTTCATAGAATTGAATCAGCTTGGTGATAACAGCCTTCTGTGCCTCATTCTCCGCTACACCTTCCGCTTTTTTCAACCAATAAACAATCTTCTCTATTGCCTGTGTATAGAGTCCGCCTACTTTCCAAACTTTCTCCTCCAACTTTCCGTTTTCTTTGACCAGCCGACTGTTCAGCCCGTAAGAAACCGGTGTTTCATCTTTCGGGTCTTTCAGGGCGCTATAAAAACTCTCTGCCTCTTTCTGCGTCACTCCGTCATAATAGTTACAAGCAGAGGTCAACACAAGATCTTCGCCATCTGCCTGGTTTACCCGTTTCGGCATAACAGTCGGATCGAAAATCACCGGAAACAGTTCGGCACAAAGTTGTTCGGCAGTCTGCCCTTTCGCCAACGGCAACAACTTGGCATCTATACCGAGTACAGCCTGTTTCAAGAATTCCTGCGAGAAGTTGGGCACAAACTTCTCCGCACCATAGTGATGATGAATACCATTGGAGAACCATACTCTTTTCAGATACACCTCCATATTTTTAAAATCAGGCGTTGTTTTATCTCCCTGATAGTTTGTATATACTGCTTCGAGCATCCGACGGATTCTCAAATTATATTTTCCATTCTGGTCAAACAGAATATCCCTTCCCTCCAGAGCAGCCTCTGTCAGGTAATAAATCAGTTCCTTCTGTTTTAGCGTCAGTTCCTCAAATCCGGGAACTTTATAACGCAAAATCTGTAAGTCTGCAAATTGTTCCACTGTATAATCAAATTTATCTGCCTCGGCAGTTGTTGTTTTGGCTCCGCCGCACGATGTCAGAATCGTAGCGGCTACCGCCATTGAAATAAGATGTTTATTCATAATGCTAGTGTTGATTAATTAAAACAAGAAAAGGAATCATCTCCAAAATCTTTCATTTAGAGGTAATTCCTTTCGATTAATCTCGATATGCGCAATTACTTTTTGTTTTCCAAATGTTTTTTGCGGTATCCATTAGGAGTCTCACCTACGTTTTTATAAAATGCAGCGTAAAAAGATTGACGATTTGCAAAGCCAACCATAGCACTAATTTCTTCCACATTTTTGTCGGCATAACGTTTGTCAGTCAATAAATGCAAAGCATCTTTTACTCTGTATTCATTCAACAGGCAAGAATAGTTCATGCCAAAGCGTGAATTTACCACTGCAGAAAGGTAACGGGTATTTGTCTTCAATTCTTTCGCCAAATCCTTAGCTGAATAGTCAGGATCCTTGTATTTCTTCTGTACAACAATGATATTCAGTATCTTGTCATACAACTCGTCTGCCAATTCCGGCCTAATTAAAGACCTGTATGCAGCCTTCTTTTCTTTCTTTTCCCTCAAATTGTAGGGACGTTTTTTCGGAGTTTCTTCCGTTTTTTTGTTCTCTAAATCACTCATTGAATTAACTGGTTAGGGTTCGTTCATCTGTTATTAATTGCTCATTTGCAACATAACATGTTACAAATGTCTTACTTTTTTTTTAAACACACAATTATTTTGTGCATTTTTTTCTAATAAAACAATCAAAAACATTGAAAAAGAAGGAATAAGTTCGAATAATAAGAAACTTTAACCTTTTTATATTTCATCTCGGAAACTGAAATCTACACATTGCGGAAATTGCAAAAGAAAAACGTACCTTTGCAGCAAGTTAAAACAAGCATCCATGAGAGAAACTCTAAAGAAATATTTCGGATACGACAGTTTCCGTCCCCAGCAAGAAGACATCATCCGCCACATCCTCCATAAGAAGGATGCATTAGTGCTAATGCCTACTGGCGGGGGAAAGTCCATCTGCTACCAGCTTCCCGCCTTACTTAGTGAGGGCACTGCCGTTGTAGTATCCCCGTTGATTTCATTAATGAAAGACCAGGTGGAAGCATTGTTGGCAAACGGAATTGCTGCCGGAGCGTTGAACAGCAGTAATGACGAAACAGAAAATGCCAATCTGCGCCGTGCCTGCATTGAGGGACGGTTGAAGTTGCTCTACATTTCACCGGAGAAATTGCTGGCGGAGAAAGATTATTTATTGCGAGATATGCATATTTCCCTGTTCGCTATTGACGAAGCCCATTGTATTTCGCAATGGGGACACGATTTTCGCCCGGAATATACTCAAATGGGAGTTCTCCACCAGCAATTTCCACAAGTACCGATCATCGCTTTGACTGCCACCGCAGATAAAATTACCCGCGGAGACATCATTCGCCAACTTCATCTTGTCGAACCCCGTACTTTTATATCCTCTTTTGACCGTCCCAATATCAGTCTGACGGTAAAGCGCGGATTCCAGGCAAAGGAAAAGAACAAAGCTATCCTTGAATTTATCCGCCGCCATGAGGGAACAAGCGGGATTATTTACTGTATGAGCCGTAACAAGACGGAGACAGTAGCTCAGATGTTGCAGAAGCAGGGGATTCGTTGCGGGGTTTATCATGCCGGATTGCCTACGCAGCAAAGGGAGGAAACGCAAGACGATTTTATCAATGACCGGATTCAGGTAGTATGCGCCACGATTGCTTTCGGCATGGGTATCGACAAGTCGAATGTCCGTTGGGTAATCCACTACAACCTGCCTAAAAGTATAGAAAGTTTTTATCAGGAGATAGGACGTGCCGGACGTGACGGTCTGCCAAGTGACACTGTATTGTTTTATTCTTTAGGTGATTTGATATTGCTGACCAAGTTTGCCACGGAGAGTAACCAGCAGAACATCAATATTGAAAAGCTGCAACGTATGCAGCAGTATGCGGAAGCGGATATTTGCCGGAGAAGAATCCTGCTGAGTTATTTCGGAGAAACAACTACCGAAGACTGTGGCAACTGCGATGTCTGCAAAAATCCCCCTCAACGGTTTGACGGCACAGTCATTGTACAAAAAGCATTAAGTGCCATCGCACGTGCAGAACAACAAATCAGCACAAGCATATTGATTGATATTCTTCGTGGAAACTACTCCGTGGAAGTGACCGGAAAAGGATACCAGGAACTTAAAACTTTTGGTGTCGGACGCGACATTCCACCTCGTGACTGGCAGGATTATCTGCTCCAGATGCTCCAACTCGGTTATTTCGAGATTGCTTATAATGAGAATAACCATCTCAAAATAACGTCAAGCGGAAGCGATATTCTTTTCGGAAGAGCACAAGCTACATTGGCAGTTATCCAGCATGAGGAAGCAATTACCCGAAAAGGAAAAAAGAAAAAAGTGGTTATCGCCAAAGAACTCCCCTTCAGTGCGACAGGCGGCGAAAGCCAAGATTTGTTCGAGGCATTGCGAGGATTAAGAAAACGGCTTGCCGATCAGGAAGCTTTGCCCGCCTATATCGTCCTGTCAGACAAAGTGTTGCATCTGCTTTGCATCTCACGTCCCACCACCATCGAAGAGTTTGGAGAAATCAGTGGTATCGGCGAACACAAAAAAAAGAAATATGGAAAGGACTTCGTAAATCTGATTAGACAGTTCGTAGAATAAAAGAAATTCTTGAATAGTATATATTAACGAGTCGCCTGGTTAATGATTATTCGTTCCACTAATGTTATCTTTCCGTTCCACAGTTGTTTCCCTTTAGTTCCATATATGTGGAACTAAAGGGAAACAACTGTGGAACGAACTAATGTCTATAACAAAAACTCTAACTTATGTAAACCGGAAAAATACAGTCGGCTTATTGATAACTTCACTTGCATTGCCGCAATTGCTCGTGCAAATCAGCCGGAGGCACTCCCAATGAAATAGCTTTTTCAAAGTCAGCTTTTGCCAATCCTTTCTTCTTCTGTACCAGGTAGATATTTCCACGCAACAGATAAGCATCAGCCGAGGCAGCATCCAGCCGGATGGCTTCCTCCAAATCGACCATCGCCAAATCTTCATGTTTCATCTCACGTTCCACATCAGCACGGGCAATATAGAGCGTCGCATCTTCAGGAGTGGTCGCAAGCATCTTATTCAATATTTCAAGAGCTTCCCGGAACTTTCCTTCTTTCTGCTCCAGAGTAGCCAACCCGAGACGGCCGCTATAACTCTGAGGTTCAATCTCCAACAAACGGTTATAATCTATCCGTGCAGCCGGATAATCCCTGCGTATCACATAAATATAAGCACGCATCAGCAACGCTTCCTTGTTCTTTTTATCCTCGTCAAGCACCTGGCAGTAATCCGTATAAGCACGATCCGTCTTTCCCATCTCCATATAAATGGCGGCACGGTCGAGCAAAATAGGGACTGCCAAAGGAGCAAAGTTCAGTGCAAAAGAATAAGATTCCAATGCTTTATCAAACTCGCCTAAACGACGCTGAACCAATCCTAAGTTAGAAAAGAGCAGCGCATTCTTTCCGTTTTTCGGTTCTAGCTTCAAAGCCTGAAGCAAAAGTTCCTCTGCCTGGGGAAGACTATCGTTCTCAATACATTCGATTGCTTTTTCAGACAACTGCTGATAAGTCTGCGCACAAATGGCAACCGGAAAACAAAAAAGTAATGCTATTATAATTCTTACCATATAGTTCGGGATATAATTAATGAATCAATCCAACGGATACGCGTCAAATGCAAATAACTCGGTAGACAGATAACGTTCTCCCGTATCAGGTAACAACGCTACTATTTTTTTGTTCTTAAACCCCTGGCGTTGTGACAGTTGACGGGCGGCATACACAGCTGCTCCCGAAGAAATACCCGCCAACAGACCTTCTGTTGCCGCTAACTCACGCCCTGCACGAATCGCTTCATCATCTGGCACGCCTATCACTTCATCCACCACCGAAGCATCATAAAGCTTCGGGATAAAATTCGCCCCAATACCTTGAATACGATGCGAAGCCGCCTCGCCCCCTGTCAACACAGGAGACGATGCCGGTTCTACAGCAACAATATAAATATTCGGATTATGTTTCTTCAAAGCACGGGCTACCCCGCAGACTGTTCCCCCGGTACCAACTCCGGCTACAAAAACGGCCACTTCACCGTCTGTATCCCTCCAAATTTCTTCACCCGTTGTCCGTTCATGCACAGCAGCATTGGCAGAATTCTCAAACTGTTGCAAAATCACCGAACCGGGAATACTGTCGCGCAACTCCTCCGCTTTGGCAATGGAAGCAGCCATCCCGCCCCGTCCATCCGTCAATACAATTTCCGCACCTAACGCTTTCAACAGATTCCGCCGTTCCAGACTCATCGTTTCGGGCATGGTCAATATCAGATGATATCCTTTAATAGTAGCCACCATTGCCAGTCCGACACCTGTATTTCCGCTTGTCGGCTCAATAATCGTTGCACCAGGTTTCAATGCTCCGCGTGCTTCCGCATCTTCAATCATCGAAAGAGCCACCCTGTCTTTCACACTTCCCGCCGGATTAGAAGACTCCAGTTTAGCAATAATATTTTGTTTAAGACCATACTTTTCGCTATAACCGGAAAGTTCCATCAAAGGGGTATTCCCTACTAAATCTGTTAGTTTCTTTGCAATCTTTGCCATTTCACGACTTCATTTTTGTCACATATCGGGCAAAGATATGGAAAAAAAGGTATGTTTTACATCACATCATAAGAAAGATAAGGAAAAGTATAGTAACTTTGTATCCGTTCAATCTTTTTAAGTTTACAGATATGAAAAAGAGAATCATACAATTTCTCACGACCTATTTTTTATTTGTCCTTCTGTTTGTTCTTCAAAAACCTATCTTCATGGTTTACTACCATGAACTATATAATGATGTGTCCTTCGGCAACTATTTCAGCGTCATGTGGCACGGCCTTCCTTTGGATTTATCCCTCGCAGGTTATCTCACTGCCATTCCGGGACTGATACTCATAGCTTCTGCCTGGACGCAATCATCCATTCTCCGACATATCCGGCAAGTCTACTTCGGCTTAATAGCCTTCATCATGGCGTGCATCTTTATCATCGACTTGGGATTATACGGTTTTTGGGGATTCCGCCTGGACGCCACCCCTATTTTCTACTTCTTCTCTTCGCCCAAAGACGCTATGGCAAGTGTCAGCTTTTGGTTTGTCCTGCTAGGCATACTGGCAATACTCATCTATGCCGCCCTCTTATACTACATATTCTATATGGCACTTATCCGTGAAAGAAAACCGTTGAAAATACCTTACCGGCGACAAAATATATCTCTCGCGCTTCTACTTCTGACAGCCGCCCTCTTTATCCCTATCCGCGGCGGTTTCACTGTATCAACAATGAATTTGAGCAAAGTATATTTCAGCCAAGACCAGCGGATGAACCATGCTGCTATCAACCCGGCATTCAGCTTTATGTACTCTGCTACCCATCAGACTAACTTCGACAAGCAATACCGCTTCATGGATCCGAAAGTGGCGGACGAGTTATTTGCGGAAATGCTCGACAAACCTGTCGCAGCAACAGACAGCATTCCACAATTATTAAACACCCAGCGCCCGAATATCGTCTTTATCATTCTCGAAAGTTTCTCTACACACTTGATGGAAACATTCGGCGGGCAGCCCAATGTGGCAGTCAATATGGATAAATTCGCAAAAGAAGGCATCTTATTCAGTAATTTCTACGCCAATAGTTTCCGAACCGACCGCGGACTGGCATCTATCATCAGCGCTTATCCCGGACAGCCGAGCACCAGTATCATGAAGTATCCCGAAAAGACAGACAAACTTCCCTCTATCCCGCGCAGTCTGAAAAACGCCGGATATAGCCTGGATTATTACTACGGCGGAGACGCTGATTTTACCAATATGCGCTCTTATCTCATATCTTCCGGTATCGAAAAAATCGTTTGCGATAAAGATTTCCCGCTATCCGAACGTACAAGCAAATGGGGAGCACATGACCATGTCTTGTTCCAACGTCTGCTGAAAGATATGAAGGAAGAGGAACAAAAAGAGCCTTTCCTGAAATTTGTTCAGACTTCAAGCAGCCACGAACCATTTGAAGTTCCGTTTCACCGACTGGATGATAAAGGACTCAACGCCTTCGCATACGCTGATAGTTGCGTAGGCGACTTCATCAAACGATACAAGGAACTTCCACAATGGAAAAACACTGTGTTTGTACTCGTTCCGGATCATCAAGGAGTGTATCCCTATCCGATAGAAAACCCATTGGACGGACAGACTATCCCGCTTATCCTGCTCGGTGGAGCAATCAAAGAACCTCGTGTCATAGACACCTATGCTTCGCAAATTGATATTGCCGCCACCCTGCTCTCCCAACTAGGGTTGCCACACGATGAATTTACTTTCAGTAAGGATATCATGAATCCGGCATCTCCGCATTTCGGATACTTCACCCGCCCTAACTTCTTCGGTATGGTGACTCCCGAAAACCAACTGGTATATAATCTGGAGGCCAATACCGTACAACTTGACGAAGGTACGGAAAAAGGAGCGAACCTCGAAAAAGGAAAAGCGTTTCTGCAAAAGCTCTACGATGACCTTGCAAAACGCTAGAGACAGGGAATAACAGAAGATTTATAAGGTTATATAAGACAATTTCCTATTCTTTATTGTATATTTGCGACGTCAAAAATTTAACAATAAAACATGATGGTAAACACCGACCTCATTAAATACCTGTCAGAGATAGATACAAATATCTTCCTGTCTTTCAATGGCATACACTCCCCTTTCTGGGATTACTTTATGACCTCTTTTACAGGAAAAATAATCTGGGTGCCTATGTACGCTACCATCCTGTATATCTTACTAAAGAACTTTCACTGGAAAGCAGTGCTGTGTTATGTGGTAGCCATTGCCCTTACCATCACCTTTGCCGACCAGATATGCAGCAGCCTTATCCGACCGGTTGTAGCACGTCTGCGTCCCGCCAACCTTGGAAATCCGATTGTCGATATGGTATATATTGTAAATGGATACCGCGGTGGAAGCTACGGTTTCCCATCCTGCCATGCCGCCAATTCATTCGGACTTGCCCTGTATGTAATATGTACGTTCCGCAAACGCTGGCTAAGTCTTTTTATCATAGCATGGGCTGCACTCAATTGCTATACCCGCATTTATCTGGGGGTACACTATCCCGGAGATTTACTTGTCGGCGGTATCATCGGCGGATTCGGCGGATGGATGTTCAGTACTATTGCTCATAAAGCGGCCGTTTATTTGGAGCCATCCACTCGCATGAGAAGAAATGAAATCAAGCAAACATCAGTCACTATTTATGCAGGATTGCTGACGGTGCTCGGAATCCTTATCTATTCCACGATTAGAAGTTGGTAAAACAGAAAAATATATTAATAAAAAAGCCTGATACCGTTTCCAATGCCAGGCTTTTTGTTTTAATTTATGAGACTTTCTTGATTACCTAAATTTATCAAGCCTTTTTAATATAGTCAACAATCCACTGACCTACTTCTTTCGTACCGTATTTGGTACCACCAGCAACCTGAATTTCCGGTGTACGCACATTCTCATCCAAAGAAGCGTCTACCGCCTTACGAATCAACGCCCCCTCTTCTTTCAGGTCGAAATACTCGAACAGCATAGCTACGGAAAGGATTTGTGCCAACGGATTAGCAATATTCAGTCCTTTAGCCTGCGGCCATGAACCGTGAATAGGTTCAAACACCGGAGTGCTCTCGCCGGTAGAAGCAGACGGAAGCAATCCCATAGAACCGCTGATTACCGAACCTTCGTCCGTCAGAATATCACCGAAGGTGTTTTCCGTTACCATCACATCGAAGAAAGCAGGTTCCTGAATCATCTTCATGGCAGCATTGTCTACAAACATATAGTCTGTTGTCACTTCCGGATAGTTCGGAGCCATTTCCTGCGCAATCTGACGCCACAGACGGGAAGAAGCCAACACGTTTGCCTTATCTACCACCGTCAGGTGTTTTCTGCGCTTCATTGCATATTCGAAAGCCACTTTCAAGATACGCTCGATTTCCGGGCGAGTATAATAGTTGGTATCATAAGCTTTGTCATTATCCTGATACTTTTCACCGAAATACATACCACCGGTCAATTCACGGATGCAGATAAAATCAGCGTTCTCCACCAGTTCCGCACGCAACGGAGATTTGTGAATCAAGCATTTGAATGTCTGTACAGGACGGATATTGGCGAAAAGTCCCAGTTTCTTACGCATAGCCAACAGACCTTGTTCGGGACGTACTTTAGCAGTAGGATCATTGTCAAATTTCGGGTCACCTACGGCAGAGAACAATACAGCGTCCGCATCCTTACACACCTGATAAGTTGCTTCCGGAAACGGATCACCCACTTTATCTATCGCATCGGCGCCACAGATGGCATAATCGTAATTCACTTTGTGACCAAACTTCTCGCAAACGGCACTCATCACCTCTACACCTTGCACAGAGATTTCCGGTCCGATACCATCGCCTGCTAATACAGCAATTTTAAAATCCATATTATTCAATGTTTAGTTTATTAGTGATTAACCGAAGACCGTAGTACAATTCGCTCTCCGTTAATCATTAATCGTTAATCATTAATCGTTATTTTTCTCATATTCGTCTTCTATGAGATTGAGCATCTTCATAGTAGCTTTGATGGCAGCCTCCGTCTGGTCGGCATCCAGTCCACGGGTACGGAACACCTGTTCATCGTAACTCCATGTAATTAGCGTCTGCACAAACGCATCCGTACGCCCGCCGGGCGGGATTGTCACCGCATAATTAGTCAGCATCGGGAACTTGCGTCCCAGCGTCACCTTATATATCTTACGCAATGCACGAACGAAAGCATCATACTGACCGTCTCCACCCGAACTTTCTTCGTATTCTTTTCCGTTTATTTCTATCTTCAACGTTGCCATCGGTTTCAAGCCATGAGCCAGATTCACGAAATAGCTCTTCAGTTTGACCTTCTCACCTATCGAACCATGCTTCAACACATCGGAAACAATATATGGCAAATCTTCCTGAGTCACCAGTTCTTTCTTGTCTCCCAATTCGATAATCCGTTCCGTCACCTTGCGCATAGAATCTTCGTCCAGTTGCAGCCCGAGGTCTTCGAGGTTCTTGCGGATATTCGCCTTGCCGCTTGTCTTTCCCAACGCATATTCACGTTTCCGCCCGAACCGTTCGGGAAGCAGGTCATTGCAATACAGGCTATTTTTATTGTCACCGTCGGCATGCACGCCTGCCACTTGCGTAAAGACATTCTCACCTACAATCGGCTTATTGGCAGGTATCATGATACCCGAATATGACTCCACCACCCGGCTGACATCGTTCAAGCGGCTTTCATCGATATTGGTCACCGCATTGAAATGGTCTTTCAGAATAGCCTGCACACTTGCGAGAGGAGCATTGCCCGCCCGTTCACCCAATCCATTGATGGTAGTATGCAATCCTTTGACACCGCTCAATACCGCTGCCAGCACATTACTTACCGCCAAATCATAGTCATTGTGTGCATGAAAATCGAAATGAGTATGTGGATAACGCTTCTTCATCTTCCGCATATACTCTATTACTTGCAACGGATTCAGGATTCCCAAAGTATCGGGCAACATGAAACGCTTGATACTCGTATCTTTCAATCCATCCATCAACTGGAACACATATTCGGGAGAATCCTTTATGCCGTTGCTCCAGTCCTCCAGATAAACATTAACAGTGATATCCTGGTCGTCGGCATAGTGCACCACATCAATAACATCCGCCAGATGCTCTGCCGGAGTCTTTTTCAGTTGCTGTGTACAATGTTTCAACGAACCTTTGCAAAGAAGATTGATCACACGGCAGCCAGTACGCTGTATCCAGTCCACCGAAGTATGACCGTCTACAAATCCTAGCACTTCCACCTTGTGAAGCAGATTGCGCCGGGCCGCCCAGTCACAAATCATCTTCACGGCTTCAAACTCGCCCTCCGATACTCGTGCCGAAGTAACCTCCACCCGGTCTACCTTCAAATCTTCCAATAGTAAACGGGCGATCATTAGTTTTTCATGAGGCACAAAAGATACTCCGCTGGTCTGCTCACCATCACGGAGCGTCGTGTCCATGATTTCTATTTTCACGCCTTCTTTTCCCATTCTTCTATTTTATCTTTATTGCTTAACAAGAAATCTATATCGTCCAATCCGTTCATCAAACAATGTTTCTTGTAAGCATTGATTTCGAAATGTTCACTTTTACCTGTCGCCTTATTGATGATGATCTGTTCGGGAAGGTTCACTTCCACTTCCATCTTCGGGTCCGCTTCAATCGAATCGAACAATTCCTGCAGAAAACCTTCAGTAACAACCACCGGAAGCACAAAGTTGTTCAACTCATTATTCTTATGAATATCGGCAAAGAAACTGGAAACCACCACACGGAAACCATATCCGGCAATCGCCCAGGCTGCGTGTTCACGACTCGAACCGGAACCGAAGTTCTTCCCTGCCACCAACACCTGTCCGCCATAAGTAGGATTGTTCAACACAAAATCCTTATTCAGGCTACCGTCGGCATTGTAACGCCAGTCACGGAAAAGGTTATCACCAAAGAATTTCTCTTCACGGGTAGTCGCTTTGAGGAAACGTGCCGGAATAATCTGGTCGGTATCTACGTTTTCTAAAGGAAGAGGTACACAAGTACTTGTTATTATATTAAATTTAGTCTTAGCCATCTTGATATTTACTATTTAAAGATTTACTATTTACGATTGAAATCACATCAGTTCTCTCGGATCGGTAATCACACCTGTCACCGCCGCAGCAGCGGCTACCAACGGACTGGCAAGCAATGTACGCGCACCCGGTCCCTGACGACCTTCAAAGTTACGGTTGCTGGTAGATACCGAATATTTTCCGGCAGGAATCTTATCATCGTTCATTGCCAGGCAAGCAGAACATCCCGGCTGACGAATAGCAAATCCGGCTTCTGTCAAAATCTTGTCGATTCCTTCCTTACGGATCTGTGCGTCTACCATCCATGAACCCGGAACCAGCCACGCAATCACATTCTCCGCTTTCTTGCGACCTTTCACGATGGAAGCAAATGCACGGAAATCTTCGATACGACCGTTTGTACAAGCTCCGAGGAATACATAATCAATCTTCTTGCCCAGCAAAGACTCACCTGGTCCGAATCCCATATAATCCAGCGATTTCTTGAAAGAAACCTGAGCGGCTTCTCCCATACCCTCAGTGGTAGGAATATGCTGAGTAATCCCCATGCCCATACCCGGATTCGTTCCGTAAGTAATCATCGGCTCGATATCGGCAGCATTGAAGCAGACTTCCTTATCAAATACGGCGTTATCATCACTCTTTAACGTTTTCCAATATGCCAAAGCACTCTCCCACTCTTCTCCCTTCGGAGCATTCTCACGACCTTTGATATACTCAAAAGTCACTTCATCAGGAGCGACCATGCCACCACGTGCACCCATTTCAATAGAAAGGTTACAAAGAGTAAGGCGTCCTTCCATAGTCAGATTACGGATAGCCGAACCTGCATATTCCACAAAGTAACCGGTAGCGCCACTGGTAGTCATCTTGGACATCATGTACAGAGCCACATCTTTTGCAGTCACTCCTTTGCCCAGTTCACCGTCTACAGTGATACGCATTGTTTTCGGTCTTGACTGAAGGATACATTGTGAAGCCAGCACCATTTCCACTTCACTCGTTCCGATACCGAAAGCTATCGCTCCCATCGCACCATGGGTAGAAGTGTGAGAGTCACCACAAACGATAGTCATCCCCGGCAGAGTCAGACCACGTTCCGGGCCTACCACATGAATAATACCATTCTTAGGATGCATCATACCATAGTGTGCCAGACCGAAATCTTTTGCATTCTGCGTCAAAGTATCCACTTGAGCCTTAGAAATCGGATCTTCAATCGGTTTGTCTTGATCGTGAGTCGGCGTATTATGGTCAGGCATACAGAACACCTTTTCCGGACGCAATACTCCGATTCCGCGTTCACGCAATCCGGCAAAGGCTTGCGGGCTTGTTACTTCATGACAATATAAACGGTCGATATAAAGTTGTGTCGGACCATCTTCCACGGTAGTCACCACATGGGCGTCCCATATCTTATCAAATAATGTATTCATCTGTTTATTTACTATTTTACTAATTACTATTTTCTATTTTAGCCAATCTCTGTAATGCCGATACGGTACGGATGCTGGCCTATTTTTTACGATTTGAACTTGTTGATACAATCAATATAGGCTTCTACCGAAGCGGCGATAATATCCGTATTCGCTCCAAATCCATAATAAATCTGATTATCATACTCCACCTGCATATGCACCTTACCTACATCATCGCTTCCCTTGCTGATAGCCTGAATAGTAAATTCTTTCAGCGTCATATGGCGGTCTACAATTTTCTTCAATGCTTTGATAGCTGCATCTACCGGACCGTTGCCACTGGCGCAACCTTCAAACTTCTCACCAGCGATATTCAATCCCAAGCTGGCTACCGAACGGACACCGACACCGCTTGTCACCTGCAAGTATTCCAGTTTGATGCGATGATTCTGACTCCGATCTGCACCTGCCAACACCAGAATATCATCATCATTAATATCCTTCTTCTTATCAGCCAGCTTCAAAAACTCTTCGTAAACCTTATCCAGTTTTTCCTGCTCCAGTTCGACCCCGAGTATAGTCAAACGGTTCTTCAAGGCAGCACGTCCGCTACGGGCAGTCAATACGATAGAGTTGTCATCAATACCTACATCGTGCGGGTCGATAATCTCATACGTCTGTACATTCTTCAATACACCATCCTGATGGATACCCGAAGAGTGGGCAAAAGCATTACGCCCTACAATAGCCTTGTTCGGCTGTACCGGCATATTCATCAGGCTGGATACCATGCGGCTGGTCGGATAAATCTTCTGTGTATTGATATTGGTCTGAATATCTATTTCGTGGTGACTCTTGATAATCATGGCGATTTCTTCGAGTGCCGTGTTTCCGGCACGTTCACCAATACCGTTGATAGTCACTTCCACCTGGCGGGCACCATTCAAAACACCGGATATCGTATTGGCAGTAGCCATACCCAAGTCGTTGTGACAGTGAGTAGAAAGTATGGCATTATCAATGCCGTCTACATGGTCAATCAGGTATTTTATCTTAGCACCATATTCTGAAGGTAAGCAATAACCCGTTGTATCAGGAATATTCACTACGGTAGCTCCTGCTTTGATAACAGCTTCCACCACACGTGCCAAATATTCGTTATCCGTACGACCTGCGTCTTCCGCATAAAACTCTACATCGTCAACAAAACGGCGGGCATATTTCACGGCAGCTACCGCCCGCTCGATAATCTCTTCACGGTTTGAGTTAAACTTATATTTAATGTGCGAGTCAGAAGTACCGATACCTGTATGGATACGCTTATGTTTTGCAAATTTCAGTGCATCTACAGCTACATCAATATCTTTTTGGACGGCACGTGTCAAAGCACAAATTGTAGGCCAGGTCACCGCTTTAGAAATTTCAATTACTGAGTTAAAGTCACCCGGACTTGAAATAGGAAATCCGGCTTCAATCACGTCTACTCCCAGCGCTTCCAATGCCTTTGCTACCTGAATCTTTTCTACCGTATTCAACTGGCATCCCGGAACCTGCTCTCCATCCCTGAGGGTGGTATCAAAAATAAATAACCTATTGTCCATATTCTTATTATATTATGTAATTATTAGCATTAAAAAAAGCCTTTCACACGTGGAAGTGAGAAAGGCTTTCGTATATCTTCATTATACACATTTACACGCAGCACTCACTTCCACTAACCTTTGATAGTAGAATAATAATACCGCATAGTAGAATATGTACAAACATCTGATTCATTTCTTGTCTCTTTTTATGGTTCGACGGTGCAAAGGTAGAGATTATTTCGTTATTATCAAATAAAACGTTACTTTTTTATCGAATAAAATTTCATTTCATAAGTTAAACCTAATTATAAGCTAAAATATATCACTAATAAAGGGATATTCCATCAAACAAAAAGGGGAGCAGAGTATTTCGTTTACTCCGTCCCCCCCTTTGTCTTATCGTTCTAAATCAATAGATTATTTCTTATTACAGCATTCTTTCTTTTCTGCACAATCAGCTTTCTTTTCGCAATCTACTTTTTTATCACAAGCAGCAGCACAAGAATCTTTAGCCTGGCAGCAAGAAGAATCAGCTTCAACGACAGCAGCTTCTACAGTTCCTACAGTTGCTTCTTCGCCTTCAGCAGCAGCGTTAGTAGTTTTGTTACCAGTACAAGACATCATTGCAAAAGAAAATGTTACGGCTACAGCAGCCAAAAATAATTTAGTTTTCATACCTTCAAATTTGCTTTAAACGTTTAATAAAATAATTGTCAGCGGCAAATATAGCAATTTTTTCTTAGACCACCTATAAAAGTATATAAATACAGAAAGCCCCTTGATTCGTTGCTGAATCAAGGGGCTTCTTCAAAAACGGCGGCTACCTACTCTCCCACTGTTACGCAGTACCATCGGCGTGACGAGGCTTAACTTCTCT
>NZ_JANJZR010000084.1 GCF_024623065.1 Bacteroides acidifaciens
CCTATTTTGTTTTGCTAAATTTTATCAATTAACTTATTTGTGATCAACGGATTAGTTATAAAATTAACGAAGTGTTAACATATATATCAACCTAAATGCAACTGATATGAAAACGAAGAAACAAATCCTAATGTTGTTACTAGCCTTGCTAGTAGGACTCCCTACCCTTTCAGCTCAAAGTAAAGAAGAAAAGAAGGAACAGAAGAAAGAAGCTGTGACGAAACTCATCGCATCTGAAAATTACAAAATAGATGTACAGACCGCCCTGCCGATGCGCGGACGTTCCGTCCCCCTGACATCTCCCTACTCACTGGAAATCAGCAATGATTCGGTCATCTCCTACCTACCCTATTTCGGACGGGCTTACAGCATCCCTTATGGTGGCGGGGACGGACTGAATTTCAGAGCACCCCTCAAGGAATATACAATGAAAATGGATAAGAAAGGAAATGCCGTCATCCAATTCATTATCCGGAATCCCGAAGACAGATATGAATTCAGGGCAAAAGTGTACCCTAACGGTTCGGCAAGCATTGATGTAAACATGCAGAACCGGCAATCCATCAGTTTTCAGGGAAAGTTGGATATGAAAGACGAATAAAGGTGATCATCACTCTTCTTTTATCTCATCGCCACCTTTTAATATAGGCAAGCAGATGTGATATTTTACAGCTAGGATGCGGGTCAGGAATACAGCAGACCCGCCGATTAGCTGGCATCCGTATGACTCAAGTCCCGCGACATCGCAAAGCCAATAGGCAATACCGCCTACCACACAGGCCATTGCGTAAATTTCTTTTCGGAATATCAAAGGGATTTCATTGATAAAGACATCACGCATCACACCGCCTGCCGCTCCCGTGATACTACCCATAATGATTGCCACCCAGAAAGGATATCCCAAGGCAATGCTCTTGCCCACACCTACCACAGTGAACAATGCCAGACCGATACTGTCGAAAATAAAAAATGTATTGTTGAGCCGGATAAGCCAACGTCCGAAGCAGATAACCCACACCAGAGCCAGCCCCGTACAAATCAAATAAATGGGGTCTGTCATCCACCCGGGGGTAACATCGAGCAGAACATCACGGATAGTACCGCCACCGATAGCCGTGGCAAGTCCGACAACATAGGCTCCGAACCAGTCGAAACGCTTCGCCGAAGCCAGCCGGATACCACTAATTGCAAAGGCAAATGTGCCTATAAAATCAAGAATTTGAACGAATGTGGGCATATATTTATTATTTTTGTATGCAAAGTAACAAATAAATTCCGTAAGAAAATGTACATTTGCTTCACGAATTAAACCGAATATGATAGAAATAAGATGAAAATAACAATTGTTGCCGGGGCACGCCCCAATTTCATGAAGATAGCTCCCATTACACGCGCTATTGAAGCTGCACGGTCGCTGGGTAAAAGTATCTCCTACCGACTGGTCTACACGGGCAGAAAAGAGGATACGAGTCTGGACGCTTCTCTCTTTTCGGACCTCGACATGAAGGCTCCCGATGTATATCTGGGAGTGGAAAGCAGTAATCCAACGAGTTTGACAGCAGGAATCATGGTAGCGTTCGAACAGGAGTTGACCGAGAACCCAGCACACGTTGTTCTTGTTGTGGACGACCTCACCGCAACGATGAGTTGCGCTATCGTTGCCAAGAAACAAGGAATCAAGGTGGCGCACCTTGTGGCCGGAACCCGCTCTTTCGACATGAAGATGCCGAAAGAAGTGAACCGCATGATTACGGACGGACTGTCCGACTACTTGTTCACAGCCGGCATGGTTGCCAACCGTAATCTGAACCAAACGGGTACGGAAAGCGAAAATGTATATTATGTAGGCAATATCCTCATAGATGCTATCCGTTACAACCGCAACCGGCTACTCAAACCGATATGGTTCTCCGTATTGGGACTCCAGGAAGGCAATTATCTCCTGCTCACCCTCAACCGCCGTGTCTTGCTTAATAACAAAGAGAATCTGCAGCAACTGATGGAAACATTGATTGAGAAATCTGCCGGCATGCCTATCGTAGCACCATTGCACACGTATGTACGCAACGCGATTAAGGAATTGGACATCGAAGCACCTAACCTGCATATCATGCCACCACAGAATTACCTATTCTTCGGTTATCTGATTAATAAGGCGAAAGGAATTGTCACCGACTCCGGCAATGTCGCCGAAGAAGCAACTTTCCTGGGTATTCCTTGCATTACTCTCAATACATACGCCGAGCATCCCGAGACATGGCGTATGGGAACCAACGAGCTTGTCGGAGAAGACCCAGCTCTGCTTGCCAAAACAATGGATACACTGATGAAAGGCGAATGGAAGCGCGGTGAACTCCCCGAACGTTGGGACGGACGTACCGCAGAGCGTATCGTACAGATTCTATCAAGCAAATAACGCTCACCTTACTTGCCCTATGCCGTCAAGTGTAGAGCAAGTAGCTTCAACATGCCTTGAAACAAAGTGTTTCATTACGGGAAACAAACAGTTTCAACGGATGAAACTAAATCAGGAACTAGTTGTTAAATATATATGACCAAGGCTAACTTATTTGAGCATTGGATATATACGCTTGTAAACAACCAAAAACGATGGGTAAAAAAAGTTATATATTCTCTCACACTGAGAGTTATTTGTTAACTTTGCACCTTACTACGAACGTTATGAGACAACGATATAACAAAATATTTATACTGCTCTTACTTGTATTGGCAGCTCCAAATGCGTTTGCACAGCAAATTAAAGGGGTAGTTACCGATTCTGTGACACATGAACCATTGATGTATATTTCCATCTATTATCAGGAAAAAAGAGATATGGGTACTATCACCAATATCGACGGAGAATATAACCTCGATGCCCGCAGGAACGGCGGAACGCTTGTATTCTCCGCTGTCGGCTATATCAGCAAGACAGTGAAAGTCCACTATGCCAATCAGACTGTCAACGTTCAGTTGGCTCCGGATAATGTACTCCTGAATGAAATTGTCGTAAAACCCAAGAAAGAAAAATACTCCCGTAAGAACAATCCGGCAGTCGAATTCATGAAGAAGGTCATTGAGCACAAGAAGGCGCAAGTCCTCGAAGTGAACGACTATTATCAGTACGACAAGTACGAGAAGATGAAAATGTCTATCAACGACCTCACACCGGAGAAACTCGAAAAAGGCATCTACAAGAAATATGCCTTCCTCAAAGACCAGGTGGAAGTGTCGGAAACAACGAATAAGTTGATTCTTCCGATTTCCGTACAGGAGACAGCTTCGCAGACCATTTATCGCAAAGACCCCGAAAGTAAGAAAACCATTATCAAAGGAAAGAACTCCAACGGTATCGAAGAATTTTTCTCAACGGGAGATATGCTCGGCACAGTCTTGAAGGATGTCTTTGCCGATATCAATATTTACGACGATGACATTCGCCTGCTCCAACAACGTTTCGTAAGCCCTATCGGCAGTAGCGCCATTTCTTTTTATAAGTATTATCTGATGGACACATTGATGGTGGACAAGCGCGAATGTGTGCACCTGACTTTCGTTCCACAGAATTCGCAGGATTTCGGATTTACCGGACATCTGTATGTACTGAACGACTCTACGTATGCCGTACAGAAATGTACGATGAACTTGCCCAAAAAGACCGGAGTAAACTTCGTCAACCGCATGGACATCGTGCAGCAGTACGAACAACTGCCGAACGGCAACTGGGTATTGTCCGATGACAATATGACTGTAGACCTTTCATGGAATTCCAACAAAACGGCAGGCGGCCTGCAGGTAGAACGAATCACTAAATACAGCGATTACAAATTCGACCCTATCGAGCAACGGCTTTTCCGGTTGAAAGGAAGCGTGATAAAGGAAGCGGACATGCTTTCAAAAAGCGATGAATACTGGGCAAGTGTCCGCCAGGTTCCATTGACAAAGAAAGAAAGTACGATGGATGTATTCGTCAACCGTCTCGAACAGATTCCGGGATTCAAGTACATCATCTTCGGAGCTAAAGCCCTGATTGAGAACTTTGTGGAAACAGGAAGCAAGGGACGTCCGAGCAAAGTGGACATCGGCCCTATCAACACCATGATTTCGAGCAACTACATTGATGGAACCCGTTTCCGGTTGAGCGGTATGACTACGGCGCATTTCGACAAGCATTGGTTCTTGAGCGGTTACGGCGCATACGGTCTGAAAGACGAGCGGTGGAAATATAGCGGTACACTGACTTATTCGTTCAACAAACGTGATTATGTAGTCTGGGAATTCCCGAAACATTATATTTCGGCAACTTACAGTTATGATGTAATGTCTCCAATGGACAAGTTCCTGTTTACGGACAAGGATAATATCTTCTTATCACTAAAAACGACAACGGTAGACCAAATGTCTTATATGCGTGACGCGACTGTCAACTATGAACTCGAAACGCTAACAGGTTTCGGAGTGAAAGCGATGCTCCGCCACCGTAACGACGAACCTACCGGAAAACTGGAATATCTGCGCAACGATGCTGCACAAACACGTGTGCATGACATGACGACCACTGAAGCAAGCCTGACATTACGCTATGCTCCGGGTGAATCGTTCGTCAATTCCAAGCAACGCCGTATTCCCGTATCTCTGGACGCGCCCATTTTCACGCTCACCCATGTGATGGGATTCAAGGGCGTATTGGGCGGCGAATACAACTTCAACCGTACGGAAGCGAGCATATGGAAGCGTTTCTGGCTTCCCGCCTCGTGGGGAAAAGTAGACGTCAGCCTGAAAGCGGGAGCCGAATGGAACACAGTCCCCTTCCCACTCCTGATTTTACCCGAAGCAAACTTGTCGTATATCACACAGCATGAGACATTCTGCCTCATCAACAACATGGAGTTTCTCAACGACCGGTTTGCCGCCTTGTCTCTCTCCTACAACATGAACGGAAAGCTATTCAACCGCATCCCGCTCATCAAGCAACTGAAATGGAGAGAGATGTTCCGTGTGCGCGCCTTGTGGGGAACGCTGACCGACAAGAACAATCCGTTCAAAAGTAATAATCCCGACCTGTTCCGCTTCCCGACACGCAACGGAGAGTTCACCAGTTTCGTGATGAACCCCAAAGTGCCTTACGTAGAGGTGGGCTTTGGCATTTTCAACATATTCAAGTTGCTGCACGTGGAGTACATACACCGTCTCACCTACCGCAACAATCCGAATATCAACATCCATGGTATTCGGTTCATGATATTAACAGCATTCTAAAAGAACACTATGCAACCTTTGGCAGAGCGGCTACGGCCGAAAACGTTAGACGAATACATCGGTCAGAAACATTTAGTAGGGCCTGGTGCTATCCTGCGCAAGATGATTGACGCAGGACGCATCTCTTCTTTCATCCTTTGGGGCCCACCCGGAGTAGGAAAAACGACGCTGGCACAAATCATTGCCAATAAACTGGAAACTCCTTTTTATACATTGAGTGCCGTAACTTCCGGCGTAAAGGACGTACGCGAAGTGATAGACCGTGCCAAAAGCAACCGTTTCTTTTCACAATCCAGTCCGATACTGTTTATTGATGAAATTCACAGGTTCAGCAAATCGCAGCAGGATTCCCTGTTGGGGGCAGTGGAGAATGGAACTGTTACGTTGATTGGTGCGACGACGGAGAATCCGTCGTTCGAGGTTATCCGCCCTCTCCTATCGCGTTGCCAGCTTTATGTGCTCAAATCATTGGAGAAAGAAGATTTGCTGGAACTTCTCCAACGTGCCGTCACTACGGATACTGTACTGAAAGAACGCAAAATCGAATTAAAAGAAACAACAGCCATGTTGCGCTTCTCCGGTGGAGATGCCCGCAAACTGCTTAATATATTAGAACTCGTTGTTCAGTCAGAGACAGAGGAAACGGTTGTTATCACCGACGAGATGGTAACAGAACGGCTGCAGCAGAATCCGCTGGCATATGACAAGGACGGAGAAATGCATTATGACATTATCTCCGCTTTCATCAAGTCGATTCGCGGAAGCGACCCGGACGGAGCTATTTATTGGCTTGCCCGCATGGTGGAAGGCGGCGAAGACCCTGCTTTCATTGCCCGCCGGCTTGTCATTTCGGCTTCGGAAGATATCGGCCTTGCCAACCCCAATGCCCTGCTTCTGGCAAATGCCTGCTTCGACACACTGATGAAAATCGGCTGGCCCGAAGGACGGATTCCCTTAGCGGAAACAACGATATACCTGGCCACCAGCCCCAAGAGCAATTCGGCCTACAACGCGATTAACGATGCGTTGGAGTTGGTGCGTTCAACAGGAAATCTGCCTGTCCCGCTGCATCTGCGCAACGCGCCTACCAAGCTGATGAAACAATTGGGATACGGACAGAAGTACAAATATGCCCACAATTACGAGGGTAACTTCGTGAAACAGCAATTCCTGCCCGACGAGCTGAAAGACAAACGGATATGGCAACCACAAAATAATCTGGCGGAACAGAAGCATGCCGAACGGATGATACAGTTGTGGGGAGATAAATTCAAAAAGTAAGCTATTGGCTAAAAGAAATATGCCATTGGCAAAAAAGAATCAACTAATGGCAAAAGCAAAATAAAAAAATAAAGAAAGACGTATAACATATTATTAATATTAAAATTGAAATGAAGATTGTAATTTTAGACGGCTTTGCCGCCAATCCCGGGGATTTGTCCTGGGAAGGTATTAAAGCTCTCGGAGAATGTACGATATATGACCGCACTGCTCCCGAAAAAGTATTAGAACGTGCAGCCGGAGCAGAAGTGCTTTTGACTAATAAAGTAATCATCAATGCAGACCACATGGCTGCACTGCCCGAACTGAAATATATTGGCGTATTGGCTACCGGCTACAATGTAGTTGACACTGCCGCAGCCAAGGAACGGGGAATCATTGTGACCAATATTCCTTCATACAGTACAGCTTCTGTTGCCCAAATGGTATTTGCACATATTCTGAATATCTGCCAGCAAGTGCAGCACCATTCGGAAGAAGTACACAAAGGTCGTTGGACCAACAGCAAGGATTTCTGTTTTTGGGATACTCCGTTAATGGAGCTGAGAGAAAAGAAAATCGGTCTGGTCGGACTGGGAAATACCGGATACACAACTGCACGTGTCGCCATCGGCTTTGGTATGCAAGTATATGCATTAACTTCAAAGTCACATTTTCAGTTGCCACCGGAAATCAAGAAAATGGATTTAGACCAATTGTTCTGCGAGTGTGATATTATCAGCTTGCACTGCCCGCTTACTCCAGAGACACGAGAAATGGTGAATGCCCGCCGTCTTGCTATGATGAAGCCGACGGCTATCCTAATCAATACAGGTCGCGGTCCGCTGGTCAATGAACAGGATTTAGCAGATGCACTGAACAGCGGCAAGATTTACGCTGCCGGAGTAGACGTTCTTTCTACAGAACCACCGCGTCCTGACAATCCATTGTTGACAGCAAAGAACTGCTATATCACTCCACACATCGCGTGGGCAACGCTGGAAGCTCGCGAACGCTTGATGAATATCGCAACCTGCAACATACAAGCATACATTGCTGGAAAACCTGAAAACTTGGTAAATTGAGAATAAGAAAATAGGCTGCGCAATGAATATTTATTACCTCATACGCAGCCTATTTTCTTATTCTCAATTTTTAAGTCTCAATTTAATAAGAGTGTCCGCCTTCGTCCATCTCTTTCTCTGTAATCTTGTGACGGTCGATGCTACGCCAAGCGTAGAAGATATAAGCAATCACAAACGGAACGAGAATGGAAACATAAGCCATCGTTTTCAAAGTAAACTCGCTGGAACAGCTATTTGCCAAAGTCAATGAGCTTTGCAAGTCGGTATAAGATGGATAATAAGCCGTGTTATTATATCCTGCCACCAATAATAAAGACAAGACTGTCAATACCGTGCCGATGCCCGTAAACCAAATACCTTTATCGAAAGTCTTTTTGAGCAATGTCTTTCCGATGCCGAAGAGAACCAAAGCTACTCCTATCAGGAACAGGACAAGAACTATCGGCATTTCGATAAAGTTAGTAAAGTATTTGAAAGATTGCATATAAATCTCCTGCGTATCCGGATTTACTGCAAAGCCATCGGAGACTAATGTACGAATGACAAATGACAGGAAGAATACAAGAAACATGATAGTATTATTCCGTACCGCACGACGGCATTTGTCCGTCAACTCTTTATCCGCTATATTATTAATAAAGTATAACGCTCCCAGCACACGGGCAAGGAAGAATACCGCCAGCCCCAAAATCACATTCCAAATATTAGTCAACGCATCCAATCCATGCCAACCGTTCCCCCAATGGCTGATAACCGGCATAATAGTATCCGCCATATTTCCTTTATTAATATAGAAATCGGAACCTGTGAAGAATGTGGCCACCGCCCCGCCAAGCAATAACGGCCCTACTACCCCATTAATCACTAGAAAAGTCTGATATGTCTTTCTGCCTAGCAGATTTCCTGCTTTGCTTTGGAACTCATAGCTGACAGCCTGCAACACAAAACTGAAAAGAATAATCATCCAAAGCCAATAAGCACCACCGAAGCTAGTGCTATAAAATAACGGGAAAGATGCAAAGAAAGCACCGCCAAAAGTAACCAGCGTAGTAAACGTAAACTCCCATTTACGTCCGGTAGAGTTCACCATCATTTTACGGTGTTCTTCCGTCTTACCGAGACAGAACAGCAATGAATTACCACCTTGCACAAACAATAAAAACACAAGGATAGCCCCCAGCAAGGAAACGACAAGCCACCAATATTGTTGTAGAAATATATACATAGTCTTTACGATTAATGGTTAATAGTAACATTATTTCCCGTTTCCGGTCCTTTCTTGATAGCCTTTACCATAATTCCGGCACCCGCAATCAGCATTACTGTAAACAAGAACAGGAAGATAAAGAAAGTAGTCTGCACGGAACTCACGTCCAGTTTGGAGATGGCAACTGATGTAGGCAGCATATCACGGATAGCCCACGGCTGACGACCACATTCGGCAACCACCCATCCAGCTTGTCCGGCAATATATCCCAAAGGAATAGTCAATAGAGCAATCCAGTGCATCCACCGCATCTTACTCAAATCCTTCTTATAGATAAAGAAAAGAACTACAATAAAGAAAAGGATGAAATATCCGCCCAGAATTACCATTATACGGAACGCGTAGAAATTGAGAGGGACATTCGGAACCAGTTGGTTGACATCCTTAATATATCCGTAGCCGAAATAAGGAATATTTTCCTGCAATACTTTGTAAGCCACTTGCGCGTCCTCTTCGTGTCCTGCGCTCTTTGCCGCACGATAGGCAGCCAAAGCACCGATAGCCGTTTTTCCACGTTCTATCTTCTCGGCTGCCGAAAGAGCTTTTGTGCCGTCTTTCATCTCATAACCGCCCTCAATAATATTTGCAATACCCGGAACGTAGCCGTCCACATCACGTTCGGCAAGGAAAGAAAGCATGCTCGGTATCTCTATGCAGAAGAGGAACGGGTCTTTTCCATCATCATATGTCTTCTTTTCGGGATTCAGCATACCGATTCCTACTAGTCCGACATTCGTGCCGCCTTCATACAAGCCTTCCACAGCCGCCAGTTTCATGGGCTGCGTCTGTGCAATCTGATAACCGGAACCATCGCCCGTCCATGCTGACAACAGCGATGCGACCAGTCCGAAGATAGCTCCAATCTTAATACTGGCAAGCGCAAATTCACGGTTACGTTTCTTCAGCAAGTACCAACAACTGATGCCGACTACAAAAATAGCACCAAGCACCCAACCAGATAACACTGTATGAAAAAATTTATTAACGGCTACAGGTGAAGTTGCCACTGCCCAAAAATCGACCATCTCATTGCGAACAGTATCAGGATTGAACTCCATACCTACTGGATGCTGCATCCATGCATTGGCAACGAGAATCCACCAAGCAGAGATAGTTGCTCCCAATCCCGTCAGCCAAGTTGAAGCCAAGTGAAAACGCTTACTGACTTTTCCCCAGCCGAAAAACATTACAGCTATAAAGGTGGCTTCCATAAAGAATGCCAAAATACCTTCAATAGCCAACGGCGCACCGAAAATGTCTCCTACAAACCATGAATAATTGCTCCAGTTCGTTCCAAACTCAAACTCAAGAATCAAGCCTGTTGCCACACCAATAGCAAAGTTGATACCAAAAAGCTTCATCCAGAACATCGCTGTCTTCTTCCAGAATTCTTTGCCTGTTTTATAATACAGCGTCTCCATAATGCCCATCACCACAGCCAGCCCGAGTGTAAGGGGAACAAAAATCCAATGGTACATTGCTGTCATCGCAAATTGGGCTCTCGACCAATCGATAAGCGAAGTGTCAATACTTTCAATCATAATCTTATGTAGTTTAAGAGTTAAAAATCAATTGATTTCTCAGGAAGAGCGCGTTGTATCAGTTCGTTTCCTACATAGTTTCCCTTATCGGCATCCGTAGGATGATTACCAAGGAAATCCGGAAAAAAGAACAATTTGAGAATGAAGAACATGACGAATAATTTCAGCAGGATAATAATCCATAAAGTACGACCGAGCGTCATACTACGGAAACCTTCCAGATAAAAGTTCCAAATAGAAAGCAGTGTATTCTTCATATGTCGGCATTATAGTTTGTAATGAATACAAATATACAATTTTTATAATTAAAACAAACAAATACCCCGAATTGTTGCGAGATTTGTTGTGTTTTTCTAATAAAATCAACCTATCGACAGAAAAAAATCATTTAACGGCAAAATTCCGTGTTCTGTCTATCGTTTTTGCGGCTAATATAATATGTACGTACCTTCGCTATCAGTAAATCAATAGAAGTATGAATATGATGAATGTAAAAAGATTGACAGTGATGGCATTTCTTGGCGCAGGTATGTTTTCGGGCATATCTGCCCAAGAATCTCCGCTGCAAGCCGATACGCTGAACGGAGCAAAACTCCCTGCACAATGGGATTTGCAATCGTGCATCGACTATGCCTTGGAACAGAATATTACGATTCGCAAAAACCGTATAGCTGCGGAAAGTACACAGATTGACGTGAAGACAGCTAAAGCTGCTTTGTTTCCCAGCCTTTCATTCTCTACCAGCCAGCAGGTGGTGAACCGCCCGTATCAAGAATCGAGTAGTCGGGTGAGCGGCAGCGAGATTATCAGCAGTAATAGTAAAACCAGTTATAACGGTAATTATGGGCTGAATGCTTCGTGGACTTTATATAATGGAAGCAAGCGGCTGAAAACCATCAAGCAGGAACAACTGGACAACCAAGTAGCCGAACTTGATGTGGCAATGTCCGAGAATAATATTCAAGAATCCATCGCACAGGTTTATATCCAGATTCTTTATGCGGCGGAGTCAGTCAGAGTTAACGAGAATACATTACAGGTTTCCATTGCGCAGCGTGACCGCGGTCAGCAATTGCTGGATGCAGGAAGTATTGCCAAAAGTGATTTTGCGCAACTGGAAGCTCAGGTCAGTACCGATCGTTATCAACTTGTCACAGCGCAAGCCACCCTGCAAGATTACAAATTACAACTGAAACAACTGCTCGAACTAGATGGAGAGAATGAAATGAACGTCTATCTCCCTGCCCTGTCCGACGAGAATGTACTTGCCCCCTTGCCTACTAAAAAAGATGTATATGTAAGTGCACTTGCCTTTCGTCCTGAGATTGAAGCAAGCAAGCTCAATGTAGAAGCTTCCGAATTGGGAATTGATATTGCAAAATCCGGTTATTTCCCCACCGTCAGCCTTAGCGCAGGCATCGGAACGAATCATACGAGCGGAAGTGACTTTACTTTCGGCGAGCAGGTGAAGAATGGTTGGAACAATTCCATCGGTCTGTCGGTCAGTGTGCCTATTTTCAACAACCGTCAGACAAAAAGTGCTATACAGAAGGCTAAATTGCAACGCGAAACGAGCATACTGTCACTGCTTGACGACCAGAAGGCACTGTACAAGACGATTGAAGGTCTTTGGCTGGATGCCAACAATGCACAACAGCGTTATGCGGCAGCCAACGAGAAACTGAGAAGCACGCAAATCAGCTACGAACTGATTAGTGAACAGTTCAATTTGGGAATGAAGAACACCGTGGAACTTCTTACCGAGAAGAATAACTTGTTGCAAGCGCAGCAAGAACAACTTCAAGCTAAATATATGGCTATACTGAATACCCAGTTGCTGAAGTTCTATCAAGGGGATAAATTAGCATTATAATAAACAAGTAAAAGCATAAGAAACGAATGAAAACGAAAAAGATTACCTTAATCGCCGTGGCAGTCGTTGTGGTAACAGGTGCGGGAATCTGGTTCTTCGCCGGGTCGCCCGCCAAACACAAAGTCACATATGCCACTGTTACTGTCAGCAAAGGCGATATTTCAAATTCGGTGACTGCAACCGGAACGATTGAACCTGTGACGGAAGTAGAAGTCGGTACACAAGTATCTGGTATCATTGACAAGATTTATGTAGACTACAACTCAACAGTCACCAAAGGGCAGTTGATTGCTGAGATGGACCGCATTACTCTGCAAAGCGAACTGGCTTCCCAACAGGCAACTTATGACGGGGCTAAAGCCGAATATGAATATCAGAAAAAGAATTACGAACGTAGCAAAGGGCTGCATGAGAAATCCTTGATTAGCGATACAGACTTCGAACAGGCTCTTTACAATTATCAGAAGGCTAAAAGTAGTTATGACAGCAGCAAGGCATCTCTTGCGAAAGCGGAACGTAACTTGTCTTATGCAACGATTACTTCGCCCATTGACGGAGTTGTTATCAGCCGTGATGTAGAAGCCGGACAAACGGTTGCTTCCGGATTCGAAACTCCGACACTCTTCACCATCGCCGCAGATTTGACTCAGATGCAGGTGGTAGCCGATGTGGATGAAGCGGACATAGGCGGTGTGGAAGAAGGCCAGTGTGCCAGTTTTACGGTGGATGCTTACCCGAATGATACATTTGAGGGGGTAGTGACACAGATTCGTTTGGGAAACTCAAGCAGTACGAGCAACGCAAGCAGCAGTACAAGCACGGTAGTTACCTATGAAGTGGTAATCTCCGCCCCTAACCCCGATTTGAAACTGAAACCGCGTCTGACGGCTAATGTCACTATTTATATTCTTGATAAAAAAGGTGTATTGTCTGTGCCGAACAAGGCTTTGCGTTTCGTTCCGGAGAAACCGCTCATCGGTGCTAATGACATTGTAAAAGATTGTAAGGGTGAACATAAACTTTGGACACGTGAAGGCACTACATTCACTGCGCATCCTGTAAAAATCGGAATTAGCAACGGGATATCTACGGAGATTGTCAGCGGTATCACCGAAGGTACGAAAGTGGTATCCGAAGCTACCATAGGTGCAATGCCCGGTGAGGATTTCGAAGCTGGCCCCAATAAAGAGAACGGTGGAGAAAGAAGCCCGTTCATGCCTGGTCCTCCGGGAAGTAAGAAGAAAAACAACAAGTGACAATCATGAAGAAAGTAATTGAAATACAAAATATCAGACGGGACTTCCAAGTAGGAGACGAAACCGTTCATGCGTTACGGGGCGTTTCGTTTACTATCAAAGAAGGGGAGTTTGTCACCATCATGGGTACTTCCGGTTCGGGAAAGTCTACGCTACTTAACATATTGGGCTGCCTGGACACCCCGACAAGCGGCGAGTATCTGCTCGACGATATTCCCGTCCGCACGATGAGCAAGCCTCAACGTGCAGTACTGAGAAATCGTAAGATTGGATTCGTATTCCAAAGCTATAATCTATTGCCTAAAACAACCGCAGTGGAAAATGTGGAACTGCCACTTATGTACAACTCGTCCGTCAGTGCTTCCGAACGTCACCGCCGTGCCATCGAATCTTTGCAGGCTGTGGGATTGGGCGACCGTTTGGAACATAAATCCAACCAGATGTCCGGTGGACAGATGCAGCGGGTTGCCATTGCACGTGCGCTGGTAAATAATCCAGCCGTTATTCTTGCGGATGAAGCAACGGGAAACCTCGACACCCGTACCTCCTTCGAGATACTTGTCCTGTTTCAGAAACTTCACGCGGAAGGACGCACTATTATCTTTGTAACACATAATCCCGAACTTGCGCAATATAGCAGCCGTAATATCCGTCTGCGCGACGGTCATGTCATAGAGGATACTGTCAACTCAAAGATTCTGTCCGCTGCCGAAGCACTCGCGGCATTGCCGAAAAACGACAAGGATTAAATAGTAATTAACGGGATAGTGATTAATTCATTGCTATTCATTATCGCGCTAATCATTAATCACTAAATAATTAATCACTAACAATATGAATGGAACTAATTTATTCAAGATAGCTCTCCGAGCATTGGCGAACAACAAGTTGCGTGCTTTTCTCACCATGCTCGGTATTATCATCGGTGTCGCTTCCGTCATCACGATGCTTGCTATCGGACAAGGTTCGAAGAAAAGTATCCAACAGCAGATTTCCGAGATGGGATCGAACATGATTATGATTCACCCGGGAGCCGATATGCGTGGTGGTGTCCGGCAAGATCCGTCTGCCATGCAGACCTTGAAACTTGCCGATTACGAAGCCTTGCGCGATGAGACAAGTTTCCTGTCTGCCGTCAGCCCCAATGTCTCTTCATCAGGACAGCTTATTGCCGGCAACAATAACTATCCTGCATCCGTGAATGGCGTAGGAACGGAATACCTTGATATTCGCCAGTTGACGGTGGAAAATGGGGAGATGTTCACCGAAGCCGACATTCAAAGCTCTGCAAAAGTATGCGTGATAGGAAAGACAATAGTGGACAATCTTTTTCCGGACGGAAGTGACCCGGTAGGCAAGATTATCCGTTTCAGCAAGATACCCTTCCGGGTGGTAGGCGTGCTCAAGGCAAAGGGCTACAATTCTATGGGACAAGACCAAGATGCCGTAGTGCTTGCTCCTTATACCACTGTGATGAAGCGTTTGCTTGCCGTCACGTACCTGCAAGGCGTGTTTGCTTCTGCCCTCACCGAAGATATGACAGAATATGCTACGAATGAAATCAGTACAATTCTCCGCCGCAACCATAAGTTGAAAGCAACGGACGATGATGATTTCACTATCCGTACCCAACAAGAACTGAGCACGATGCTCAACTCTACCACCGACCTGATGACGACCCTGCTTGCCTGCATCGCAGGAATTTCACTGGTGGTAGGTGGTATCGGAATTATGAATATCATGTACGTATCCGTCACGGAACGTACCCGCGAGATTGGTTTACGTATGTCTGTCGGTGCACGGGGTGTCGATATTCTGAGCCAGTTCCTTATTGAAGCCATCATGATTAGTATCACGGGCGGCATCATCGGGGTGATTATCGGTTGCGGAGTCAGTTGGATTGTGAAAAGTGTGGCGCATTGGCCTATCTTTATCCAACTTTGGAGTGTATTCCTTTCTTTTGCGGTATGCACTGTCACCGGAGTCTTCTTCGGATGGTATCCTGCCAAGAAAGCCGCAGATTTAGACCCGATAGAAGCCATCAGATACGAATAAAAAGCTATCTTTGTCTTTATGAAACAAAACTTTACATCTGCGCGTCGTCCCCTGGAAATACTGATACACATTATCGGCTGGGGAATTATGTTCGGTTTCCCGTTCTTTTTCGTTGAACGCGGAAACGGAAACATAAACTGGATGGCTTATGTACGCCATCTTGCCGTACCACTTTCTTTCATGATTGTGTTCTACGTCAACTATTTCCTTCTGGTTCCCCGCTATCTTTTCCAGGGGCAGGCAAAGAGATACATCATCTATAACATTATCTTTTTATGCGCCATTGGAGTTTTACTCCACCTTTGGCAAAGCCTGACGTTCGACCCGTCATTTGCATCCAGAACCAAACGTCCGGGTATGCCGCCGGGATGGCTGTTCTTCCTTAGGGATATGCTGAGTCTCGTCTTTACCATCGGGCTGAGCGCCGCCATCCGTATGAGTGCGCGATGGACGCAGAACGAAAACGCCCGTAAAGAAGCGGAACGAAGCCGCGCAGAAGCCGAATTGAAAAACCTACGGAACCAGTTGAACCCGCACTTTTTGCTGAATACTTTGAATAACATTTATGCTTTGATTGCCTTTGATTCAGATAAGGCACAGGAAGCAGTACAAGAGTTGAGCAAACTTCTCCGATATGTATTGTATGATAATCAGCAGACGTATGTCCCTCTCTGCAAAGAAGTAGATTTTATCCGCAATTATATTGAGTTGATGCGTATCCGCCTGTCCGCGAATGTACAAATGACCACTCAATTCGACATTCAGCCAGATAGCCAGACACTTATTGTTCCACTTATCTTCATTTCGTTGATAGAGAATGCTTTCAAGCATGGCATATCTCCTACTGAACCTAGTTTTATCAGTATTCATATTTCGGAAAATGACAAGGAAGTGGTTTGTGAAATCCGCAACAGCAATCATCCCAAGACGGTGGAAGATAAAAGTGGCTCGGGGGTCGGGTTAGAGCAAGTGAGCCGGCGGCTGGAGATACTTTATCCGGGGGCTTACACTTGGTCGAAAGGCAGTTCGGGAAACAAGTCTGTCTATGAATCGCGACTGAGTATTAAAATCAAAGAGTAGACAGAAAACGTTTAGTATAAAACATCAGATATAGAATAATATGGTATTACGTTGTGCGATTGTTGATGATGAGCCTTTAGCTATCAGCCTATTAGAAAGTTATGTGAACAAGACTCCGTTCCTGCAACTCGCAGGAAAATATTCCAGCGCAGTCCAAGCTATGAAGGAATTGCCGGATGAAGAGGTGGAACTTCTGTTTCTGGACATTCAGATGCCAGAGCTTAACGGACTGGAGTTCTCGAAGATGGTAGACTCCCGCACCCGTATCGTGTTTACTACAGCTTTCGGACAGTATGCTATCGACGGTTATCGTGTCAACGCACTCGATTACCTACTGAAGCCTATCTCATACATTGATTTCCTACAAGCGGCAAACAAAGCGCTCCAATGGTTCGAACTGGTTCAAAAGCCGGAAGAGATAGATAGTATTTTCGTGAAAAGCGATTATAAGCTGGTACAAGTAGACCTGAAAAAAATCACGTATATCGAAGGTTTGAAGGATTATATCAAAATCTATACAGAAGATGCTCCCAAACCCATTTTGTCACTTATGAGCATGAAAGCAATGGAAGAACTTTTGCCTTCCAGCCGTTTCATACGCGTGCATCGTTCGTTCATTGTTCAGAAAGATAAGATACGTGTGATTGACCGTGGTCGTATCGTCTTCGACAAGACATATATCCCCATCAGTGATAGTTACAAGCAAGTTTTCCAAACTTTTCTTGATGAAAGGAGCTAACATTAGAGCCTGTTTAAATTCTCTTCAGTCATAATATTATAGCTGATATTTTAACTTACCCCGGCTCTTCTTGTCGCGT
>NZ_JANJZR010000085.1 GCF_024623065.1 Bacteroides acidifaciens
AAAAATGCTTGGAATTTTCAAAGTGCATGACCGATAGTCAGTTAAAAGCCATTAACCCTTTTATCCAAAATGAGATTTACACAGCCATTGCGTAACAGTTACATATAACTACCTGATTAACAGTGGTACATTATAGCATCAAAGTTAAATGAAAGAGCCGTGTGCCTATTAGATTCTTATAAAGACAAAGCTAATGGGTACGATTACTCGTATAATGACAACAGCATAAACAGAACCGCATCATTAATATGAGCCAGTAGAAATAAACACCACAAATCTCATATATTACCAACGGTTAGCTACTTGATAATCTATTAGGAACTGTCGTCTTTTTATAGTCCACATATACAGACCGAATGCTTACCACTCAAATCGGGTTATTAAGCCATTATAATCCGATTTATATGGACTCATTTCAACAAAAACAAGCCATTTTATGCTTTTTCTCCTTCCATTAGACTGTTTTATTAATGATAGATACCCTATTTTTACTAGAAAAATAATGATAGATATTTTATTATCTTAGTAACAGATATCACAACCTATTCAAGATGTTTTTTCAACCAAGGAAGTATCAACTCCGACTTAAAATAATGATTGCCCCCGTCCACATTCACCAGTTTATAAAACTCATTCCTATCGAGCCCTTCTGGCAGTGCCTTTATATCTGTCCGACTATGCGGATCAGCGTATTTTGGATAATGATGTATCTCAACATTCTCCAAACGTCCGGTCATCTTATAAGCGGCACGTACTAAATCCAAATCACGGTCTAGTCCACCTTCTGTCAGTATAACAGGACGGGGAGCCAGAGAGGCTACAATATCCGGAAAATTAAATTTACGCCAGAAGTCCGGTATCAAATGGCGGATAGAATTTGGGAAAGGTCGTATACCCGTCTTGTCCGGAGCAATCATAACCAATGCCCGTTCCTGTGTATGACACAGAAAATCATTATAAACAAAAGCGTAGATAGATGTATCCAGTGTTCCTAATACCATCAAAGGTTCTGTCCCCAAAGAAAAACCACTTACAATAATCCGGTCTTTACGGATATAGGACTGCATTTTCATCCATTGAAGAACTTGCATATCAAGAAATGAAGTATATCCGAGATAGCTCCACCCCAATTCTAACAAGATGCGTGACACTAAATCGTAGTTATAATTCCTTCCGCGGGCATAACGTTCCAAATCAGAAGCTTCACCGGCTGCCGGATTGTCTACGGCTACCGCCACATAACCCGCTTTCGCAAAGTTGCGTGCCATCGTTACTTTGGGATTCAAATAATCATCATTCAGCCTCGGAGCAACTCCTGGCTCTCCCGCCAATCCTTCCTTACTGCCACCTGAACCGGGGATACATAGAATAGCGGGAACAGGTTGCCGCAGAGAATCTGGTATCAATACTAAAAAGGTAGAGACACACTCGAGCAAAGGATAAAATTCCCATTTCTCCAGTTTGTAACCGTCGCACTGTTTGCTGTACAGCCGTTTAGGCGACAACATATCTTTCACTTCGGGAAATTTCATGATTTCCTGCATTGACTTCCGTACTTTATGCTGCCATTCACGGAATTCTTCGGCAGTCATATCCGGCTGAAATGCACATTCCGGTTTTATGTTCGCGAGCATTGCATGGACAACTCCATAAGTACTCAGGAATCGTCCGTCTTGTCTTTCTGATTGAATGATAGTATGTTCCCGTCCTGTCACATCAGGAATTTGAGCAAGACTGTTGGCATGCACCAATAGTAATAACAAAACAGCTATTATGTTCTTTTTCATTGTAATGTCTGTATTATAAAAGTTATCTTATCATCTTTTATACTGAAAAAGAATCCTTGGCATGATTCTTCAAAACATGCCAAGGATTTATGGACATGAAAAGTAAATGTCTAGTTGGCAGTATTGTCTCTCATACAACGGACACCAAAACCAAATGTACGCTTATTTCCTTTAGGTGTATTACAATTCGTAGTATCGTAATAGAACTGTGCCCCGAAGTCTTTTTTGGCTGCGGCATTACTCCATAGACTGACACATCCATTACTTGCAGGGGCTACCCGCTGCAATGCTCCGTTATTGATAAAACCGGTACTAGGATAAATAACCGTTCCGCCATTTGCAAAAGTAACGCCACCTTGTTTCGTTATATCACCTGAAGCACTGGTAGTCACAGCACCAGTTTTATGATTGCCACCGCTGATTGTCGATGTAAATCCACTCCACACATAAGGATGAGGGACACGATAACCCGGCGGACATGGATCATAGATTGACTTTGAACCGATAGAGCCGTCTCCACCGCCAGTAGCATACACTGTTGAATTTCCCCATAAATCATAAGCGTCTTCATTCAACCAATTATCTCCCTTAATATATTTCATCGGATATTTGGCTATATCTTCTCTTGATATCAATGTTGTAACTGTAAAGTCCCAACTTACAACCTCATTATCCTTGTCATAAACTGTGGCATGTGCATTTGCCTCACCATCACTCGGGCCGATAATCGGGTCTTTACGCCCCCATTGATAAAACAAACCATGCGAACCTTTAGGATCAGTAGCCGCCGACCACAGTTTGTCATCCGTTGCACCCAAGTTACGATCCATCATCATAGGTGACTGAAAAGCGGGGTATGCGCTATAATCTGCATGCACAGTATATGTTTGCACTTTAGCGTCCAAATCCACATCTGTAACCCAAATATGCCAACTCCAGACAATCATCCCTGCGCCATCATAAGCGGCAATAACCGCATTACCTGCCTTTAACGCCGTTTCTTCCGAACCGTTCAAGGTAAAATAGATATAATCATTTTTCAGTTTCACACCGGATATCAGGCTTCTTTCGCTTTGCCAAAGAATCGAAGCCGATGCAGGAGCTAACGGCGAAGGAGTGATACCTTTCTTTGTATCATCACCTTCTACTGCCGGAGTAATCGCTCCATTACCCATAACGGTAGCCTTAAAGCGATATTCCTGCCCTGCCTTTCCTGCCACATAACAGTTTGCCGTTTCCGTTGCACTCAAATCAATGGATAAGTCTTCCAAAAGTTCGGCTGTCAGATTGTCCAGTTCCAAATTCAATGTGTTAATGTCACCAGCAAGTATATTGACAGAAGCAATCCTGCCTGTCAGGCTAAGATCATCCTCCCCTGCTTTTTCAATCGCTACCTTTACGTTACATTGTTTCGCTGACAAGTCTATAGGATTCATAGACATATATCCGTGAAAGACCTCGTTCGCAGCAAGTACCGGAGCATTGTCTACTCTCAACTCTATTTTTGAAGAGCCATCGGCTATAGCAAACTGACTGGTAGTAAGGTCAAATTTATAATCACCCGCCAAAGCAATGCCATCCTCCGTAGAAAACTCGATGGACTTCACTTTCCAACCGACATACTTGGCCAATGTCTTGCAACTGATGTCTAAATATCCCAATGCATGTCTAAAGGTCATCGGAACAGCAGTTTCCACCTCGGCAGACTTAGCCGTCGCATACATCAAGGCAGTGTTCGTCAAATGAGCGTTTGATGTGCCCGACTGTAATTGCGAGTTACTCAAAACTCCGGCCACTGCTTTCGCTGACGTATTATCCTTATTATAAGGAATATAAGCATAGAAAGTATGTTCTCCCGTTTCTTTGCCCCACACTACCTGTGTGTAGAACATTCCCTCGGTCTGTCCCACATAAGGAGCTGCAACTCCCACAACAAGATTGACTGTTTTTGTCTGTTTGCAGAAGAAACCAATTTTACTATCTGCCGCCCAAACTGTCTTGTTATCACCCAACTGTGACTGGCAACTAAGAAAGATCTGATTTCCTCCCGCCGGATGCGTAAAATCTGTCTGGGCATAGTCATCGTCACTGCATGCAGTGACAAGAAACGCTGCACAAAGTCCTAAGACTGGGAATATAGATTGTTTTTTCATCTTTGTATGATTTAATTTTTAATGAATGATATAAATCTGACAGGCAGATTAATAACCTGGTGTCTGCTGTACTAACGGGTCTTTCGACATTACCGCAGCATCGACAGGCCATAACAAATGTTTCTCGACAAAGTCGCCCGTAACGCTAATCTGAAGAGCTTTAGCCAATTCTCCATCCTTCATACGGCGAATGTCATACCAATGCTTACCTTCACCTACAAACTCTTTGGAGCGTTCTTCTAGAATTGCATCTTCCGCCGTTTCACCTTCACGAGGGTATTTATTGACAGCATAAGCGGAACCGTATGCACGCTCACGAATACTATTGATGTAAGCGGCAGGATCACCTCCCTGCAATGCCACGATTTCAGCCAGTAATAACTGCAAATCCGCATAGCGATAGATAGGCCAGTCGTTCGTAAACTTACGTATATCATTGTCCAATTCTCCTTTATATTTATTCAAAAGTATAGCTGCCGCTCCACCGTCTACCTTATATACATCAAAGAAAGTGGCGCTACGACGGATATCGTTTTCACTGAATGTATCAAAAAACTCTTTCGCATACTGGTAGTTGGATGCAGTACCATTCAGTTTCAATGGGTTCACATTGTCACCTTTGTACTCTACACCGTCCGCATTTTCAAAACCGACCAGATTGGTATTGGTAGGATACATGAACTTGCTGAAGAAGTTTTCTTTCTCATTCAGCATATAACGGATAACGAATATCATTTCTTTGTTATCTTTCTTCGTTACATCAAAAACGTCCTCAAAGCTGGTTTTGGAAGCAAAGCCATACTTGCCGCAATCAATGATATCCTGCAACGCTTGCTTGGCAGCTGCCAAGTCGGCTGATATATTTTTTGAGTAGACGTTTGTACCGCCAATAGGTTTTACTTTACATCCCCACAACAGGATTTCAGCTCTCAACATTTTTGTTGCCGCCTTGCTCCAATAAGAACTTTTGTCTGTAGAATTGATGGTAAACGCGTCATCTGCGAAATAATCTTCCGATGCCTTGATGTCTTTTACAAGGAAATCATAGACTTCTTCTTCCGTGGCCCGCGGCTGATTCAAGTCGGAAGGAGTAAAGCTACCATCCATCACGCGTGCTGTTTCAATCAGAGGAACTCCGCCATAGGTACGGAACAGATGAAAGTAATAAAAACTTCTCAATCCGTGCAACACGCCCATATAATAGCTCTTTTCTGTTTCATTCAAAGCAGAAACACCGGGGACGGACTGGATGGCATGGTTAATCTGCATAATGTCCATATAGAAATTGCCCCAGTTATTTATCACATAATTAGCTTCTGAAAGATTGTTTGTCACAGCCGGCACATCGCTAATAGTCTGATTAAACAAAGAAGAGTTTGAGTTGTAAAAAGTCCCGCCTCTAAGTTCACCCATCTTGAATAATACTTCCTGACGCTCGCGGACACGATAATGCAAGCCACGCACAAAGCGTTCCGCTTGATCTTTGGTACTCCAATAATTACTGATACCGTAGGAGTCTACCGGACTCAAGTCCAAATAATCGCAAGACTGCATGGTTCCTATTAACAACACTAATAATGTATATTTTATTTTTTTCATAATGCTATCTTTCTTTATGATTTTAGAACACAACCTTTAATCCCATCAGAACTGTCTTCGGCAAAGCATATCCACCCTTGTTGCTACTGGTGGTTCCATACTCGGGAGTGTAGAGACGATTGTCCGTTATGTAGAATAAATTCTGTCCGGTAAGCGTCACCGTCACTTTATCTATGAGGGCTTTCTTAGTCCACTGCGAAGGTAAATCGTAGCTCAAGGAAATCTCACGGGCACATAGGTATGAAGCATCTTCCCAAAACAATGAAGTATTGCGGGTATAGTTCTTTTTAAAGCTAGTGTCGTTAGTCATCAATACCGGAAGTTCCGCACCCAAATTATCTTCTGTCCATGTCTTTTTAGCCAGATCCGGGACATTAAAGTGACCGGAAGTGATACCCATGAAATATTGATAACCGCTATTCCATTTCTTGTATCCCAATGCATAGTCAAATCGGGCAAATAAGGTCAGACCTTTCCATGTAACGGACGTATTGAAACCACCCATCCATTTTGGAATTTCATTACCAAGCCTCACCTGATCGTATGTATCGATAGTTCCGTCACCATTCACATCGTACCAGACAGCATCACCCGGAGCTAACTGTTGCGCATTTTTCTGCTGTTCAACTGTCAATTGCGCATAAGCTACCGGACCATATACCGGTTTAGAAGGAATCTTATCTACGTAATAAGCATAGTTTGCCAAATCGGCTTCGTCACGCACAACGCCCATCATTTTGAATCCGTAGATATCGCCATAAGACTGTCCTTCCTGTATTCCACCTTTCCAGACGGTTTCGTTACTACCTTTACCTTTGTAAACTTCCGTTCCACCTTGACGGTTGTTCTCATTACCATTATCAGGTAATTGCAGGATTTTGGATTTCACAAAAGTAATGTTGGTACCTATATTCCACTTAAAGTCCTTACGGTCAAAAATACGGTAATTGACTTCAAGCTCCATACCCTGGCTACGCACAGCGCCGTTGTTTGTCGTCATTGAGCCTACGCCGGATGAAGAAGCCAAAGGTACATTGGCAATCAAATCGGTAGTTTTCTTGTTAAAGTAACCTACTGTCAGGTCTACTTTATTAAACAGTCCTAATTCTATAGCAGTATCAAAAGAGGTGGTTTTCTCCCAACGCAGTCCGGGATATGCAATATCGTCAATCAACAGGCCGTAGATGCCGTTGTAGTTACCGGCTGTTCCATAACTGCCTTGTAGTTCGTACAGTCCGATGCCATTCACGTTACCATTCTGCCCGTATCCCATACGTACTTTCATGTTGGAAAATATATCCAGATATTTCTCCATGAATTCCTCACGATATACGTTCCATGCGGCACTGACACCAGGGAAAAATCCCCAGCGGTTGTCCACCAGTTTGGAGTAACCGTCGTAACGTCCGGAGAAAGAGAAAAGATACTTGCTCTTATAATCGTAGGTAGCATTCAGGAAACCGGACATGATGCGCTCCTGTGTGTGAGTGGTAGACATGTTACGGGTGGATTTTCCATTTGCGTCCAACGGGGCAGTGAACTGCAATCCGATAAAGTCATCGGAAGTAGCTCCCTGACCTGATGCCGAGAGTCCATAGTTGTATTTGTCTATCATTTCAAAACCACCGACTGCACTGACACTGTGTTCACCGAATGATGCATTGTAATTCAGGATGGCGTTGTAAGTCTGATCCAGTTTACGTGCATAAGTAGCAGAAGCCTTGCGGTTAGAATTCAACTTACCGGGAGCGGTAGGCAACTCTTTATCAAAAGATTCTGTTTCCTTCATCCAAAGATACCACATACCGCTCAGTTTCAGGCTCAGTCCTTTCATCAAATCCACTTGAAAAGAAGTTCCCAGCGTAGTCTTGTAAGCCGTATTTCTGCGATAGTAGTAGTTCTTCATCTCATTCCAGTTGGCATTCTGAGTATTATTGAGTAGTGTGATAACCGTTCCGTCCAAATTAGCTCCTTTGAAAGTAGGCGGAGCTGCAGCCACAACACTCCAGAAATTAGCGTCGCTCATGTAGTTGGGATTAGTTTCCGAACGTGAGAAATTCACGAAACCGGAAGCTTTCAGCCAACTCTTGATCTTATATTCACCATTCAGGTTGAAAGACAGACGTTGGTATCCCGACTCCAATGGAAAACCTGTTTCATCGTAATACCCGATACTTGAGTAGTATTTACCTTTATCGTTTCCGCCGGAGAAAGAGACATTATAATCCTGAGTCCAAGCATCCTGCGTATTCAACTTCATAAAATCAGTTTCCTTGAACAATAGATAATTGTCTGACGCCGGATCTTTCATCGATTGCCAACCATAATCCAAAAGGTATTTGTTCTTATCCGTCAGAATCGAGGTACTATATATACCATTGCTGCTTTTATTTCCATCGGCAGTGATGTCATTTCCTGTACCCCATCCGTTCACAAGATTCATGTCGTCTCCGCTACGCTTAGCCGCCATACGTTCCCAATACAGATAATCGCGGGCATTCATAAAATCGTAGTTGTCGCGAGCAAAACCTTTACCGATATTTACGTTCAATGTTACGGTTGTTTTCCCCACATGACCGCTTTTTGTGGTCACCAGAACTACGCCGTTATTAGCACGTGCACCATAAAGCGCTGTCGCAGCAGCATCTTTCAAGACTTCGATAGATTCTATATCGTTACTGTTGATATCGTTCATATCGTCTTTCTGCACACCATCAATAATATACAACGGACTACCGGAACCGTTCAAAGAAGCACCTGCACGTACTTGAATGGAAGGTCCTGCTCCCGGCTGACCGGAAGTCTGCGTAACACGCACACCGGTAACCGTACCCGCCAAAGCTGTCAACGGATTGGAGCGTACACCTTTCTCCAAAACTTCGGAAGAGACTTTGGATATAGCCGCAGTCAGTTTATCTTTAGTTACGGTTTTACCATAACCTGTGACAATGACTTCCTGTAAACCTATGGCATCATCTTTCATCACTACCATAATATTCTTACGTCCATCCACGTGAATATTCTGTTGAACATAACCTATGTATGAAAAAGCAAGAACTGATTTACTCTCTGTCAATGTTAACGTATATTTTCCATCCAAATCTGTAATAGCACCATTTGATGTGCCCACTTCCAATACGGAGACACCAATCAAAGGCTCTCCAGCAACATCTTTCACAACGCCACTTACCGTTTGCCCGACTTGTGCGTATATGCTGCCAATGGAGCAAAGTATGGCCACTACCATGAAAATTACTTCACGGCAGTACTTTAAATGTATTTTTCGCATATTAAAGAGGTTTTTTTGTAGATAATATAAATAATTCCAATCTCATCCATTCGGCCGGACGAGTTGATAGTTTTTGGAATCCCGGTCCATTACCGAGTTCGGCAACAATAGCCATATCACCATCAGGCAGAAGTGCCATACATGTGTATCCTGCCGCTTTGTCATAAAGCACCATATGATCTGCCGGATCGAATGTATGCGAATGGCCACCAAAGAATTTGGCTTTCGCCAAATATAGTATACCACGATCATCATGAGCTGTTGTCTCGATAATCCCTTTCGCCCCACAGTAATACATCCAGCCATCCTTTACGATAACACTTCCCGCACAGCCTTTGGCTGGAGTTGGTAGTGCTATCGGATCATAATCTGAAAAAGAAGGCCATTTGGCCCCACCATCTGTACTTACATAATTTTGACGGTGTCCATTATAACGGATATTTCCAATTAATGCACCATCAGGAGCTTCCGTTACCATCCATTCACCAGACTTATTAGGTTGTCCGGTTTCCCATGTCCCCCCGTTATCATCCGACCACATAGCTGTATTCCCGCCATTTGAAACGGTCCCTGCGGCTTCATTCACTTTGAAAGTGCGTATAGGGACAATCAGACGATTCTTATATTGCTCACTTGATGTCATTTGCACTCCGGAGCCAGGACCGAAGCTACCAATCATTCTTGTCGCACCGCTAAAAATACCAATTTCCACCTCGTCTGTGAGATCTTTTCTTGTCCAATTTAATCCATCATCTTCCGAAGTGTACATGATAGCTCTATTATTATAGCCTTGTTTGGCAGACTCCTTGCCTACAGCATCCCACAAAGAAGTAAACAAAAAGATTTTCCCTGTAACTTGGTCAACGACAACAGTCGGGTCCATATATGACAACTTCGACGAAGTAGCTTGATTAGTTAAATTCTTTTCAGTCCATGTTATCCCCTTATCAGTACTACGCTTCATCAAAATATCCGTCCGACCAGCTTTGTCTTGCCAAGTTCCATAGCGAGCTTCACAAAAAACGAGTATGCTACCTTTCTTTGTAACCGCGATAGCAGGAACACGATATGAAATGTCATTACTTGCTTTCGAACTGAATACAGTAATTGTTGGAGAAGCTATCTCCCATATCGGTTCAAAATCAGGATCAGGATTTAGACCCACTACTTCGTCCGGATAAGGTACCGGCCTGAAGTCGTTAACATTATCATCCGAGCAGGCATTAAAAAAGAACAATCCAATGCCTAAAGCTAAAACATTAAATAAGTGTTTCATAAAAAAATTAAAGATTAATAATAGGCACTAAAATTAAATCTAGCTTCATCCAATCAGCCGGACGTTTAAGAGGTTTTATATTAGGTAATGATTTGCGAGTAAACGATTGCGTATCTGCTGTTTCAAAGATTATCGCCATTCGTTCATCTGGTAGTAAAGCCATACAGCTATATCCGGAAGCTTTGTCACATAAAAGCAGACCATCATTCCAAGTTCTTCCGCCATTACAGCTTTTATATAAAGTCAATCCAGCTCTTTCGTCATATTGCGGTGTTTCCGGAATTCCCTTTATTCCGGAGAAATAAAGATTTGCATTTTCCCCTAACACACTAGCTTGGCAGCCTTTAGACACACCAGGCAGAGCCGACTCTTTCATTGCTTTACTCCAAGTCATGCCTCCATCTTTGCTATATGCTACCATACGTGCACCTGATACTCGAGCATTATACACTAAAACTCCATTTGGAGATTCTGCAATCTGGAACTCATTATCTGTATCCCCATTCTCTCCTACCGTCCACGTTTCACCATGATTGTCAGAAAAAATAGCAACGTCGTGTGCTGTTTTTCTTTCCATATCAGAAATACGGGCTGGCAGAATTAAACGTCCTTTGTACTTCTCACCTACCATCTGCAATCCTGCTCCCGGACCAAAACCATATATATAACGTCCATCTGGCATTAAAGATGCAGTAACATCGGCAGGAGTAGACCATGTCTGACCATTATCATCCGAAGTAATAAGAATGGCACGGTTGCCAGCTCCTGAATGATCATCCACCGGCCAGAAAGTCGTAAAAAGAAAGACTCTGCCAGTACTTGAATCCAAAATGGGAGTTGGATCCATATAAGCACCAGTGATTCCTTTTGTCAAATCCTGCATAACCGACCATGTCTGACCATTATCTGTACTACGCTTCACTACTACATCTGTACGACTTTTATCTTGCCAACTTTCTCTACGTGCTTCACAAAACACAAGTAAGGAACCATCTTTAACTATCAATAATGAAGGGATACGATAACTATTCACATTATCATCCCCGGCAGAAAACACGGTGTATTTAGGAAACTCAGAAAAAGTGTTTTTAGCACCGGACTGTGCTTCTCCTTTCATACAAGAAAAGAGAAGCATAAGTCCTGCTAACAATGTGTTTTTCAATATACGCATAGTAATAGTTTTAGATTTTATCTTTAAAAGCTACGTACTACTTCAAAGAAGTTCCTTACAAAGCATATAACTACGAATCATCATGCGAGGTATATGGAAAGGACCTTTAAAAAGATTCCCTTTGGCGGGTTGGGCTACGGTACCGTCACGATGAAGATAGCCATACCATTCTCCGTACTCCTTATCGGGAAAATGAGCGTACGTCCAATCACTGATCTGCTTGTGCATCTGAAGATATTTTTCATCTCCGGTAGCTTGATAAGCATATAAAGTAGCAATAATAGCTTCTGTTTGCGGCCACCAGAATTTCATATCCTGGGAATAGTCTTGAACCGGAAGATTACGACAGTCACGAAAATTGATGATTCCACCGAACTCCTTGTCCCATCCCCATTCCCAAGACCAATCAAGAATTTGAAGAGCCAATTGGAGTAAATCTTTATCCCAGTTGCGATATTTGGCTTCTTCCATGATGAACCAGGCTGTTTCAATACAATGTCCCGGATTTATGAGACGTCCGTTACAAGTATCAATAAATTCACCATTGGGTCCTACCATCTCAAGCAAAGCTTTAAATTCGGGATGAATGAAGTATTGACGCAATGCTGCAATCGACCGGTCGATCTGTTCTGTCAACACCGGGTCGTCAACAACCATACGGATCCGAGAAGCTGTATTAATCAAAATCATCGTAATTGAATGACCTCGTGCCTCCAATGAAGGCAGATATTTCGGTTCCAGCAAACCAGGAGTTTGTAAGAAATGCTGTATACTCTTGAAAATCTCCAAAGCTCTTTCAGCATATTTATTGTCACCGGTTGCCAAAGCGTATTCAGCCATTGCAATAGCAGCAAACCCTTCAGAGAACACATAACGACGTTTACGCAAAGGAGTACCTTCTTCCGTTACTTCAAAAAACATGTGTCCATCCGTATCAAAGCAATGGGCTTCTATAAAGTCAATACAACTTTTCGAAGCGGAAAGCCATTCGGGATTCTTTTCTATATTATTATATGCAAATGCTGCAATGAAACCAAAACGTCCCTGAAACCACACAGACTTTGTGGTATCTATTATACTGCCATCGCGATCAATACAAGTATAAACACCGCCATGCTTACGATCCAAGCCATGCTTCATCCAGAACGGCATAATGTCGTTCATTATGTCGTCCTTATAAGATGCAGCCCATTGATTAATATATTCTGTTTCGTTCATGCCTCGTACAATTAGAATTTGTTACAACGTTCGAAGAAATGGATTGCTTCCAATTCTGCTCTCATCTGCGCCTCTTCTGCATCTGTCATATTCTGAAATGGGGTACGGTTCTTACCTAAATCAAGGCCTATCAATTTCATTATGCGTTTTCCACCAACTATATTTCCACGGAAATGGCAGATAACGTTAATCACTTCTTGTGAGAAGTTCTGACGTTCACGGGCTGTCTCCAAATCACCGGCTTTCCATGCATCAATAATACCAACCAATTCTTTTCCGTTATAATTGGTAGTTCCGCCAATGCCACCCTGAGCACCGCCCATAGCCAGACAAGGAAGAATCGTTTCGTCCTGACCATGCAGCATATCGAATTTACCATTCTTATATAAACGACACTGATTGTACTCATACATGCTTTCAAATGTATATTTGATACCTGCGAAATTAGGAATACGTCCGTCTACTGCTTCCAACAATTTAACCATTGGCAAAAAAGCACCATTAAATGCCGGAATATGATAATAATAGAAAGGAAGTTCGGGTGCACCGGATGCAATCTCTTCGATGTACTTAACTAATTCTTCAATACGTCCAATCTTCGGAAAAGGTGGAGCCATAGCACCAATCCCCCATGCACCGATTTTCTGTGCATGTTCGGCCAGCATACGGCTCGCCTTCACACAGCAACTACCAACATGCACAATTACTTTAAAGCCTTCGGGTGCAACAGACACCCAGCGTTCGGCCAGTCGCATGCGTTCTTCTTCTGTCAGCATATAGCCTTCACCGGAAGATCCATTGATAAAAACTCCTTGCAGCCCATTCTTTACCAACATTTTGGCGTACGCTTCAATTGGTTCTAAATTTATTTCACCATTTTCATAAAAAGGAGTAAACGGTGCATCAATAAGTCCTTTAATTCGTTCCATCATTTTATTTTTTATAAAGTTAGTATTATTCTCAATCTACCATATTATCCGTCTTCGGTCTTAAGAAATAGATTTGAAGTACCAATGCCACAGTCACTACAATACTCAACATTGCAAATCCTTGTCCCAAGCTTCCACCATCTGTCCACTTGCCAAGAAGTTCGGTCACGGCAGCCCCGGCAAATACTCCGGTCATATTCATTATGCCATAAGCAGTTGCACGGTGTTTTGCCGATACAAACTGACATAGGATAGGCATATTATTTGCATCAAATATTCCAAAACCAATACCAAAAAGCAGACCTGCACCAATCACACTGATAAAACTATGACCAAAACCGAGCAAAAGCAACGCCGGTATAGTCATCCCCAGGCCAATAGCTCCAGTATAAATACGTCCACGAATATTTTTTTGCACCCAACGGTCGGACAATATTCCACCTAGAATCACACCGATAAAAGACGATACTGCAATTGTTATGGTAGAGATCGGACCTGCCTCGGCCATAGGAATATTCAGACTATCTGCAAACAATGTCGGAAGCCAGTTCTTTGTAGCCCATCCCGGAAGGCTGGGAGCAGCAAAATAAATAAGAATTATCCAAAATGCCCAGTTAGTAAACAGCAGGGAGAGACCACTTATGACAGAAGAGTTCTTCTCTTTAGGAACATTATCTATTTCCTTAATAGCAATATTATGGATAGGATTTTCTTTCAAAAATAATATTAGCACCAAAGAATAGGCGATACCAACAATACCAAACCAATGAAAAGTAGCTTGCCAAGAAAAAGCCGCAGCCGCTGTAGCTCCGAAACCACCGATAGCCTGTCCTACATACAACCCTGTCATATGTACTCCTACCGCTAAAGAACGTGATTTTCCTTCATGCCAATCAGCAATCAACGACAAAGCCGATGGAATATACAACGCTTCACTGACTCCCATTATAGCACGTAACCAATATAGCTCGTGAAAATCTTGAGCATATCCCATCAAGAAAGTAACAGCAGACCAAACAAAAAGACTGCCAACCACCAACCATTTACGATTGACCCTATCTGCTATCATTCCGGCAATAGGACTCATAAAGCCATATATCCACAAGAAAATAGCCATCAAAGCACCAAAAGCTTCTGCTTTATTCAACTCCACAATATCGACTTTCATAGCTTCTTGCATAGTAGAAAGCATCTGACGATCCATATAATTAAGAAGCGCCACTATCCACAATAAACCAACTACCACCCAGGGATAAATACTCTTGTTTTTCATATAAAGTAATTTTTTATGTTTCACTCGCGTTAAATCATTGCAAACGTAATAACATTTTTATTATCATCCAAATATTTAATTAAATATTTTATTATATAATCCTAGATTAATTAATAAGCAATGCATAACAATAGCTTACATAGCTAAAAAAGGTAGCGCTACTACAATAAATAACGCTACCTTTTTGGTATTGAAAACCAACCCAATAATAAATCAAAGCTTTACTTTAGCTATCAACTTACGAATCTTACCATGACCGATAACCGGTGCATGGGGATCCTCCGGATACACAATCACAAATTGCCCCGGCAACAGATTAACATAAGTAGTAGGACGATCTGAATATAAAGCACATTCTTCCTCTTTAGAATATGCCTTAACCTCATTTTGCAAATCCTCTAAAGCCTTCCAGCCAATCGTCTCTGCGCCCTCTAACAGAATATGCACATCAATGTAATCGTGATGCAACTCTAAAACCTGCTCATCAGAAGCTACACACTCCGGATTTACATTATTAATAAACAAGCGCTCACCATCAATCTCAATACGCCCCAAATCCGCGTGAAGTAAATCATGCGTTTTCACATAGCTGAACAGAAGCCCAAACATAGGGTGAAGCCCTTCAATGCGCTGACTATTTTGCAGATTAGATACAATCATATTTCTCCTTTCATTTATAGTTAAACAATATCTGCACAAATATAGAATAAATATTTAATATAAATATCCATATTAATAAATTTATTTATTATATTCACTTGTAAAAGTCAGATATTTCACATTAATCATTTACGCCAAAGAAGAACACAGAAATGGACATTATAACAATTTCAAATTCGGCAGACATCTATTAATAAATAAATTTATTATCTTTGTGGAAAAGAATATAGAAGAACTAAGATGAAACAACATTTACTGAAAGAAATAGAAGCAGGAACCAAAAATGCTCTTCTCAAGAAGAGGATTATTACGCATTATATATATAATGGTAGTTCTACTATTACAGATTTAGCAAAAGAGCTAGATCTTAGCGTTCCAACCGTCACAAAATTCATTAGTGAAATGTGTGAAGAAGGCTATATTAATGATTATGGCAAACTGGAGACAAGTGGTGGACGTTATCCCAGCCTGTATGGTCTTAATCCCGAATCCGGATACTTCATTGGGGTAGACATCAAGAAATTTGCGATTAATATAGGTTTAATCAATTTCAAAGGCGATATGGTAGAATTAAAAATGAATATCCCTTTTAAATCAGAAAATACTTCTGAAGCACTTGATGAGCTATGCAGACTTATTCTTCAATTTATAAAAAAAGTAGATGTTGATAATAATAAAATATTAAATATCAATATAAATGTTTCCGGCAGAGTGAATCCTGAATCCGGTTATAGTTTCAGCCTATTCAATTTCGAAGAAAGACCCTTAGCAGAAGTACTAACTGAGAAAATTGGATTTCGGGTAACGATAGATAATGATACACGCGCCATGACCTATGGAGAATTCATGAAGGGATGCGTAAAAGGAGAAAAAGATATTATCTTTGTAAATGTTAGTTGGGGATTAGGTATCGGCATTATTATTGATGGGAAAATATATACCGGGAAATCGGGCTTTTCCGGAGAATTCGGACATACCAATGTCTTTGACAACGAAATCATTTGTCATTGTGGGAAAAAAGGATGCTTGGAAACCGAAGCGTCCGGCTCCGCCCTTCATAGAATGTTAATCGAACGTATCCAAAACGGAGAAAGTTCTATTTTATCAAACAGAATCTTATCAAAAGATAATGCACTAACTCTTGATGAAATTATCGCTGCCGTGAATAAAGAGGATTTACTCTGTATCGAGATAGTAGAAGAGATTGGACAGAAACTTGGAAAACAGATTGCAGGATTAATAAATATCTTCAATCCCGAATTGGTTATCATAGGCGGAACCCTATCATTAACCGGTGACTATATCACCCAGCCCATCAAAACAGCAGTACGCAAGTATTCTCTAAATTTGGTCAATAAAGATTCAGCCATCATGACTTCCAAATTGAAAGACAAAGCTGGTATTGTAGGGGCTTGCATGCTGGCACGTAGCAGAATGTTCGAGAGTTGATTCTATCTTCTGCGCTGAGAAAGAAAGTTATCTATAAAACGAACAATATAGACTACGGTAACTCCGGCAACAACTAAAACAATAATATGACTTAATATAGATTGTATTTTTATATTTCACATAAAATCCATACAAAAAGACACTCATAGTGGCTCAGTTGCAATTCTTTGGGGATTTGGTTCAGGACACAGCCATATTCATAAAAAATGATTCATTCCCGTGCGAAAATGAACCAAATCTCCAATTATCTGTATCCAAACCGGCTAAAAACTCTCTTACTGATTCTTTATGCTATAATCTGGTTTCAGCCGTTTCAGTTTTATTCGCAAACGCCTTGCTGGAAGGCGATAGCGGCTGAAGGCAGTTTTTTACTTTTTATATTTGGTAGGAGATTTGGCTGTAACAAGTAGGAGACTTGACTGCAACAGGGTCACCCGTAAATTCTAGTGGGGTTATGCATAAATTTTAGTTAGTCTATACAAGAAAAACGGTATATCTATAAC
>NZ_JANJZR010000086.1 GCF_024623065.1 Bacteroides acidifaciens
GCAGCTTAAGTGTATTTCACTAAAGTTGCGAGTTTTGATTTATATTGAGGGCGTTTTTGAGCTTTTGACACACCCTCCAGTCTCCATTGAAATGATGCTGCAAACTCCCATGAGTATCATTAGGAATGGTACGAAAAGTCGGCAGAATCATATTCCGGTCAATCACCCACTCCCCTGCTGCATTAACACCATAACGCAACACGGTCGAAACTTTCAAACCACTCATTTCAATATGGTCATTATGAGCGCCGTTTACTTTCCAATAAATACTATCCGGTGAGGCGATAGTCCATCGTGCAACTCCACCGGCATATAAAAGATTTGTGCTGAACCAACATACCAGCACGATGAACCACATTATCTTTTGCCCAGTCATCATAGCATTATTAAAACACTTCTACTCAAAAGCAAACCGCTACTCCTTTACATTCGTAAAGTCCTTTGGCAACACTCCGAACTGCTTCTGGAAACATTTTGCAAAATAGGACGGTGAATTAAATCCTACCATATAGCAGATTTCATTGACCCTGTTTTCACCCTCTTTCAGCAGTTGAGCAGCCTTTTTCAGACGCTCCAGACGAAGGAACTCATTCGGGCTGAGATCCAGCACTCCTTTAATTTTCCGATAGAAGTTAGAACGGCTCATATTCAGGTTATCTGCCATGTCATCCATGCTAAATTCAGGGTTGCCATAATTAATTTGGATTACTTCGTTCAACCTCTTAATAAACTCCTCATCAGCTTTTGTTAAGGCCATTGTATTAGCAGCTATAAAAGGAGACTCTGCAAAAGCCTGACGTAATTTTTCCCTATTCTGAATAAGATTAGAAGCACATGCTTGCAGATATTTTACAGAGAAAGGTTTTTCAATATAAGCATCTGCCCCCAGTTCCATTCCCTCTATCTTCGATTGTATATTAGTCTTCGCGGTCAGCAGTATGATAGGGATATGGCTGTAATTCAAATCCGACTTAATCGTCTTGCACAGTTCGAAGCCATCCATTACAGGCATCACGACATCACTTATCACCAGATTCACATAATTGCCGTCCAGTACACGCAATGCTTCCGCGCCATTGGTAGCTGTCAGCACCGTGTAATCTTTCGACAGTTGACGAACCACAAAAGCAAGCATATCCGGATTATCTTCCGCTACCAACACAGTCGGGCGGTTATCCTTCTCTACTGCTTGTTCTGCAGGAGCTTCATTCATTTTATCAGTTTCCACTTCTACTTCCGATGTCAGGGTGATTGTCGTATCTTGTACTATCGGCAAAGTCATACAGAAAGTATTATTCTCCTCCCCTTTTCCCATAGTCAAAGTCCCTTGATGCAGTTCGGCAAGTGAGCGAGAGAGAGCCAGTCCGATGCCGGTTCCGGTAGTTACTTTTCCATTCTCCTGCTCGTTGAAACGAACAAAAGGCTTAAATATCTCCTCTTTCATTGCATCAGGAATGATTACCCCGTCGTTCACCGTGCAGATACGGAATGAATTTCCTCCGTCCTTATCCGGCACTTCCAGCGATATATGCACGTAACTTTCCGCATATTTCACCCCGTTGTTCAGCAAATTGCTGATGATTTTCGTAAATGCTTCCTGATTAACATGGGCATAAAAGTCCTTTTCCGGCATCTGCAGGGTGAAATCCAACCCTTTCTGCTTGGCAAGGGAAGTGAAGCGCACATGCGTTTCTTTCAGTACTTCCGTTATATTACACTTCGCAAAGTTCAGTCGGAATCCCTGACTTTCCGTTTTACGAAAATCGAGCAATTGATTAACCAGGTTCAGCAACCGTTCCGTATTCTGCTTCATGACGTTCAAGTCCTCGCGGGTTTCCATATCCACCTGTTTCTTCAGTATGATATTTTCCAACGGCCCTTTTATCAAAGTCAACGGAGTACGTATCTCATGAGCCACATTCGTAAAAAAGTCAATCTTCGCATTATATACTTCGCGTTCTTTCTCCTGTTCAAATTTCTCCATTTGCCGGCGATGCTTTCTATTACTCCGTCGTTTTAAATAGAGGAATGTATAAACAGAACAACCTATAATCAACAATACATACACAATATAAGCCCAGACGGAAAGATAGAAAGGCGGAAGAATATGTACTTTCAAGGTTATTCCTTCTTCATTCCATACCCCGTCACTATTGGAAACCTTCACCCGGAAAGTGTAATCGCCATACCGCAGGTTGGAGTAAGTGACAATAGGACTCTCGCCTACCGTCAGCCAATCTGTATCAAAGCCGTCCAGCTTATACATTATCTTGCTCATTCTCGGAGCCTGGAAGTCCAGTGCCACCACACGGAAAGAGAAAGAGTTCTGATTGGATTGAAGTACAAGTTCGTCGGAAAAGGTGATGCTCTTCTCCAACGGAGAACCTGGTTCGCCTACATACACTTCTTTGCCAAAGAGCAGAAAATCTGTAATCACGATAGACGGAAGCGACTTGTTCTCTGAAAAGTTCTTGGGATTGAAAGCCACAAAACCGTCGATACTTCCCAGATAGATTGTACCGTCTTCCGTTTCAAAACCTGAACGATAATTGAACTGGTCGCCCAGCAAACCGTTGGAAGTGGTATATACTTTCATAGCTCCGGTGGTAGGCTGGAAACATACCAAGCCATTATTAGTTGTCAGCCAGAAAAGCCCGTCCTTGTCTTCTACAATCTGATAAACGACGTCGTTTGGCAATCCGTCCGCCAGATTATAACTGGTAAAGGTTTCCGTCTCCGGATGGAACAAACAGAAACCGCCGCCCTGTGTCGTGAGCCAAACCTGCCGGTGGGAATCCTCGAAGATACTCACTACCTTGTCGTAAGGAAGGCTTTTCGGATTGCTTTCATCATGCAGGTAATTCTTCCATTTCTTCTCACTCACATTATAACAGTAAGCACCGTTTGCATAAGTTGCCAGCCAAAGGTTTCCACCGGAGTCTTCTTTGATGTCATATACAAACCGGCCGTTCAGTTCCGGAATCCGGTCAAAATCGTCGGACTGCTTATTATAACGCAGCAGGCCGAATAATGTGCCCAAATAAATATCTCCCGTCGTTGTCCGGCAAATAGAGAAAACACTATTATCTATCAAAGAACGCGGTGAATCTGTTTTCCGGTATGTTTTCACAATAGCTCCCGTGCGTGTATCCACCACTTTCACCCCTTTCGAGAAAGTTCCCACCCAAAGATGGTCGCCAATCAGACACAATCCGTGCACGTTCGTAAAGGCATTGCTCGGCGTGAAAAAAGAGAAAGTCTTGGTCTTCGGGTTAAAGCGGTTCAGACCGCCGTCTTCCGTACCAATCCACAAGATTCCCTGATTATCCTGGCAGAATTCACGTACCCGCTTTCCATGCAGCCCGTTTTCTGTCCCTTTCGGATAATATTTCTCGAAATTCGTATAGAAACGGGGATAATAGTTTACGCCGCCGAAATAAGAACCAATCCAGATGCCACCTTCACGATCTTTGCACAGCGAATAAATAGCATTATCGGACAAAGAGTAAGGGTCATTGATCGAACTGCGCAAATGAACAAATTTCCCCAGCCGGAGATTATAAATATAAAGTCCTGACTCTGCGCCAATCCACAGCTCATTGTCGGAAGCCACCAGCAGTTCACGACAAAATACAGATTCCCCGTTCTCATCTGCCAAGAGCAAATCATGCAATCTGTTTGAGGTCAGGTTCAGTTCCTTCACTCCGCCTTTCAAAGAGCCGACATACAGGCAGTTGTATGCCCCTTTCACGAGACTTATTACTACATCGTTCGCATAGATTTCTTTATTATCTATCGGAGAGATATATGGATGGAGCGTTTTCAGACGGTCTTTCGAATAGAAAAGACCGTCACCATAACAGCCTATCCAAAGGGTTCCGCTATTATCAAAGGCGAAAGTCTGCACATTGGTGGTAAGAAAAGAGAAATTCTCTAACGTATAGTTCCGAAGTTTCTCTTTTTCCAGCTCATAGCAGAAGAGACCTTGAGATTCTACCGCCACCCAGACACAACCTTGATTGTCGCCGGAGATTGCAGTCACGGTATGTTCTATTTTCGTATTTTCCACACTCAGTCTGGTGAAATGCTCGAAGAAGTCCTTTTCCGGATAATAAATATAAAGCCCCACATCCGTGCCTACCCAGATATTTCCTTTCTCGTCTTCATAAAGCGCTGTGATGAAGTTGTTGCCGATGCTTCGTTGGCTGCGGTCATCGTGCTTGAATTTGCGGAACGACAGACCGTCATATCTATTCAGCCCGTCTTTCGTACCGAACCACATAAACCCTTGTTTATCCTGCAGAATCGTATTGACTGTATTTTGGGATAACCCGTTCTGCACGCTCAGGTTTTTGAAATAATAATGATCGTCCGCCACTTGTGCATGGCAGCTTATCTGGTAGCAAATAAAACAGAGTAAAAGTATCAGTGCTTTTTTCATAACATACGTGTTTTCAATCTTCCCGTTTCAGTTACCAAATGTAGGCAAAATAACAACGGGAAGATGATAAATACGTCTCAATGAATGAAAAAATCGTCTTATTTCTCTATTCTGATACGGGCATCGACAGCTACAACAGCCTTCTCTGTAGCCAGAAGCGGGTTTATATCCATTTCTTTGATTTCTGTCGCAAATCGGAGCAAGGTAGACAGACGGACTATAATTTCCGCAAATTTATCCTCATTCACTCCTTTCTGTCCGCGTGTCCCCTGGATTATCTTATAGGCGCGCAAAGAATGAATCATCGAATAAGCCTCTTCGTAAGAAAGAGGAGCCAAACCGGAAGATACATCTTTCAATACTTCCACAAAGATACCTCCCAGACCACAAAGCACTACATGCCCGAACTTCTCTTCATACTTCGCACCGATAAAGAGTTCTGTACCTCGCAGCATAGGTTGCACCATGATTGCCTTCGCGTCAGCAATCTGCATCATACGTTCAAACTCCAAAGCCAGATGTTGCTCACTTTTGATGTTCAATACCACTCCGCCAACATCCGATTTATGTACGGGGCCAACGACCTTTGCCACTACCGGGAAACCACATCGGCGGGCGAAAGCGACTACTTCTTCCTTGTTATCCGAAACGAATTCATCTACAAGAGAAATGCCGGCTGCATGAAGCAAAGCCTGTACCTGGTGGGGTTCGATATATCCATCTTGAGGGATAGAATCAATAATGCGGCGAATTCTCGGAACGTCTACTCCGAACAGTTCTATTTCCGGGACTGCCGGTTTAGGAGCATTGACAATACGCGAAAGGGCCGTCCCGAGTGTCACTTCATCTGCAAAGTTCACGTGTCCTTTCGCCAAAAATGCCGCAACCTCCGCTCCGGCGGTATTGATGGAAGGCAGGATCGGGAAAATCGGTTTGCTGCAAACCTGCATCTTCTCATGAAGCACGTCATACATCTCAAACATGGTGACCAATCCCGGTGTTCCGAAGATAGCCATCATGGCATCTATATTTTCAAATTTCTCTTCGCAGTAATCAATGCAGAGGCGCAGGTGTTCGGGAGTTCCCGTAGCAAGAATATCAATCGGGTTTCCAACAGCAGCACCGGGGAAGAGTTGCGATTTCAGTTCTTCCGCCAGTTCACCTTCGAGTTTCGGCACATTCAATCCGCCTTTGCTTAGTGCATCTGTCAGCATCACTCCCGGCCCTCCGGCATGAGTGATAATGGCAAAATTCTTTCCTCTCAATCCAGGCAGAGTAAATACACAGCCAACAGTAGTCAGTTCTTCACGGGAGAAACAACGCACAATCCCCGCTTTACGGAACAAAGCCTCGACAGCAGAATCGGAACTGGCAATAGCTCCCGTATGTGACGAAGCCGCGCGACTTCCGCTCTCCGAACTTCCTGCCTTTATCGCTGCAATTTTACATCCTTTTCTTATCAAGGAAGAAGCATGAAACAATAATCTGTCCGGATTCTGAATACTTTCAATATAGAGTAGTTTGATATGGGAGTCTTTCTCAGGGTCGAAGTTCTCATCCATGAATTGCAGTACATCCTCCACACCAATCTGCTTGGCGTTTCCCACCGACCAGACGGAATTGAACTGCAAGCCTTTGGTTACGGCACTCTCGAGGATAAATACCGCCGTAGCACCGGAACTGGAGATTAAATCCACTCCTTTCATATTCAGATTAGGAATAGGCTGGCTGAACACGCTATGGTGCCAGGTGTTCATCAAACCGATGCAATTAGGACCAATCAGTGAAGCGCCGTACTTATTGACTGTTTCCAATATTCGTTCTTCCAGCAACGCCCCCTCATGAGTTTCCTCGCCAAATCCGGCAGAAAGTATGATAAACGCACGAGTTTGCTTTGTACTAGCCAATGTTTCCACAATACCGGGACACATCACGGCAGGCACAGCCAATACCGCCAAGTCCGTATCAGGCAGCTCCTTCACGTCGGCAAAAGCAGGCACTCCCTGCACTTCCTTCTCTTTCGGGTTCACCGCCCGAAGCTCTCCCTGATAATCTCCGTTTATCAAATTCTTCAATATTGCGCCACCCGGCTTATGTACATTATTCGATGCCCCTACTACAACAATGCTTTCAGGACGAAGCAACTGGGTTGTTATCATATCATACTCTTGTTTTCGTTTAACTTAGGTACAAATATATTCTTTCTTATGAGAAAAAAGAAAGAAAAAGGGGAGAAATCTATGAAGAAATATAGGATAAATGAGGAAAAGACTAAGAAATTATGTGGATTATGCTGACTTATTGAAATTCGAAGCTATTATCTTATCATGCAATTCTTACCATTAGAATAAAGTTCAGACATTCCTATCTAGTTAATCTTAAAAATAGAACCTAAGAAAAAACTACTCCAACATATTAGTCGATAACTTTATGTTAGAGTAGCCATTAATATTCAATAACTGTCAACTTATATCAAGGTAAGACACTATTTTTCCAAACAATGTCCATATCCTATATTAACTATTTGATCATTCTCGTATGAATATGTCCAATACATATCCATGTCTCCCCGAAAGTGCATCTCAAATTGATATTTCTTTGGGTCAATACAAGAGATAGTTGTAGTTCTACCCGTATCTTTTAAAAAAGAATCGGCAAAACCATCACAATAAAAGTCATATCCTCCATAATAAAATATAGCATCCGTCCATTCGGCATGATTTCTAAATTTAGGCGAATAGACAACGCTGATAGTAAGAGTATCACCCGGACTTATCCAAAAAGAAAATGCCGTTTTCATTTTTAAATTTTGATACATAGGACACTCTTCTGCCTTTATTATTATAGAATCCAGTATCGGATACAGCCTTTCTTTTACTTCGCATACCTTTATTTCCTTAGTGATATAATCCTTTGGCTTGTAAGGTTTGAACCGGATGATTTCTTCGCCGGATTTACATCCGGCAAAGTTTATTATTACCCAAATTGCAAGCGATAAATAAACTAACACTTTCATAACTTTTCTATTTTATGGATTAAATACGTTCTTTGTATAATCATAATATCTGCCATTAAACAAAATCCTAAAAGTTGTTTTAGGAGAATGCTGTAATATATTTCTCGCATTACCTTTATCACTTTCTGATGCCACTTTACCATCCGGATGGCTATGGTCTGCCCTTATAACTTGATAACCAGAACGAGCATATCTGTTTATCTGAAAGCTTCCAAGACTTATTGTACCATATTCATGACTTGTTTGAAGTAGATTTACTTTATTACCTTGTACATTTCCCATATAAACATTTCCCCATTCCACATTAGTGTTTTTACTTAAGAAATTCATGATTTTCAGAGACTCTTTATCACTTGATATCACATAAGAATGGTTCGTTATTGTTGCTCCTGTTGCATGCCCATCCTGACTATATATTCTTCCAGTAATTGGTCTAGGACTCATATTCTTTCCCTCCGGTCCAGACAAAATACCCTTGCTAATTTTTATCCCTGTCAGATTACCGGTCTCGTCATAATCTGTCATTGTCTTACGTGAATATTTATCTTTTTTATATATTACATCATACTTTTCACCTCCTTCATCGTTTACTTTTTCAAGATAACCATTTTCGTCAATTGTATAACCAGTATCAGACATTCCTGTTGGGTCAACCCTACTTATCGGATTGTTACTACAATAATGATATGGACTCAATGAGTATGTCTTCTCACACATTGGATCTAATGTCATAAAACGTCCTAAATCCGGTTCGTACCAACGAGCACCAAAATCATATATATTCAAACCGGCAGTTTTGTCATATTCTTTGCCTCCAAACTTATAAGGCTGGACTTCCATACCTACACTTTCAGCATATGATAAACCATACGGATAATAATGCATCTGCTGAATGATAGAATCCGGCCCGGCTACTGCACGGTTATTACCCAAATAGTCTGTTATATAGAAGAAATATTTACCACCTTCTATATACCCTTCATTTAGAAGGATACGTTTTAAATGACCATTTTCAAATATTTTGTTACCAACATATCGAGTAATAGTCCTAGTCGAATTTCCTTGAATAGAATCTACATTATGAATAATACAAAGCTTGATTCCATCCGCAGTATATCCATAATCAATACTACCTGTCATTTCTTCACTGCTAAATTTCACCGACTCAGGCAAAGATAAATAATTATATTCAATATTAGTGATGCCACGGTTTAAATCCGCAACTATAGCTCCATTTTTATCATATTGATATTCAACAGAATAATTAGCACCATCTTTAAAGTCCTCTGATTCAGGACAAATACCTGAAAAATTTTGTTCATCTGTAACCTTTTGTAATTGATTTCCAATATAAGAAAGCTGTAAATCATCAATAGTCCCCCCTTCATCTCCTATATAGTCAACATTCCCCATACGAAGTAAAGATAGCATATTCCCATGTTTATCATATTGATAATCAGAACTAAAAAACGCATTATCTGGTGCATAAGAGTTATCATTCCCTTCAAAATATCTTGCATTAATAAGTTGTGATTTATCATCATAACTGTATGTATATCCTCTAGAGTAATTCTGATACTCTTCGTTATTTGATTTCCATAATTGCCAAGTCATTCCTGATATATTCCCTGAATACGAAAGTCGCTGAGTTCCTCCAAACGGCTCAAATTTATTCTCATAAAAAAGTTGCTGCGTGAAATGAGTACTTTGCACACTATTCAACCATGAACGTATATTATAGTCATAACTCATTCTCAAATCCAAATCATTACGAAATGTACTAGCCTTCAATCTTCCTAATTCATCATACTCATTGCGGCAAAGTGATACTTCTTCTCCATTATTTAACCGATGTTTCCTTTCGACCATTCTTCCGGCATGATCATAAGTAGTCGTATAACGTTCTGTCACTTCCGGCATTGCTCCGGTGGCAGCAGCATAGGCAGTACTCCAATATTTAGAGAACACGCAAGTTTTATTTCCTGTAAAATCATACTGAATACATTCCACCTGAAAGTCTGTCCCATCTTTATTCATCGACTTCACCTGTATAGGGCGTTTTTCATAATCATAGTAGAAAAAAGAGCAGGAAGGAACAGCCTCTCCCATAACACCATTTATGCGTGCGGTCAGCAGTCCCCGATCAGAGTTTTCTCCCCATTCCCATCGAGTTTGAAAAATCGCATCTTCTATCCAATAAGACATTAGATTCTTATATTCTATATGATCCAGCAAGTCATAGTTATCATAATAATTGCAAGAAACTGCTTGTAACTGTTTTAATTGAAGCCCAGGTAACAGATAATAATATGTATTGTAAAGAACAGTATCCATAGTTACCGGAAGAATAGTCTGTTCGGCACTACGAGGTGTTACATTCATCGAAGCACTTTGTATAAAAGCCAGTTCTTCGTCAGACGGCATTTGGCAATAACCATCTATTGCCAGACGTTGAAAATAGTCATACAAAAAGAAGTGGCAAATACCCTTCATTCGTTGTTCTCCATCCTGACTAAGAATCAGCTTATCCGCATTGTCATATACATTAACAATCCAATCACATCCCGGCAGCCGTTTCTTACAACAGCGGTTCCGTTTATCGTACTTATAAATATATGCATATTGATTCATTAATTCCGCATCATCTACCAAACCATCTCCTATGTTATCCACAAGCAATGGTGGTAATACATAAGCCAGGTTTTGGCACTCATCATATACATAGTATGTATCATGCGATTCTCCAGCACATATCTGCCGGGTGAGTAAAAGTTGTCCTAACTTATCACGAAATTCGAAACACGAAGAACCATCCTCATTTTCCTGACGAGAAACAGATAATTGCCCGGTTTCATAACTTCCTGCCTTAGACACTCCCACAGCAGTTGGAATAAAATGACTACAATGAAACAAACTATCATCATTTACCAAACGCTCCTGATGAATAAATTTCTGATTTTCATACCAATTCTGCCCCACTCCACATATTGTAACAATATTCTCTATTGGCGAATCTTCGTACACATTTGTCGAATAGGGGTTTTGATCGTGATATTGCGCAACAGCTTTTACTTTCAATTGCTCTTTGGTAACAAAAGCACCATTGCCAATCGAAGCAGTCGGCAACCAAGTCACAGACAATCTGTTCATGCCATCATACTCCTGGAGAAACACCAAGTCCTGTCTTTTGGGAGTAACTTGCCGTTGCACTTTCTCCGTCGGACGTCCCATTCCATCATAATAATGTACTTCATCCAGAAAACATGCCCCATCACTAGACGTAAATTTACGTACTTGCACATAATTATGCTCCATAGAAGGCATAGATTTGTCAGTTCCCCACACTGGCGGCACAAAAGAAATAGCAAATCCGCAAGGTTTAACTATAGCCTTCATCCAGTGGGCATTATCTGTCCTGGCACAAAAACGGGTATCAAAGTCTACTTCAATTCGTTGCAAAGAGAAACATTCATAACCCGGCGAACCGTGAGAGTTAGCAGCTTCCAAACGGTTTGCTTTATCAGGATTTGACGTGCCATCATAATAAATACTATCTCTCGTTAACCCTGTGTTATCTTTCAAGACTACAGATTCACCGGAATTACTCAAAATAATTTTGCGTTGATAAATTATCTGTAATAGAGGTTCGGCAGGAATCAAATTTGGATAAAGCTGATCAAGAGTAAAAAGCTGCTTCGTATTCTTATCCTTATGTTGATAGGCAAAAAGAATGTGTCCCTTTGGAGGAATAATCGTTCCTTGTGCAATTTTCAGTTGTTCCGTTTTACCTCCGCCAGAGAGTATCCATCCACTCAAATCCACCGGATACATGTAAGAATTAGAAACTTTTATGTATTCCCCATTGCTGTAGTCCATACCTATGGCAATTCTCTCATTCAACGGACTATCATACATGATTTCAGATATGAAGACTTGTTCGTCCTGTGCCCGTACAACAACAGATAACAGGGCCATCATACAAAAGATAACTATATATTTTTTATTTATATTCATGACTTTCTATTTTTTATGATATTCGTATTCTAGTGATTTATAGCCACGCTCGTCTTCTACTCTAATCAGTTCGCCGTCATCATTATACCGATAAAATGTAGACCGCCCGGAAGTATCTTTCATTTGGGTTACACCAACCAGTTCCTTGTGCGCAAAAAACGTAACCATAGTAGCACCAGGTATACTATTCAGGAACTCTTCATGAAAACCGTTGAGAGAACTTCCCTTGAAGGGTACACGATAATCCTCGCTTGGTTGTAATTTCGCCATTACGGTTTGTGGAGATGCACCTTTGACTTCCGCAAGTATATTAAGCCAGCCCCATACATAAGTAGTAACCTGTCCATTCTGATCAACCACTCCAATCAAACGTCCCCAATTATCGTATTGACAAGTATCCTCCTTATAAAGAAAAGAATCAAACGCGAAATCCGGGATTGGCAAAGGAGAAGAAGTCCCCAGTTTCCAATGTTCAGATATCACAGGTAAACCATTATCCATCACCGCATATTTAGCATAACTTCCGCCAATTACTCCTTTGCCTGATATAGAGGTTTGTGTACGGATTGGATACCTCAACATATTCATCGCCAACATCTTATTTTGGGCATCTGTCCTCTGCGATACCGGAATATCCGAAACATACTGGCTTTTCTCCGAAATCCACTTACCGTCAGATGTCTCAACCTCTTTATTTATAACTTGCCCCAATTTATTATAAGTAAAGCGGGTGACTTCCGTATATTGCTTCTCAGAATCATTTTCCGGATAATATATTTTTTCAATTCTCACTAATGGATAATCATCTATAAACGTTTTTTGCTGGTAATGATAAGAATAAGCATTGGCGATAGTCACAAAATACGAAAGGGGTTTAGTGTAATCATAAATATACTTTTCAACATATTTCAATTTCCCTGTCTTACTGTAAGCAGCTTTCTCTATCAACTTTCCCCGTTGAGTATGACGGGAGTCATATTTTGCATAAAATTCATTAATATGCAATGGGCGACGCTCTGATAATTTCCAGTCACTATCCAATATAGATCTAGTTTTTGTCTTATCATAAGGCAAATCCGGCAACAATCGATAGTTACTAAATGTATACTGCCAATAGCTTCCATCCGAAAGGTCTTCGAACACCTGAGGGTAAGAAATATGCGATTCATCTTGGGTTTTAATATAATCACCTTTCATTGAAAAACGCCTTTGAACAATATTACCTTGCAAATCGCGTACTATTTGATGAAAACGAGGATCATGTAATAGAATACCGGACAAACCATATCGCGCACCGTCCTGATCAGACACTCGATAATCAAATAAACGGAAAATACTATCATTGTCATTAGTATAAGTTGTGATTTTGGATATTCTTACTCCACCGGTTGTCTTTCCAAAATATCCTTCTTTTAAATAAGTCTCATTATTATGAGTCAGATCTTTTGTCACTTTAGCGTCATAATCATTCTGTTGATAATAGAATTTTGTATATCCTTTAGTTGGATATGTTATTTTTTGCAACATCCCTTTTCGAGTATAGTCGAAGCGAGGACCATAATCTTCATAATTTCTAATTGTTTCCACATAGTTTTCGTCAACACGATGCAAATGAGGATAGTTTGCATCCCAATCGCCATTACAATATCCCCAAAAATCATATCCGCCACCAAGACGTATAAACGTATCGTTTTCATTATAATAATCAAACGAATAAATTCCGTCACTTGTCACATCTATCTTTTTTAAAAACAATACAGGTCTAAAAGAATCATTTTTCATGTTAGAATAAGAATATGTAAAATTACATTGTTTGACAAGTTCTCCATGACATTCGACTCTTAAAGATGAAAGTTTAGAAATAGTGCGCAAATTTTCCCCATGCCATTTTTCTGGGATTCGTGAACTATATTCAAATGAAATCGATGTATTGTCTATACTAATTCTATCTAATGGTATAAAATGTTCAACTGTATTCAAACAAGTATGCGCTATACGCATCCCATTATCTACTATTGATCCAATTCCCCACTCAAAATCTTGATAATACCAATCTTGAGTCATATCATTATCTTCCCTTTCCTTGTATCGAAAAAGGACACGACGACCATTAGGAGCCTCTACTGTTATCAATTGCCAAGTTAATGTAGGCACTTGAGATAAATTTGTACCCAAAAATCTCTTAGAGAAATCCCCACCATAATATCCTGCCTGCTCTTGAACTTCAGGTTCTGAATCTTTAAAAGTATACACATATCCATCACCTGTCGTTATTTTAAAGACTAAAGTGTTATAAATGGAAACTTGTTCATGTAAAAGTTCTACTTTGATTTCACCTCTAGGACAGTTAGTATGTGCAATATAAATAGTATCAGGTCCCAAATAAAATGTACCCTTATATCCCAGAAAGTCAAAATTGAATTCATCAGGGGTTGTTTCAATTGAATTCCAGCCAAATGGGTATGACGGATAATCCAGTTCAGTTTTTCCCTCTTGTAATAATCGATCATAATCAAACGGTGATTTATATAAACAATGAAAAGCTTCATACCCTCTCAACCAATTAGATGTAGAATGACCTTCATCTGCAACATTATTTATTTTCCTTGTAATGCTTCCACCACATTCTAAATACCAATCAAGCCCAACGTGACCAATAGTTTTACAAGGACGATATCCCGCTGATGAATAACAAAGCCGGATAGGAAGTTCAAAATCTTGATCTTTATATGTATATAGCGGAATATCCACACTCACCCTTCCCGTATATAAATCCGTATCTACCACATCATTTTTACGAAACATAGAAGAAAGGATATCCAATGTGCTTTCGACGGTCGGCATACTACTATTTTGTCCACAAACCGAGAAAACAGATGAAAGCAATAACATACATATTACTACCATTCGTTTTTTTACCAATAAGTTACTCATATTCATTTTATTAAATTTGTTTTTTAAAAGGGTGAAAAGCATATAAATATTATTACTATATGACTTTTCATCCTTTTGCTTTTTCATACCATAATTACAGATTCATCGCATTAGCGCCCAAAACGCCAGCCACGGCCGAAGCCACTGCGATAACCATTTTCAGGATCATATCCCATACGGATTTCTTCATTGCCATAATTTACCTCCTTTCTGTTCTTTAATGTGTTGTGTTACTCTGTGTTCTTCCGTGTTCTCCGCCTGTGCCGTGAATTCTCCGGAATCCTTGAATTCCTTCGCCACATCGAAGCACGGGCACTGTTTAATCCACTCTTCCGGTTCTATCTCACCGTTTCCGTTCAAGTCCGGCGAGAGGTCGCGGTGTCCGCACACCCGGCAGCCGGGAAATCTCTCTTGTAGCTGCCCGACGAGTTGCCGGAGCGTGGAGCGCTGTGCCGGAGTCCGGGTATCTGCCGGGCGTCCCCGGCAATCCAGACCACCTTCATAGCAGATACCTATCGAATGAGCGTTGAAACCTTTGGCGTGTGCTCCGATGCGTTCCACGGGCCGGGTAAGGTACACTGTTCCATCCTTGCGGATGTAGTAGTGATAGCCTGTTCCGTTGAACCCGCGGCGCCGGTGCATCAAGTCCAAAGCTTCCGGTGAGAGTGTAGAATCTCCCCGCGTGGCGCTGCAATGCACCACGATTAAGTTGATAATTCGCATGTTAGTGGATGATTTCTAATTTAGTTAAAAGCCAAATGTTCAGTTATAAGCCAAATGTTCAGTTAAGCCTACGAAGTCTATCGTTTACATTTTGTGTACACTACACTGCCGTGACGTCATTTATGCAGCCGGATCGGGCGTTTCTCCGTCCCCTTCATTACCGTCTCCACCGGGCTTGTCGCTTCCACCGGAGTTGCCGCCTTCCGCGCTACCCGCATCGGAAACGAGTTTGTCATAGCGGACACACTTCGCACCGGTCACCATCGAACGGGTAGCCGTAGTGCGGTCGAGGTTCTTGGTAGTCGCCGGCTGGAAGCGGACGGTAAGCGTAGCCTGTGCAGCCGACACTTCGTCGGAGGTTTCCACACCTCTGCCACGAGCCACCATCACCATGCGGAAGGTGCCGAGACCGTCGACGCTTACGCTTTCCGAAGATTGCAAGTGTTGCGTCATCACCGTCACCAGGTTGTCGAGCGTGTTTTTCACGTCACCAGGAGAGAGGGAAGAGTAGGCGGCTATTTCTTTCGAAAGTTGTGCGGAATCCACGTTTCCCGAACGTACTACTCGGGGATAAAAGAGTTTTTTACCGCTTTTTTGGTCTTCCAGAGTTGACTGGAAGGGTTTGTATAATACTGGCATAATTGTAATAGTTTTTTAGTTGTTAATAATTCTAGTTCGTCTGTGTCTTTAAGCTTATCGACAATGCAAATATAAGGCCTTATTTCCGATTGACAAAGAGATTTTGAAAATGTGCGTTAATAAATTCGTTAATATGAATATTTGTTATATACCGCTTATTTACAATGCATTATGAAGCATAACGGCATCATAACCCTTATTCATTCAGTTATTCAGGATACTCAACAGATAATGACCGGGCAGTTTGATCTTTCCGGCACTTGCCCGGATGACGCTGAAACCCTTCCAGACCTTGCCTCCGATTTCTCCGTAATTACTTTTCAGCACGATTGCATACTGTTCGGAGGGAGGGATACGATAGAGGCGAAGGTTGTCCAACAGTCCGGAAAGGTTGCGCGGATGCCCGTCGGCAGGAGCTTGCATCCGGTCAATATCCGACTGGGTCAGTTCGCGTTTCTTCTTCGCCGGTTTTCTGTTAGAAGAATCTCCTCCCTTTTCTTCCTCATCCCCTCCTTTGGGCAAAGGAGGGTTAGGGAGGATGTTTTCTTTCCTTTCCTTTTCTTTTCTTTTATAGGAGGGTGTTTTTGTTGCAGTATCCGGGGATTCTGTTACAGTATCGGGGGTTTGCGTTACAATATCCGGGGTTTCTGCAACAGTATCCGGAAGGGTGGAGGATGCGGTTTCCTCATCCGGCAGCAGGCAGTAGTCCGGAGAAATATGACGGCGGCTGCGACGTTTAGTGACAAAAAGGAACTGCCGCTGAATGTCGGCGGAAGTCAGGATGCCGTAACGTTCGTAGAGCGAGGAATCGAAGAAACCGTACTCCACAAACAGACGAAGCACCTGGCGGACATTATCGTTGTCCGTGCAGAAGAGCTGGTCGGAGAGTTCGTCATAGAAGTCATCGTCGACATGAATATAATAACCCTCGCCAGAATATAGATAAGACAGGGTATAGAGCAGGATTGTGAAGGCGGAATCGCCTTCACGCTTCATCACACGGCGCACGACACGGTCGTGCATAAAATCGGTATTCAAAGGGAAATAGTCAAGCCCTTGTTTTATTCGTCCCATACTATTGATTGTTTTTATAAATCAGTCGGCCAATTCTAATTCTGGTTTTGGTCCTGATTTTGATTGTAATTGTAATTGTAATTCTAATTCTGATTTTAATTCTGACCCCGATTCAAAGGCTGACCCCGATTCAAAGGCTGAGCCGGACCGGGATTCGGCATCCGGTTCGTATTCAAATTCCGATTCGCGGACTTTCCGCCTTTTCCGTTCAATGCTGGCAGCTACGGTTTCAAGGGCATGCAGAATAAGCTCCCGCCGCAACGTGGGATCTTCCGTAGAGGTAATTACCGGATAATTGCTTTCCCTGTCGTATGCCAAGGAGCGTTTTTCATTCTTCCGGTGGTTCCGGCTGACAGTTTTACGACATTCCTTACAGTAGTTGCCGGGAAGACCGG
>NZ_JANJZR010000087.1 GCF_024623065.1 Bacteroides acidifaciens
ATTCATATGTTACCGGATTTTTCTTTTAAATAGCTGATATTAAACGTTTTACTTTCGCCCCGTTTAACTTTTAATAATTACCACCAAGAAAGGACGAACAAAAAAGGCTTCCAACCCGTGGAAGCCCTTTAGACTTATTAAAGTGATAGCTCCATAATGAAGCAGACGAAGGAATATCGGGATTCCTCCAAATGTGTTACTTTACTTGATGTTTAATATGGTTTCCGATAATTTACTTTTTATATCATTCAAGGCAAACTTTAAAATCTCTAACTCGCTTTCCGTGAAAGCACAAGGTTTACCATTGACTATATTTCCATTAATACGCTGTGCCAACCAACTACGATCTTTTTGAAAATAGTGTTGAGCAATATAAGATAATGATAGAACATCGCATAAGTCTCCCATTCCGGTACGAACATCAACATCCGTTCGTTTTCTGCGTTCCCGCGCCTCTTGCATTGCCTCACGTAATATACGTCCGGCTTCCCTCCGTTCCTCGAGCGGGATTTCCGCATTTAGCTCCTGCCATATCTTATCAAATTCCTCGCTTCCTTCTTTCGTCCGTAATAGGTAAAATTTAGAAACCAAGCCCCTGATTTTATCTTCTATCTGTTTATCCATATCCTTCTTTTATAATTAAATAAAGGGTACATACCGGAACTTTGCAATCCATCTTTGTATTATAAGCCTACCGGTATTTTCAGCAAATACCAAACGATAAACAGTAACGTCCAGGCAAACAAGATAGCCAATGAATATCTCCAGGTATATTTAAGTAATGTGCCATACGTAATCTGCCTATCATACTGCCGCATATAAGTCAACACCAAAGGCATATAAAATAAGAAAGGAGTAATGGCATTTGTCGAGCTATCTCCAATACGGAAAGCACATTGTGCTACGTCCGGCGAGATTCCCATCTGCGCAAACATCGGGATAAAGATGAAAGACATGAAAGCCCATTTGGAAGTGGCAGATACCATAATCAGATTGATAAATGCCGTAAACAGGATAAATAAGACCAAAGTTGTCAATGGAGTCGGTTCAAAGGAAGAAAGCAACTCAGCACCCATTATGGCAAGGCATTTGTCCAAATGAGAATACTCGAAACAGGCGAACATTTGAGCGGCAAAGAAAGCAATTACGAAATAGACGCCTAGAAGTTTCATGGGCTGTGTCAACCCTTCAATCACATCATTGTCTGTACGATAGCGACCAGAACTAAAGCCATACGCCATCCCCGTAATGCCCGCTCCCAAAGAGAGAAGAAACAAAATACCGGCAATGAAAGGTGAATGCATCAAACCTCCATTCACACCCCGCAGAATTCCGTAAGAGGAAAAAGTAAGCCATAAAACAAGAGCTACATAAATAGCCGCTACGATAATAGAAATCATAATCGCCCGCCTCTCTTTACGAGACAGGGGACGATAGGCTTCCACCTTCACACTTCCTTCATATTTACCCAATCTGGGAAGAAGCCATTTTTGAGTCACCCAGTAAACAATGGCAGTAATTACTATCGTAGAAGCACTCATAAAGAAGTAATTGCAAAGAGGTTCCGTATTTCCCTGATAGCCTGTTTGAGCTAACGCAGCTTCCTGTGTGGTATGAGCCAACAGCGGGTCCATCGTACTCAACACAATATTGGCACTATACCCGCAGGCCACGGAGACATAAGCCGTCACAATCCCCGCAATCGAATGAAGCCCCACCCATTGAAACAGCATAGCGGCAATAGGCAATAAAATAATATATCCACCGTCACCAATAGTATTCGACAATAATCCTAGAACAATCACCCACAAGATAATTTTCCTCTTCTTCTGGCGGTTTCCCACCCCCATACGGATACATGCATCAATAAAACCGGAGTGTTGGGCAACTCCCAATCCGAACATGGCAATAATCACCATGCCCAACGGAGCAAACCCTGTAAAGTTCTTGATAGCATTCCTCAACCACCAGCGAATACCTTCCGGACTCAGCAGGCTTTGTACACGAATATCCTCACCGGTCTGTGGTAATGTCACCTTCAATCCATAGATATCACATATCCATGAAAGAAAGACCACTGCCATTGTCAGTAGCATGAACATCGTTGCAGGATGGGGCATGCGCCATTTTGTCTTCATCGCTTTTCAGGTTTGTTCTTCGTCAATTTCCCTTTGTCTATTCCTCGTCGGCTTCCAAATTATCCAAATCAATAATGCGCAATTCCAAAGCACGAACAGCCAATCGGGTAGCATTCACTCCTACTCTTTCTCCATTTGGAAAGAGACGTCCGATAAGGTCGTTTTGCCTTTTTTCCAATGATTTCACACCGAAAGGCATACCTTTCAGGTTCGCAATCATCTCTTTCGTGTATCCCAATGCCAGATGGCGGAGAAAACGCTCGTCATATTCGTCGATATCATAGCTGATTACCGCTTCCTGACGCTTCGCATCATTGGCAACTGACTTTTTGAAACGCTCTACAATCTTTTCCAAAATCGGATAGTTGAAAACCAGTTTCTTACCGTCCATCACAGCCTGTACATCTGTTTTGGTCAGCAGTTCTCCCGTCTTGAGGATAATTCCGTCGGCACCGGCATTCAGTACATCCACCCACAACTTCTCATTCAATATTTCACCAGTGAAAATCAGTACGTGGACATCTTTATAGCGTTTGAATATATTCCGGCAAATATCCACCCCGATAGTAGTAGAACCACCCAGTCCCAAATCCAGCAATACCAAGTCGGGAAGCTGTACCTCCATCAACGGCCAAAATTCACTCTCGGTCATGGCAGTACCAATCACTTCCGCATTCGGTATTTCGTGACGGAATATCTCTTCCGTACCTTTCAACTCCAGCTTTACATCCTCTACAATAATAACTTTAAACTTCTGTTCTTCCATTTCCTTATCTAATAACTTTTATGTGTTTTCTTTTTTATCTGCGCGGAACAGTGAAATAAACCGTAAATCCTCCACCCGCAGCAGGCTCGGCATTGATGCGGCATCCTCTGCGTCCCGCAAATTCGTCATGGTCGCGGATAATTTGCTTGCATACCAGGTATTCCGTACCCCGCAATTCCCCTTTTTCACCGGAAGTCATGCGTGCCAAGTTCGGATAAAACAATTGGTTCAACTCCTCCACACTCTTCTCACGCCTGGTATCCGTAAAGAGGAAGCGAATGTACTCATCATCCCTACAAACCTGCAAACGAAGCACACCATCTTCACGAAACGTCAATGCTTCGTCAATCAGATTTTCCAACAGAAAGCGCAACTGATTCACGTCTCCTATTACTCTCGCCTCCATTGGCTCCATCTCCAGTTCTATCCTCTCTGTCCGGTTCTTCATTACCTTCCTGAAATATTTTCCGGCAGCGTCAAAAAGTTCCTGCACCGGAATCACCGTACGCCGGAAAGTAACCTCTTCCAACTGACGGGAAGCGCACGAACTCAAGATGGTGAAGATACCCTTATAATATTCAATCAATTCCGTCATGGTCTCCACTCCTTCGCGCTCTTCCTTTTCCGAAAGGCTCTGTGTGTTCAGCCGTCCTACAATCTGTTTGATTTTATTCGGATAATAAATCGTTTCATGTTTAATCGTAGACAGGCAGTTGTCGAGCACCATATTCTGTACATGCAACATACTATCTTCCCAGGAAGCCCGCCGCGTCTCTTCGTGTGCCGACTCAATATCCCGATATTTCGTAGCTAGTTTCACTACCGCATTAAATACCACAATAGCCACATAACGAGCCACCAATTCAAAGAGCAAACGATCCGTTTCCTGCTCCGAACCTTCCCTACGCTCAAGATATAACACACCGACACATTGGTGTTCTCCCCCCGCTTCCACTTTCAACGGAATAGCCAGCAGATGTTGTTCCGCAAGATACTCGCCAGAGTCAAAACACTGCTGCACCATTTCCGGCATCTCCTGTCCGGGACGCGAAGCATACTCCAGTCGATGCGTCGTTTCATTGTATACCGCGATTCCCATCCGGTCAATCGTCAATAATTCATTCACCGAGCCGAATGCTTCATTCACGATACGCTGCGGAATTTCTTTGAGCGTACTTTCCTCCCGTTGCAACGCTTCCGTATTCTCCTGTTCCTGCGGCCTGACTAAAGATGCCGCAAATACTTTCTGATTTATTTCAAGCACCTGCTCAAGATTCAACCGGTTCTGCAAACGCTTCCGCATATACAAAAAATAATACCCGACCAAAGAAATAATCAACAAGACAAAACATAGAATAATCCCTACCGTCTTATTGGTATTCGAACGCTCCAACTGCCTGCAATATGCTTCCAGCGTCTGGTCTTCTCCCTGCAACTTATATAAATCCGTAAAAGCCGAATTATTATAGCTGTATGCATCCAATTGTTTCAAAGCCAGAAAGGCAACCGCCGCTTCATTTCTTATATCCAGAATCACATGATAATCCGAATCAAACATTTCGTTCCACCAACTGACTTCAGCCGGTATTCCTGTACCTACGAGTTTCATATAGTGATGCGGACGTCCAGGACGCGCATATTTCTCATAATGCTCGTTCAGCAACAACATGGCAGAGTCCACATATTGCAAAGCAAGCCCGTAATTTTCATCCACATTGGCAAAATACGCCGCATTGGCATAGTCCGAGGCAGCATCCAACAAATCCTCATAAGTAGAATCAGTAGTTATCACTATCGAATCTCCATCCTGCGACATAGACTGAACCGGCTCATGCAGACAGGATACCATTCCCATAGGAAGCAACAGGCAAAGCAAAATGCCAACCACCTTACGTACCCCCAAAGGCAAACGGAAATAAAAACGGCTTCCCTTCCCCAATTCACTTTTCACATCAAAGGTACACACCCTGAACAGTTCATTCGTCTTCTTGTACTTCTCAATGATTCCCTTACAGTTCATCAACCCGAAACCGCTTCCTTTGTTTTCTTTCAATTCTTCAGGGTCTTCCGCATTCTTTATCCCAATCACACGCGAATCATACACTTTCTCACCAATGATACACGCCACATCTTCTTCCGAAATGCCTCTTCCGTTATCTTCCACGGAAATTTCGACATATGTATCCGTAGTACGTGCATAAACTTTAATCGTTCCTCCCTCCGGAGTATACTTACGGGCATTCTCTGCCAGCGTATTAATCATAAACAAAGTCAACGCCCGGTCCGCCTTCACCATAACGGCAGCCGGTTCAATCTCCAACGTCTGCTTTTTCATTTCAAAGGCACGCCGTCCTTTCCCCAGCAGTTCAAACAACTCGTCAAGACTGAACGTTTCAATATTCAGGCTCAACGTTCCTTGCTTCATCTTAATCCACAGAGCCAGAATATCGTTATATTCATTAATCGTAGTTACCAGTTCGTCAATATACTGATACTTCTCTTTCTTTATCTTTTCATCATCAATATATCCTTTTTCCGTAAGTTTATGCACTTCATTCAAAATACGGTCGATATAAGGATTGATGCCATTTACAATAGCCATACAAGCCTTCTTTATCAGATTCTGACGCTTATTTCCCGCAATATGCTGTTCGTAGATATACCGCTGCTTTTCCAACTGCATCCGTTCGTCGCTCAATGCTTCCACCATCTGCTCGTTGTCAGCAGCCCAAATAATATAAGGCTCCAACACATGCACCAAAGCCTTTTCATCCCGATTCAGCCGATGCATAGGGACAAGTGCCGCTTTCCCCTCTTCGCCTTCAGGAATCTCCAGTCTCATCCTACCTTTCCCGAACAACCGGTCTATCCCTTGTTGAATCAACGGAACATTCATCGGAATAGAAGAAGTAATATCGCGGCAAAGCCCGAGAATCTGTTGCAGGCGTTCTACATCAATCTGATTCTTTATCTTGGAACGCTTATTGAAGAACCACCAAAGAATAACCACCAACACCAATCCGGCTATCACCAAAGAAAGAACAAGCGTCATCTGCCGCGAACCGGCTTCCAATGAAACATATCGGCTCTCCAACTCCTTGTCCTGACGCGTAAAGTTCAAAATATCCAGATATATATTCCGATTGTAATCAGATGCATACTTCATCCCCAGCCCTGCATACGACACGCTCAGTTGTTCCCTGATTCTTGAAATCCATTCGGGAACAGTCTTTACGTTCTCCTGCGTAATCCAAGGCACCCCGGTATAAGTCGTATCCCCTTCTGCAAACGTATATAGCCTATCCAATGTATCCGTTTCGTTATGATAATAAAGCATATGATGCCGGTTCACGCAATCCAATGCTTTCGTCAATGTATCCAGCGCTTCCGAATATCTCCCATGCACATTCAGATATTTGCCGATAGACACATACGCTCCGGCAATCTGATATAAGTCATCATATTCACGGAACTTTTCAAGTGCAAACTGTGCCAGCCGCAAAGGTAAAAGCGAATCTATCGGCAAATCAAACTGGTCTAAAACATGACCTCTCCTTGCCAGAAAAAAATCGAAGTTATTAGAAGAAATAATCAGATTCGCAAGCCCTTGCAGACCATTTCCTTCAAAATAAGAATGATTGCTCCGGACAGCCATCCGCCAGGTATAATAAAGATGGTCGAACTCACGGAGCTTTCTATCCTCCGGTTTATCAGCTTCCACCAAAGAAGCCGAACCTTTGAGATAATGATAATAGAGCAACTGATTAGTGTCTGCCAGTGCTTCATCTTCCGGAATCTGATTGAGTGAGGCAATCGCTTCCTCCCGTTGCTGGAGATAATAATAATAAATGGAAGAGACAATAAAGAATTCCGTGAAAGCATAATCCAGACGGAGCTTCTCATGCCGGTCGGCAAACAAGTCACTCTCTTCACGGATACGCTTCATGCGTTTCAGCGCACTATTCCGGTAGTCATAAAATTCTTTGTTCATTGCCGTCCGCTGGCAGATTTTCATCAGCCCGATGTCCGCAATCAAGAGTTCGAGTTCGTTCTTGGTCAGTTTGTATACCTCTTTGTGCAAAGCTTCGGCACGGTCGAAATCCATGTTCATGTAAGCCCAGAATCCCAAGTTATTTGAAGCTTCGGCTTTCCCCGACTTATATAAGCTTACTCGACGATAAGCCTGCTCGGCATATTTATAGGAAGAATCGAGATTCCGGTAACGAAAAGCATATGCTTTCCCGTTCAGTGAGTCAATCAGACGCACTTCTTTGGTCGGCACCATGTCAGTGCACGAGAAGAAAGAGGCGAACAGCACTACACCTATTATATATAAAGGAAAGCGTGAACTCATTTTATCATTGGATAATTAACAACGGATAATGGATATACTCCATTATTTATTGCAAATCTACAAATATTTCCGATAAGTTGGAGAGAAAAATATTTTTTATACAATAAGTCCTTCTAAATAATAAGAGAAATTCCTACCTTTGCAGGCAAATTAACAAATAGGTAAAACATCTATTATAAAATGAGCGAAAAAGCACCCTTTATGGTATTCTCGGGAACGAACTCGAGATATCTTGCAGAAAAAATCTGCGCAAGCCTGAATTGTCCTCTGGGAAATATGAACATTACCCATTTTGCCGATGGTGAATTTGCGGTTTCATATGAAGAGTCCATTCGTGGCGCACACGTATTCCTGGTTCAATCCACTTTCCCTAACTCAGACAACTTAATGGAACTTCTCCTGATGATTGACGCTGCAAAGCGCGCATCTGCAAAAAGCGTTGTAGCCGTAATCCCTTATTTCGGATGGGCCCGTCAGGACAGAAAAGACAAACCCCGTGTATCTATCGGAGCTAAGTTGGTAGCCGACCTGCTTTCTGTTGCAGGTATCGACCGACTGATTACCATGGACTTGCATGCAGACCAGATTCAGGGATTCTTCAATATCCCGGTAGACCATTTGTATGCATCAGCCGTATTCCTCCCCTACATCCAGTCATTGAAACTGGAAGACCTGGTGATTGCTACACCGGACGTAGGCGGTTCAAAACGTGCCAGCACTTTTTCCAAATACCTTGGTGTGCCATTGGTACTTTGCAACAAGTCACGTGAAAAAGCTAATGAAGTCGCTTCCATGCAAATCATTGGTGACGTGAAAGGTAAAAACGTTGTCTTGGTTGACGATATTGTAGACACCGCAGGAACAATCACCAAAGCTGCCAACATCATGATGGAAGCCGGTGCAACATCCGTACGCGCCATTGCCAGCCATTGTGTGATGTCCGACCCGGCATCTTTCCGTGTACAGGAGTCCGGTCTGACCGAAATGGTGTTTACCGACAGTATCCCTTACACCAAGAAATGCGCGAAAGTAAAACAGCTGAGTATCGCCGATATGTTTGCAGAAACTATCAAACGCGTTATGAATAACGAATCTATCAGTTCACAATACATAATCTAAGCGAACAAATATCGTTAAAAAAAACGGTGAACAAGTCTCGTATAGCGTAACTTGTTCACCGTTTTCTTTATAGCTTATATCTCTTATTGCAGTCTTCCAAATTTATAGGTTCCTTTCTTGATAACCTTTCCGTCCTTATCAGTTTCCACGAAAGGCCCATTCTTTTTTCCTTGCTTGAAGAAACCCTCGAAACGGTTGCCATCTTTGTCGATTTGCACACCCTGCCCTTCTTCCAGTCCATCAACGAAACCACCTTTATATTGCATCCCCGCAACAGTCTTCAGAGCACCTTGCCCGTTCGGACGGTTATCTTCCCAATCACCTTCGTAAACGTCACCATTGCTCCATTTGTAGACCCCCTTTCCGTCACGCTTGTTATTCTTCCAGTCACCTTCATACACAGCACCATTCGACCAGGTAAAAGTACCTCTCCCATCTTGCATGCCATCTTTGAAGTTTCCTACATATTTATCACCATTAGCATGATAGTAAACACCTGCGCCGGTACGTTCGCCCAAGAGATAAGAACCTTCATAACGATCGCCCGTGTGGAAGAAATAAGTACCTTCACCATGTTGAATATCATCCGCCCAGTCGCCTTCATATTTATCACCGTTAGTATATTCAAATACCCCTTTGCCGTGGCGTACATCATCCTTCCAATCTCCGTCATACTTACAGCCATCATCCCAGTTCATGACACCTTTACCATTTTTCTTGTCGTTCTTCCAGTGACCGTTATATTGAGCGCCGTTCGCCCAGGTATAAGTACCTTTACCTTCACGCTTGTCATTCACCCAGTTGCCTACATACAAGTCACCGTTGTGATAATACATTGTCCCTTCACCATGTTGATAGTCTTGAAACCACATACCGTCATAACGGTTATTATTCATAAAATAATAAATACCTTTTCCATGCTGCTGATCTTGAAACCATTGCCCTTCATACTTTTCCCCATCAGGAAACATATAAATGCCGTATCCTTCACGTTGTCCCTTCACGTATTCTCCTTCGTAGACATCACCGTTTTTAAAGACCGTCTTTCCTTTTCCATTCGGTTTACGTCCCTTCATTTCACCTGTATAGACGCTACCATCCTTAAAAGTATAGTTACCAATCTTTATTTCAGTAGAGAATGTATCTTTGATTTTCCCGAAAAATCCGCTTTTTTTTCCTTCATTTTCTTGTGCCATTGCTCCCGCTTGTGAAAGGAGAGCCCATAAAAGTGTAGTATATAGATATTTCCTCATTTATTTTAGTAGTTACTCTTTTTAGATTTACAATTTGGACAAAGATACAATTTCTCTCTTATAAATTCCCCTACCAGGAAGCAAATTATGCCAACTTTTTACCTGCGATGACCTCTTTTAATGTCTCTTTGCACAAATAACGCTGTGCCAAATCCTGTATTTCCGCAGGGGTAACCTCATTCACAGCATGCAGGGAACGCGAGAAATAGTCGTCCGTCAAACCGGAAGTAGCAATAAAAATCCATGCATCCGAAAGAGAGAAAGGCGACTCGTAGCTACGGCACATCTCACCTAACATATAATTGCGTACCATCGTCAATTCCTCATCCGGCACAAGTTCATGATGCAACCGGTCTATTTCGTGATACACTTCCTGTATCAACGGCTCCACATATTTATTGTCAGTTTCTGTCGAAACAACCAATACACCGCTATCAGGATAGAACATGATACCTGCCGATATTCCATAGGTATATCCTTTTTCTTCGCGGATATTAGACATCAGGCGGCTACCGAAATAGCCACCGAACAAAGTCATCAATACCCGCAACTTCGGATAATCCGGATGTTCACGAGTGATGGTGGTACATCCCATTTTTACGGCACTCTGCATAGCATCCTCACGTTCCGTAAAAATCCTCTTTTCAGAAACTGCGGCAAAAGGAAAACTTACTTTCGGCATCTGCAATTGATGTTGTCCGAAGGGGGCTCCGAAAGTATCTGCCACTCGCCGGATAGTATCCTCCGTTACCTTGCCGGACAAGAATATAGAACAATTGCCCGAATGGTAATGCCGCTCATAGAAATCGCGAAGCACATCCGGAGTAATGGCATGGTAATCTTCCTCCATTACTATCTTTCCGCATGGATGCTGTTTCCCGTAAAGAGACTTCAGCAGACTCCGATTCGCAAGGAAATCAACTTTGGAAATATTGACCAGATATTGTTGGATATTCGTATCCAAGATAGTCCGCAGTTCTTTTTCCGGGAAAAGCGGTTCTTTAATCATAGACTCCACCACCTCTAATGTCTTCGCCAAATACTTATTCAGCGAATAAACAGTGATATAAGCATATTCCGAAGCACTGGACAGTTCAAGCCACGAACCATAATAATCCAATTTTTCAGCAATGGTAGCCGCTGCATATTTCGCAGTACCCTCGCGAAGCATCCGGTTGGCAAACAAGGCTTGCAGCTTCTGAGACTGCTGCCATCGCCCCCCGGCAAAAAGTATATCCATACGTACCACATCCTGCTCACCGGCATTGATGACAGTCAGCGGAATACCATTCGGCAAAGTAGTCCGGACAGGAGCAAGTATCTGAAAGTTTTTCAGGATTTGTATTTCAGGTTGTATCGTGCGGTCCATAAGATTATCCTCTATTCTTCAAAAATTCCTCTGCACGTTCCAAGTCCTGAGGGGTATCAATCCCAATCGTTTCCACTTCGCTGATACCTACCTTTATCCTATATCCGTTTTCCAGCCAACGAAGCTGTTCCAACGATTCGGCCACTTCAAGAGAAGATTGCGGAAGAGCGGTAATCTCTTTCAGCACTTCCGTACGATAAGCATACAAACCGATATGTTTATAATAGGTATGCCCTTTCAACCAATCCTGTTTTTCGGCATTACGCTGAAAAGGGATAATAGAACGACTGAAGTAAAGCGCGTTCCAGTTTGTATTGACTACCACTTTCGGAGAATTTACATTCTCAAGTACCGCAAACGGCTCATCGGCAGTGAAAGGTTTCACCAGTGTAGCTATTTGCGTAGTCGGATCTTCAAAACAAGCCTTTACAGCATCCAACTGCGAAGGTTGGATAAAAGGCTCGTCACCCTGTATATTAACAACGACATCAAAATCACCCCCAATCTTGGTACAAGCTTCATAACAACGGTCCGTACCACTTTTATGATGAACAGAAGTCATTACTACCTTTCCCCCGAAAGCCTTGACAGCCGCTTCAATCCGTTCGTCGTCGGTAGCTACATAGGCATCGTCCAAGACACCCGCTACTTGTTCATATACACGTTGTATCACAGTTTTTCCGCCCAAGATAGCCAACGGTTTCGCGGGGAAACGCGTGGATGCATAGCGGGCAGGTATTATTCCGAGAAATCTCATATCTGAATCTATTTTAATTCTTCTAATCCCTTCATGATATACTCCCTTTTCAGATCTTCAGGCTTCAACACCCGGTCGTCAAAAGTAAGCAAATCAATATCCAGGCAAATTTTTTCTTCTTTCTTGTCTCCCGGACGACGGCCGGCAGACTGTTCGATGGCTTTCAACTCCTTCCTTACTTTCTCTTCCTCTGCTTCGGAAAAGAACTGTGCCACCTGATTGGAAAATAATGCCGGACTTCTGAAAAACAAAGGCTGTGTTTCCTGTTCCGACGTGAAGCGGATAGAAGGAAACAAATCCGCCAACTTCTGCCGGGCAAAAAACAAATTCTCCTTCCGGTTATAATTACTTCCAATGCAGATGATATACTTATGCATGGTTGGAGAAGAAGATTAGTTAAACAAATCGTCCAACCCTATCTCTTCTACTTCTCCATCCGGTGTTTCCGAACCGGCGCAAGGGTCAAATCCCTCAGGAAGTTTAAATTTTTCTTGTTGGTCGTATCCCAAAGCCGGGTCATCATATACTTTCTTCATATAGATTGCCCAAATAGGCAATGCGGCAGCAGCTCCCTGACCATATGTCATCCTACCGAAGTGGATGTCTCGTTCATCACCTCCTACCCAACAACCGGATACCAACGAAGGCGTGAATCCCATAAACCAGGCATCGGAGTTGTCATTAGTCGTACCTGTCTTTCCACCCATATCAGCAGTGATACCGTAACGGCGCACACGTCCACCCGTTCCTTCATTGATAACGGCACGAAGCATAACAAGCATTTTATATGTGCTCGCAACACTGATTACCTCTTCCATCTGCGGTGCAAATGTAGAAATCACATTACCGTCACTGTCTTCGATACGAGTCACAAATAACGGAGCTACACGAATACCCTTATTAGCGAAAGCAGTATAAGCACTCACCATTTCGCCGACAGAGATTTCACAAGGTCCCAGACAAAGTGAAACAACCGGGTCGATAGCCTTATTGCGCACACCGAAACTATGAATCAATTTCACCAAATTATATGGATTCAGTTTGCCCATCAGATAAGCGGAAATCCAGTTGTCAGAGTTAGCCAACCCCCATTTCAAAGTTACCATTTCTCCATAACGCTTGTTGCTTGCGTTACGTGGTGACCATGGTTTTCCCGTCTCTGTAATCAACGTCTGCTCAACGTGGCGTACTTGGTCGCAAGGAGAGAAATTATTTTCCATAGCCAGCGTGTACAAATACGGTTTGATAGTAGATCCCACCTGGCGGCGTCCTACCATAGCCATGTCATATTGGAAATGCACATAATTCGGTCCACCCACATAAGCCTTCACATGTCCGTTCATCGGATCCATCGACATGAATCCGGTACGTAGGAAAGACTTGTAATAACGGATAGAATCCATCGGACTCATAATCGTATCCTTATCCCCTTTCCATGAAAAGACAGTCATCTCTTCCGGTTTGTCGAATGCTTTCCGAATCTCTCGTTCCGAAGCTCCCGCTTCCTTCATCAAACGGTAACGTTCAGTCTGCTTCATTGCCTTAGTCAACAACTCTTCCACCCGTTTCTCCGGCAATGACCTTGCATAAGGAGCATTCTTACTTCCCTCTTTTTCCTTGAAGAATACCGGTTGCAGATAATCCCCCAAATGCTCTTTCACAGCATCCTCAGCATACTGCTGCATACGTGAGTTTATGGTAGTATAAATTTTCAGACCGTCAGTGTAGATATTATAATTCGTTCCGTCTTTCTTCTTGTTTTTCGCACACCAACCGTACAGCGGATTCGTTTCCCAAGAAAGAGAATCCTCGTAATATTTCTGCATTTGCCAACCGCGATAATCACTCTTCACCGGCTTTGGGGCAGTCATTACACCACGGAGATATTCGCGGAAGTAAGTAGCCAAACCCTCTTTATGGTCTACACGGTTATAAGTCAACTTCAACGGAAGAGCCTGTAAGGAATCACGTTCAGCTTCCGTGATATATCCAGCTTTGCGCATCTGTTCGAGCACCACATTACGACGTCCGCGAGAACGTTCGTTGAAGCGCACCGGATTATATAGCGATGGATTTTTGCACATACCTACCAAAGTTGCCGCCTCTTCCAGTTTCAAATCCTTCGGTTCGCAACCAAAGTAAGTGTGTGCAGCCGTCTTGATACCGACAGCATTATTCAGGAAATCAAACTTATTGAGATACATACTCAGAATTTCTTCTTTAGTGTAGTAGCGTTCAAGCTTCACAGCAATCACCCATTCAATCGGTTTCTGGAAAAGACGCTGCAGAGTGTTTCTGGCAACATTTTCCGTAAACAACTGCTTGGCAAGCTGTTGAGACAGCGTACTACCCCCACCCGCATTTTTCTGGAACATCAAACCACGTTTTACAAATGCACGGAACAATGCTTTGGCATCAATGCCCGAATGTTCGACAAAACGAACATCTTCCGTAGCAATCAATGCATTAATTATATTGGGCGACAGTTCCTTATAAGCAGTATATACGCGATTTTCCTTACTGTACGACCAAGTCCCCAGCACTTTGTCATCCTCAGAGAAAATCTCTGTCGCAAACTTATAACTCGGATTCTCCAACTCCTCAACAGGCGGCATATATCCTATCCAACCTTTCGAGATGGAAACAAATATAGTGACCACAGCCACTACTCCAATTGCCAATAAAATCCAAAGAGTTTTTATTATTTTTCGAATCATGTTTTTTCTAACTTAAAAACGCATTAAATTAAGACGCAAAGGTAGATAAAATCCAGTATTCAGCCAACGAGTTTGATTATTATTTCAGATTTGTTAAATACCACATCCCTCTAAAACGCAAAACAGGCGGGATTTTTTCCCGCCTGTCCATTCATACCCAAATTATATCTTAATTACAAGATACCCACTACATCGCTGCCGCCTGTACACCAATCACTCCGGCAATCGCACCGGCAACAGCAATAATCACTTTCAAAATCATACTCCAAGTTCTTTTCATAGACATTCCACTTTTAAAATTAAACATTAAACAAACTACCAGACAGCCAATTCCGGGCTGTCAATTAATCAAGCAGCCGGGTCAGGCGTCTCTCCGTCATCTCCCCCATTGTCACCGCCACCTTCATCACCACCGTCATCCGGATCTTCCGGTGCTACAGTAACACTGATCTTCTTCAGATATTCATCCAGACTGATCAGGTCCAGCTTCTCATCTGCCCGCGTTGCAGTCTTTGTGACACGCAGTTCCTTGTTCGCCTGAAAGAAGATACGAATACTCTCCACACTTTTGGCCGTGATATCCTTCGCTTGCTCTGCACCTTTCGAGCGGGCAGCCAACATAAACACTCCTAAGCCTTCGATATTCACCGATTTACCTTCCAGCAACTGCTCCTTCATCTTATCCACGAAGTTCTGAATCACACTCTTGATATCACCGACAGAAAGAGAAGAACGATCCTTCATCTTCTCTGCAAGATATCTCAAATTGACAGACTGACCTAAAGTAATCAGATGCGGATAAAATCTCTTGGGAGAATTAGGGACACGCGGATCTGCCGGTCGCGTAATGACTTTGTAAATTACACTCATACTACGTTTTTTTTAAAGATTCAAATTCAAGTTATTTATTCACGTTTCGTTGATCAACGATGCAAAGGTGCGGCTTTTATTTCGTATAGAAAAGGAAAAAGCCCCTTACGGAGTTCTTTTTATTCGATCAAGTACATAATAGACTATTAATCAATAATATAATCGGACATCTCTGCCGACATCCAGTAGAGGAGCATCATATTCGTCAATAAGTACTATGCCAGCCCACGAAAGAGTTCCTTACGACCGGAAAAATAACTACGCAACGAGAAGTGAGCAATGACTTACCAAAACGTAAAAACTTACTTACTATCGTAAATCGTTCATTATCCGCTTTATCATCTGATGCAAAGGTAAGATATCCTCCTTACAAATACGATAGATCTCATCAGCATCTACGTCAAAATAATGATGGACTATTATATCACGTATTCCCATTACATGTTTCCAAGGAATCTCCGGGTATTGTATCAATAATTCTTTATTTGTAATCTTATCCAGATTCTTTATACTTTCTCCTATTGCCGTCAATTTCATGCAAATACTATCCAATTTCATCATGCCACTCTCACTCAGCAAAAAATCATCAGGACAAGATATATCAGAAAAACGAAGATGTATCTTTTCTAAAGATTCCTGTACCAATTCCAGCGTATGGTATGCAATCAAAATGTCATACATAAATGCCCTCCTTCAGTATCTTCTCACGCAAGAACGAATCCATCTTGTCACGCAATCGTACAATATCCACTTTGCAACCAAGCAAGTCTTCCAACTCCTGCTTAATACCAGCCAAAGCAAAAAAGCCATGGAGTTGCCCTTCTATATAAATATCGACATCGCTTGTAGCAGTATGTTCATTGCGAGCTACCGAACCAAATATTCCCATACGCAAAATTCCATACTTAGATGCATTTTGTTGCATATAGTGGTGCAATAAACTGACATATTCTGATAGTGTTTTCATTCCTATATCTTTTTAATGGCTTTGAGTTACTTATCTACGCTATTTATACCACAAATATAACAAGTAAATCCGAAAATAGATACTATTCCTTAATTATTTTCCCTTAAACCGATAGAAAAGGACGTTAATCAACATCCCCCCCCAGACCGTCCGAGAACTCTGATTTTCGCTGTAGGATGGCATTCTTGCAGCGGATTTGAGGTCGTAGAGA
>NZ_JANJZR010000088.1 GCF_024623065.1 Bacteroides acidifaciens
TCTCTACGACCTCAAATCCGCTGCAAGAATGCCATCCTACAGCGAAAATCAGAGTTCTCGGACGGTCTGGGGGGGGGGTAATTTTAACACAAGCTCCCAAAAGGAAGTACGGTAGACCATTGAAATAGGCATTGCGAAAATACTGAGTATCCTCAGGGCATACATCAGCTATATTATACTTGACGAATACGCCTGTCAGCAGCAGAGGCAGTATCGACCAGAACGCCCATCGCCACACATTGTACATATCTATAAGGAAGACTATAACCAACACGTAGATGTAGGCAGGCAGATACCAAAGGTGTATGCTGAATGTCACATCGTTGAAAAGGATCAGATCGGTGATATTCTTCCATGTAGGCATCCAAGGCCGATGAATAGTCAGCAGCTGAACCATTTCGGTCTTGAGTAGATAGAGTGCTGCACTCCAAGCAAAGATCTTGGCTATACGACCTATGCGTTCCCACTTACGCTTTGCACCAAAGATGAAGTAGCCAGAGAGGGCAAAGAACAGAGGTACAGCCACCTCGGTGACAGGCAACACATTAACTTTATATGGATACTCGCAATGTATGAACACTACGAGTGTCGCGCACAGCAGCTTCAGTGAGTCTATTGTATGATTCCGTTGTACATTAATCATTGGATTCTTCTTATCACGAATTAGCGAATGTGAGAACTGTTGTTCGCTAATCTTCTAATTTGATGATTCGGGACTTATTAAACATACTTACTCGTATCTCATCAAATCACGTTGTGTTCCCCAGTCCTTATACTCTTCCACCATCATCGGGCGGAAAGGCTTCTTGTCGAGAAGCATAGCATAGATTATGTGGGAGAGGTAGAGACGCCCATACTGACGAAGACAGTTATAGTAGTATAGGAAGGTCTCCACTCGCTTGATAGCGTAACCGCCGGCACTGATGTAGCGACCCACCACAGTCTTCTCGATGATGTTGGTAAGATAGTACATATCATCAACAGCTGCATAACTCTTGTCTTTAGGTGACAAAACCTCCAACTGCTCAATAGGGAAGATGGCTACAGCATTCCCATCGGTAAGGTCGGTACGGAAGAAACAGTCGGCATCCTTGATAAAGATACTATCCTCTATCCGTTCCAGCATGATGGTGCGATAAATAGTCTCAGCTTGATCCTGCGTGGGTTCATCGAGCACCACTACCTTAGCGTTCTTGATGCCGAGACGTTTGAACTGAAGTTTCAGTGAGTCAGCCACAAAGAAGCGCTCATTATGCTTGCGAAGGACAGTAAAATAGATATTATCGAACTTCTCGAACTCCAACCCCATGATGCTCTTTATACAAATGATCACGCCATCCTTGTCCAAACCAAAGACATATGGAAGCCCATTTTCATACTCTGGTTTGTCGGCAGCTACGGGAACAAGCAAGCTCTTGCGAGTATTGAGAGGATTTGAGAAAGTTTGAGAAGAAGTACCTTCTCCACAGTCTCCTACATTCTCCACATATCTCTTACCATCTAAACCATCAAGTAGCGACTCAAGAGTCTCCTTGAGAAAACAGAGGACCTTCTCCTCATGCGCATACGGCAGAATGCGGAGGATGTTCATGAGCTGCATAACAGGATAGTTAGTACGATACCACTCATACTTATTGCTGAAGTAGGAATCAATCTCGCGGTCTATCTTATCGAGCACAATATGCAGACGGACAGCATCATATCGCTTGGTGTACATCAGTTGTGACCAACGATAGCGGGTATCCTGACGAAGCTTGACAATGTCCTGCAAGGGGGTCTCGAGAAAGCTATCGAGGAAGTCTATGAGATAGTAGTTGTTACCATTGAACAGGATGTTGCTAAAGGTGAGGTCACCATGGCAAAGTCCTACGGGAATAAGCATGTCCTTGAGATTAGTAAAGACCTGTTCAGAGCGGCTAAGAATGGAAGCAATACGCTCGTCATCCTGATAGAGTGGATTGTGCTCGCACTTGCATTTGATTTCGGAAAACTTATCTTGAAATATCTTAGAAGATACAGTCTGCAGCTTGCTTTTGCTGATCTCATGTTCCACAAAGTACTCCAATGCACCAATCAGGTAATCCACTTGCTCAAAGCCTGCCTGCTCGAAGAACTCGATGAAGTTTTTAGAGTACACATATTGCATCTTGACCACAACGGTCTCATCAGTTTTCTCAACATCGTAAATTTTAGGCACACGGATATGCTGATGTTCTATCTCTGCTGCTGCACGTTGTTTCTCTGCCTGCAAAACAAGGCGCTTAATGTACTTTGGATCTGCCGTGGATTTATACACATAAATCTCATTGCCCTCATTGACCACATCAATCTGGCATCCACTATGTCCTTTAACTTCTATCTTCATACTCTTCTTTTAAAAGACGTTACTTTTAACTTAATCAATAACTTTTCTGATTTTATCAACATTGCTGCAATAACGTAAGAAATCAACGTTACAATAACGAAAACTATAGGTACTGAGTTAATCCATATTGGCATATCTTGGAAAACGCCTCTAGTAGCAACACTAAAAAATATGCAATGGATGAACTGGCGGTTCAGCATAAAACTCCTTAATCAAACAATGATGGAGTATCATGAAAACAATTGCTATCCCCTTCAAAACAGTTGTCTTGTCTTTTGAAATACTTATTATCATTTCTTAAAATATTTCAAATCACAAAAACTGTTTCTCCGAGACTACCATACATTGCGCTCCTGAACCCTTTGCTGCATCAATACCAACTTGACTGTCTTCAAATATCAAAGTTTCTTCAGGTTTGACACCAAGAGTTTCCATCGCTTTAAGATAAATCTCTGGTGATGGTTTACCTTCCTTTACATCCACTCCTGCAAAAATCAAATCAAAATGTTTATCAACTCCAAGGAATGTAGCTGCATTCATGAGATTCTCCTTCCGAGCTGTTGAGGCAATTGCCGTCTTTGCTCCCATTACTTTGAAAGTCTCGATCAATGAGATTAGCGCCTTATTAGGACGAAGACTGTCAAAATACTTAGGATAAGCTTCTTTCTTCGCCTTTTTGATTGCATTTACTTTTGCTACATCATTGATACCAATTTCTAACATAAAGTGCTCAAAGCGATATCCGAAACACTCACGATAGCGCTCTGAAGTAAGCGTTTCGCCTATACTGGCAAACGCTTCTTGATAAGCGCGAAGATTAGCCTCAAAAGTATCGACCAGTGTGCCATCAAAATCTGTAATTATTGCCTTAATCATAGCAAATATCTTTGCAGTTCTTCGGGGGTTCCGTATGAGTAGTATTCTTCCATAGGTGCGAGCCGAACGCGTTCCCCTGCTGCCAGCATATAGTTATATAGCAGGCTCACGTAGTACTCGTTTTTTTTGAACTCAGCTTCATTAAGCAACTGATGTGCGATCTCCTTGAAACGCTTACCTGTAGAAAAGAGGTAAGCACCACAAAGGGCGTGATTGGAGATGACCTCTTTCTCGGCTGTACGTATTACGTAACCGTCCTCACCGACCTCTGCATAACTGTACTTAGGCTGCTCGGACTCGAAACTGACAAGAGCACCACCGTTAGCTTCCTCCATCGACAGAGAAAGGATCTGTTTAATGATCTCGATGAACTTCACACTCCTGAACTCCAAATCACAATCCATCACGATGACGGCATCATCATCTGCAATAGCACTCTCTGCAATCAGACAGCTCTCAACAGCTCCACGGGTAGTCTTCATTACTGAGAAGATATTAGCCTCAGGCAGGAATAATTTGATACCTGCATCGATACCATACTTATTGATGTGTTCTTGACGCACGATGAAGCTATACTTCATCTCAATACCCTCAGCAACCACACTACTAATAGCACGTTTAAACAGAGGCTGACCGTTAAGCTCAATGAGAGGTTTCGGAGTGGTCCAGCCCGCATTAGCAAAACGAGAGCCCTCGCCAGCCATAGGCATAACAATGTGTAGACGTCTCATATTGTTTATTATTTACCAAATTTGTCTTTGAATATCTTTATCATTTCACCTGAATGAGTAAAACAACTGCACAATTCCGATTAGAAGTAGTAATATCTAACAATCAATCTATAATTACCTCAAACTTCTCATGCACAGGAAACTAGAATACAATATTAAATTTCATTTAATCACATTCAATATAGGTGAAATAATTTTCTTAATTATCCACGAACCGATATAGGTTAGTACAAAGGTCATGAAGAGAGTGTATAAGTAACTATGTATAGGACTGAAGACTAATCGTTTAGTATAGAGATTAACCGACTCAGTAAAGAAGATGGCATGAAAAAACCACATATACATCGAGAGGTCGCCAACTTGCATCAATCCCTTGCTCAACCACTTCACATTGACGCTATTAAAAATGCCAACAACAGCAAAGATGAGCAGTGGAGTATAGAATGCCTGTATGCAGAAGCCTGCGGTCTGGATCTTGAGAGCATTTACCACCAATACTGCTGCAATAGTAAGCAATGCCAATGGTATATGCTCCCTACCCTCAAACCATGTAGGGATCTTGCCTTGCACATTCCACATCGCACACATATAGCCCACTATAATCAGAGGTATGAGCGTACAAGTTATGAACATCATGTGAACGATAGGCATAGTATCCCAATCACGAATGGAGTGAATGCCTACAGCAAGTATGTAGAATACTATAATAGCAATCAACCATCCAAAACACTGGAACTTCTGAAAAAACTTATGTAGTGCAGGCATAAGCAGCATGCTAAAGCAATAGAAGCCAACGAACCAACTATACCAATTGAGCGTCTCCACGAAACCAAACATATTGTAGAACAACTCTACAATACCATTTTTACTCCCTATTGCATTACAGTCCAATACATCATAAAATTCACCAGATGCGTATGCAGCAGGAACAAACATACAAAATAGCATCGTCCAAAAGGGTACTATCAACAGGAGTATACGCTTGAGGCTATATTTCAATGTCTTGTTCTTTGAACAAAAGAAACCATAGCCAACAAGAAAAGCAAAAATATACACACACATTTTTGTTGATGCTACTTGATGTTCAAAATAAGAATACAATGACGTCCCTCTCTCCGACCAATACGAAGGATTACTCGTATGGTGAATAAGCATCAATAATAGAGCAATACCTTTAAGTATTTGTGTCTTATCACGACCGAAAGTTATCGTACTCATAATAATGCTTTTGTGATAAACTCTTTTGATTTCACCTGTAACATTCTTCTCTTCTCATTGACACTGTCCCATTTAATGGTTGTATTAAAGTCAATCTCCTGCAATGATTTGGCAGTAATCAATCTATCTTCCAATCCATACATAGACAAAAGACTCTGAAAACGTGCCATTCCACGACTTTCGTTACCTACCACCCAAAAAGGTTTATTGAAAATGATACTAAAAACAGTCCCATGAAATGAATCAGTAACAACCATATCAGCCTCCATGAAAGCTGATACCCAATCCTCAACAGGAGGATAAATACATTTATCTATCTTACCATAGAGATTATAAACCTCATCCGGTAACTCAGGCATTGATTCAAATGGTTTCTTCCCTACCCTTTCCGCTATTTTCTTAATTATATTATTTTTTTCTTCTGTTCTGTCTAATATATAACAAAAGAGACTACCTCTGTCTTTTGAGCATGAACCTATAATTACCTTATAATCCACTGATTCAAGCAACATTGTAGGATCAAGAACTTGTACAGCATCCACATTAAAATACTTTTTACAAAGCCCTATGGCTGACTGCTCACGTACGGAAACAGCATCAAAACGTTTAAGAAGTTTGCTACATTGAGCAGTTAGTTCTGGAGAAAACAACCAATCATCACCACCAAAAGAAGCAGCATAACTGATACGCTTAATACGGCTATCCAGAGGGAGAAAATCTAGGAAATAATTAGGCTGACAAGGAGAGTAATGAGGACGCCATACTTGGTCACTACCTACAATGATAGCATCCAACTGCAGCCGTTCTACCTCGTTTCTCAATTCTTCCGTAGAATAACAATAATTAGAGTAAGGAATTATATGCTTATTTATAAACTTATATGTATTCTGAGCTATATAATCACGCTTCTCCTGAGCCACATAATAATGCCAAGACTCACGTTTACCCATCAGCATCTTCACTATATGCTTAACGTAATAGATGTAAGCCCCTTTAAAACTATACTGCCTGTTCCATTCACGCCGTACAACAATAGCTTCATGCCCCATACGTTGCAAAGTATGCTGAAGCGCATAACATTGGAGAAGACCACCATAGTTACAATAGAGTGGCTGAGTAAGGATCCCTATTCTCATATTCAATATTTACCTAACAATCTCCTGACTGTCTCTATTCCATTTTTTCCAAGAACCATACGTACAGTTCCTATAATCTTATTCTTGATGATTATCTTATAATCATTGAGATAAGTGCGCATAATCTGGATAGCATCACTCTCACCCTCAGTAGTAGTAAATACTTCAAAAATGACTGGTTTGTCACCAATAATTGGATTCAAGAACTTATCGACATTTAGAAGGAACTCCTCTTTGGTACTTGCCTGATAATACTCATAACCCAAATCTTCTGCATAATGCTTAACAAGAACTGATGATTTCTGTCCATAATGCCCAGCGGCCGCCACATATTTATCGGCATCTTCTCCCAAAATGGAACAATAATGACCATAATTTCTAAACTCGTTACCCTTACCATTATTGATAAGTAAAATACGAACATTATTACCTACATGACGATTGCCACAAACATTCATATCATAGAAAAAAGCAAGATCACCAAAAATACCGATATGCAACTTGTCAGGATGGGCTAAAGAAGCCCCCACAAGGGTTGACACACCACCATCAATACCGAATCCCCCAACATTACATGAAGATATAACCGACTTTGGAAGAGAGAAAAAGTTGTAACTACGAAGAGAATTGTAAATCCCCATATGAAAATAACTATTCTCCGGTAATCCGTCATGAATCTGTTGAGCCATCCATACATTACTAAAAGGGAGTTCAGGAAGTTTGGCTAATGCTCCCTTAAGTTCCTGCTGACATGCATCATAAAAATTTGTACGAGGTGTGTAATTCTCTGGAGTATATACCTCGAAGAAATAACTCTCTGGCATCTCAAAAATATGAGTAAGACAACCGAAAGTATTGCGAAGAATTCCATCCTCACTAACTCGCCATACCCCACCGATACTCATGCGTGCCAAATCTCCTGAAACTTCACCAAGATGAATTAGGATATCTGCACTCAAAAAAGGCGAACGATAATTATCCTGTGTGAAAAAGAGAGAGAAATGAGTCTCGAACCTACCACGATAGCCACTAGTATGATCACAAAAAACAACTGCATCGTGCGCTTCACAAAAGTGGTCAATGGCATTTGTCTCTTCTACAGTAAAAGGTTTATGAGCACCAATAAAAATAGCCACACGCTTACCTTCCTGAAGATCGGGAAGTTTATCAAAAGCAGTATGTAGTTCAATTTTACGTACAATTGGTAATTCTTTAACTGAAAAATCCAGTGAATACCCTGTATGCATATTTATATGAGCAGGTCCACCACCGTGCTGACGAAGGGCAAGAATAGCTTTGATAGCCTCATTCATACAATAACATCCATCAGCTATTTCTTTAACAAGAGGAACTGTTACACTAGTCATCGCAATATCATTAGGTATGTTGCGGCGGTCAATCTGCTGATCTACCAGATGTCCAATGGAAGCATCCCCACGGTGCGAAGTGATAGCTAATATGGGCAACTTGCGATAATAAGCCTCTGTGAGTCCCGGCATATAGTTTCGGGATGCGGTTGCCCCTGTACAACTAATTACTACAGGTTCACCACTTTCTGCTGCAAGTCCACAAGCAATATAAGCAGCACTACGTTCATCAACTGATGAATAAATTTCAAAGAAGGGATCATTCTGAATACTACCGATAAATGTCATGTTGGTAGTACCAGGAGACGCAATCACTTTTCGAATGTTGTAAGCTTTAAGTAATGCTATGACTATCTGTACATTCCGTTCGTTGGTATAGTATTTCTTTTTCATTATTATATCATTATTTCCATCGAGCATTAATCGTTTTTCCTTCATTGCAAACAAGTATCTGCCCATTGAGACAATTAGAAGCATCACTGAGAAGAAAACAAGCAACTTCTGCCACTTCTTCAGGCAAGTAGTAACGGTCTGTAATGTTATAATTACAGGTGAGATTTCCATCAGTTCCAGCTCCCACCATATCAGATACTGTAACTCCAGGAGCAACAGCATTAATACGATAACCTTCATTCACATAACGATAAGCAAGTCCTTGGACAAGACTATTAAGCGCAGCTTTTGTTAATCCGTACGGACGTTCATCAACTGTAATACTAGTCTCTGAAGAAGTGAAAAGTATATTTTTGGTACCTTCTGTTTTATTTTCCATAGATTTATTGATAAAACATTGAGTCAAGAAAAAAGCTCCTTTAAGATTTGTGTCAAACTGAGAGTCAAACTGTTTTAAAGAAACATCAAGAAAACCATTTTCATGAAGAGAAATTCCTGCATTATTTACGATACAATTGACACCACCAAGCTGTTTGTCCGCTTCATCTATGAAAGATTTGAATGAATCGACATTCCGCACATCAAGCTGAAGATATTTGCAACCAATTTCTTCGGCACTTGCCTTTAATATACCCTCGTTTCTTCCTGCAATCAGCACCACTGCCCCCTCGGCCTTGAACTTCTTTGCCATAGCAAAACCAAGTCCCCTGCCACCACCAGTAATAATAATCTTCTTACCTTGCAACTGGTGATTAGGGTGAAGATAGCTGATGTTGGCTATAGTCTTTTTGGGGTTACCATGGAGAAGAAAAGAAACCATGTACTTCAATTTATTTACTACTGACATATTATCCTTTTTTTATTTTTGCCCAGACTTTCCCAAATGTCATTTCACGCTCATGTTTGGTTAAACCGATATAACAAGCAGCTAATCCTACAGAAATAAAACTAACCAAACAGGAGACAATCATACGAAAGAATGACGATTGCATATGCATTACCACAAGCACAGGGAGAATAACTCCGATAACTGTAGTAAAAGTAATAGGATACAAGACATTCTTTACAAATATTATTATTGGAAAATGAAGCAACCCTTTCATGATGTAAAGACGAGTAATATCCACACCCACATAAACCAAGATATAAATAATATAAGCGCTCTCCGCTGATAAATCACAAGCATAAGCAATCCAAGTAAAAGGAAAAACAAGTAAACCCACAAATGTAACCCATATCACATATCGTTTGATATTTCCTGTTGCCATACAAGCAGTATAGCAACTATTCCCAAGTATATTAACCATTACGCTTATCAGTGTAAGACGAACGAAAATGACAGTCAGTTCTGGCACAATCTTAAGCCATAAAGTAAGAATGTATTCAGTCTCAATCATAAGAGGAAGTGCAAATATTAGAAGGAGCAAATATGAAAACTTAGCTCCACGGCAAATAAGAGTAAACATCTGTTCTTTCTCACCAGCTGCATAACACTTGGTAATCTGTGGATTAATAGCAGTGGTGAAGTTGTTAACAAACTGCATTACTGCACTTTCAACTTGCGAAGCTATTCCTCGAGTGGCATTTAGTGTAACACCAAAAAAAATATTTATAAGAAGGCTGACACCTTGAGTGTTAAAAACATATGCTACATTCGTAAAAAAATTCCAACCAGCAAAACTTGTCATTTCTCGTAAAATTGCCTTATCATACTTCCATTTGTAATGACTCTCTTCAAAATATATATTACAATAAATGCTATAAGTAAAACGAATAATGACAGATACCGCAACTATCAAAACTGAATAGAAGATAAGTTTATCCCATGGCGAAATAATAAGCATGTAGCAAATAACTAGTTTCAAAGCTGCTTCAAGAATGCTGATATAAGCAAATGCAGACATCCGCTCATGAGCAATAATACAAGCATTATAAGGAACACTAACCAAATTAATACAAAAGGTGATAAGCGAGCATTGAAAGACCCAATTAGCTGCACTAATTCGTTCAAGGGGAATGGACATCTTACAATTAAGAAAATATACACCTATAATTTCGCCAAGGAGCAAAACGATAAGAGATATTCCCACCTGAATATTGACGCTCGTAGAAAAGATAGTGCTCAACCTATATGTATTACCTCTGCCTAATTCAAAAGTAATAAAGCGACTAATAGCAGAAGAGAGAGCAGCAGATATTACTGAAAACATTGCAACTACACCGCCTACAACATTATATATACCATAGTCTTCCACTCCGAGTTGGTTCAAGATGACACGACTTGTGTATAGCGTAATCATCATGATAAAAAGTGTACGAAAATAAAGTAAAACAGTATTCTTTGCTATCCGCCTATTGTTTGATTGCGAATTACTTATTTGTAGTTCTGACATATATTGCAAAAAGACTAATTATCTTCTCTAGCAGATTATTAAAAAATGAGATATTTACTTTTTACTTGACTTATGTTCTCCATAGCCATAGCCATAGCCATAACCATACCGTTTACCATAGCCATAATACTTGCCATATTTACCATAACCATAGTAATAGCCGTATTTCTTCTTCTGAAGATCAAAACCATTGATGGCAATACAAAGACTAGGCAATTTATCATTTTCGGCGAGTTCGTTAATCAAAGTAAACTCTGCTTTACGGGTGTAATCAGCACGACATACATAAACGGATAAGTCTGCCACACGTCCTATGAGTAAAGTATCTGTTACCATACCCACCGGAGCCGTATCCAATATTACGTAATCAAAATTCTTCTTCAAGATTTCAATAGCTTTCTCCAACCCGTCACGAGCCAACAATTCTGTCGGATTAGGAGGAACGGTTCCACCGGGAAGAATAAACAGATTCTTATTTATGTCAGAAGGTTGTACCAAGTCCATCAGATTCATAGTCGGATTAGTCAGGAACTGAGTAATACCATGCTCCTTCTTAGAAATATTGAATACTTTGTTCAACCCCGGTTTACGGATGTCTAATCCTACTATCACAACCTTTTTCCCCAACAAAGAGAGACTGATTGCCAGATTGGCTGATACAAAAGACTTTCCTTCACCACTGATTGTAGAAGTTACCAAAATCACGTTCTTACCTTGTTCAAGCATAAACTGAAGGTTGGTACGTACATTCCGAAAAGTCTCACTCATCAGGTTATTCTTATTTTCAAATACCGCAATAGAACCCGCCTTTTCGTCTGCTAACGGAATATCACCGACAACAGGAAGCAAAGTCAACTTTTCAACATCAGCACGACCTTCTATCTTGAACTTGGTCAGACCAATCAGATAAATGATACCTACCGGAATACCTATTCCGAATACTAAGGAAACCAAATAAATCATCATCCTTTTGGGAGAGACTGGACTGTCATCCGACAAAGCTTCATCAATAATCTTTGCATTATTGGCAGTAGCAGCCAAGGTGATGGCATTTTCTTCACGTTTCTGAAGCAGCATCAGATACAGACCAGACTTGATTTCCTGTTGGCGGGCAATACTCACAAACTGTCGTTCCTGAGTGGGCGCGTCACTGATACGACGGGAATAACGACCTGCCTCACGAACCAAATCAGCCTTAGTAATCTCAAGGCCTTTCAATGTTGCATCCAAGGTGGTCTGTATATTACCGCGCATCGCACGGATGCTGGCATTTAGATTTACAATTGCCGGGTTGCTTTCCGTAGATGTACGTAGCAGACGGTTACGCTCGGACACCATTTCATTATACCGATCAATTGCTCCCGCTACACCAGCATCCTGTAAACCGACATTTGAAGGTAACACCTCATACTCGGTACCCTGCAGGTATCTTTGCAAATCCATGACAAGATTAATCTGGGTCTGATTCTCCACACGCTTCTTCTCGTATTCGGCATTACCTGTCAAGGCAATCTGGGCTTCACTACTCAAATCCGTAATACCGGCACTACGTTTAAAATTCTCCAAATCCTGTTCCGTACTGCCCAACTCCTTGGAAATAATACCAATACGTTCATCAATAAATTCAGCGGTCTTCTGAGCCACCTCATTCTTGTCATTGTTGGCATTGATATTATACATTTCAAGCAGCTTGTCTATATAGTCTTTGCCACGTTGAGTGTTCGAGTTTTTGAGTGAAACGGTCACAACGGAAGTCGCCTTTGAGGTAGGAACGATTGACAGGAAATCTGCATATTTTTTCGCTACAGCAAAAGGCCTGTTAATATAAGCAGTAATATGACGTTCTTTTATTACACTTTCCGGACGGATAGGTGACAGAGTATCGTTATTCGCAAAAAAAGCAACCGTGCCTTCATCAGTCGGAAATACGGCAGGTAATTTCTCAAAACGTTTCCGGTACTCCTTTTTTCCAACCCTAATCTGTACATCCATCGTACCGACGGGTTGCAAAGACATACCCACCTCCATTGTCTGAGGAAGTTTATCCGCTTCCTGTGGAGTCAGGCTTACCAGAACTGGGGAAGTACGATACAGATCCCTCTTGGGAAACCTGTCCTCGTCCATATAAGTCACGAATAACCCCAAATTGTTTACCACTTCCCTGGCTAGAGACTTTGAACGAAGTACTTCGATCTCATTGTCTACATTATTGGATGAGGAGACGAAACCGTCCAATCCCATCTTTTCCAATTCGGAAGACATACTTGCACCACCACCTTTCTTCTCGTCCTTGATAAGGACAGTGGCAGTAATATTATAAACAGGGGTTGTCAAACGCAGATATCCCCACGCACAAGCCACACAGACTATTACCGAAACTACAAACCAAGGCCAATGAATCAGATAACGAAAAAAGATTTCCTGAATATTTACCTGTTCTTCAGATTGTTCCATGTGTTTCCCGTTTTTTCCCTCAATCATGCGATAATACTATTTGAAGATTGTTACTAATAAGCTTGCCAATGACACCAGAATAGAAGTAGCGGAGAACCACAAACTTGTACTGTTACCTATACCGGAGTTACGGGCCTTCGCCTTGTTCGGAGTCACATAAACTATATCATTCTGCTGTAACCAATAATAGGGGGAAAGAATGGTCTCCGCACTGTTCAAGTCCAATGTCACAATCTCTTGCCTGCCGTCAGCACCTTCACGAATCAGCTTGACATTGTCACGGACACCCCAGACGGTCATATCACCAGCCATGGCAAGGGCTTCCAACAGGTTGACTTTCTCATTGTTAATAGTAAACGTACCCGGACGAGCAACCTCGCCTAATACAGAAATTTTATAGTTTACCATGCGAACAGTAACTATCGGAGTCTCCTTGATGTAGGGTTTCAACTTTTCTATAATTAATTGTTCGGCCTCTTTCTTGGTCAGACCACCTACCTTCAATTCACCTAGAACAGGAAAATTGATTTTTCCGTCATTATCTACCAGATAAGACTGTAGAACGGGTTGGGTAGTCAGTTGGTTATTTCTGGCAGCCCCACTGGCGGGACTGGCAACAGTCAGATTGAATGGGACAGCCAATTCCGGACTGGTACATGAAACTACAATAGTAAGCAGGTCTTTAGACATTATCTTGGCATCATACAGATTTCCCTGTTGAACTGTTTGTTCCACGACCTTTACATCCTGTAAATAAGGTACTTTTTTATACGACTGACAGGAAGCAAACAAAAATATCGCTACTAAACAAAGAAGCAATCCAGTGCCCATTCCTTGTACACTCAAACAAGTACAAAATGATTTATCCATAAATTTCTCAAGTTTATTATTCTTTATCCAGTGCCTCAAATCGCGGAGAATTCTTTGATTTGAATTCAGGAACCACTTTCTTCATCAGCCTGACCGTATCCATGATCTTAACCGCACGGGAAAGTCTCTCAAACTCTGTGTACGTATCAAGGATATCGGCATATTCATACCGACGGACTTTGGCGATCATGATTTTCTTATTCTCTGTCGGAATCGTATTTTCTTTATCGCTCAACACCTCTTCATAAAGCTTCTCACCAGGGCGTAAGCCGGTGAATTCAATCTTGATATCCTCTCCCGGACGATAACCGGCCAGTTCAATCATACGGGTAGCCAAGTCGACAATCTTAACTGCCTTACCCATCTCAAAGACAAAGATTTCATTACCCTCTCCCATCGTAGCGGCTTCCATTACCAAACGGCAAGCCTCAGGAATAGTCATGAAGAAGCGGATGATATCGGGATGGGTAACTGTGACAGGTCCTCCATTCTCAATCTGTTCTCTAAAGCGAGGAATAACTGAACCGTTACTGCCCAATACATTACCGAAACGGGTAGTGATGAATTTGGTATTGCCTTTCACCTTTCCCTCACGAATAGCACAGCCCAGACTCTGCACATAGATTTCAGCCAGGCGTTTGGAACAGCCCATCACATTGGTAGGATTAACGGCTTTATCCGTGGAGACCATAATCATTTTTTCCGCACCGTATTCCACTGCCATATCAGCTACCTGACGGGAACCTGTGACATTCACCAGTACGGCTTCGCAGGGATTCTCCTCCATCAAAGGCACATGTTTGTAAGCGGCGGCATGAAAAACGATTTGAGGATGATAGAGATCGAATACCATGCGTACACGTTCCTTCACACGCACGTCGCCAATCACAGGTATGAAATCTATGGCTGGATAATTCTTCTCAAATTCAAGACGGACATTATGCAAAGGAGTCTCGGCAGAGTCGAACATGATGAGTTTCCGAATATCCATCTGTACCAGCTGACGGCAAAGTTCACTACCGATACTGCCGGCAGCACCGGTTACCAACACCACTTTTCCCCTGAATTCTTCAGCGACCTGACGAAGATTGATGTTTATTTCAGCACGGCCCAGCAAGTCTTCAATCTTAATGGGACGTATCCACTGGTGGAAATTACCGTCGGAATCCGCCTCACTGATAGTAGGAGCAATCAGAGTTTTAAGTTTATTGCTTTTACAATACTCCAAAAGGCGGTTCTCCTCCAGACGGGTATCCTCATAACGGGCAAACAGAATACCCTTAATACCACGTTTACGTATTATATAGTCAACATCCGCTTCGTTCTCAAAATAATAAATAGGAAGGTCCGCCAAGCGGCGACGGCTGTTGCTTTTACCATAAACATAAAAGCCTGCAACCTTATAATGGGCACTGTCACGGAGACGCAACTTCAAAGCCACACTCTCCTCGTCAACGCCATAAATAAGGATACGTGTATTCTTTTTATTTACCCAATCCAACAATAGATCGTAAGTGATGATAAGAGAAACACGAAAGACCGTCAGAGCAGCCAGCGTCAACAGACCGTCAAACAGAAGGTAGGAGACTTTATAATTATCAAGCAGTTGTGTGTCGGATATAATCCAGAAGGAAATCACGGACAAACATCCGACCTTGAATAATACAGCGCACATGATACGCCAAAGCTCGCGTGCCTGAGAAAAACG
>NZ_JANJZR010000089.1 GCF_024623065.1 Bacteroides acidifaciens
TCTACTGTATGCCCTACATTTACTATTAGTTCTTTCAGTAATTTAGCTTCAATAAGTGACAATTCTATATTTCCTTTATCAGGATTCGAAAGCATTTGGGTTGACAAGTTCAGGGTGTAATTTCCGATTTCAAACCGATTGTCCTCATCTCGGATATTTCTGCGGAGCAAAGCCTTGATGCGAACTATCAATTCAAGCATCTTGAACGGCTTTTTAAGATAGTCATTGGCGCCAAGCTCAAATCCTTCGACAATATCATCAATCTCTGATTTTGCTGTTAAAAATAGCAACGGGACATTTTGGCTTATTTGTCGGATCTTACGTCCCATCTCGAAGCCATCCATACGAGGCATCATCACATCTGCAATTATGAGGTCGACTCCATATCGTGTGAATTTTCGCAGACCTTCTTCTCCATCGCCCGCTGTCAACACATCAAATCCATCGCGTTGCAATGTTTCTGAAATAATCATCGAGAGTGTCGTGTCATCCTCTACCAATAGTATCCTGTTGCTCATTGTTTTCAAAATTTAATAGTAAACGTGCTACCTTTTCCTTGTCGGCTTACCACTCTTATTTCCCATCCATGTTTGTCAACAATGGATTTGACATAAAACAGACCTATACCGTATCCTCTGATGTCGACCCAGTTATCGTGGGGGACACGGTAGAATTTACTCCAGATGTCTGGGATCGACTTTTCGGGAATTCCTATGCCGTTGTCTGATATGGACAGTTTAGTCGAATCGGCATTTATTGCTATATTTACGGAATCTCCAGAGTATTTTATGTTGTTGTCAATATATATTACTATTAATAATGTTCCCTTTCGTAGCACAGGGGCAGACAACCGAGCCAGACACAATAACAGTCAAAGAACTCGGAGAGATAACCGTTGTAGCCGATGCTCAACGTACAAGTGCGACAAAAACAGTATATATTCCTACCGCAAATCAGAAGTTAACCGCTTCAGACGGAGTTTCATTGCTTTCGAGAATGAACATTCCGCAGCTGAGCGTAAATCCGATAGCGGAGACGGTAAAAACGGCCGACAATCAGGGCGTCAGCCTTTTTATCAACTTTCATCCTGCAACAGATGGAGATGTGAGCGGTCTGAATCCGAATGACGTGAAGCGTGTGGAGTATCTTGACTTTCCGACAGATCCGCGATTTCAGCGTGCGCAACACGTTGTAAATTTCATCACTCATTCTTATATTTACGGAGGTTATACAAAGCTTAGCGGCAAAGAACGCTTCATGATACGCAGAGGAGAGGCTTTGATGTATTCAAAGTTTGCCTATCGAAAAATAGAATACGATCTGATGGTGTCGGGAGATTATGACTATAATTCTCATATCGGCTCGGTATCCGATGAGACCTATAGACTGGAATCGGGCACTATCAAACGCGAGAGTGGCACAGAGACGGGGCATAAGCACCAACGGAGTCTATACTCGGCTTTAAGGGCATCGTGGAACAGGAGTACGAATTTCACATTCCGAAATCTCGTTTCGTACCGTCGAATCAATACTCCGATAAATCGCACGTCAGGTTATGTCAATTTTTCAAGTCAATACCCTTCAGAAACATTTTACGCAGAATCGCCCTCGACAAACAATGCCATAAGCTGGGATAGCGAACTATATGCGGCTCTTGGCAGAGGATGGGCTATTAACGGAAACTTTCAGACTGAATTTGCCAAGAACAACACGACCTCAAATTATGCTGCGGGAGCCGAATCTATCGAAAATTTTGCGGATGAAGGCTCCTGGTTTTTGCGAGGTACAATGCAGGTCAACAAATCATTGTCCGATAGATTTACATTGTTTTCAAGCATATCTTCCGGGGGAGGCTGCACAAAGATTGACTATGGCGGTTCGAGCAATGCTGTCAATCGCTTTCGTCAGACTTTCACTGGCATAACCGTTGGTATGTCACTGAATTTTCGGAAAGTATCAGGAAGTATCGACAGAGGCTACGCATTCGAGTCTAATTATATTAATGATAAGACGATGGACGATCGTTATCCGTTTACCCACGTCAACGTGCAGTATGCTCCTAATCAGAAGCATTCGGTCAATCTGTGGTTCCAGTATGCCACATTCTCACCCGATGTCACAATGAGGAATCCCAATATAATACAGCAATCAGAACTGATGTATGTATCCGGCAATCCCGACTTGAAATGTTCGCGTAATACATCGGCAGCTCTGAGTTATACATGGTTGCCATGCAATAAGTGGCAGTTTTCGGCTTATGTGACAGTGTTCCGCATTGCAAACCGACAGATTGCAGTTTATACTCCTGATGCCCCCGACGGAATGATGTTGAAGAAATATAGGAATGACGGAGATTACAATCATGGCCAGCTTGGCGCAAGCCTCACCGGAAAGTTTTTTGAAGGACGTCTGTCCATTTCAGTTTCTCCGCGATTGCTGCTTTACAATACAACCGGAAGTAACAGCATATCACATTACCCGTTTATGACAAGCCTCAATGTAAACTACTCTCTCGGAAAATTCTTCTTCAATGCTTATTATGATTCCCGCAACAGTTATGTTGATGGAGAAAATGCATATTTGCGCAGAATGACTAATAGCTACTCGCTCAGTGCGGGATGGACCGTCCAAAACTGGAATCTACAATTATCCATAATAAACCCGTTCCAGTCTTCATGGGGAATCAGCAAAGACACCTTGACTACCAGTTGGTACGACAGCAATGTGACACAATTAGGCTCCGATTATCATCGTCGAATATCTCTGACTGTTACCTATACATTTAATTACGGAAAGAAAGTAAATCAATCCGGAGAACTTAGTGGCAAAAAGAATGTTTCATCATCGATACTCCATTAAGCCCCTTTCCAAAAAATAAGTAAATATTTTGACCAATTTAGCACAATGTATAATCCGATTAGTCAACCGTTTTTCAAGAACATCGCAAGCAATACATTCGGTTTCTGCAAGAAGATTCGACGGGGTCAAAGTGCAGACTGTTATTTCCGTTGTATTAGCAACAATGAAATAGAGAAACAGATTATAGAAGCCTTGTTCCTGCTGTGTGCCGGCTGCAAAGATTTTTTCTCGGCGCAGCAGATTTTCCTGTTGTTTGTCTTCCCACAAAAGTCTTTCGTTGCGGTAGAGCCATTCGACATTTTTCAGAGTGGAGTTTTCGTTAAGCTGGTAGAAGAAACCATAGTCGAAACCTCCGGCGGCGAGAAGTAGGGTTACAAAGAAGACATAGCCCCAATGCGGTGCGGTAGCCTTACTGCACTGGAGAAGTTCGCAGAGTCCGTTGATTCCATAAACGAGCCAACGCTTTGCTGTGGTGGCAACATTTTCGTCAGAGGTCACGTTTTCGGTTGCGGTCGTGGTCTTGACAAAATGAGAGTCAAGCAATTCTAAAAATTGTTCTCCGGTGTACTGCCAGAGAGGAAGTTTGAGTAACTGGTCTTTTGCCATACGCAGTGTTATTTAGAGTTGTACTTACCGCCCTCTTGTAGAGCGTATCCGAGTATCTCCCGGACACTACAAAATTACTGCTGGTCATGAGTGGTGTATATGTGGTGTCTGTGTATGTGCATTACAATACTTCTTTTCATAGTAGCTCCACTGAATATCAAGATGAGCGAGAATATCCTCACGCCACGCCGCTTTGTGCTTGGCCGGAACAATTTCGTATAATTTCGATATGAGATAGCAAGCCTTGATTTTCTGCTTGTGGCGTATCTTTATAGGTTCATGTTTGCCGTGGAGGTTGAGTGATGAATGGAACTGAGTCTCAGTGCTGTCGAAAACATCAGAACAAACTTCGTATAACTCCGAAACAAGTATCATCGGGAACAGATCTTCTTCCCATTAGCGGCATGATTGTGTATTTGTCTGATTCTGTTTTATCGGTTGTTCAGGCGCCGGATAACTACCATTATAAGCCTGCATCATAGCGGGTGTTACATTGGATATATAACCTGCAAGGAGTGTAGACACCTCCGATGTGGCATGACCTACCGCATAGTCTATATAAGCAGTCATGACCCATGATGCGCCAATGCCGAGATAAACGAGTTGCGGGCATAAAAATAACCGGACACATATCGCATCCGGTCATTTCCACATAATAAATTCTCTCCCTCTCTGTTTTTATCCTTCGTACGGTTCGAAATCTTCTTTACCGACTCCGCATAGTGGACAAGTCCAATCATCTGGAATGTCCTCAAACGCAGTTCCTGGTTCAATTCCGCTTTCCGGATCTCCTTGTTCGGGGTCGTAAATATATTCACAGACCGTGCAAATGTACTTCTTCATAACGTTCGTATTTTTAATTGGTTTTCTAACTAATATAACACAAATAGCAAGATATTTGTTCAACACTTTTTTAAATGTCTCCGAAGGCAACAACGTTTATCTCTGGAATCCAAGAAATTGGAACGTACCAATCATATCGCCGGGTCAAACAAAGACAAAAAGGGAAACCGGACTGGGACTTTCCATCTCCCAAGCTATATGTGGCAAGCCACAGTAATAAATCTATCTTCATAAAAAGTTTTAATTAAACATTTTATCACAATATTATGTTGTACTTTTGCAGTCCAAACTAAACGCATGTATCTGCATGAGTACAAATAAAAATGACTTTTATCATATAGGACTTACGGATGACGAAGTCCTACAAAGCAGGGAGAAAAATGGTATTAACCTGTTAACACCTCCCAAGCGTCCTTCCCTTTGGAAACTTTATCTCGACAAATTTGAGGACCCGGTGGTGCGTGTACTGCTAGTAGCAGCCGCATTTTCCCTAATCATCTCCATCATCGAAAATGAATACGCCGAAACTATCGGAATCATTGCCGCCATCCTGCTGGCTACCGGTATAGGTTTCTTTTTCGAATATGATGCCAGCAAGAAATTCGACTTGCTGAATGCAGTCAACGAAGAGACATTGGTAAAAGTAATCCGTAACGGACGTGTGCAGGAAGTTCCCCGTAAAGACATAGTGGTAGGCGATATAGTCATTCTGGAAACCGGTGAGGAAATTCCCGCGGACGGAGAATTGCTGGAAGCTATTTCTTTGCAGGTAAACGAATCTAATCTGACAGGAGAACCCGTCATCAATAAAACAACCATAGAAACGGAGTTTGACGAAGAGGCAACATATGCTTCCAATCTGGTGATGCGCGGCACTACGGTAGTCGACGGACACGGAACCATGCGCGTACTGCATGTAGGAGACGCCACCGAAATCGGGAAAGTAGCCCGCCAAAGCACAGAAGATAATCTGGAACCGACTCCGCTGAACATTCAGTTGACAAAACTAGCCAACCTGATTGGAAAAATCGGCTTTACCGTTGCGGGACTCACTTTTCTTATCTTCTTTGTGAAAGATGTATTGTTTGCCTTTGATTTCGGCGCATTGAACGGATGGCATGAATGGCTTCCTGTTTTCGAGCGGACACTCAAATACTTTATGATGGCGGTTACTTTGATTGTAGTAGCCGTTCCCGAAGGTTTGCCTATGAGCGTCACCCTCAGTCTGGCGTTGAATATGAGGCGCATGCTCTCTACCAACAACTTGGTACGGAAAATGCACGCTTGCGAAACGATGGGTGCTATCACTGTGATTTGTACGGACAAAACCGGTACGCTGACACAAAACCTGATGCAGGTGCACGAATCCAACTTCTATGGTATCAAGAATGGCAGCGACTTGTCCGACGATGATATCAGCGCACTTATCGCAGAAGGCATCAGTGCCAATTCTACCGCTTTTCTTGAAGAACCGGCTGTCGGTGAAAAGCCGAAAGGAGTAGGAAATCCTACCGAAGTGGCTTTGTTATTATGGCTGAACAGCCAAGGAAGAGATTATCTGGCACTTCGTGAGAAAGCACATATCCTCGACCAGCTAACGTTCTCCACCGAACGGAAATTCATGGCGACACTTGTAGAATCGCCATTAATCGGAAAGAAAATACTCTATATCAAAGGAGCACCGGAAATTGTTCTCGGCAAGTGTAAGGAAGTTGTACTGGACGGGAATCGGGTAGATACCGTGGAATACCGCTCAACAGTAGAAGCGCAATTGCTGAATTATCAGAATATGGCGATGCGTACACTTGGATTTGCTTTCAAGATTGTAGGAGAGAACGAGCCGAACGACTGTACGGAGCTGGTATCAGCCAATGACTTGAACTTCTTAGGCGTCGTAGCCATTTCCGACCCGATTCGTCCGGATGTGCCTGCTGCCGTAGCCAAATGCCAGTCGGCAGGTATCGGTATCAAGATTGTGACCGGTGACACACCGGGAACTGCTACGGAAATTGCCCGTCAGATAGGTCTTTGGAATCCGGAAACGGATACGGAACGGAATCGCATCACCGGAGTGGCATTCGCCGAATTGAATGACGAAGAAGCATTAGACCGGGTGATGGATCTTAAAATCATGTCGCGTGCCCGCCCGACGGATAAACAACGCCTGGTACAATTACTTCAGCAGAAAGGAGCGGTAGTAGCCGTGACCGGAGACGGTACGAACGACGCACCCGCTTTGAATCACGCACAAGTCGGCCTTTCGATGGGAACGGGAACTTCCGTAGCCAAAGAAGCCAGTGACATTACCTTGCTCGACGACTCATTCAACAGTATCGGAACCGCTGTCATGTGGGGACGTTCACTTTATAAGAATATCCAGCGTTTCATTGTTTTCCAGTTGACGATTAATTTCGTCGCGCTGCTTATCGTTCTGCTGGGTTCGGTTATCGGTACGGAACTTCCGCTGACCGTGACACAAATGTTATGGGTAAACCTGATTATGGATACCTTTGCCGCTTTGGCTTTGGCTTCCATTCCGCCCAGCGAAACTGTGATGCTTGAGAAACCCCGTCGCGGCACTGATTTCATCATCAGTAAAGCAATACGGTCTAATATAATAGGTGTAGGTTCTATTTTCCTTATCGTACTGCTCGGAATGATTTATTACTTCGACCACAGCCCGCAGGGTATGGATATACACAACCTCACTATTTTCTTTACCTTCTTTGTCATGTTACAATTCTGGAATCTCTTCAATGCCCGTGTATTCGGAACTACCGACTCGGCATTCAAAGGGCTTTCCAAATCGTATGGTATGGAACTGATTGTGCTTGCCATCCTGGTCGGACAATTCCTGATTGTACAGTTCGGTGGAACTGTATTCCGTACGACACCACTCGACTGGGAAACCTGGCTTTTAATTATAGGTGTTTCGTCCACGGTGTTATGGGTTGGAGAACTTGTCCGCCTTATTCAACGTATTATTCACAAAAAGAGTAGAAATGAAAAGTAAAGGAATTAAAAACCTGCTTATTGATTTGGGCGGTGTGCTTATCAATCTCGACCACCAACGTTGTATGGAGAACTTTAAGGAATTAGGGTTCACAGACGTAGAAGAGCGATTGAATATCCAACAACTGCATGGGATATTCATGCAGCAGGAAAAAGGGCTGATCACTTCCGCCGAATTCCGGAACGGGCTCCGGGACATGATGGGAAAAGTAGTCAGTGACAACCAAATAGATGCTGCCTGGAACAGTCTTCTGGTAGACATCCCCAAACATAAGCTTGACTTACTACTGGAATTGCGCTCCAAATATGTAGTCTACCTGCTTAGCAACACAAATGAGATCCATTGGAGATATGCCTGCCACAACCTGTTTCCATATCGTACCTTCAGAGTGGAAGACTATTTCGAAAAAGCCTATCTCTCTTATGAGATGCACATGGCAAAACCGGAAGCGGATATTTTTAAGGCGGTCATCGAAGATGCAGGTATCGAACCGCAAGAGACACTCTTCATTGATGACTCTGAATTAAACTGCAAGGCGGCTCAGGAACTGGGCATCTCCACCTATACGGCAGAAGCCGGCGAAGACTGGAGCCATCTTTTCAAAAGCAAATAAAATCCGTGAAAATGCAGATTATACGTGACATATCGCCCCTCGCACCGGAACCCTGCGTAGCTACCATCGGTTTCTTTGACGGAGTTCATGCAGGACATCGCTATCTCATCCGACAAGTGAAAGAGATAGCCGCAGCCAAAAGTCTACGTTCTGCACTGGTTACTTTCCCTGTTCATCCCCGCAAAGTGATGAACGCCGGATATCGTCCGGAACTTCTGACCACAGCGGAAGAAAAAATAAATCTGTTAGCCGACATCGGAGCAGACTACTGCCTGATGCTCGACTTCACCCCGGATATCTCCCGACTGACCGCACGCGAATTCATGGCCCGGGTACTCAAGAAACGCTTTCAGGTGCAATGTCTGGTAATCGGTTACGACCATCGTTTCGGACACAACCGCAGTGAAGGGTTCGAGGATTATGTACGTTACGGAAAAGAAATCGGCATAGAAGTTATCCAAGCAAAAGCATATGCCAACCATATAGAAATGGAAGACGGGGAACATACAACAGTCAGTTCTTCGCTAATCCGCAAATTACTTCATAAAGGAAATGTAGACTTGGCCGCCCATTGTCTGGGATACGAATATTTTCTGGACGGAACCGTTGTAGGCGGTTATCAGGTAGGCAGGAAAATCGGTTTCCCGACCGCCAACTTAAGTGTGGACGATCCGGACAAACTCATTCCTGCGGATGGCGTTTATGCCGTATGGGTGACCTTCGACGGAAAAACCTATATGGGTATGTTGAATATAGGCGTCCGCCCGACAATTGGCAATGCCTCCCACCGGACGATTGAAGTGAATATCTTTCACTTCCACTCCAACATATACGACAAGTTTATCCGGCTTACTTTTGTAAAGCGGACTCGTCCCGAACTGAAACATGACAGTATCGACGAGCTAATCGTACAACTTCATAAAGACGCCGAAGAAACAGAAACAATCCTTAAAAATACATTCGTATGCAAAAGACATTTATGAGTATCTCACTGGTGGTAATAGCCATATCCATGTTGGCTATGTTCATATGCAGTTTCTTTACCGCTAAATAAAGCGCATAAGCCTTATGAAGACAGCCATCAAATTAATACTAATCGACCTTCTCATCGCGCAGATTGTCGCTCCTCTTCTGATTATGATTCCCAGTACCATCTATTTATTGGTCACTACGGGTAATCTGGATAAAACTGTCTTAACGCAGACAATCATGATTCCGGCACAACTTGCCGGTCAGATTATGATGGGTATTTACCTTTGGAAAGCAGGCTATATCAGCACACAAAAATCTGCATGGTTGCTTGTATCCGCCCCTTATCTGATTGGCAGCGCGTTGGCTATCCTTACCGGCGGATTTCTGGTATCCGCACTTATGAGTCTGATGGACTGGATTCCTAATATCATGGAGCAGTCTTTCGATATTCTTCAATCCGGTTGGGGCGGTATTCTTGCGATAGCTATCGTAGGGCCTGTGCTCGAAGAGCTGTTATTCCGCGGCGCCATTACCAAAGCACTCTTGCAACAGTACAATCCGACGAAAGCCATTCTCATCTCCGCACTTCTGTTCGGTGTCTTCCACATCAATCCCGCCCAGATACTCCCGGCATTTCTGATTGGCATTCTGCTGGCATGGACGTATTATAAGACCGGCAGCCTGATTCCATGTATCCTCATGCATATACTGAACAATTCCCTATCCGTCTGTCTCAGCATCAAATATCCCGAAGCGGAAAATATGGACGACTTGATTAGCGGCACTCCCTATTTGGTTATCTTATCCGGAGCGCTCCTGCTACTTATCGGAAGTATTCTGACTATGCGTTACCTGACTTCCCCAAAGCAGGAATAAAAGAGGGGAAGTTTTTCACTTCCCCTCTTTTGCCTTGAATGCTAATGCATACATCCGTATTTGTTTTACCATCGACAGCAAACCGTTGCTGCGCGTGGGTGACAGATGCTCTTTCAATCCGATCTTATCAATAAAATAAAGGTCGGAGTTTAATATTTCATCAGGCGTATGTCCCGACAGTACTTTTATCAGCAAAGCAATGATTCCTTTTACAATCAAAGCGTCACTTTCTGCCCTAAAAACAATCTTACCGTCTACATCATCCGCTTGAAGCCATACGCGGCTCTGGCATCCTTCAATCAGATTCTGCTCTGTCTTATATTTTTCTTCCAGCGGTTCCTGCTCATTTCCCAAGTCAATAAGTAGTTGGTAGCGGTCCATCCAATCGTCGAAGTCACTGAATTCAGCAATAACTTCGTCCTGCAATTCATTAATTGACATATTATTTAATTTTATTTCTCGTTATAGATTACTTCCAGTACAGTCTGTCCGACTGCTTTCAATGTATTTTTATCAATATGTTCCATGTTATCCGTAAGCGTATGCCAGGTAGGAGTAAATCCACCTTCGGGGTCAGAAGCTATGATATCAATCGTTTTGATGCGTGCCAGGCGGTTGATAAACAAATGATCGTCCGTCACTCCGCCGCCGTCTTCATCAATGAATATTCTGGCATATCCCAGTTTCTTGGCTGCTTTCCAGACTTTCTTGTTGATGTCCGGCGCAAACTGTTCTGAATATGATTCTTTCAGGAAAACAGTGTTTTTACCGCCCACCATATCAAGCAGTATGCCGAAACGGGCATTATATCCCTGCGCGTGAGGGTTGCGCGCCCAATACTGTGCTCCCAGACACCATGATTCTTCATTATCCTGGTCGTGCGCTCCATAATCTTCCGCATCCAGGAAAATAATGTCAATGCCCAGTTCCGGTTGCTGTTGATTAACCAAACGGGCGATTTCCAACAAAGCTCCCACCCCGCTTGCTCCATCATTCGCTCCCAGAATAGGCGTCTTATGGTTCTTTTCATCAGGATCGTTGTCAGCCCAGGGACGAGTATCCCAATGCGCAAACAGGGCGATTCTTTTCTTGCTTTCCGGCTTATAGGAACCGATGATATTCCGCGCTTTCAGCAAAGTTCCGTCATAAGCTATCAGGTCAGCATACTGGTCGGTCACCTTCGCACCGAAATCTTTCAACTGCTTGACCAGATAATTTCCACAGGCTACGTGCCCTTTCGTATTAGGCACGCGAGGCCCGAAATCCACCTGATTCTTTACATACAGATAAGCACTGTCCGCATCAAACTGCGGTACGTTCACGACTACCTTCTCGCTTTGCTCATTTGCACTATTCGCCTTATTGCCGCCTCCGCAGGAGAAAGCCGATAGCAACAAAAAGGCACTTGTCAATACTATCATAGGTTTCTTTTTCATCGTCCTCTTTTCTATTAAAGCCTCAAAATTAGTCATTTTCATCACAGCATTGCTCAGATGGAATAGATTATTAACAAATAAACTTTAATTCGACATCTTTCTTTCCAACCGTAAGCTCCACTTTTGCGCCATTGACAAGCGGCAAATTATGAGTGACATGCCCCACCGGAAAATTAAAACAAACGGGATAATCATACTCTTTCACCAAATCCGCCAAGGCTGCGTATAACTCTTTCCCCAAGGAGCGATCTTCCTCATATTCAGTAAACTGCCCGATAATAAGCCCGGACAACTTTTCGAGTACACCACCCAGTTTCAGATTATACATCATACGTTCAATGGCATGAGGCCGTTCGCTGACGTCTTCTATAAACAGCACCGTACCTTCCGCCGGAATATCGTAAGGAGTTCCCCGCAAACCATAAGCCACTGCCATGTTTCCACCATGCAGGATTCCTTGTGCACTCCCCTGTTTATTCAATTTATGCTTCTCACAAGTATAGACAGGCAGGTTGCCGAACAGGATATCCCTTAGATACGAAGTACACAGGTCATCTTCCGGCTCCACTGTAAGATGGCGTGCCATCAATGAATGCAGGGATGCATATCCGTTCTTTTGAAACAGATTGTGCAATGCTGTGATATCACTGAACCCGAGCAACCATTTCGGGTGCTCGTAAAAAGCCGTGAAATCAATCTTATCTATCAAATGTACCGCTCCATATCCCCCGCGACTGCAAAGAATAGCTTTCACGTCCGGATCATCCATCGCATCCTGCAAGTCTTTAAGACGCTGCCTGATTGTTCCGGCATATCTTCCGGAAGAACCGCCGGCATGCTTTCCGATGGCAACCGTCAGCCCCCATGACTCGATCCGTTTCCTGGCGCCTTTCAAAAATTGCTCGTCTATCTTACTGGAAGGCGACACGATGACTACTTTATCACCCTTCTGCAAAAAAGGGGGAAATTGAATATCCATATCCTATAATCTATTTTGTTGACTTATATGTGCAAAAATACACGAAAAAACAATTCCATGCGCATCTGGCGGGGTAAAACAAATGAAATATAGCAAAATGTTACACAACAGGTGTATTTTTTTGGGGTATAATCCTTATTTTTTCAATCATTTTTCTGATATTTGCTAAAAATCTAACGTTATGGAACCTATTCTAAATTTTGCCCAACTCACAGAGCACCTCAGAAAACTAAACCACAGAAAACGGATTGCCGTGGTTTGTGCCAATGATCCTAATACCGAGTATGCGATTACGCGTGCTTTGAAAGAGGGGATTGCGGAGTTTCTGATGATTGGAGACTCGGCTATCCTTGAGAAATACCCTGCGCTCAAGCAATATCCGGAATATGTGAAAACCATCCATATAGAAGATTCGGACGAAGCGGCGCGCGAAGCCGTACGTATCGTCCGTGAGGGCGGAGCGGATATCTTGATGAAAGGAATCATCAATACGGACAATTTGCTGCATGCCATACTCGACAAAGAAAAAGGGCTGCTCCCGAAAGGGAAAATCCTCACACATCTGGCAGTGATGGAGATTCCGACTTATCATAAATTGCTTTTCTTCTCGGATGCTGCGGTAATCCCCCGTCCTACCTTACAGCAACGTATAGAAATGATATGGTATGCCATTTGCACCTGCCGGCACTTCGGCATTGAACAGCCACGCGTGGCATTGATTCACTGCACGGAGAAAGTAAGCGCGAAGTTCCCTCATTCGCTGGATTATGTGAATATTGTGGAATTAGCTGAAGCCGGAGAGTTCGGGAACGTTATTATCGACGGTCCGCTGGATGTGCGTACATCCTGTGAACAGGCCAGCGGAGATATAAAAGGCATTGTGTCCCCTATCAACGGACAGGCGGACGTACTTATCTTCCCTAACATAGAATCGGGCAATGCTTTCTACAAGTCTGTTTCCTTGTTTGCAAACGCAGAAATGGCAGGATTGCTGCAAGGTCCAGTTTGTCCCGTAGTCCTTCCGTCCCGTAGTGATTCGGGATTGTCCAAATATTACAGCATAGCCATGGCATGCCTGCAAGTGGCCGGAGATTGCGAATGCAGAAAGCAAGTGCTTAATCAAGATAATAATTCATAATCCACAGTTCATAATCCATACTTAAAACATTAAACTCTATGAAGATTCTGGTCATCAACCCCGGTTCCACCTCTACAAAAATTGCTGTATATGAAAACGAAACACCTCTGTTGGTCAGCAATATCAAGCATACAGTAGAAGAATTATCCGTTTATCCGCAGGTGATAGACCAGTTTGAGTTCCGCAAGAAACTGGTACTTCAGGAATTAGAGTCTAAGGGGATTCCTTTTGCTTTTGATGCTGTCATCGGACGTGGCGGATTAGTAAAGCCCATTCCCGGTGGTGTATATGAAGTAAATGAAGCCATGGAACGGGATACATTACACGCCATGCGTACACATGCCTGCAACCTCGGTGGTTTGATAGCAAAAGAACTGGCCTCCTCTCTTCCCGACTGTCCTGCTTTCATTGCAGACCCGGGAGTGGTAGACGAACTGGAAGATATAGCCCGTATTACAGGCTCTCCGCTTATGCCGAAAATCACCATCTGGCATGCATTGAATCAAAAGGCAATAGCCCGGCGTTTTGCCAAAGAACAGGGAACAAGGTATGAGGAGCTTGATTTGATTATCTGTCATCTGGGCGGCGGCATTTCGATAGCTGTCCACCATCACGGACGGGCTATCGACGCGAACAATGCATTAGATGGCGAAGGTCCTTTCTCACCGGAACGCGCCGGAACGCTTCCGGCAGGTCAGCTCATCGACCTTTGTTTCAGCGGGCAGCACACAAAAGATGAATTGAAGAAACGGATTTCCGGTCGCGCTGGTCTGACTGCACATTTGGGGACTACCGACATACCTGCTATTATCAAGTCCATAGAAGAAGGGGATAAAAAAGCAGAACTGATATTGGATGCCATGATTTATAATGTAGCAAAAACCATCGGTGGCGCTGCTACCGTCTTATGCGGAAAAGTAGACGCCATCCTCCTGACCGGGGGAATCGCTTATTCGGATTATGTGATTTCCCGACTCAAAAAGCGCATCTCATTTCTGGCTCCTATACATATCTATCCCGGAGAAAACGAAATGGAATCATTGGCTTTTAATGCGATAGGAGCATTGAAAGGCGAGTTGCCTATACAGGTATACAAGTAACGCGAGTTTTTGAGCCAGAGTGGGCTAACCGCCTACTCTGGAGAAATCAAGATAAAGTATTTGGAAAGCCCCTTGTAGCTGTGTAGGGTGCCTACCTATCCACAGATTGCCGAAGCGTTCTTCGAATTTTTCTTTTTGAGCAACGTCATAATAAGTGCGGAGCATACTCAGAAAGATGTTCTTGCCGAAACGGCGGGACGGACAAAAAGCAAGTTGCCGGGTTGCTCTTCCAACAAAGGCAGATACATCGTTTTATCCACATAATATTGATTCTGCTCCTTTCCGAAGCACCGGTTTTCACATATCTCACTTCCAAGCAGACAGGTAAACGGGAGTATCACAAAATCAGAAAAAATAAGCGTGAGATGCTGATTTCTGCGTTCTGAGAACATTCATTCCTTCAATAAGCATGAAATGTTACGAACAAAAGAAGGAATACAGGAACTTCATAGTCGGCATTATTTGCTTAGATTCCAAAGTTTTTAGGCCAAAAAACCCTTTCTACGAAATTTTTCTCATATCTTTGCAACGTGTTAAGTTAATAAATTGATTAAGGTCGATTTTTGACTGTTTCGAATCGGAAAGTATGGGGGTACTTTCCGATTCTTTTTTTCAGAGTTGCCGCATCGGGCAAATCCATACTAATCTTTATTGCCTCCGAAACCCAGCAAAGCCAAGTCACGACCTTTGATAGTCAAACCGACAGAAGAACGCAAATCATCTCCCGCCACAAAAGCATCCGAATCTACACGGAAATTGCGATATACACATCACTCCTGCCGTCACGCCAGCCACCAAACTTCCGATAAGAAGAATCCCGAAAGTCGAACAAAGTAATTGCATTTTCCGTCAAGAATGATTGCCTTTGCCGTGAAGAATAAATTCATTTCCTTATAAAGAAACAAAAAAAATACTTATAAGAGCCTGTTTAAATTTTCCTGAGATTATGTTAGATAGGCTTTACCGACCTGTTTTTATTCGTCACATAGTCTC
>NZ_JANJZR010000008.1 GCF_024623065.1 Bacteroides acidifaciens
GTAATAACAAAGCCCCAGCTTGTGAAAGTAGGGGCTTTGTGCATAAAAAAAGAAGGTGCGCATTTTGACACACCTTCTTTTTGTATCAGATATGAATGCTCAAATTATCTCAATCTATCTGCTGCCTTTACCATTACTTCATCCCGTCCGATAGCACGAACAGCCAAAATATTCAGGATAATAGAAACAAGCGGCAGACACAGCGCCCAACCAATACGGAACATATTCGCGTCATTTTTCAATGCAAAATAAAAAGCAATGAAAGCGATATAATACCCCACCAACAGCAGGCTATTGAAGATTGTCATACGAATCTGCAACATACGGTTCTTAAACAAGAAGATAGTAGCAGCAGCCACCAAGGTGCTGAACATTAAAATGCCAAACAATCCCCATGTAGACTGGAAAGCGTCATTTACGCCCATTCCCAAAGCCTTGAAAGGATGCTCTCCCATCGTATCAATAAAGTAGCCCATCGGCAGACACATTGCCGCAATCAGCAATCCTGCAACAATCAGTAAATAAACTGTTTGAATCCGTTGAATCATAATTTTTCTAATAGCAGTTAAGTTAAACAATAATAGCCAAGCAATAAGGAGCAAGGATTAGTATCCCACTTACTACTTGACTATCAATTCTTTCGTCAGAAAATAGATTACTGAAGTTTTTCTTTCTCCTTAGCAGGATTTCTATAATATATTTTCCCTTCGACGTATTCTTGCGTAGCAATCAAATCCGGTTTCGGCAATTTCTCATAGTAGCGAGAAATTTCGATTTGCTCTCTATTTTCAAATACTTCTTCCATATTATCTGTATAAGAAGCAAACTCAGCCAACTTTTTGGATAAGTCGTTTTTGATTTCCACACTGATCTGATTAGCGCGCTTACCAATAATGGCAACAGTTTCATAAACATTCCCTGTATCAGAACAGAGTTCCATCATGTCACGGGTTACCGTTGTAGTAGGAGCATTCGTTTTTTTGTAGTCCATAAATCTATTTAAATTTAGTCTTTAATTACTTTCTGTGATTCATTGAATATTTTTTCAGCCTCTTTCAAGTATTTGCTTTCAGGAAATTCATTCTTAAAGGCATAATATTCATCAATAGTTTCACGATAACGGTCCATCTTTTTGTCTTCCACACTATAAATAGCCATTTCGTGTTTTGCACGCAGAATCAAAATGGAAAGTTCTTCGCGATAATCGGTATAAGGATAATCCTTCAGAGCATTCTGAGCAGTGATAACACAAGACTCATAGTTGTTACCCATATAATTACCCAAATTATAATATAATCTGGCCGAATAAAGCTCTTTCAGCACCAACTTATCCTGCAAAGCAAAAATCATATCCTGTGCTTCCTGCTTCTTTGTGCTGTTCGGGAAATATTCCATGAACATCTGCAACTGCTGGATAGCCTGATAAGTACTTGACTGATCCAAGCGTGGCTCCGGCGTATCCAGGAATAATGCCTTACCTGCATGGAAACGCGCCAGTTCGGTAAAAGTACCACGGGGATATGTATTGAAATAGGTAATAAATGTTTGGGCAGCTGTCTGATAATCTTTCTGATTATAGTAGCTCATTCCCAACATATACAAAGACTCTTCCGCCTTGTCCGTACCTTTAAGAATAGTGATTAACTCATTCAACAAAGTAGCCGAACGGTTATATTGTCCTTTCGCAAAATAGTTTTTGGCGGCTTCGTACTTGTATTCGTAATTGGTGCTTTTCAGCAATTTATTATACTCTCCACATGAAGTAAGAGTAGCTGCTGCAAGCAAAGTTATAATGATATTTTTCTTCATCCTATTTAAAAATAATGCGCAAAGTTACTGATTCGCCGGGAATTTAGCAATTAATCTATGTTTTTTAATACATAAAAGGCGTTAAACATCGACAAAAGGGGGAGAAAATGACATCGAACCATAAACGATATGCGGTGAATGAACCGCACTATTAACTGAAAGTACAGCCCATCCACCGCATCTTGTTTATGGTTCATTATTACTGTCTACATTTCAACCTTGACATTTACAGTTTATACAGGTCGCTCGCTGCCAGCAAATCGACCTTCTTTTCTTTCAACACTTCAATACATTTATCCAGATTGCTGGGACGAATCACCACATTAGCGATATTGTTATTGGCAAACGAATACATATATTCGATAAATACCCCTTCGTCCGACAAGAATGCCAGCACCTTAGCCAAAGCCCCCGGCACGTTCGGACAGCTAATGCCGACCACATCAGTCACATTCACCGCAAAATGTTTATCTTTCAAAGCTTTATATGCTCTTTCCGGGTCGGATACTATTCCACGCAAAATGCCAAAATCTGCATTTTCAGCGATGCACAAGGCTGAAAGATTGACATTCTCTTTCGCCAGCACTTCAGTCACTTCCGTCAAACGGCCTGACTTGTTTTCCAAAAAGATAGAAAGTTGTTTTGCTACCATGCTCGTAAAGTATTATATTGTAAGTTGAGGTATTATATTTTTCTGTTATCAATCACTCGTCTCGCTTTGCCTACACTACGCTCAATGCTGCGCGGCTCCACCAGTTTCACGTTAACCCCCAATCCGATTACACTTTGCAGACGTCCTGCCAGTTTTTTCTTCAAGGCCAGCATTTTGTTAATCTCGTCCGAATAGAATTCAGAGCGTACTTCTACCTGAAGCTCCATCGTATCGGTATTGTTTTCACGACCTACTATCAACAGGTAGTGAGGTTCAAATTCCGCCATTTCGAGAATAACGGACTCGATTTGCGTCGGGAACACGTTTACACCACGGATAATCAGCATATCGTCACTACGTCCCAGAATGCGGTCCATGCGCACCAGCGTACGTCCACAAGAACATTTTTCGTAATGCAAAGCAGTCAAGTCGCGCGTACGATAACGAAGCAACGGCATACCCTCCTTAGTCAGATGGGTAAATACCAATTCGCCTGTTTGTCCGGATTCCACCGGTTGCAAAGTATTCGGATCAATAATTTCGGGGAAGTAATGGTCTTCATTCAAATGCGTACCATGCTGGCATTCACACTCATACCCCACACCCGGCCCGGCTATTTCACTCAAACCATAAATATCATAAGCCTTGATGCCCAGCTTTTCCTCAATCTCATGACGCATATTTTCAGTCCAAGGTTCCGCACCGAAAGCCCCCATCTTCAGTTTAAATTCTTCGCGCGGCAAGCCGGAATCTTTGATAGCATCCGCCAGATAAAGTGCATAAGAAGGCGTGCTACAAAGTACTGTCGAGCCAAAATCATGCATCAAAGTAATCTGTTTCTCCGTGTTACCACTCGACATCGGAATAACGGAAGCCCCAATATTTTCAGCTCCGGCATGCGCACCCAGCCCACCTGTGAAAAGCCCGTATCCATAAGAAACCTGGAATATGTCAGAGCGGCTTGCCCCATAGGCAGTAAAAGCCCGTGAGATACATTCCGCCCACGAAGACAAGTCCTTACGGGTATACCCAACCACTGTCGGCTTTCCGGTAGTACCGGAAGATGCATGGATACGTACAATCTGGCTCATCGGCACGGCACAAAGTCCGAACGGATAATTATCTCTTAAATCATGTTTCGTGGTAAACGGCAGTTTTACAATATCATCAATACTATTGATATCGTCGGGAGTAATCCCCATTTCCTGCATCTTCTTCCGATAGAAGGGCGTGTTGTGATAAACGTAATCTACAATTTTCCTGAGTCGTATGCTTTGAATCTTGCGAAGACTTTCGCGGTCCATACACTCAATGCTCTCATTCCAAATCATGTGTTTCCGGTATTACTAGTTGTATGAATCTGTTGTTTGATATTAATATGTTGCAAAGTAAAGGATTTATTTGAAAAAATGATTTGTAATCTCAATTATTTTACCGAATATTGCTCCACTTTTTAGGATTAACTATGAATTTTGAACTAACATCAGCTTACAAGCCTACGGGAGACCAACCGGAAGCTATCGCACAACTGACAGAGGGAATTCTTCAGGGAGTTCCCGCACAGACTTTATTGGGAGTCACCGGTTCGGGAAAAACATTTACCATCGCCAACGTAATTGCCAATATCAACAAACCGACGTTGATTTTGAGTCATAACAAAACGCTGGCTGCCCAGCTATATGGCGAATTTAAAGGATTCTTCCCCAACAATGCGGTAGAGTATTACGTTTCTTATTATGATTATTACCAGCCGGAAGCCTATTTGCCAAGCAGTGATACATATATAGAAAAAGACTTGATGATTAATGACGAAATCGACAAACTTCGTCTTGCCGCCACTTCCGCCCTACTCTCCGGAAGAAAAGATGTGGTAGTGGTTTCTTCCGTTTCCTGTATTTATGGTATGGGAAACCCTTCGGATTTCTATAAGAATGTGATTGATATAGAACGGGGCCGTATGATGGACCGCAACGTATTTCTTCGCCGTCTGGTGGACAGCCTGTATGTGCGTAACGATATCGACCTCAACCGTGGCAATTTCCGCGTGAAAGGTGATACTGTGGATATTTATCTGGCTTACACGGACAATCTGCTTCGCGTCACCTTCTGGGGAGATGAAATTGATGGCATAGAAGAGGTCGATCCCATAACAGGTGTCACCGTCGCTCCATTCGATGCTTATAAGATTTATCCGGCCAATTTGTTTATGACCACCAAGGAAGCCACTCTCCGCGCCATTCACGAAATAGAGGATGATTTGACCAAACAAGTGGCTTTCTTTGAATCTATAGGCAAGGAATATGAAGCAAAACGACTCTATGAGCGGGTCACTTACGATATGGAAATGATTCGGGAACTCGGCCATTGTTCCGGCATTGAAAATTATTCCCGCTATTTCGACGGTCGTGCAGCCGGCACCCGCCCCTACTGCCTGCTCGACTTCTTCCCTGAGGATTTTCTCATCGTTATTGATGAAAGTCATGTAAGCGTACCGCAAATCCGCGCCATGTACGGGGGAGACCGTGCACGTAAAGTGAATCTTGTGGAATACGGGTTCCGCCTGCCTGCCGCTATGGATAACCGTCCGCTGAAATTTGAAGAGTTTCAGGAGATGGCCAAACAAGTGGTTTACGTCAGTGCAACACCGGCTGATTATGAATTAATTCAATCCGAAGGTATTGTTGTGGAACAGGTAATCCGTCCTACCGGTTTATTAGACCCGATTATTGAAGTTCGTCCGAGCCTAAATCAGATTGACGACTTGATGGAAGAAATTCAACTGCGGATAGAAAGGGAAGAACGTGTACTTGTCACTACGCTGACCAAACGAATGGCGGAAGAATTGACGGAATACCTTCTTAATAATAACGTAAGGTGTAATTATATCCATAGTGATGTCGATACGCTCGAACGTGTCAAAATCATGGATGATCTCCGGCAAGGAATTTACGATGTACTAATCGGAGTGAATCTGCTTCGTGAAGGGTTGGACCTTCCCGAAGTATCTCTTGTAGCTATCCTCGACGCAGACAAAGAAGGATTCCTTCGCTCCCACCGTTCTTTGACACAGACCGCGGGACGCGCCGCGCGTAATGTGAATGGAAAAGTTATCATGTATGCCGACAAAATGACGGATAGCATGAAGTTGACCATTGACGAGACTAACCGCCGTCGTGAAAAACAACTGGCATATAATGAAGCAAACGGGATTACTCCACAGCAAATCAAGAAGGCTAGAAATCTGACCTTATTCGGCAATGTAAACTCCGAAGCAAATGAATTATTGAAGGATAAGCATGCTTATATCGAACCTGCCACGCCAAATATCGCGGCCGATCCGGTAATACAGTATATGAGCAAACCGCAAATGGAAAAGAGCATCGAGCGTACCCGCAAACTTATGCAGGAAGCCGCCAAGAAATTGGAATTCATTGAAGCTGCCCAATATCGTGACGAATTACTGAAACTGGAAGATTTAATGAAAGAAAAATGGGGATAAGCTTTTTCATTCTCCATCTACTACGGAAGATGGAGAATCTTAACAAATCTATAATACAGGAATCAAACATTTAACTAGTGTTATAAAAACACGAATCATTCACTGATAATTTGCAAATATCACGAAAGTCCGTATCTTTGCACTGTGTTTTTCATAGTATTAGATTTAAGGTTAACAAAGGTTGGAGCAAGGCGTTGCTCCTTTTTTTATGCCCGTACTTATCCTGTCTTTCTTATTCCGCCCCCCAAAAACAGTGACGCTATCCGGGTGGGATACCGTCACTATCATAGCCACATACCGTCACTATGCCGACCGGATAGTGACGCCATTTTTATCCACTATTTTCCAATACGAAAGTTTACTTATTTACGACCGTCGCACGCATCAAAATCTGCCAACATTCCTCAAAGCGCTTTCTCTATCGCAGCTTTAATCAACGGTTCCATAATATCATATCCTTCACCTGTCGGATGAACTCCATCTTTTGTATATTGAGGATTCAAAGCTTGATTATCACCGGCCACCATTGCCTTATAATAATTTACGAACGGAATTTTATTAGCCTTAGCATAAGCCTCTATACGGGCATTCAAGGCTTGAATCTTCTGTGGAGCATCTTTTATTTCCATTCTCCATCCAAAAGCCGCAGCAGGAAGTACGGAAGTCAATATCACCTTTATCTTATTTGCCTTAGCCAGTTCGACCATAGAAACGATATTGCCAAAAGTATAATCTTCATTATAAGGATTCGTATTTTCCGCCACATCATTGGTTCCGGCATTAATGACTACCAAAGCTGGAGAAAGATTTATCACATCTTCACGGAAGCGCAGCAAGAACTGATAGGAAGTCTGCCCACTAATACCACGACCGATATATCCGTTCGTCTTAAAAAACTCCGGATGAGTCCGCACCCACCCCTCGGTAATAGAGTTTCCCATAAACACAACCCTTTTCTCTTTTTTTGCCGGTGTGGGCAACGCTACATTTTCTTTTGCATAGCGAGCCAAGTTTGCAAAATCTTTTTTCTGAGCAAAAGTCTCTCCTATTGAGAAACTCAAACAAATAACAACCAATAATGCCCACTGGCCTATCCTTTTTCCTTTCATCTTTATATTTTTAAGTATTAGTGAAATATTAATCACACGCAAAGATAAAGAATTCTCATATATCTTGTTACTCAATCAGCAAATAAGCGTTAACATCAAACCCAAGTTTCTTAATCTATGTTATATAACATATTGTTTTTCTTGGATTATTTGCTATTGTCGCAAAAGTCCGTACCTTTGCAATGTGTTTTTCATAGTATTAGATTTAAGGTTAACAAAGGTTGGAGCAAGGCGTTGCTCCTTTTTTTATATCCATACGTTTGGAATCCTAAAAAAGAATGGTACTTTTGCCCCAAAAAACCAAAAAACAACAGCCCCATTTCTTAGGAGAAAAAATTATAATTGGAAAATAAGAATAATTTATGGAACAACAGCCTCAACTCAACGACCACAACAAACAGGAGTACCCGCCCATGCATACAGCGGAGCATTTATTAAATGCCACTATGGTAAAAACTTTCGGTTGCCCACGCTCTCGCAATGCCCACATAGAAAGAAAAAAAAGTAAATGTGACTATATTCTTTCCTCTTGTCCGACAGCAGAGCAGATACAATCTATTGAAAATAAAGTGAACGAAGTCATCAGTCAGAATCTGCCGGTGACTATTGAGTTTATGACACACGAACAGGCTAAAGCCATTGTAGACTTGAGTAAACTACCTGCCGATGCCAGCGAAACACTTCGCATCATTCGCATTGGAGATTATGATGCCTGTGCCTGCATCGGTTCGCATGTATCGAATACTTCAGAAGTAGGAAATTTCAAAATCATCAGCTATGATTATGACGAAGAACGACAAACGTTGCGATTAAGATTCAAGCTCCTCTGAGCCCAATAGTCCTTACCCATTTGCCATCTCTGCCCTTTCATAGAGTCCGGCCATAAAAAGAAAAACGAAATAAACGGAAAAATGGAATAAACCAATATGACAAAACTTGGTTTACTCCATTTTCCAAAAAAATATCCCCCAATTATTTAGAGAATTCTTTAATTCTCTGCTCCTCATCCAGTTTGCAAATCAACAATGTATTATCTTTCTCGGCAATGATATATCCGTCCAGTCCTTGCACCACCACCCGCTTTTCTTCGCTGGCGTGCACAATACAGTTCTTACTGTCATACAGGCGAATATCCGTTCCTACCGTAGCATTCCCCGATTTATCCTGTGGCAAGAGTCCGCGCAGAGCTCCCCAAGTGCCCAAATCCGACCAACCGAATGAAGCAGGCAGTACATAGATTTCCTGCGCTTTCTCCATCACTGCGTAGTCAATAGAAATGCTTTCGCAAGTCGGAAACAGCTTCTTTATCGTTTCGCCTTCTTTCTCCGTGTAGAAGTCCGGGAAGATACGATCGAAAATCTGTGCAATACCTGGAGCATATACACGCATCACTGAGGTTATGGTACGTACATTCCACACAAAGATTCCAGCATTCCAGAAATAATCTCCTTCTGCCAAGTACCTCTCAGCAGTTTCTTTATCCGGTTTTTCTTTGAATGCATCTACCGTAAAAATCTCCTTATCCGTCATTATCCGATCTCCGGAAGCAATATATCCATATCCTGTTTCCGGACGAGTCGGTCTGATACCTAAGGTAACAATAGCACTGCTATCATTCGTAAAACGAAGCGCCTTCTCTACTACCCGGCGGAATTCCCCCGTATCAATAACCAATGCATCCGAAGGAGTTACCACGATATTTGCATTCGGATGTTTCTTTTTAATCTTCCAGCAAGCATAAGCTATACAAGGCGCAGTATTCCGCGCACAAGGCTCTGCCAGAATATTACTCTCCGGTATCTCGGGCAACTGCTCCCGAACAATATCTATATATTTCCCGGAAGTAACCACCCACATATTTTCCTTCGGGCAAACACCGTCAAAACGATCGGCAGTCAACTGAATCAGCGACCGCCCACATCCCATTACATCAATAAACTGTTTCGGACATTCCGGTGTGCTCATCGGCCAAAAACGGCTGCCAATGCCACCGGCCATTATTACGACATGATTATCCATACCTAATTATTCTTCTGTTTTTTTAATAATTGCGCAAGTTACTCCAAAATGTCCAATTTTACAAGAAAAACAGAAGAAACTAATTAAAACACTTGTAACACATGGTGCTTTATGTTTTTCTCTTATTCGTATTTCGTTTTCCACCTCTGCTTGTTATAAAAAAAATATATCAACGATCTTCACAGACAGTTGATATAAAGGAAATCACACCGGCGTTTACGCCGGTATGAGGGCGTAGATCAGGAACATACCGCTGTACATTTCCCGACCTACAAAATGTAGGATTCTTCATGTGTATGTAGCATGAAGTTAGGGACCTACATGTTTCATCTCACTTTGTATAAAAGTATTAAAAGCACTTTATGTCATATGTCATATCGACCTGTATATATCAGAATACAGGCAGAGATATAATATCTATTTATTCAACGATTATTCTTTATCACCATGATTTTCTCCATAACCATAGCCATAACCGTAACGTTTACCATAGCCATAATATTTGCCATATTTACCATAGCCGTAATAATAGCCATATTTTCTCCTATTCAAATCCAAACCATTAATAGCGATACAAAGATTAGGCAACTTATTGTTTTCAGCAAGTTCATTAACAAGAGTAAGCTCAGCCTTACGGGTGTAATCTGCCCGACATACATATACAGATAAGTCAACAACATGTCCTATAAGCAAAGTATCTGTTACCATACCCACCGGCGCCGTATCCAATATCACATAATCAAAATTCGCCCTCAATGTTTCGATAGCTTTATCCAATCCGTCACGAGCCAATAACTCTGTCGGATTAGGCGGAACGGTTCCACCGGGAAGAATAAACAGATTCTTATTTATGTCAGAAGGTTGTACCAAGTCCATCAGATTCATAGTCGGATTAGTCAGGAACTGAGTAATACCATGCTCCTTCTTAGAAATATTGAATACTTTGTTCAACCCCGGTTTACGAATATCAAGCCCGACTATTACTACTTTTTTGCCTAGTAAAGAGAGACTGATTGCCAAATTGGCGGATATAAAAGACTTTCCTTCACCACTAATGGTAGAAGTCACCAAAATTACATTCTTACCATTCTCAAGCATGAACTGAAGATTGGTACGAATGTTTCGGAAAGTCTCGCTCATGAGATTGTTCTTATTCTCAAATACTGCAACTGAACCTGTCTTTTCATCCGCTAATGGAATATCGCCGACAACAGGAAGCAAAGTCAATTTTTCAACATCTGCACGACCCTCTATCTTGAACTTAGTCAAACCAATCAGACAAATGATACCTACCGGAAGCCCCATTCCCAAGACTAAAGCAGCAAAATAAATCATCATCTTTTTAGGAGAAACCGGATTTTCGTCCGCCAATGCTTCATCAATTATCTTTGCATTATTAGCAGTAGCAGCCAAAGTTATAGCATTCTCTTCACGCTTTTGAAGCAACATCAAATAGAGTCCTGCCTTGATTTCTTGTTGACGGGCAATGCTGACAAACTGACGTTCTTGCGTAGGAGCATCATTAATACGACGAGAATAACGATTCGCTTCGCGAGCTAAATCATCTTTTGTAATTTGCAATCCTTTCAGTGTAGCATCCAATGTAGCTTGCACATTGCTGCGCATTGCCCGAATGCTAGTATCCAAATTCACGATGGTCGGATTATTCTCTGTCGATGTACGTAGCAAACGCTTTCTCTCAACCAACATCTGATTATATCGGTCAATTGCGCCAGCCGATGCTGCATCTTGGAGTCCAATATTACTAGGCAAAACCTCATATTCATTACCTTTCATATAGCGTTGCAGGTCTATCACCAAATTAATCTGAGTCTGATTCTCTACACGCTTCTTTTCATATTCCGCATTACCTGTCAAGGCAATCTGAGCTTCACTACTCAAATCCGTAATACCGGCACTACGTTTGAAATTCTCCAAATCCTGCTCCGTACTGCCCAGTTCCTTGGAAATAATACCGATACGCTCGTCTATAAATTCAGCAGTCTTCTGCGCCACTTCATTCTTATCATTGTTGGCATTGATATTGTACATCTCAAGCAACTTATTGATAAAATCTTTTCCGCGTTGTGTATTTGAATTCTTTAGCGAAAGCACAGCAACTGAAGTAGTTTTTGAAGTAGGAGCTATTGACAAAGCTTCACTATATTTTTTTGCTACGGACATTGGACGATTTATAAAGGCTTTAATATGCCGTTCCCCCTCTTCTCCTTTCTGAAAATTCACTGCCAACGTATCTTTATTTTCAAAAAAAGCAACAGTGCCCTCATCTGTTGGGAATATAGCCGGTAACTTATCAAATCGCTTCTGATACTCTTTGTCTCCTACTGTTATCAAGACATCCATCATTCCATTTGTCAATAAGGTCATTCCCACCTCCATCGTTTCTGGAAGTTTTTCAGCCTCCTGTGGAGTCAGACTTGCCAGCACGGGAGAAGTACGATAAAGTTCTTTTTCAGGAAATGCATCTTCATCCTTATAAGTTACAAATAAACTCAACTGATTCACAACTTCACGAGCTAACGATTTAGACCGTAACACTTCTATTTCATTATCTATATTTTTGGATGATGACATAAAACCGTCAAGCCCCATTCTTTCAAGTTCGGAACTCATACTTTTTCCACCACCTTTTTCCTCATCTTTTATCAGAACAGTAGCAGAAATATTATAAACAGGAGTTGCTATATGCAAATATACCCATGCAAGAATTATGCAAGCTACTACCGAAACAACAAACCAAGGCCAATGAACCAGATAACGAAAAAGAATCTCTTGAATATTAATATACTCTTCATCCACTTCATTATACTTTTCCTTATTTTCTCCACTCATAATAGATTTATTATTTAAAAATTGTTACTAACAGACTCGCTAATGACACCAATATTGAAGTAGCTGAGAACCAAAGACTTGCACTGTTGCCAATATCAGAATTGCGAGCTTTCGCTTTATTAGGAGTTACATAGACTATATCATTTTGTTGTAACCAATAATAAGGAGATAGAATTGTCTCCGTTTTATTGAGATCAAGAGTTATAATCTGTTGTTTACCATGGGCGTCCTCACGAATCAACTTCACATTGTCACGGAGTCCGTAAACAGTCATATCGCCTGCCATAGCTAAAGCTTCCAATAGATTCACCTTCTCATTATTAATAGTAAATGTACCTGGACGGGTCACTTCACCGATTACTGATATTTTATAGTTTACCATGCGAACAGTAACAATCGGAGTCTCCTTAATGTATGGTTTCAATTTTTCCACAATCATTTGTTCCGCTTCCTTCTTTGTCAAGCCGCCTAACTTCAACTCGCCTAATACGGGAAAATCCACCGTCCCCTCATTACTTACTAAATATTGTTGCAAGACCGGCTGAGTAGTAGTTGTAATATTACTGGTAGCGACACTTATAGGACTTGCTACAGTCAAGTTAAACGGCATTGCTAATTCCGGACTTGTACATGACACCACAATTGTCAACAAATCTTTCGGCATAATTTTAGCATCATACATCACTTCTTGTTGTACCCCCTGACCGATCATCTCCGAATCCTGTAAATAGGGAACTTTTTTGTAGGACTGACAAGCTACCAAAATAAAAGGCAGTATCAACCCAAATAATAGTTTCTCACACAATTTGTTCATAAAATTCATTTATTAATATTTCATTTTGCATATTACATATACTTAAAAGTAGTGCATAAAGCGGTTCCTAAAGCGTAATATATCAAAAACATTTATTTTTCAATAACAAGCCTCATATTGTCGTGCAATTTTACACCAAACATATTCCCTTTCAGCAATCTCCTGCATTGCTTTGGCATTCATAGACAACAATTCCTTTTTCTTGTTAAATAAAAGAATCAATTCCTCTACATTTTTAAAATAGAATGCCTTATTTTGAGTCGTTTCCCGGTTATACACCACATCAAAAGCTATAATGGGAACTCCTAAAGACATAGCCTCTACCAATGAAGGATTTGTTCCACCAGCACTATGACCATGAATATATTGCCCGGCATTTACCCGCAAAGAATATAGTATTTCCAAATCATAAATCGGATCAAGTAAAGTAATATTTGTATAATCCCCATACTTATTTTTCAACCCTTTTCCATATTCACTCCTCTGCCAGTTTCCTATAAAAATCAAACGTTTATCTGTCTTACAAAAAGCTTCCAACACTACATGACAATTATTCTCTGGTTCTATACGACACACCGATATAGCATATTCCCCTGGAGTAAGACTATAATGATTCAATACATCATTTATCCTTTCCTCTGAAATCTCTTGGAAAACATGATCTCCCCCATAAGTAATCAGTTCAACTGTTCTATGATACTTTTCAATTACATAATCCTGAATAGCTTTGTTATCAGCTATAATTATATCAGCATTACGAATAGCCATCATCTCGCTAGTTCGCAAAAACCACTTAGCAAACCTCCCCCATTTTGCTCGCTTATACTCCAAGCCATCAATATTCACGATCAGTCGTTTGTGATATAATAATCTGAATACAGGCAAAAAAATACATCCTGACACCCCCAATATGACTACAGCATCATACCCCCATAAGCATTTCAGCATTGACAATATATCATAAAGAGTACTCTGCACTCCATTGGCACGAAATAACGAGACATACTTCAACTTCACGCCTTTATATGTTTCCGCACGTGTGGCATAGTCCTTGCCACTACAAAAAACGGTATAATGGACTTCAGGCGAACAATTATCACCGATAATATTCTCAACCAAAGTTTCAAAACCACCATACCTAGCAGGTACGCCTTGAATGCCTACAATAGCAACTTGTTTCATAAAAATATAACAGATAAATATTAAAAAAGCTAAGCAGCAAATCTTTTTTCACTATCAAACTATAAAGGAAATATCAACCTTTCTATTTCTGTTAGCATTTGTATTATGGAAAATTTTTGCGATTCTTTTTTTGCATTATTAGACAAGTGTACGTATATGTCTTTGTCTAATAGAATATATTTGATACGGTTTTCTATTTTATCTAATTCCTGTACATCTATCTTATATCCGTTCACTCCATCTTTTACCATTTCTGCAATCCCCCCCTTCGTTGGAACAATCACAGGTAAACCGGCACTCATAGCTTCCAAAGCCGTCAAACCGAACGTTTCTATTGCTTGTTTTTTATTCGTCAAATTCAACACTAAACTTGCACGATTATAAAATGATGTTACATCATTCTGTCTAGGATAGATAGTCAGATTCTTACCCATATTTATCTTGTATTCTTTCACAAAACAGTTGATATTTTCTTGCGTATCATTCACTACCAATTCAAAATCAAATTGTGGCAAACGCTTGGCTAATTCCACAAACTCCAATGGACTTTTATAAAGTTTCAGTGACCCGAGCATTAATACCCGTTTCCTCATAAAAGCAGCTTTTGGTATAAATCTCAGTCTATCCACAAATTCTTGTGGCAACGCATTAGGTACCACAGACAAATTACTTTTTTGTTTCAAAAAGGAAGCCTGATAACAGGAAACGCAGATTATCTCATGTGCCAACTTCTGCATAGCCATAGCTAGTATTTTATAACTTCTTCCTTTTACAAAAGCATTCTCATGATAATGATACACCACCCGTTTTCCCATAATTCTTCCTGCCAAAGCTGGACCCACTGGTAATAAAGTATTTATATAAAACACTATATCCTTACAAAAAAGCCACCTGAATGCAAATACAAACATATAAAGTTGCACTGCACAATAATATAACATCATCACTATTGGATTCTTTAAAAAACGATAAGGATAAGAATGTTTATGTAAGTTTTCATAACACAACAATTCATCCAACACTCCATGTTTAGAAGAAACTAAATCTACAATGTAATGCTGTTTCAGAAAATTTTCCAGTACCATCTTTAGTATCTTGGGACTGCCACTATAATCATTAAAGAGGTGAAAACAAATGAGATGTTTCATTTTCTTTTCTTATCTAATTTCATTACCAATTCATCATACAATTCATTCCAAAACTTTCGCCTTATTTCCCATGTATATTTCTTTGCACGAATTAGCGTAGCTTCTGCTAATCGTTCCAAACGTTCAGGCTCTGCCAACACAACATCTATAGCATTAGTAATTCCCTGCACATTAGCTTCATAAGTCGACTCTATCGGTACAAGTATTCCTGCTCCGTCACACAAAGTATCATGCATACCACAATGATCAAAACTCAAAGTAGGTACACCAAAACTCATTGCTTCCCATATTGTAGTTGGATTACCTTCACTAATACTGGTTATAACATGAAGATGAGCAGAATCAAATACCTGTACGGCCTTATCTCTCGGTAATCTTCCATGCCATGTTATAAGAGAATTTAGACCATTCTTTATTGCATACTGTTGTAATTCATCTTTCAAAGATCCATCACCAACTATATCAACATGTACCATTTCTTTAAACTTTAACTTAGCAACTGCCTCCAGCAGTATACCAACAGATTTTCCAGCATCCAAACGTCCAATCACCACAAGGTTATATTTACAAGGGTTAACAAATTTTCCTTTATTCAAATGAATATGCCCTATAATACAATTCTCAGGAATACAAATACTGTCTTTTCCATGAATATTCTTAAATAGTCTCTGATTCTCAGAAGTAGCAGTAAGCAGAATATCTGTTGCATTCAATGCTTTTTTTAATCTCCGACTATAATGCAATTGAAAAATATTAGCTATTGTTCTAAACCGATGTTTCAATTTACCTAATAATGGCATATTTTTCATTAAAACAACAGATGAATTATTGGCTCCAGAAATAGGCCCCCAAATATATGGTAAACCTAAATTCCACAAATAACCTGGTTCACGATAGCCTATCATTCCTACATAATGTATTAAATCGAATGCCCCATCAGCCACCAACTCCTTAGCTTTTCGATATGCTAATTTTTGCCAAACATTATATGCATAATAAAATGAATAAACCAATAAATGATGGCGATTAGGCCAATTCAGTAAATTCGCCAACTTGTTTGGGTAAACAGGAATAAATGTAATTTGCGGGTTCGGATGTTGATTAACATAATTCTCCATCTCCTCACAATCCCCCATGTAATCTCCTGATGCCCCATAAAGCACTGTTAGTTTGTTATCTTTTGACATCTCTTGTACATAGTTCCATGCCACAGAGTACTCAGAACCACGTGTAGGGGAAATTGCATAAGCTAACACTAAAATTTTCTTATTTTTCATAAATTTCCACTATTTCTATATACTTTTCTCTAATTTCTGAATGCACTTCACCATATAAAGTAACACTATTGTAGCCCATGTTAATTGAGAATTTACTCCTACAAGAAAAACTGAGAAAAACCAAAATAGTATAGAAGGAGTCTTATTATTCCTGTCATAACACAGTTTAAACGTAATACGTATGATAACAAGAAAAGATAAAAAACCATATTCCACTGCATATAAAAGTAAACCTCCCCCTGTATATCCTTTCTCTACGCCTGGCAAATAATCAGACATTATTCTTGACATATAATCTATGCCACGTCCAAACCAACCATCCACTGTAAACAAATCAATTTGTTGTAAACAAATCAAAGAAGGAACAATTCTCAGTGCTGCACTTTGATCAGCAGAATATATTTTATGTATATCAAATGTAAATATGGCAACGCAAAATTTAGTAAAACGATTGAAGGCCGAAATATCAAATAAAGACAACATTATATATAAAGTAACAATAGCTCCTACAATTTTAAAGGAGGCACCTTTAGTATAAAATTTCGATAGAACGACCAACATAAACAGATATGCACCTGCACTTAAAGACGTAAGCATACACCATAAAAAAGCAATCCATACCAGTTTGTCTTTTCTCCACGAACTAACAAAAGAAATTTCAGTTTTTTCATTCGAAGTTATAGATAAATATGCATACATCAACAATGAAGTCATCCTGCCACTATGCTCTGGCTCTGACATTAAAGAATTCAATTTCCATGGTTCCCTTAAATCATAATTACCCAAATTAAAAATAGGAAATCCTGTCAACACACAAATCTGTTGAATCAACAAAACTATTGCATAAGCTAATAAAAGAAATTTCAACAATCTAGCGATATCCTGTTTTGACAAATCCGAAAATCCAAATAAATGAAAAAGAGCCATAAAGTAAAATCCGAACATACATCCATATAAAGCTGTACTCCATCGCATTGTTTCCGGATGATTTAATAAAGGACAAAATAACGTCAAGGTCATAAAAAGAAAAATCCCCACATCTGTTTTTCGGTTTATAACTGGTATTAATACAAAAACCAATGGAGATATTGCCATAACTCCAATCAATAATGCATTACGATTTTCATCCCCTAGAGCAAATGCCAAAGACGTAACAAGAAAGCAAATTCCGATGCAAAACAGATATTTGGAAAGTTTCCTTGAAATAAAAATATCCATATTATTTATATTCCATTAATGCATCCTTTACTGATTGAAGCAAAGCATATCCATTTCTTTCATCCGGTTCCAAATAGCCTCCCTCCGCCCATTCATTCCATGCAAAAACAAAAACCATATCTGTTGGGTATTCTTTTTGGGCTTTCAGTAATAGTTTTCTAAAATAATATTGAAATTTCTCCACACTCACTCCATCATATAAGTACCCATTCATTCTATGTCGCGGTGTGTTATCCCAATCAGTAAAAGCACATGGAATCATTTTGTCAGTTACAGGCTTATGACTTATTATATTTCCCCAACATACATCATAATCCAATCTTCTGACATTCTTATGTTTATACATGAATGGAGCAATACTCCTTTTTATATGAAACATTCTTTTTACAAATCTGACTGTTTTTATCACAGAAAAAGGTATTCTTTGAGGTTCATTACTTTTACATAGCAAATTTATATATTGTGGATTCATCTCTATACCATAATCAAAACCTGATTTATCCCAAGAATCATCATAAGCCGCAGCTGCACTCTGATAAATATAAGTCAAACCGTCAAATCCGACCGCTTTTGACATTTTAGTCCATAAATCCAACATCTTATCAAGTTTTCTAATCAGATTAGGTACATAAATAATCATCAGCGGTTTATTATTTTCACTTATATAGCGTGAATCTTTAAAGAATGGGAGCATATAATTAAAATGATTAACCCAATCCTGCTCATCATCAAAATCATGCGCTATGAGTGTTTTAGGAGCCCCATCTTGTGCTTTCCAAGCATCATTCCAATCATGATTTGCCCAACTAATACAATAATTTATATCAATCTCAGGATGAGCCAAGAGCATTTCCATCGGTTTTTCCAAGAGTAGATGCCCATTAAACCAATAATGATACATGCAAAAGCCATATATACCATATTTTCTTGCTATATTACATTGCCATTTTAAAGTTTCCACATCACTCAAATCATAATAGTTTCTATTAAACGGAACTCTTGGCTGATTATGTCCATCAAACAAAGGTTTGGCATTCTTTACATTTACCCATTCTGTAAAGCCTTTACCCCACCATTTATCATTTTCCGGAATTGTATGAAATTGCGGAAGGTAGAACGGAATAATTTTCATCGTATACTTAGTTTACTTTTTAATTGTATAAATAATGACTTATATATATCATTCCGTACAACATACAGAAGACAAAAATGACAATATAAAACAGTAAAAACAAGAGAAATTATCAAAGAGAAGTATTCACTTATGGGCAATGCTTTTATCATATAACACAATAATAAGAGAGGCAAATACATTATAATGTATATTACCAATTTCTTAACTGATATTATATTTCCAATTTTTTTTCTCACAAATATATTTGCTGAAATCAACACAGAGACCTCCGCTGAAAACCAGACAATAATAGAACCTATACTTTGCAGTTCTTTAACTAACAAAATATTTAAAATAATTGCAACAGTCGCTCCTACCAAAGCATTTATAAATACAGCCTTATCCTCTCCAAGAGGCATAAGCAACTGAATAATAAGTATTTGCTCAATCCCCACTACTAGAATTAATGGCATTGCTATTTGTAAAACAGGAACAGTTTGCTCATATCCAGATCCTGCTATAATATATACTATTTGATATGCAAAAACTACAGAAAGAACTATAATAGGAAAAGCAAAGGCATAAAGCAAGTTCAACGATTTTGCAATAGCATTTTTTATTCCATCCATATCTTTTTTAGCTAACATAGAGCTGATCCGTGGCATCATAACTAAGGTAAAAGATGTGTAAAGTGCAAGAATTATATTCTGTATTTTTGTCGCAGTAGTATAGTAACCAACTTGGTCATCATTAGACACAAATCCCAAATACATTATATTAAAGCTTAAATACATATTAGTTAAAATGGCATAAATTCCTAAGACTAGCATTGGTTTTATAAAATGTAATATAGAACGAAGAGGCTGCCAAGAAAATGAAATCCATTTATAGCTATAAGACAAATTAATTACACCATTAACAATATATACGCTAACTGTTATTACAAAATATAAAAGATAGTCTTGCTGATCTTGAATAAAAATAAATACTGCTACTACATAGAATACTTTTGTCCAAAAAGTACGTATTGTGATATATTTAAAATCTTCTAATCCCCGGAAAAGCCATTCAATTGTCAATGTATTAAATATGAGCTGAAATACCCCAATATATAACAGACTCCGATATTCTGCCAATTTTGGAACTGTTTCTATCAAACACAGATAAATTAATACAATGATAAAAGTAGCAATTGCAGTTAATTCAAATAAAGAAGAAAAAACAATATTCTGTCTACCCCTATCTCCATTACATTTTGCTATTTCTCTCGTACCTAATGTCATTACTCCCAACGTTGAAAATAACATAAAATATTGAATGAGGCTTTGAGCAAAATTGCAGACTCCAATACCTGTTACACCTAGAACTCTAGCAACATAAGGATAAGTAAGAAATTGAAATAGATAATTTGATGTTGTCAAGAAACTACTATATAAAATATTCTTCTTTAATCCCATATTTTATATACACTGAAGGATATGACATATTTTATCAAAGTTTTTATCCTCTCCTACTTTTCTACAATTACAATTACGCATAATCATCATTTTTATACATATCCTCATAATATCGTTGATAGGTACCAGTAATAATATTATCCATCCACACCTGATTATCAAGATACCAACGAACTGTTTTTTCAATGCCTTCTTCAAACTGCAAACTTGGTTCCCAACCTAGTTCATTTTTCAACTTAGTACTATCAATAGCATAGCGCATATCATGTCCTTTGCGATCGGTAACATAAGTAATCAAATCTAAAGAATAACCTTCGGGATTACCTAACAGCCTGTCTACAGTTTTAATAATTACTTTAATAATATCAATATTTTTCCATTCATTAAAACCACCAATATTATAAGTATCAGCGACTTTTCCTTTATGAAAAATAAGTTCAATAGCACGGGCGTGATCTACAACATAAAGCCAGTCACGAACATTTTCTCCGTTACCGTATACAGGAAGTGGCTTACAATGACAGATATTATTAATGAAGAGTGGTATTAATTTTTCGGGAAACTGGTAGGGACCATAGTTATTACTACAATTAGTGACAATAGTAGGCATTCCATATGTATCATGATAAGCACGTACAAAATGATCGCTACTCGCTTTACTAGCTGAATAAGGGCTATGAGGATTATACTTAGTATCCTCATAAAAAAAATCTTTACCATAGGCAAGATGATGTTCCAAAGAAGACGCTGTAGTAGTGAACGGTGGTTCTATGCCTTCAGGATGGGTCAATCTCAATGCTCCATAAACTTCATCTGTAGATATATGATAAAAGCGTTTACCTTCATACCTTTCGGGCAGTGTTTCCCAATATAACTTAGCTGCCTGTAAAAGACTTAATGTACCCATTACATTAGTACGAGCAAAAGTAAACGGATCTTTGATACTACGGTCTACGTGACTTTCGGCAGCAAGATGAATTATACCATCTATACGATATTGTGCCATAAGTTCCTGCATCTTATCGAAATCACAAATGTCAGCCTTTACAAAGGTATAGTTGGGAGTATCTTCAATATCTCTGAGGTTTTCCAAATTTCCAGCATAGGTTAATTTGTCAAGATTGACAATATGATAGTTAGGATATTTGTTGACAAACAAACGTACTACATGGCTACCTATAAATCCAGCTCCTCCAGTAATAAGGATATTACGTTCAAACTTCATATTTTTTTGCTTTTAGTTGATTAATACATCTTTCCAAAGATTCCGTCCAATACGGAATCTGATAGCCAAAAGTTTCTCTGAACTTCACTTTATCCAATACAGAATAATGTGGACGTTTTACTTTGCTAGAATATTCATGAGAGTGGATAGGACGGATATTACACATATTTTCACCCAACTTACCAATAGCCACGGCAAAGTCATACCAAGAGCATACACCTTCGTTAGTGAAATGATAAATATCTTTTTGTTCTATCATTCTATGATCTATAATCCAACCAATAGCATCGGCCAAATCACCTGCATAAGTTGGTGTACCTATTTGGTCAAAAACAACATTTAAGCTCTCTCTTTCCTTCGTTAGCTTCAACATCGTTTTTAAAAAATTATTTCCCCATACAGAATAAAGCCATGCAGTACGCAGAATGATATAATTGCAGCCAGAAGCAACAATCGCCTTTTCTCCAGCAAGCTTCGTTTCACCATATACCCCTATCGGTTCAGTCATATCATATTCTGTATATGGAACATTATTTTTACCATTGAATACATAATCAGTAGAAACATGAATAAGTGTCGCCCCTACAGATTTAGCACCCTCAGCCAAATAGCCAACTGCTACATTATTAACCAGGTTTGCCGTTCTTTCATCTTCCTCTGCCTTATCCACATTAGTATAAGCAGCACAATTAACAATGATATCTATCTGCTCCTTATTTACAAATGTATGGAGAACATCCCTATTTGTAATATCTAATTCATTGATGTCTGTAAACACATAATGATCTTTACTTTTATCAGAAACCCGCACCATTTCATTGCCCAATTGTCCATGAGCACCAGTAACCAATATATTCATCTCAATACAATTTTTCATTATAGTCAAACAACCAATCTGCATCTCTTAAGCACATATGATGTTTGTCTTTCTCGGAAAGTAACACCGCATCAACAGGAATACACCAATCAATGGCTAGAGACGGATCATCCCAAGCAATAGCTCCTTCGCTCTGTGGAGTATAGAAATTGTCACATTTATATTGAAAAATTACTTCATCAGTCAATACACTAAAACCATGAGCAAAGCCACGAGGAATGAAAAACTGACGATGATTATCTTCTGTTAATTTTACAGCAACATGATGACCAAAAGTTGGAGAACCTTTACGGATATCTACTGCAACATCTAAGACCGCCCCTTTAATAACACGTACTAATTTACTCTGTGCATAAGGCGGCTTTTGGAAATGAAGGCCACGAAGAACACCATAAGAAGATTTACTCTCATTGTCTTGTACAAAAGACACCTTTTGTACTTTCTCTTCAAACTCTTTTTGCGAAAAAGACTCAAAAAAATAACCACGTTCATCTTTAAAGAGAAGAGGTTCAAGGATTACAACCCCTTCTATTGCTGTCTGAATTACATTCATTTTAATAACTATAAGTTCTGAATAAACAATTATGTGAAACTAAGTTCGTCAATGACCTTTAGAAGATACTGGCCATATTGGTTTTTCAACATAGGATAAGCTAGTTTACGCATCTTATCCGCTGTAATCCAACCCTGACGAAGAGCTATACCTTCCAAACAAGCAACTTTCAAACCTTGTCGTTTTTCAATTACTTCGATAAAAGTAGAAGCTTCAGAAAGAGAATCATGTGTACCAGTATCAAGCCATGCAAAGCCACGTCCCAATGTCTGCACTTTCAGTTCTTTGTCTCTAAGAAACTCTTGATTAACAGTTGTAATTTCCAACTCTCCACGAGGAGAAGGCTTGATATTCTTCGACACTTCCACAACTCTATTCGGATAGAAATATAAGCCCACTACAGCATAATTGGATTTTGGACAACTTGGTTTTTCTTGAATACTTAAACAATTACCTTCCTTATCAAATTCCGCCACTCCGTAACGTTCTGGATCATTCACCCAATATCCGAATACAGTTGCCTTATTTTCTTCTTCCGCTGTATAAACAGCCTCTTTCAGCATTCGAGTAAAACCTTGACCATAGAAAATATTATCCCCTAAAACCAAACATACAGAGTCACCTCCTATAAAGTCCTCCCCAATTATAAAAGCCTGTGCTAATCCGTCCGGTGAAGGTTGCTCAGCATATTCAAAGCGAACGCCAAAATCGGAACCATCACCAAGTAAACGTTTGAAACCCGGCAAATCATACGGTGTAGAAATAATTAATATCTCACGAATACCTGCCAACATCAATACAGAAATTGGATAATAAATCATTGGTTTATCAAAAATAGGTAGCAGTTGTTTACTAACCCCTTTAGTAATAGGATATAAACGAGTACCAGAGCCGCCCGCTAAAACAATACCTTTCATTCTTTTGTTATTACTAATTTATAATACAATTTTTCCGAATAACTTCTCCTAAAACGAATTCTAAGAAGATATATTCTTTTTATTTCTCCATACTCTAAATCTCATTCAATATTAATTATATATCATCTCCACTATGAAACATGTATGTAAGTTTTATACCATTTCTTTCCTGTTAACTTTTCGTGCTTTACAATAGCACGATTAATAACCATGTGCAGAACACCCCAAAATATCAAATCGAAAAGAAGCATGAAAGTTGCATTAATATAAAATGACAGTATAAAATTAGATACCACCAAAAATAAAGATAATAATAGCAATGTAATCATCACAGTACGCACCCTAATTCCAGTACGTAACAATTTATGGTGAATATGATTCTTATCCGGTAAAAAAGGATTGCGACCATCTTTTGCTCGAGAATAAAACACACGCACTACATCAAGTAAAGGAATAAGGAGTGTAGAAATAGTTACCATATTCAGATTTAATTCAAACGGATCCCAAGACTCTTGCCGTGTCCAAAAATGAAGAATCAGAAAACTAAGGATATAACCAAGAGTAAGACTTCCGGCATCTCCCATAAAGAGTTTTCGACCTGATACACTAAATACATTGTAATAATAGAAAGTAGCAACCACTCCCAAAGTAGCGGAAGCTAAAAGAGCATGAGTCCACTGACCTACAAATATACAGACTATGATTAACAATCCTAATGCGATACAAGTAAGACCTGAAGCCAATCCATCAATTCCATCTATCAGATTAATAGCATTCGTAATATAGACTACAAGAAAAACAGTCAGAGGCATACCAATAAATGCAGGAATGGCATGAAGCCCTAATAGTCCTCCCAAATCGTTAATCCAAAGACCGGAAAGTGAAAGAAAAGAGGCGGAAAGAATCTGTACTACAAATTTATACCGATACCCTACTCCCACCAAATCATCCGCTACTCCAACAAGATACAGCAGTGTCGTGCCGGCAACGAGGAAAAGATAACGCATGAATAAACAAGATGACCAAATAGGATCAACCGGTTCATTCATGTAATAACGAATTCCTGTAATAATACACAAAGATATTAGTATAACAGGTAGGAAAGCCAGACCGCCCAGACGAGGTACGGGAGTCTTATGTACTTTACGGGCATCAGGAACGTCAAAGAGACGCTTCTTGTAAGATATAAATATTATTCTTGGAATAACAATCGTAGCTAATAGTACTGAAAGCAACAAAGTACCTCCAATATAAATATACATCATAAAAATCTATCGTATTTTAGGCTTCATATAAACTGCTTCATCCGAATAATCGAGCATAAAGCGAAAACGGGCCATTTGTTCGTCAGGTATTACAGCCGGACTACTTTCACCACGCATTACCATATATCGGCTGACTGTAGAGAAAGAACTTCTTTACGTTCTTTCGGATCTACGTGCACAAAGACCATCATCGGAAGCAGCACAGATTCAACCACTTTACGGCGGTCGCTCCATTGATGCACTTCCTGTTGGACCGGTACAAAATTCTCAATCCCCATCTTGCCCAAACGCTCTGCTACTTTCTTCTCATGGTGCATACGCACGAGAGCTACATACCAGCGTTTAGAGTATGCTACGCCTTCCCCTGTCCCCATATTAGGCCCAGCATTTAAAGTTCCTTCTTTTCTTAGAATCATACTTTTTTACCCCTTATGTTTCCGTTACTTCTTAGGTAACAGAAACACAGGCACCTGATAACAAGGCACAATAAAAAAAGAAGAAATGTATACAAAAAGGGAAAGTTCTAGATATATTGCCTGATTTGCAGAGGATTCTTTTCAGTGCAGACAATAGAAATCATTGAACATGAGAATAAAAACATTTCATGTTCGAATACATTTTTGCTATATATTTAAATAAAAAGAGAAAAAAAAGGAATTTTGCTTGTACGCTATTAACAATTTTGTCTATATTTGCACCAAACAAATTCCGTTACCTAAGAAGTAACAACACTATTACATGTATAAATATCAAATACTTAATACAAAACCTACACAATCCCCTTACAATTCTTAACGTAATAATAATTTAACTTATTTACTTTTGTTCGTTCGTTCAAATCAAAGCCTTTCAAATAGATTTGTGTTGTTTTTATAGATTTGTGTCCCAACGATTCACTTATCATTTCAATAGGAACTCCCCTATATTTAGCAGTAGTAGCCCAAGAGTGACGAAATGTATAAGAAGTAACAGCCGAATGAATATGCAATTTTTTGGCTAAACTCTTCAGACTATTATTAAAACAACGCAAAGTAGATTGATATTCTTTATAAGCCGCCTCTCCATCACGCTTGTTCTTCCCGCTCAATATATAAAAAAGATAATCGGGGTATTCGGGAAGAACTGACGAGTGGAAATTACGAAGCCGGGAAACAATACCGGACGCTGATTCCAATATTTCCACACTCATGGGAGTTCCTGTCTTGCTACGATTGTATTTCAGAATATTCCCTTCCAGGTTTGACTTTTCCAAATGAGCCAAATCGACAAAAGGCATTCCGCTGAATAAAAACAATAAATTGGCTATAGCCTGTGTCCGGCGCAATTTCTCGGACTGCGGATCTTTGTAAAGCAATGTGTGCAGTTCGTTCACCGGAATGGCCTTTTTCTGGCGTGTATCCACCCCGGTAAATACATCCCGAAACAGGCGATGCACATAAGGAGCCTGATGTGTATCCACTCCTTTATTGTATATGCAGCGCAACATCCGCATGTAAGTAGATATAGTGTTAAGCTTCAAACGGCAAGCCAGCAAGTAATTACTATACCGCTTCAAGTTTTCACGGGTAATTTGTTTGAATGACACACATGATGTTCCACAAAACACAGTGAAAGAACGTAACGCATTCTCATAAACATGTGCCGTAGCATAGCGCCCCTCACGGCGCAAGCACTCCACATAATTGTTTACACATACAGTAAATCCGTCTTTTCTCATAATTTACTATTATTAATTTATAAAATCAGCATGATATTACAAGAAATAGAATGAATTTCCAATAAAGATGGCTGTTTACTAAGATTTTCTTATGAAGTTTTTAATAACCTATACGATTTAATACCAAAATTGGCACATTAATCAGTAAGTAGACAAAAAAGGCCGCTCCTGAATAACAAGAACGACCTTTTTTTCATTTCAGCAGAACGCTGTCATACTATCGAAAGCATGACAGCACATTACTTATATTCTGCCCAACTCTTGATGGTGATATCATCAATGCTCATCGTGCAGAAAGCATTAATGAATGCACTAGCCAAACGGGCATTTGTAATCAACGGAATATTCAAGTCAATGGCTGCACGACGAATCTTGTATCCGTTGTCCAACTCTCCGGCTGTCAGGTTCTTAGGAATGTTGACTACCATATCAATTTCCTTATTATGAAGCATTTCCAATGCTTGCGGATGCCCCTCTTCGCTCGGCCAATAGACATGGGTACTTTCAATACCGTTTTCGGCAAGTGCTTTGTGCGTACCGCCGGTTGCAAAGAGTTTATATCCCTTACTCACCAGCATACGGGCTGCATCCATCATATCGGCTTTCTGTTTCATTGTTCCCGTGGAAAGCAGGATATTCTTCTGGGGGATACGATAGCCTACGGAAAGCATTGCTTTCAGTACGGCACAGGAAGTATCCATGCCGATACAGCCGACTTCACCGGTAGAAGCCATATCTACCCCCAACACAGGGTCGGCTTTCTGCAAACGGTTGAAGGAGAACTGGGAAGCCTTGATTCCGACATAATCCAATTCGAAAAGATTCTTTTCCGGTTTTTCGACAGGTAGACCAAGCATGACTTTCGTTGCCAGTTCGATAAAGTTTATCTTCAATACTTTGCTGACAAACGGGAAAGAACGGCTGGCACGCAAGTTACATTCGATGACTTTGATATCATTGTCTTTTGCCAGATATTGGATATTGAACGGGCCGGAGATGTTCAGAGCTTTGGCAATCTCACGGCTGATACGTTTGATACGACGAACAGTCTCTACATATAGCTTTTGCGGCGGGAATTGAATAGTAGCGTCACCGGAGTGCACACCCGCAAACTCAATATGTTCGCTGATGGCGTATGCTACGATTTCGCCATTCTGCGCCACAGCATCCATTTCTACTTCCTTGGCATGCTCGATAAACTGGCTTACCACTACCGGATGCTTCTTCGATACGTTAGCTGCCAATTTCAGGAAACGTTCAAGTTCTTCCTGATTGGAGCAGACATTCATCGCAGCGCCTGAAAGTACATAAGACGGACGGACAAGTACCGGAAAACCTACTTCGTCAACAAACTCATTGATGTCGTCCATAGAGGTCAACTCGCGCCAACGCGGCTGGTCTACACCGATACGGTCGAGCATGGCAGAGAATTTCTCGCGGTCTTCGGCATTGTCAATGCTCTTGGCACTTGTACCGAGAATATTGACATTCTGAGCATCCAGACGCAATGCCAGATTGTTCGGGATTTGCCCACCGGTAGATACGATGACACCATGCGGATTTTCGAGTTCCAAAATATCCATTACACGCTCGAAAGTCAGTTCGTCGAAGTAGAGACGGTCGCACATATCGTAGTCCGTAGATACGGTTTCGGGGTTATAGTTAACCATGACGCTTCGCCATCCTTCCTTGCGGATGGTGTTCAATGCCTGTACGCCACACCAGTCGAACTCTACTGAGGAACCGATACGATAGGCACCGGAACCCAGCACGACGATAGATTTATGGTCACCCTGATAATGAACGTCGTTTGCTACGCCGCTGTAAGTAAGATACAGGTAGTTGGTCTGCGCGGGATATTCGGCAGCCAAGGTATCAATTTGCTTCACAACCGGAAGAATTCCTGCATGCTTGCGATGATTGCGAACATAGAGAATACCGTCTTCCATATCGCCTTCGTAACCAATGGCACGGGCAATCTGAAAGTCGGAGAAGCCCTGGACTTTCGCTTTACGAAGCAACTCGTCCGGCAAGTCGGCTATTTGTTTGTGGTTACTTCCCCAGCTATGCAGTTCTTCGGAAGTTTTCATGATATTCATGAGCTTCTGAAGGAACCATTTGTCAATCTTTGTCAGTTCGTGCACCTGGTCGATCGTATATCCGGCGCGGAATGCTTTCGAGATGACAAAAATACGTTTATCGGTCGGTTCGCGAAGCGCTTTGTCGATATCGGGAATAACCAGTTCCTTATTTTCTACAAATCCGTGCATCCCCTGCCCTATCATGCGAAGCCCTTTTTGGATAGCTTCTTCAAAGGTACGACCGATGGCCATTACTTCACCGACTGATTTCATGGAAGAGCCCAGTTCTTTATCCACTCCGTGGAACTTACCTAAGTCCCAACGAGGAATCTTACATACAACATAGTCCAAAGCAGGTTCAAAGAAAGCGGAAGTCGTTTTTGTTACAGAGTTTTTCAGGTCGAAAAGTCCGTAACCCAATCCTAACTTGGCGGCAACGAAAGCCAACGGATAGCCGGTTGCTTTGGAAGCCAAAGCCGATGAGCGGGAAAGACGGGCATTTACCTCAATCACCCGGTAATCTTCGGATTCCGGGTCGAAAGCATATTGCACGTTACATTCGCCGACGATACCGATATGACGAATGATACGGATAGCCAGTTCACGAAGTTTATGATATTCTTTATTAGTAAGCGTCTGAGAGGGAGCGATAACGATAGACTCACCGGTATGGATACCCAGCGGGTCAAAGTTTTCCATATTACAAACAGTGATACAGTTGTCGAAGCGGTCGCGCACCACCTCGTATTCCACTTCTTTCCAGCCACGGAGTGATTTTTCCACCAGCACCTGCGGAGAGAAAGAAAAAGCCTTTTCTACGAGGACGTCCAATTGTTCCTCGTTATCACAAAAGCCGGAGCCCAGACCACCCAACGCGTAAGCAGCACGGACAATCACCGGATAACCCAGTTCACGGGCTGCGCGACGGGCGTCTTCCGCATTTTCTACGGCTTCACTCTTGATAGTCTTTACGTCGATTTCGTTTAGTTTCTGCACGAAAAGTTCACGGTCTTCGGTATCCATAATAGCTTGTACCGGTGTACCGAGCACCTTTACATTATATTTTTCAAGGATTCCTTCCTTATATAAAGCTACGCCACAATTCAAGGCCGTCTGCCCGCCGAATGCAAGCATAATGCCTTCGGGCTTCTCTTTCTGAATCACTTTCTCTACAAAGTACGGGGTCACCGGCAGGAAGTAGATTTGATCGGCCACTCCTTCGGAAGTCTGTACCGTAGCAATATTCGGATTGATAAGAACCGTTTCAATCCCCTCTTCTTTCAAGGCTTTGAGCGCCTGCGAACCGGAATAGTCAAACTCACCGGCCTCACCGATTTTCAGGGCACCGGAACCCAGCAGTAATACTTTCTTTATTTTTTCTTTCATGATTGTCGGTTATTTAAGCAGGTTTACAAATTCGTCGAACAGAAATTCCGTATCCGTAGGGCCGCTGGCAGCTTCCGGGTGGAATTGCGCCGAGAACCAAGGATTTGTCTTATGCTTGATTCCTTCATTGGAACCATCGTTCATATTGATGAAAAGCGGTTCCCAATCTGCGCCCAACGTATTATTGTCTACGGCATAACCGTGATTCTGAGAAGTGATGAAACAACGTTCCGTGCCTACCATACGCACAGGTTGGTTGTGGCTACGGTGTCCGTATTTCAGTTTATATATTTTGGCTCCACCTGCTTTCGAAAGTAATTGGTTACCCATGCAGATTCCGAAGATAGGGAGTTTCTCATTTTTCATTGCCTTACGGATATTCTGTACCGCAGCATCACAAGTATCCGGGTCGCCCGGGCCATTGGAAATAAATAATCCGTCAAATTCGAGTCCGTTGAAATCATAATCCCAAGGCACACGAATCACTTCGACATCACGTTTCAGCAGGCAACGGATGATGTTGGTCTTTACTCCACAATCTACCAATACCACTTTTTTTAATTGAGAATTGAAAGTTGGAAGTTGAGAATTAAGTTGCGCAATGGGAGTATTTACAGGAAAAGAGTGAGAAGTTCCGTCAGGAAGATAAGAGATTATTTCCTTACAACTTACTTTGTCTACGTAATTAACGCCTGCATAAGCAGCTTCGGGAATATGCTCCGGCTCATCATCAAAGACAATCTTTCCCATCATCACACCATGTTCGCGGAGCACTTTCGTCAGCTCGCGGGTGTCAATACCTGTGATGCCGGGAATGTGTTCACGTTTCAACCAGTCACCGAGACTTTCCACTGCGTTCCAGTGGCTGTATTCATAAGAATAGTCGCTTACGATAATCGCTTCCGCATGGATTTTCCCGCTCTCCATGAAAGTAGCGAGCCCGTTCGGTCCGATTGTAAAAGGGGGAACTCCGTAGTTACCTATCAAAGGATAGGTAAGAGTCATCAACTGTCCGGCATACGAAGGGTCGGTAAGGCTCTCGGGATATCCAGTCATGGCAGTATTGAAAACTACTTCGCCCGCCACCGGCTTTTCGTAGCCAAACGACTTGCCGGAGAACCGGCTCCCGTCGTCAAGGATTAATGTCACATTTCTCATTCTTATTATTGAATCGTTGTATGGTTGTTAGAATTGATACATTTGCTCTATGTAATCTATAAATGCCTGATTCACCATTTTCACGCCTCCCGGTGTAGGGTAATTGCCGCTGAAGTACCAGTCGCCCGTATGATTCGGGCAAGCTTCGTGAAGTCCTTCCAACGGTTGGTAGACGATTTCGACTTTCGCTTTCGTTCCTTTCGGTGTCAGCAGTTCCACCATCTTGGCGGAGATTTCTTCATCGGTGAAAGGAGCATAGATGTCTTTGACATAGTTCACCATCTGCTCTTTCGGCAGTCCTATCTGGTCTTTGGATTTACGGTAAGCGGCAGCAATCACATCTTTCATATCGCGTTCTTTCAGAAGTTCGATAGCTGCCCTGAAAGCAATAAATTCGCTCATCTTCGCCATGTCTATGCCGTAATAATCGGGATAACGTACTTGCGGTGAAGAGGATACGATGACAATCTTCTTCGGGTTGAGACGGTCGAGAATACCGATAATACTTTGTTTCAGTGTCGTACCGCGCACAATACTGTCGTCAATTATCACCAGGTTATCGACACCGGACACGAGACTTCCGTATGTAATGTCATATACGTGAGCCGCCAAATCATTGCGGCTGTTTCCTTCGGCTATGAAAGTGCGGAGCTTGATATCCTTGATAGCCACCTTTTCACTACGGATACGGCGGGAAAGGATTATTTCCAGTTCTTCCATATTCGGGTTATGCCCCAATGCGGCAATCTGCTGCACTTTCTCTTCGTTCAGATAATCGTCCAATCCTTGCAGCATTCCGTAGAAAGCGACTTCGGCAGTATTGGGAATAAAAGAGAAAACGGTATGGTCGATGTCGTTATTGATAGCTTTCAGGATTTTCGGAACTAACTTTTCGCCCAGCAGTTTTCTTTCCTTATAGATATCTACGTCACTACCACGGGAGAAGTAGATACGTTCGAAAGAGCAGGCGTGCTTCTCACAAGGTTTGATAATTTGCGAAGTACGTATTTTGCCTTCCTTGCTGATAAACAGCGCTTGTCCCGGTTGCAGTTCTTTAATCTCTTCAAACGGAACATTCAGGACGGTCTGGATGACCGGACGTTCGGAAGCTAATACGGCTATCTCGTCATCCTGGTACCAGAATGCGGGACGAATCCCCCACGGGTCGCGGATAGCGAAAGATTCACCGCTTCCGGTCAGTCCGCAGATAACGTATCCCCCATCCCACTCACGGCTGGAAGTACGCAATACATTAGCAAGGTCGATATGCTCTTCTATATAATTGGTGATGCCCATGCCTGTGAGCCCATCCGCTTCGGCAAGATTAAAGACACGTTCCACTTCACGGTCGAGACGGTGTCCCACCTGTTCCAGCATGATGTATGTATCGGCATATTTACGCGGATGCTGACCGATAGCCGTAATACGGGCAAATATTTCATCTACGTTCGTCATGTTGAAGTTACCGCAGAGAGCCAGATTCTTGGCACGCCAGTTGTTTCTTCTCAAAAACGGATGTACGTAAGAGATGCCGGATTTCCCAGTGGTGGAATAACGGAGATGTCCCATATATGCTTCACCGGCAAAAGGTAAAGTACGTTTGGCGTACTCCGCGTCATGCAGTTGTTCGGAAGTCAAATCCTTGAAATTGTTCTGCACATTTTCAAAGATTTCGGTAATGGCACCGGAACCCAGGGCACGTTCGCGAAACATATACTCTTCACCCGGATTGGCTTCCAGTTTCACGCAAGCCAGTCCTGCACCTTCCTGACCACGATTGTGCTGCTTTTCCATCAGCAGATAAAGCTTGTTCAGGCCGTACATCCACGTTCCATACTTCTTCTCATAATACTCCAGCGGTTTAAGCAAGCGTATCATGGCAACGCCACATTCATGTTTCAATTGTTCCATCTATACTATTTACGATTTGACGATTTACTATTTACGATTTAAATTACCACCTGCCAATCAAACAACTTACTATCTATCATTGATTCTTCAATCGCAAATTGTCTAATTGTAAATTACATTATTCTACTGTTACTGACTTCGCCAGATTCCTGGGCTGATCTACATCCATTCCTTTGCAGACTGCTATGTGGTACGCAAGCAATTGGAGAGGTACCGTAGTAATTAACGGATTGAGACATTCGATTGTTTCAGGAAGCTCGATACTGCAATCGGCAATCTGGCTGATAACCGTATCGCCTTTCGTCACAAAAGCAATCACCCGTCCTTTCCGCGCCTTGATTTCCTGAATGTTGCTCAGCACTTTTTCGTACAGGGCATTCTGGGTAGCAATCACCACTACCGGCATTTCCGCGTCAATCAAAGCAATCGGCCCGTGCTTCATCTCGGCAGCCGGATAACCTTCGGCGTGGATATACGAAATTTCTTTCAATTTCAGCGCACCTTCGAGAGCTACGGGATAGCTATATCCGCGTCCCAAATAAATAAAGTTGTGTGCATAGGTGAAAGTTTTCGATAGTTCCGCTAGTTTATCATTCAACTTCAGCACTTCTTTCATTTTCTCAGGAATTTGGTTCAACTCCCGCACAACCGAAAGATAATACCGTTCATCAATCGTTCCCTTTTCTTTGGCAAGTGTCAATGCCAACATCGCCAATACAGTGACCTGTCCCGTAAATGCTTTGGTAGAAGCAACTCCGATTTCCGGGCCTACGTGGATATACGAACCGGTGTGAGTGGCACGGGGAATCGACGAACCGATGGCATTGCAAATACCATATATAAATGCCCCACGGCTCTTTGCCAATTCTACGGCAGCCAATGTATCGGCAGTCTCGCCACTCTGAGAAATGGCAATCACTACATCCTGCTCGTTAATCACAGGATCGCGGTAACGGAATTCAGAAGCATATTCCACTTCTACCGGTATGCGGCAGAAACTTTCAATCAGTTGTTTGCCGATAAGTCCGGCATGCCAGGAAGTTCCGCAAGCCACGATAATAAACCGTTTGGCACTCAGCAACCTTTCCTTATTATCAATCACTGCCGAAAGCACTACGTTGTCCGCATCTACATTGATGCGTCCGCGCATACAATCATGGATGCAATCCGGCTGTTCAAAAATCTCTTTCAACATGAAGTGCGGATAACCGCCCTTTTCCAGTTGTCCGAGATTCAATTCCACTTTCTTCACTTCGGGGGTCATTTCGACATTATTCAAATCGACTACCTTCAATTCTTCACCCCTGTTTATTACGGCAATCTCTCCGTCTTCCAAGTAAACTACCTTATCTGTATACTCAACAATCGGAGTGGCGTCCGAAGCCAGAAAGAATTCATCCTCGCCAATGCCTACTACCAACGGGCTGCTTTTGCGCGCAGCGACAATCTCATCCGGATGCTCTTTATCAAGAATCGCGATTGCATATGCACCAATCACCTCTCCCAATGCCAACTGAACGGCGGTCAGCAAACTAACCCGGTGAGTAACTTTCATGTATTCTATTAATTGAACAAGAACTTCGGTATCTGTACTGCTTTTAAAGATGTAGCCTTTGGCTTGGAGTTTTTCTTTGAGTACGGCGTAGTTTTCAATGATACCGTTGTGAATGAGAGCGAGTTTCTCGGAAGAAGAGTAATGAGGATGGGCGTTAGCGGAACAAGGTTCCCCATGAGTAGCCCAACGAGTATGGGCGATTCCGATTGTACCGGAAATATCTTTCTGTGTGACGAAATTTTCGAGTTCGGAGACTTTTCCTTTCGTCTTATACACATTCAACTGTTGGTTGTCACTGATTAATGCTACCCCTGCGCTGTCATATCCACGATACTCTAATCGCTTCAGTCCTTTTATAAGGATGGGATAGGCTTTTCTTTTACCAATATAGCCTACTATTCCACACATATTATAATATTTTTATTTCGGCTGCAAATATACATATTCCGAATAACATAAAGATTATAAATTCAATATTTATTTGACAGAAACTCACAAAAAAGTTACAAACACATCAAAAAGTTAAATAATACAATCTTTTTAGCTCAAAAAGAAACGCATTACAATCAATATCAAATAATAGTCATCAGACTAATAAATTAAAAGTTATCCAACTGATTTTAATTACAAATTAAAAGAAGAAAAAACAAACTTTATATTTCGTGTCACAGAAAGGCGACATTTTACTATCATTCTGAAATTAAACAGTTATTTTTGCAGAACATTTTGATACATCAAATAGGTATTATCATACAATAAAGCTAGTAAGAATGAAGAAACAAGAACTTTTTAACAACGAAACAGAAGGATTCCCTTACCAACGACAGCCCAAACAAGCAGGCTTGTACGATGCGGCATACGAACACGATGCCTGCGGTGTTGGTATGCTGGTAAACATTCACGGAGAAAAGTCACACGACATTGTTGAGTCGGCTTTAAAGGTATTGGAGAACATGCGCCACCGCGGCGCCGAAGGTGCGGACAACAAGACCGGAGACGGTGCTGGCATTATGCTACAAATCCCGCACGAGTTTATTTTATTACAAGGTATCCCCGTTCCCGAAAAGGGACGTTATGGCACCGGTCTGCTTTTTCTACCCAAAAATGAAAAAGACCAAGCAGCCATTTTGAGTATCATCATCGAAGAAATTGAAAAAGAAGGACTTACGCTGATGCATCTGCGTAATGTACCTACCTGCCCGGAAATCCTGGGAGAAGCGGCTTTGGCCAATGAACCGGATATCAGGCAGGTATTTATCACCGGATTTACGGAAACGGAAACTGCCGACCGCAAACTTTATCTGATTCGCAAGAGAATCGAAAATAAAGTCAGAATGTCAGCCATTCCGGCGAAAGAGGATTTTTATGTCGTTTCGCTCTCCACAAAAAGCATTATATATAAAGGTATGCTTTCGTCATTGCAGCTACGCAACTATTATCCTGACCTGACGAACAGTTACTTTACCAGCGGACTGGCTTTGGTGCATTCCCGTTTCAGTACCAACACGTTCCCGACATGGGGCTTGGCACAACCTTTCCGTCTTCTGGCACACAATGGCGAAATCAATACGATTCGCGGTAACCGCGGCTGGATGGAAGCCCGCGAAAGTGTACTTTCCTCTCCCACTCTCGGAGATATCAAAGAGATTCGTCCGATTATACAGCCGGGTATGAGTGACAGTGCTTCATTGGATAATGTACTGGAATTTTTAGTAATGTCGGGATTGAGCCTGCCCCACGCCATGGCAATGCTTGTACCTGAATCTTTCAACGAAAAGAATCCCATCAGTGAAGATTTGAAGTCTTTCTATGAATATCACTCTATATTAATGGAGCCCTGGGACGGACCTGCCGCCTTGCTATTCAGCGACGGACGTTTTGCAGGCGGTATGCTCGACCGTAACGGTCTGCGTCCCGCCCGCTACCTGATTACGAAAAATGATATGATGGTAGTAGCTTCGGAAGTTGGCGTAATGGATTTCGAACCGGGAGATGTTAAAGAAAAAGGACGGCTGCAACCGGGTAAGATTCTATTGATTGACACGGAAAAGGGCGAAATATATTACGACGGTGAACTGAAAAAGCAATTGGCGGAAGCAAAACCTTACCGCACATGGCTGGCTACCAACCGTATCGAACTGGACGAATTGAAAAGCGGACGCAAAGTGCCTCATCATGTAGAGAACTACGACCGGATGCTCCGTACTTTCGGTTATTCAAAAGAGGACATCGAAAAATTGATTACACCCATGGCCAGCACCGGCGCAGAGCCTATCCATTCAATGGGCAACGATACCCCGTTGGCTGTGCTTTCGGACAAGCCGCAACTGCTCTACAATTATTTCCGCCAGCAATTCGCCCAGGTGACGAATCCGCCGATTGACCCTCTACGCGAGGAACTGGTGATGTCATTGACGGAATATATCGGTGCTGTCGGCATGAATATTCTGACACCGAGCGAAAGCCATTGTAAAATGGTGCGTCTGAACCATCCGATTCTAAACAATACTCAATTGGATATTTTATGTAATATCCGCTATAAAGGTTTTAAGACTGTAAAGCTTCCGATGCTTTTTGAAGTAGCGAAAGGAAAAGCCGGGCTTCAGGAAGCACTGGGCGGACTTTGCAAAATGGCAGAAGAATCCGTGACGGAAGGCGTGAACTATATCATTCTGAGTGACCGTGATGTGGATGCCGACCATGCAGTAATCCCGTCCCTTCTGGCGGTAAGCGCTGTCCATCATCATCTGATTTCCGTTGGGAAACGTGTGCAGACGGCACTGGTAGTAGAAAGCGGTGAAATACGCGAGGTAATGCACGCAGCCTTATTACTCGGCTTCGGGGCAAGCGCACTGAATCCGTATATGGCATTTGCGGTGCTTGACAAATTGGTGAAAGACAGGGATATTCAATTGGACTATGCCACGGCCGAGAAGAATTATATCAAGTCCATCTGCAAAGGTCTGTTCAAGATTATGAGCAAGATGGGTATCTCTACCATCCGTTCATACCGCGGTGCAAAGATTTTCGAAGCTGTCGGTTTGAGCGAAGAGTTAACCAAGGCTTATTTCGGGGGACTCGGTTCACCCATTGGGGGTATCCGGCTGGAAGAGATTGCCAGAGACGCCATTGCTTTTCATAAAGAAGGAATGGCGCAAGAAGTTGAAAGTGGAGAAACTCCCAACTCTCAACTTCTTAAAAGCAACGGGTTGTATTCTTTCCGAAAAGACGGAGAAAAGCATGCATGGAATCCCGAAACCATCAGTGCGCTGCAATTGGCTACCCGCTTGGGCAGCTATAAGAAATTCAAAGAATATACTCACTTGGTAGACGAGAAAGAGAAACCTATCTTCCTGCGTGACTTCCTGGGATTCCGCCGCAATCCGATTTCTATCGACCAGGTGGAACCGGTAGAGAATATTTTACACCGTTTTGTTACGGGTGCCATGTCTTTCGGCTCTATCAGCAAAGAGGCTCACGAGGCAATGGCTATCGCCATGAATAAAATTCACGGACGCAGTAATACCGGCGAGGGCGGTGAAGACGCTTCCCGCTTCCAACCGCTACCGGACGGCAGTTCCCTGCGAAGTGCCATCAAGCAGGTGGCTTCGGGACGCTTCGGTGTGACAGCAGAATATCTAGTGAATGCGGATGAGATTCAGATTAAGATAGCCCAAGGGGCAAAGCCGGGCGAAGGTGGACAGCTTCCGGGATTCAAGGTGAACGATGTGATTGCCAAGACACGCCACTCTATTCCGGGAATTTCTCTGATTTCTCCCCCACCTCATCATGATATTTATTCGATTGAGGATTTGGCACAATTAATCTTCGATCTGAAAAATGTAAATCCACAGGCTAAAATCAGTGTGAAACTGGTAGCAGAAAGCGGTGTCGGTACAATTGCCGCCGGGGTGGCAAAAGCAAAGGCAGACCTGATTGTCATCTCCGGTGCTGAGGGGGGCACAGGTGCTTCTCCGGCTTCTTCTATCCGTTATGCGGGCATCTCACCGGAATTGGGATTGAGCGAGACACAGCAGACATTGGTACTGAACGGACTCCGTGGCCAAGTGATTCTGCAAGCTGACGGGCAATTGAAAACCGGACGGGATATTATCTTAATGGCATTGATGGGAGCCGAAGAATATGGTTTTGCCACCTCTGCACTGATTGTACTAGGTTGTGTGATGATGCGCAAATGTCATCAGAACACTTGTCCTGTGGGAGTTGCTACACAGAATGAGGAGTTGCGCAAACGTTTCCACGGACGCAGTGAATATTTAGTAAATTTCTTCACGTTCCTGGCGCAGGAAGTCCGTGAACATCTGGCGGAAATGGGATTCACCCGGATGAATGACATTATCGGACGGACAGACTTGATTGAACGTAAATCCGTAGCGGACGATCCGAATCCGAAGCATGCGTTGATTGATTTCAACAGAATGTTGGCACGTATTGACAACACTGCCGCTATCCGTCATGTCACCGACCAGGAACATGGCATCTCTACCGTAAAGGATGTGGCTATCATTGATGCCGCCCGGGATGCCATCGAACATGAGAAAGAAATCTCTTTAGAATATACAATTGCGAATACAGACCGTGCAATAGGTGCTATGCTTTCGGGAGTAATCGCGAAGAAACATGGTGCCAAGGGATTACCGGAACATACGTTGAATGTGAAATTCAAAGGTTCGGCAGGTCAGTCTTTCGGTGCATTCCTTGTGCCAGGGGTCAACTTTAAACTGGAAGGGGAAGCGAACGATTATCTTGGCAAGGGTCTGAGTGGCGGACGTATCGCCGTGCTTCCCCCTATCCGCAGCAATTTCGAAGCTGACAAGAATACAATTGCCGGCAATACTTTGCTTTATGGCGCCACAAGTGGTGAAGTGTATATCAACGGTCGTGTAGGAGAACGTTTTGCCGTACGCAACTCGGGTGCCGTCGCCGTAGTGGAAGGTGTAGGCGACCACTGTTGCGAATATATGACCGGCGGACGCGTTGTGGTCCTCGGACAAACCGGACGCAACTTTGCAGCCGGCATGAGTGGCGGTGTAGCCTATGTATGGAACAAAGACGGTAACTTCGATTATTTCTGTAATATGGAAATGGTGGAACTGTCACTCATCGAAGAAGCCAGCTACCGGAAGGAGCTACACGAACTGATTCGCCAGCACTACCTGTACACGGGCTCCAAACTGGCACGAACAATGCTCGACGACTGGAATCATTATGCAGACCAATTCATCCAGGTAGTACCTATCGAATACAAAAAAGTATTGCAGGAAGAACAGATGAGAAAGTTACAACAGAAAATTGCAGACATGCAAAGAGACTATTAGATTTACTATTTGACTATTTACAATTTACTATTTGAATGTATAGTCTGTAAATAGTCAAATAGCAAATGACAAGATAGTCTGGAAATAGTAAATAATAATAGTAAACCGTCAAATAGTAAATAACAAGATGGGAGATCCTAAAGCATTTCTAAATATACCCCGGCAGGAAGCGGGATACCGCCCTGTGAACGAACGAATCACTGATTATAGTCAGGTAGAACAGACGTTGAATACAAACAGCCGCAAGTTGCAGGCATCCCGCTGCATGGACTGCGGCGTACCTTTCTGCCACTGGGCATGCCCGATAGGAAATAAACAACCGGAATGGCAGGATGCCTTATTCAAGGGAAAATGGAAAGAGGCATACGAAATATTGTCATCCACTTGTGATTTTCCTGAATTTACAGGACGTATCTGCCCTGCCCTCTGCGAAAAGTCTTGTGTGTTAAAACTGTCATGCGACCAACCTGTGACGATTCGTGAAAACGAGGCAGCTATTGTTGAAGCAGCTTTTCGCGAAGGATATATACAGGTAAAAACACCGAGAAGAAACGGAAAGAAAGTGGCGGTGATTGGTGCGGGTCCTGCCGGATTGGTGGTGGCTAATCAGCTGAATTTAAAAGGATATAGCGTTACTTTATTCGATAAAGATGAAGCGCCCGGAGGGTTATTACGGTTCGGTATTCCTAATTTCAAACTGGATAAGAATGTAATTGACCGACGGATGAAGATATTGGCTGCAGAAGGAATACTGTTTGAGATGGGAGTAGAAATAGACATCAATCATTTGCCGGAAGGATTCGACGCTTACTGCATCTGTACCGGAACACCGACTGCACGTGATTTGAGTATTCCGGGACGTGAACTGAAAGGCATCCATTTCGCACTTGAAATGCTGGCACAGCAGAACAGGATTCTGGCAGGACAGACTTTCCCGAAAGATAAATTGGTGAATGCCAAAGGCAAAAAAGTACTTGTGATAGGTGGCGGAGATACCGGTTCCGACTGCATCGGAACCAGTGTGAGACAGGGAGCCGCCAGTGTCACTCAAATCGAAATCATGCCGAAACCTCCTGTCGGCTACAATCCGGCTACTCCTTGGCCACAATGGCCGGCAGTCTTCAAAACGACTTCCAGCCATGAAGAAGGTTGTACACGCCGCTGGTGCCTGGCTTCCAATCAGTTCCTCGGAAAGAACGGAAAGGTGACAGGTGTAGAAGTGGAAGAGGTAGAATGGATTCCAGCAGCAGACGGCGGACGTCCCACGATGAAACCAACAGGGAAGAAGGAAGTCATCGAAGCTGATATGGTATTATTGGCGATGGGATTCCTGAAACCGGAGCAACCGAAATTTGCAAAAAATGTATTTCTTGCCGGAGATGCAACTACCGGAGCCAGTCTGGTAGTACGTGCCATGGCAGGCGGACGGAAAGCGGCTGCGGAAATAGATGCTTACTTAACAACCAAAAATTAAAGTTATGTGTGGAATAGCAGGTATACTCAACATCAAAGTTCAAACGAAAGAACTAAGAGATAAAGCACTGAAAATGGCCCAGAAGATCCGTCATCGCGGACCGGACTGGAGCGGAATCTATGTAGGCGGAAGTGCCATCCTGGCACACGAACGTCTTTCCATTGTCGACCCGCAGAGTGGCGGACAACCGTTATACTCTCCCGATCGTAAACAGGTGCTAGCCGTCAACGGTGAGATTTACAATCACCGTGATATTCGCGCTAAATATGCGGGAAAATATAACTTTCAGACTGGAAGTGACTGTGAGGTAATTCTTGCCCTCTATAAAGATAAAGGTATCCATTTTCTGGAAGATATCAGTGGTATCTTTGCCTTTGTCCTTTATGACGAAGAGAAAGATGAGTTCCTGATTGCCCGCGACCCTATCGGCGTTATACCTTTATATATAGGCAAAGACAAAGAGGGAAAAATCTACTTCGGCAGCGAACTGAAAGCGCTCGAAGGATTTTGTAATGAATACGAGGTATTCCTTCCCGGACATTACTATTACAGTAAAGAAGGAGAGATGAAACGCTGGTATTCGCGCGACTGGACAGAATATGAAACCGTAAAAGACAACGATGCCCGAACCGCCGATATAAAAACAGCATTAGAAGATGCCGTTCATCGCCAGTTGATGAGTGACGTACCTTATGGAGTACTTCTTTCCGGCGGTCTGGATAGTTCTGTCATTTCCGCTATCGCCAAGAAATATGCAGCCAAACGTATAGAAACAGACGGGGCAAGCGATGCCTGGTGGCCGCAACTTCACTCTTTTGCCATCGGTCTGAAGGGTGCGCCCGACTTGATAAAGGCGCGTGAGGTTGCCGAATATATCGGCACGGTGCATCACGAAATAAACTACACCGTGCAGGAAGGACTGGATGCGATTCGTGACGTTATCTATTTCATAGAGACGTATGACGTAACTACTGTGCGGGCTTCTACTCCTATGTATCTGCTGGCACGTGTCATCAAGTCTATGGGTATCAAAATGGTGTTGAGCGGTGAAGGTGCCGATGAAGTTTTTGGCGGCTATCTCTATTTTCACAAAGCCCCTACTCCGGAGGCGTTCCACGAAGAAACGGTACGCAAACTTTCAAAATTGCATATGTATGACTGTCTCCGGGCCAACAAGAGTTTATCTGCCTGGGGAGTTGAAGGACGTGTCCCCTTCCTTGATAAAGAATTTCTTGATGTGGCAATGACGCTGAATCCGAAGGCCAAAATGTGTCCAGGAAAGAATATTGAAAAAAGAATCGTACGTGAGGCTTTCACCGATATGCTACCGGAAAGCGTGGCATGGAGACAAAAAGAGCAGTTCAGTGACGGTGTGGGATATTCCTGGATTGATACATTGAAAGAAATAACAACCGCTGCCGTAAGTGACGAACAAATGGCACATGCAGCCGAACGTTTCCCCATCAATACTCCGCAAAACAAGGAAGAATATTATTACCGCAGCATCTTTGAAGAACATTTCCCCAGCGAAAGTGCGGCTCGCAGCGTGCCGAGTGTTCCCAGCGTAGCCTGCTCTACGGCAGAAGCACTGGCATGGGATATTTCCTTCAGAAATCTGAATGAGCCAAGCGGACGCGCGGTAAAAGGAATACATGAAGAAGCCTATACTTAACTTGTCGAAAAGTAATAGAATAGACTATTTCTGTTACTTTTTTGTAGCATTTCTATTCTAAAATCCTTAAGATTAACGCAGATTAGCATATTATTGTCTGATTTGCGTTTTCTTTTTTATAATTTTGAGGCCAAACCCGATTAAATCTGTTAAACCTTTTAAAGACCAGACCAATGAATTTAAAGAAAATAATGATGGCTTCCGCCCTTTTAGTAACTGCTTGCTGTATGCAGGCACAGACAAAAGCAATTGCCCACCGTGGTTTCTGGAAAACCCCGGGTTCATCACAAAACAGTATTGCCGCACTTCAAAAAGCAGATTCCATCGGATGCTACGGTTCAGAATTTGATGTATGGATTGCCAAAGATAATAAACTGATTGTCAATCATGACCCCGTTTATAAAATGCGACCGATGGAATATTCCAAAGGGGATGCATTGACCGGTCTGAAACTCTCTAACGGAGAAAACCTGCCTAGTTTAAAGCAGTATTTGGAAGCAGGAAAAAAATGCGATACCCAATTGATACTCGAACTCAAAGCACACAGCACCAAAAAGCGTGAGACAAAAGCCGTGCAGGAAATTGTGGCTATGGTAAAAAGTATGGGATTGGAGAACCGCATGGAATATATCACTTTCTCTCTGCATGCCATGAAAGAATTTATCCGCTTGGCACCTACCGGAACTCCGGTATTCTATCTGAACGGTGATTTATCTCCGGAAGAATTAAAAGAACTTGGTGCAGCGGGATTTGACTATCATATGGGAGTAATTAAAAAACACCCCGAATGGATTAAGGAAGCTCATGACCTTGGCATGAAAGTCAATGTATGGACAGTGGATGAGGCAGAGGACATGAAATGGCTGATTGAGCATAAAGCAGATTTTATTACTACCAATGAGCCGATTGTATTACAGAAAGAGCTTAAGCAACAATAAATCAATATATATATATATATATTTAATCGTTTAGTATCCGGACTTAAAACAACGGAGTATTCCTTCAATTCATTTGACATTGAAGAGAATATCCGTATTTCTGCAAACACTAACAAAATATTACAGTCAGTTCATCTCAAATCATCCAGCACCTCTTTCAACTCTTGCACCGTCAATTCTCCTACTTGCCGCCAAAGTTCATTTCTCTTATGTAATAAGAGGAATGCCGGAACAGTATCTACATTATGTACATCGGCAAAAACAATGGATATAGGAGAAGGTTCTTAGGACTATCAAGGCTAAATATTCTTTATATATTATGAAAGAATATGCAAAAGGACACACCCAAATAACAATTCATCAACATATAGATATACATAATTTCATTTTATAAGTTTAGATAGCTATATAATAAGCGATTGAAAGATTGATGAAAATAAATAGATATTAGATATACTTTTAAATAAAACACAAAACAAAAAGTCATATCTTTGCATCGTAATAAAACAAAAGGATACAACAACCAATAAATACAAGTCAAAATGATAAGAAAGATTAAGTTCACGAAAATGCATGGAGCAGGAAATGACTACATATATGTAGATACTACCCAATATCCGATAGCAGATCCTGAAAAGAAAGCAATCGAATGGAGCAAGTTTCATACAGGAATTGGGAGTGACGGACTTATATTAATTGGAAGTTCCGATAAGGCTGATTTCAGCATGCGTATTTTCAATGCCGACGGTTCGGAAGCGATGATGTGCGGAAATGGTAGCCGTTGCGTAGGCAAATACGTATATGAATACGGTTTGACTGATAAAACAGAAATCACACTGGACACGCTGTCGGGAATTAAGATACTGAAACTTCACGTAGAAGGAGAAACAGTTACCGCAGTCACAGTAGATATGGGCAGTCCGTTGGAAACAGGAGAAGTACATTGGAAAGGGAAATATCCTTTCCAGTCAACTAAAGTATCAATGGGAAATCCTCATTTAGTTACTTTTGTGGATGATATAACCCGGATTAACTTACCGGAAATCGGTCCCGAATTGGAGAATCATCCTCTTTTTCCTGACAGAACTAATGTAGAGTTTGCACAAATTGTCGGCAAAGATACTATACGGATGAGAGTATGGGAAAGAGGTTCGGGAATTACCCAAGCTTGCGGAACAGGTGCTTGCGCCACAGCAGTAGCCGCCTTCATCAACGGGCTTGCAGGAAGAAAAAGCAATATAATAATGGATGGCGGCACAGTTATCATTGAATGGGACGAAGCCTCAGACCATATATTGATGACAGGACCGGCAACCAAAGTTTTCGATGGAGAAATTGTTGAAGAAGTTGAGAATGGAGAGTTGAGAGTCGAGAATTAAGAATGAATACGGATAGAAACTTAAAACAATAACAACATGGCATTAGTAAACGAACATTTTTTGAAATTACCGGGAAGTTACTTGTTCTCGGATATAGCGAAAAAGGTAAATACTTTCAGGATAACGCATCCCAAACAGGAAATCATCCGGCTAGGTATCGGTGATGTAACTCAGCCACTTCCCAAAGCCTGTACCGAAGCAATGCATAAAGCGGTAGAAGAACTGGCCAGTAAGGACACATTCCGCGGATATGGTCCTGAACAGGGATATGATTTTTTGATTGAAGCAATTATAAAGAATGACTTCGCCTCACGCGGGATTCACTTTTCCGCTTCTGAGATATTTGTCAGCGACGGAGCCAAAAGCGATACCGGGAACATAGGTGATATTCTTCGCCATGACAATAGCGTAGGCGTTACAGACCCTATCTATCCGGTATATATTGACAGTAACGTCATGTGCGGACGTGCCGGAGTACTGGAAGAGGAAACGGGTAAATGGAGCAATGTCACATATATGCCCTGCACGAGTGAAAACAACTTCATTCCTGAAATTCCGGACAAACGGATAGATATTGTTTATCTCTGCTATCCGAACAATCCGACCGGGACAACACTGACCAAACCGGAACTGAAGAAATGGGTGGACTATGCTTTGGCAAACGACACGTTAATCCTGTTTGATGCCGCATACGAAGCATATATCCAAGACGAAAACATCCCCCACTCTATCTACGAAATTAAAGGGGCGAAGAAGTGTGCCATTGAATTCCGCAGCTTCTCAAAGACAGCAGGATTCACCGGAGTACGTTGCGGATATACGGTAGTACCGAAAGAGCTTACTGCCGCAACGTTGGAAGGCGACCGCATCCCGCTCAACAGACTATGGAACCGCCGGCAGTGTACCAAGTTCAACGGCACTTCCTACATTACCCAACGGGCAGCGGAAGCTGTTTACAGTGCGGAGGGCAAGGCACAGATTAAAGAAACGATCAACTATTATATGACCAACGCAAAAATCATGAAGGAAGGACTGGAAGCTACCGGATTGAAAGTTTATGGCGGAGTGAATGCTCCCTATTTATGGGTGAAAACCCCGAATGGCCTATCCTCATGGCGATTCTTTGAACAGATGTTGTATGAAGCCAATGTTGTCGGTACTCCCGGTGTGGGCTTCGGGCCGAGTGGTGAAGGATATATCCGCCTGACCGCTTTCGGCGAACGCAACGACTGTATCGAAGCTATGAGAAGAATAAAAAACTGGCTCTGATTGAATGAATAATGGATAGCGGGGAATGGAAAGTTCAACATACCCCCATTAACGGACATCATCATTCCCGCATTATCAGTTATCCATTGTTAGTTATCTATAAAAAGAACGATAGTATTTCGCGCGCTACTATATATATGGACCGTACATCCACATTTTTCTAACTTTTAAAGGTAAAAAGACGATGAAAACGACGATTAACAAAAACAAGGGGGTAATAACAGTAGCATTATTACTGTCAGGACTTGTCCCATCCGCAACGATGGCACAAGATAAAGTAGAAGCTTCCGTAGGAGTTGACCTGGTAAGCGGTTACATCTGGCGTGGGCAGGATTTAGGCGGAGTCAGCATCCAGCCTTCACTGGGAATTGCTTACAAAGGTTTCACACTCGGAGCATGGGGTTCTGTAGGATTCGAATCGGCAGACACGAAAGAGTTTGATTTGACCTTCGGTTACTCGATTGGTGGTTTTAGCGTTTCGGTAACAGATTATTGGTTTAATAGCCAAGTAGCGACAGGTGTGGACGATGACGGAGAAACGGTTTATTCAACCAACAAGTATTTTAAATATGGATCCCATTCTACGGCTCATGTGTTTGAGGCACAAGTGGGATATGATTTCGGTCTGCTGTCCGTCAACTGGTACACGAACTTTGCTGGTGCCGACGGTGTGAAAGAAAATGGCAAAAGAGCTTATTCTTCCTATCTCGCACTCAGCGCACCGTTCAGATTGGGTGGTCTTGACTGGACAGTAGATTTGGGCATGGTACCCTGGGAGACGACTTTCTATAATGGCTATACAAGTGGGTTCTGTGTTTCCGATGTCAGCCTCGGAGCTTCCAAGGACATCAAGATTACCGATTCCTTCTCCGTCCCGGCATTCGCCAAGGTATCAGTCAATCCACGCACGGAAGGAGCTTATTTCACATTCGGACTAAATTTTTAAGAGAGGAAGTTTAGAATATCAAGAGAGTGTATAGGGCCAAGGTAGTTAGAGTTTAGATTTTATCGGTTTGTTGTATGGTAACCTGCCATGGCTGCCACTACCCTATACCTCTTTCTTTTACTGGTCAACACTAATAATTTAAGGTATATGAAAAAGATTGAAGCTATTATCCGTAAAACCAAATTCGAGGACGTGAAAGACGCCCTTCTCGAAGCGGACATCGAATGGTTCTCTTACTATGACGTAAGGGGTATTGGAAAAGCGCGCCAGGGACGTATCTATCGTGGCGTAGTCTATGACACCAGCACCATCGAACGAATACTTATCTCTATTGTCGTACGCGACAAGAATACAGAGAAAACGGTACAAGCCATCATCAAGGCTGCACAAACCGGAGAAATCGGCGACGGACGTATCTTCGTCATCCCCATCGAAGACGCCATCCGCATCCGTACTGCCGAGCGCGGCGACATAGCCCTCTATAACGCCGAACAAGAACGCTAGCGGCAGCGGCAAGGTGCCGTTCCCAGGTTGCCTTGCGGTTTATAACGTTTATAAAGAGGTTTACAACATCACTAATAATAGGTATAAAATAAGATAATTATTATGGATACAAAATATAAAGGCCATGGCTTCATAAAGCTGTGGATAGCCACTACTATGTTCATGTTATGCTGTTTTGCTACAGGTACACTAGCACAGGATACAGTTATTGCCGATACAGCAACAGTTACAGAGACAATAACTGAACTTTCAGCACTCCCGGCCGAATCTACGGCAGAAGCCCCGGATACTATCGGCGACCTGGCTTTAGGATTAAATACGGTTTGGATGCTACTTGCAGCTATGCTCGTGTTCTTCATGCAGCCGGGATTTGCTTTGGTAGAGGCCGGTTTCACTAGAGTGAAGAATACCGCCAACATTTTAATGAAGAACTTCGTAGACTTCATGTTCGGTTCTTTGCTTTACTGGTTCATCGGTTTCGGACTGATGTTCGGCGCAGGCGGATTCATCGGGATGCCACACTTCTTCGACCTGTCTTTCATGGATAACGGGCTGCCCAAAGAAGGATTCCTTGTTTTCCAAACCGTATTCTGCGCCACTGCCGCTACCATCGTATCAGGAGCAATGGCAGAACGTACGAAATTCTCCATGTATTTGATTTATACAATCTTCATCAGTGTACTGATTTACCCGATTTCCGGTCATTGGACTTGGGGCGGCGGTTGGCTGATGAACAGTGAAGCAGATTCTTTTATGATGAATCTTTTCGGAACAACCTTCCATGATTTCGCCGGTTCCACTGTTGTTCACTCGGTAGGTGGATGGATTGCTTTGGTAGGTGCCGCCATTCTCGGCCCGCGTATTGGGAAATATGGAAAAGACGGAAAGTCCAGAGCTATTCCGGGCCATAACCTGACTATTGCCGCATTGGGTGTATTTATCCTTTGGTTCGGATGGTTCGGATTCAACCCCGGTTCCCAGTTGGCAGCAAGTAGTGAAGCAGATGCAAACGCCATATCACATGTATTCCTGACAACCAATCTTGCAGCTTGTGCCGGTGGTTTCTTCGCCTTGGCAATCAGTTGGACGAAGTACGGAAAACCCTCTTTGTCATTGACACTGAATGGTGTATTGGCAGGTTTGGTAGGTATCACCGCGGGATGCGATGTCGTATCTCCTGCAGGAGCCGCATTGACAGGTGCCATCTGTGGCGTTGTGATGATATTCTCGGTAGACTTTATTGATAAAATCCTGAAAATCGACGACCCGGTAGGTGCTTCTTCCGTGCATGGTGTTTGCGGTTTCTTAGGAACCATTCTTACAGGTTTGTTTTCTACCAGCGAAGGGCTGTTCTATGGATACGGTTTCGGATTCCTCGGAGCACAAATCTTCGGAGCACTTGTAGTCGGAGTTTGGGCGGCAGGCATGGGATTCATCATCTTCAAGGCTCTTGAAAAAATTCACGGTCTGCGCGTTCCGGCACGTATCGAGGAAGAAGGACTCGATATTTACGAACACGGAGAATCCGCTTACAACTAACAGAGAAAGATTATTTGCTCTCACATATTTAACAACAAATCAAAATTAGATATTATGTCAAAACTAAGATTCAGAGTAGTAGAAACTGCTTTCAAGAAGAAAGCGGTTGAGGTGGCAACTCCTGCCGAACGCCCGTCGGAGTATTTCGCCAAGTACGTATTCAACAAGGAAAAGATGTTTAAGTACCTTCCCAGCAAGGTATATAATGCATTGATTGACGCTATTGACAATGGCGCTCCGCTAGACCGCAGCATTGCCGACGAAGTGGCTGCCGGCATGAAGAAATGGGCTACCGAAATGGGAGTTACCCATTACACCCACTGGTTTGCACCGCTGACCGAAGGTACGGCAGAAAAGCACGATGCTTTCGTAGAACATGACGGCAAAGGCGGCATGATGGAAGAATTCACGGGCAAACTGCTTGTACAGCAGGAGCCGGATGCTTCCTCTTTCCCGAACGGTGGTATCCGCAATACGTTCGAAGCCCGCGGATACAGTGCCTGGGACCCTTCATCTCCTGCATTTATCGTAGACGACACTCTTTGTATCCCGACCGTATTTATCGCATATACCGGCGAAGCTCTCGACTACAAAGCTCCGTTATTGAAAGCACTTCGTGCCGTGGATAAGGCAGCCGTAGACGTTTGTCACTATTTCAACCCGGAAGTGAAGAAGGTAGTTGCCTACTTGGGCTGGGAACAGGAATATTTCTTAGTGGACGAAGGTTTATACGCCGCACGCCCGGACTTGTTAATGACAGGCCGTACATTAATGGGACACGACAGCGCCAAGAACCAGCAGTTGGAAGACCATTATTTCGGTGCTATCCCTACCCGCGTAGCAGCATTTATGAAAGACCTCGAAATTGAAGCCCTGAAACTGGGTATCCCTGTAAAGACCCGTCACAACGAGGTTGCACCCAACCAGTTTGAGCTGGCTCCAATCTTCGAAGAATGCAACTTAGCCAATGACCATAACTTATTGATTATGTCGTTGATGCGCAAAGTAAGCCGCCGTCATGGTTTCCGTGTACTTCTTCATGAAAAACCGTTCAAAGGCGTCAATGGTTCCGGCAAGCACAATAACTGGTCACTGGGGACTGACACAGGTATCTTATTGATGGGACCGGGCAAGACTCCTGAAGACAACCTGCGTTTCGTTACGTTCGTTGTAAATACATTGATGGCGGTTTATCATCATAACGGATTACTGAAAGCATCTATCTCCAGTGCCACCAACGCCCACCGTCTGGGAGCGAATGAAGCGCCGCCGGCAATCATCTCCTCTTTCCTGGGCAAACAGTTGTCTCAGGTATTGGACCATATAGAAAACAGTACAAAGGATGACTTAATCAGCCTCAGCGGCAAACAGGGCATGAAGCTGGATATTCCGCAGATACCCGAATTGCTGATTGACAATACCGACCGTAACCGCACCTCTCCTTTCGCCTTCACCGGCAACCGTTTCGAGTTCCGTGCCGTAGGTTCCGAAGCAAACTGCGCTTCCGCCATGATTGCATTGAACTCTGCCGTAGCTCATCAGTTGACAAAATTCAAGAAAGATGTAGACGCCTTGATTGATAAAGGAGAACCGAAGATATCCGCCATCCTTGAGATTATCCGCGGATACATCAAAGAGTGCAAAGCCATTCACTTTGACGGCAACGGTTACAGTGACGAGTGGAAAGAAGAAGCTGCCCGCCGCGGTCTGGATTGTGAAACGAGTGTTCCTGTCATCTTCGACAACTATCTGAAACCGGAAACGATTGCCATGTTCGAAGCTACCGGCGTAATGACAAAGAAAGAACTGGAAGCCCGCAACGAAGTGAAATGGGAAACTTACACGAAGAAAATCCAGATTGAAGCCCGTGTATTGGGTGACCTGGCAATGAACCATATCATCCCGGTAGCAACCCAGTATCAAACAGATTTGATTAACAACGTCTATAAGATGCAATCCCTGTTTCCGGCAGAAAAGGCAGCCAAACTATCTGCCAAGAACCTGGAACTTATCGAAGAGATTGCCGACCGTACAGCCTTCATCAAGGAGCATGTAGACGCAATGGTGGAAGCCCGTAAAGTGGCGAACAAGATTGAAAGCGAACGTGAGAAAGCCATTGCCTACCATGACACAATCACTCCGGCACTGGAAGAAATCCGTTACCACATCGACAAGTTGGAACTCATTGTCGACAATCAAATGTGGACGCTTCCGAAATACAGGGAACTATTATTCGTAAGATAGAAAAAGAAAATGCCCGATGAAGTCTTTCTCATCGGGCATGGAATAGAGATTATCTATTTCTTTTGTTGGTTGTTTTAAGTTTGCAGTAGAGGGGTGCCGTGAGGCAGTCCTCTACTTTTCATTCGATAATCTTCGCATCCTCAATATCGGCATCGTTATGTGACATCGGAGTCTGCGGACGGCGGTGCACAAACTTGAACCAGTTTATCAACTCAGAAAGCGAATAAACCAAACTACTGATACCGATAATAATAAAAGCAGTATTACGTGCTCCTGTCGGATTGAACAAAGCAACGATACCCGCAATAAGAATCAGGGAAGGAATCAGATAAAATGCTCCCGCAACAGGCATCCAGCGACGAGCGGCAGACAGAGAAGCAATCTGTTGCACACCACCCATAATCAGAATAAACCCTAACAGGAACATCAGAACATCCGCAAAAAACTCAGGCATCATAATCAGCCAAAATCCGAATAATAAACTGCCGATTCCTTCTATCGGAAAACGGGGTGCGGGCTCACCTTCCGTTCTTTTCCGTCCGAAATAGCCGAAAAGGCTGATAACACCGGGAATCAAAAAAGCGACTCCTACTGTGATAACAATATAACCGGCAGCCGCATTCGGCCAAATCACCAAGACCAAACCTATCACGAGTGCAAAGAGAATACGAATAAGGGAATAATTCATTGTTTTCATAAATTCTATATTTTTTAACCAAGTCTGTTCCGATACTTTTGCGAATATAAGTGTTTCTACTGATATATAAAAATAACAAATGAACATTGTAATAAGTTCGTAATATAATCGTTATAGCGATTACATCTCACTTAGATATTTTTGTAGAAAATTAATCCGTATCCCATTACGGCTGGGAGAAGACGCTTTTTTTTTGGGGGAGGGGGGCAGGATTCCGATACGGGAAATTATCGTGAAATAACCAAATCTTCAGAATCAGGTAATAAATTGCTGCGCAACGGAAGGAACCATAGCCGACAGCCAAGGTTTCATATCTTCTGCTACCAATAACCAATAAAGCAATAATATAACGAAAATGACAATAGCAATGCCTACTAAGACTTTTCTCTGTTTCATACTTGTCTTTGTTTAAAAATTCAATATTTACAAGAACAGCTCAGTTCTGAAATTGTTCTATAATCAGAAAAATGAAGGCAAAAGAGAAAAAAAGTAATATTTTGTTTGCTGTTTCAAACAAAGTGTCTATATTTGTCTCCATAAAATAACAAAAGACAATGAGAAGAATGTTAGTAAATACATATTGGTGGTGGCGCCCGTTACAACTCCGACAGTCGTAAGGGAGCAGTGCTCGTATGTATATACCTCATTAAAGATATAACAGATTTGAAAGAGCCCTGTCGCAACTTGCGACAGGGCTCTTTTCATTTACAAAATCAAATAATAACATAAAAACAGATAGGATTATGAAAAGTTTTTTAGTTGACCAGGATGGCTATTACGGAGAATTCGGCGGTGCTTACGTACCGGAAATCCTCCACAAATGTGTTGAGGAATTAACTAGTAAGTACCTCGAAGTAATTGAAAGTAAAGAATTTAAGAAGGAATTCGACCAGTTGCTACGTGACTACGTAGGACGTCCTTCCCCACTCTATCCAGCCCAACGCCTTTCTGAAAAATACGGTTGCAAATTGTATCTGAAGCGGGAAGACCTGAATCATACAGGTGCTCACAAAATCAACAATACCATCGGACAAATCTTACTGGCACGCCGCATGGGAAAGAAGCGCATCATCGCCGAAACCGGAGCCGGACAACATGGAGTAGCAACAGCTACCGTCTGTGCATTGATGAATATGGAATGTATCGTTTATATGGGAAAAACGGACGTAGAACGCCAGCACATCAATGTAGAGAAAATGAAAATGTTGGGAGCCACCGTTATCCCCGTTACTTCCGGCAACATGACGCTGAAAGACGCAACCAACGAAGCGATCCGCGACTGGTGCTGTCATCCTGCCGACACTTATTATATCATCGGCTCTACCGTAGGTCCTCATCCCTACCCTGACATGGTGGCACGCCTGCAATCTGTCATCAGTGAAGAAATCAAAAAGCAACTGCAAGAAAAAGAAGGACGTGATTATCCGGATTATCTGATAGCCTGCGTGGGAGGAGGAAGCAATGCTGCCGGAACGATTTATCATTATATCAACGACGAACGGGTAGGCATTATCCTGGCAGAAGCGGGAGGTAAAGGAATAGAAACCGGAATGACCGCCGCTACCATCCAACTCGGCAAAATGGGCATTATCCACGGAGCACGTACCTACGTCATCCAAAACGAAGACGGACAGATAGAGGAACCATACTCCATTTCCGCCGGACTGGATTATCCAGGCATTGGTCCGATACACGCTAACCTTGCCGCCCAAAGCCGTGCCAATGTGTTGGCCATCAACGATGACGAAGCCATAGAAGCTGCCTACGAACTGACGAAGCTGGAAGGAATTATCCCCGCACTGGAATCGGCACACGCACTAGGCGCTTTGAAGAAACTGAAGTTTAAACCGGAAGATGTGGTTGTACTCACTGTTTCGGGACGAGGTGACAAAGACATCGAGACTTATTTATCTTTCAACGAAGAGCAATAGGAGAACCAGCCAAATCATGTTTATAACTCGCAATTAACAAAAGCAGAAATGAAAACATTTAATTATACTACCCATAGCAAACAGGTGCTCGGAGATATGCATACCCCCGTCAGCATCTACCTGAAAGTGCGCGACATGTATCCACAATCTGCATTAATGGAAAGTTCCGATTATCATGCGGGAGAAAACTCTTTATCATTTATAGCCCTTTGCCCGCTGGCAAATATCGGCATAAACAGCGGCATTGTTACAGCCAGTTATCCGGACGGCAGCCGTGCTGAGGAGCCGTTGGCTAAGACATTCACCGTAGAAAAAGCCATGAACCGCTTTATCAGCCGATTCCAGGTGACCGGAGAATATAAGAATGTATGCGGGCTCTATGGATATACCACATTCAATGCCGTGAAGTATTTCGAGCATATTCCGGTAAAAGAAAGCCATGACGAACAGAATGACGCACCGGATTTGCTATACATATTATATAAGTATGTCATTGTCTTCAACCACTTCAAGAATGAACTGACATTAGTCGAGATGTCGGCTGAGGGAGAAGAGAGCGGTCTGCCGGAACTGGAAGCAGCCATCGAAAACAGGAATTATGCTTCTTACAATTTCTCGGTGACTGGCCCCGTCACCAGTCCTATCACGGACGAAGAACATAAAGCGAATGTCTGTAAAGGAATTGCCCACTGTATGCGTGGAGATGTTTTTCAAATCGTACTCTCCAGAAGATTTATCCAACCTTATGCCGGAGATGATTTCAAAGTTTACCGGGCACTACGCAGCATTAATCCTTCTCCTTATCTTTTCTATTTCGACTTCGGCGGATACCGCATTTTCGGCTCTTCACCGGAGACGCACTGCAAGATTGAAGACGGACATGCGTATATCGACCCGATTGCGGGAACTACCCGCCGCAGCGGAGACATCGTGAAAGACCGTGAGCTGGCTGAAGCATTGCTTGCCGACCCCAAAGAGAATGCCGAACACGTAATGCTGGTAGACCTCGCAAGAAATGACCTTTCCCGCAATTGCCATGACGTACGGGTGGTATTCTACAAAGAGCCGCAATATTATAGTCATGTCATCCATCTGGTAAGCCGTGTCAGTGGTGTGTTAAATGAAGGAGCGGATAAGATAAAGACATTTATCGACACTTTCCCCGCCGGCACATTAAGCGGCGCACCGAAAGTACGCGCCATGCAGCTAATCAGTGAAATCGAGCCCCACAACCGCGGAGCGTATGGCGGTTGCATCGGTTTTATCGGATTGAACGGTGAATTAAACCAAGCCATCACCATCCGTACGTTTGTAAGCCGCAACAATGAATTATGGTTCCAGGCGGGGGGCGGTATCGTGGCACACAGTCAGGAAGAACACGAATTGCAAGAGGTGAATAATAAGCTGGGAGCGTTGAAAAAAGCAATTGATTTGGCTGTAAAATTAAAGAACTAGGCGGGAAACAAAAACAACAATTGAGAAACAATTGAAACAACAATTTTACAAAGACAATAAAGAAATGAAAATATTACTTTTAGATAACTATGACTCTTTCACCTATAACTTGCTGCACGCAGTGAAAGAATTGGGGGCTACGGATATAGAAGTAGTCCGTAATGACCAGATAGAACTTGATGATGTAGAACGGTTCGATAAAATCATCCTGTCTCCCGGACCGGGTATCCCCGAAGAAGCGGGATTGCTATTACCCATTATAAAAAAGTATGCTCCTACCAAAAGTATTCTGGGTGTCTGTTTAGGACATCAAGCTATCGGTGAGGCTTTCGGAGCACGTTTGGAAAATCTGAAAGAAGTATATCACGGAGTGCAGACTCCGGTCAGTATCCTTAGTCACGATATACTCTTTGAGGGATTGGGAAAGGAAATTCCCGTCGGACGATACCACTCCTGGGTAGTAAGCCGGGACGGTTTTCCCGACTGCCTCGAAATAACGGCAGAAAGCAAGGAAGGACAAATCATGGCATTGCGCCATAAAACTTATGATGTACATGGCATTCAGTTCCATCCCGAATCCGTATTAACTCCGCAAGGAAAAGAAATTATCAGAAACTTCTTAAACGATTAAAGTTATGAAACAGATTCTATACCAACTTTTCGAGCATCAATATCTGGGACGAGATGAGGCGCGTACTATTTTGCAAAACATCGCACAAGGAAAATACAATGATGTACAGGTGGCATCGCTAATCACTGTCTTCCTGATGCGCAACATTTCCGTTGAGGAATTATGCGGTTTCCGCGATGCATTGCTTGAGATGCGTGTTCCGGTAGATTTGAGCGAGTTCGCCCCGATAGATATTGTAGGAACCGGCGGTGACGGGAAAAATACGTTCAACATTTCTACGGCTTCCTGCTTTACCGTTGCCGGAGCAGGTTTTCCGGTAATAAAACACGGTAATTATGGGGCAACATCAGTCAGTGGCGCCAGCAATGTGATGGAACAGCATGGTGTGAAGTTCACCAGTGATGTCAATCAACTCCGTCGTAGCATGGAACAATGCAATATCGCCTATCTGCATGCCCCCTTATTCAATCCGGCCTTGAAAGCGGTCGCTCCGGTTCGCAAAGGACTTGCCGTACGTACTTTCTTCAATATGCTCGGTCCGTTGGTGAATCCGGCATTGCCGGCTTATCAGCTTTTAGGAGTTTATAATCTCCCGCTACTGCGTCTCTATACCTATACTTATCAGGAAAGTAAGACGAAATTTGCGGTCGTTCATAGTTTGGACGGATATGATGAAATCTCCCTGACTAATGAATTTAAAGTGGCAACCAGTGCCAACGAAAAGATTTATACTCCCGAAAGCCTCGGATTCTCCCGTTATAAAGATACCGATTTGGACGGCGGACAAACACCGGAAGATGCCGCTAAAATCTTTGATAATATCATGAATAACACAGCGAGCGAAGCCCAGAAGAATGTAGTGGTTGTCAACTCTGCTTTTGCCATTCATGTAGTTTGTCCGGAGAAAACAATTGAAGAATGCATCGCCCTGGCTAAAGAATCGCTGGAAAGCGGACGGGCATTGGCTACTTTGAAGAAATTCATTGAATTAAACAATTAAATATGAAAGATATATTATCCAAAATTATAGCCAACAAACGATTTGAAGTCGATCTGCAAAAGCAGGCTATTTCTATCGAACAGTTACAAGAAGGCATCAGCGAAGCTCCGGCTATCCGTTCCATGAAACAAGCACTGGCTTCTTCAATGTCAGGTGTGATAGCCGAGTTCAAACGGCGTTCACCATCCAAAGGATGGATAAAGCAGGGAGCACTTCCGGAAGAGGTTGTCCCATCCTATGTGAAAGCAGGCGCTTCCGCCCTCTCTATTCTCACTGACGAGAAGTTTTTCGGCGGGAGCCTGAAAGATATTCGCACTGCACGTCCTTTGACAGAGATTCCTATTCTCAGAAAGGATTTCATCATTGACGAATACCAGCTTTACCAAGCAAAAATCGTCGGCGCGGATGCTGTGCTCCTTATCGCGGCAGCACTAGAACCGGAAAAATGCAATGAACTCACAGAGAAAGCCCATTCTTTGGGTTTGGAAGTTTTGCTGGAGATTCACAGTGCTGACGAATTGGACTATATTAATAAGGAAACAGATATGATAGGAATCAACAACCGCCATTTAGGGACTTTCTTCACCGATGTAGAAAACTCTTTCCGATTGGCAGGGCAACTTCCCCAGGACGCTGTATTGGTATCCGAAAGCGGCATCTCCAGTCCTGAAACCGTCAAGCGTCTTCGGGCAGCCGGATTCCGAGGCTTCCTGATTGGTGAAACATTTATGAAAACCGAGCAACCGGGAGAAACTTTACAGTATTTCCTACAAGCAATACAATAAACTAAATATTCAAAACGGACAGCCCTATGATCAACGGAAAAATTATCAAAGTATGCGGTATGTGTGAAGCTGAAAACATACGGGACGTAGAATCTCTTGAAGGGATTGATATGCTGGGATTTATCTTTTACCCCAAATCTCCCCGATATGTCTACGAGCTTCCGGCTTATCTCCCTATCCATACCCGACGTGTCGGAGTCTTTGTGAATGAAGACAAACAGGTAGTCAGCATGTTTGCGGATCGCTTCGGACTGGACTATGTGCAACTACACGGGAATGAATCTCCGGAATACTGCCGGTCACTGCACACTGCGGGATTGAAAATCATCAAAGCCTTTTCAGTAGCCCGTCCCAAGGATTTAACCAAAGTATATGAATATGAAAAGGTATGCAAGCTGTTCCTGTTCGATACCAAATGCGAGCAATATGGCGGTTCGGGCAACCGGTTCGACTGGAACATCCTACATACATATAACGGACATGTGCCTTTTCTGCTAAGCGGTGGCATCAACCCTTACAGTGCCAATGCGCTGAAAGAATTCAAGCACCCCCGCCTTGCCGGATACGACCTCAACAGCCGTTTTGAATTTACACCGGGAAAGAAAGATCCGGAACGCATCCAGACCTTCCTGAATGAATTAAAATCATAATTTTAAGATTCCAATAATCATGAATAGAATTAATCAACTTTTCAATAGCAATAAGAAAGATATATTATCCGTTTATTTCTGTGCCGGCGATCCTACGTTAGACGGTACTGCCAATGTAATCCGTACACTCGAAAAGCACGGAGTCAGTATGATTGAAATCGGGCTCCCCTTCAGCGATCCGATGGCAGACGGCATCGTCATTCAGAATGCGGCTACCCGGGCGTTGCGCAACGGCATGTCCCTGAAACTTCTTTTTGAACAATTGCGCGACATTCGCAAAGATGTGAGTATACCACTTGTATTTATGGGATACTTGAATCCAATCATGCAGTTCGGATTTGAGAACTTCTGCCGTCAATGCGTGGAATGTGGTATTGACGGAGTTATCATCCCCGATCTTCCTTTCCGTGATTATCAGGAACAATACCGTATCATCGCCGAACGCTACAACATCAAAGTCGTCATGCTTATCACACCGGAAACCAGCGAAGAACGGGTACGTGAAATTGACGGACATACAGACGGTTTCATCTATATGGTTTCGTCTGCAGCAACCACCGGGGCACAGCAGGACTTCGACGAACAGAAACGGTCTTACTTCAAGAAGATAGAAGATATGCATCTGGATAATCCGCTGATGGTAGGATTCGGAATCTCTAACAAAGCGACTTTTCAAGCAGCTTGCGAACATGCTTCGGGAGCAATTATAGGCAGCAAATTTGTCACTTTACTTGAAGAAGAAAAAGAACCGGAAAAAGCCATCCTCAAATTGAAGGAAGCACTGAAAAAATAAAGATAGCGGCAGTAAGTAGCTAAAGTAACCAGGCTGGAAGTCATCCTATAGCCCCGGGAACTTGAACTACTTACTTTTAAAGATGCAAGAACTCTTTCTTTTAAATTGTCGGTTATTCCCGTATAAATATTCAGATTTACAACATTTTTGCACAAACTGCAAACAAATTCATCATTTACTATTCATAATTTGTAATTAATCGGTATCTTTGTCAGCGTTTTAACAGAAATTCAATGATTATGAAAGTAGATACTCCTTCTGTTTTGCTAATTTACACGGGTGGAACTATCGGAATGATAGAAAATCCTGAAACGGGTGCTTTAGAGAACTTCAATTTCGACCATCTGCTCAAGCATGTTCCTGAGCTGAAAAGATTCAATTACCGCATCTCTTCCTATCAATTCGAGCCACCTCTCGACTCTTCGGATATGGAGCCTGCTTATTGGGCAAAACTGGTAAAGATTATCAATTATAATTACGAGCATTTTGATGGCTTCGTCATTCTTCACGGGACAGATACCATGGCTTACACTGCTTCCGCTTTAAGCTTTATGCTCGAAAACCTGAGCAAACCTGTTATCCTCACCGGTTCGCAGCTTCCTATCGGAACTTTACGGACGGATGGAAAAGAAAATCTGATTACCGCTATTGAAATCGCCGCCGCCAAGAACCCGGATGGAACAGCTATTGTTCCTGAAGTATGTATATTCTTCGAGAATCACTTGATGCGCGGCAACCGCACCACAAAAATCAACGCGGAAAACTTCAACGCATTCCGATCTTTCAACTACCCGCCGTTGGCGCGCGTAGGTATTCATATCAAATACGAACCTAACCTTATCCGTAAACCTGACCCTAGCAAACCGCTAAAACCACATTATCTGTTTGATACGAATGTGGTCATACTGACGCTTTTTCCCGGCATTCAGGAGAGCATCGTGACCTCGCTCCTGCATGTTCCCGGACTGAAGGCAGTGGTCATGAAGACCTTCGGTTCAGGAAACGCACCGCAAAAAGAATGGTTTATCCGCCAATTAAAGGAAGCTACCGAACGAGGGATTATCATAGTCAACATCACCCAATGTGCTTCGGGAGCCGTGGAAATGGGACGCTACGAGACGGGGATGCATCTTCTGGAAGCCGGAGTTATCAGTGGATACGACAGCACTCCCGAATGTGCTATTACCAAATTAATGTTTTTACTAGGACATGGATTATCCAATCAGGATATCCGGTACAAAATGAACTCCTGTCTAATAGGAGAAATCACCAAACTCTGATAAGATACAAATATATTCATTATAATCCCTTATTTCTTCGACTTACAGATTCCTGTAGAAGAGAAGATTAAGGGATTTCTCATTTCATTTGCACAGAGTTTCAACCAATCTCGAAAGAACTGATATAGAACCAAACCGGAAGTGTGTATTTATTTGAAGACTAATGGCCGATATACGGAGATTATGATATGAATGACGTCGTTCTCCTGATTATCAAAGAAAGATTTCCATCAACAAAGATAACAAGACACAAGAATTCAAACTAAGCCTTGACTTGTCTGCCGCCTGAGCTACCAAGAATATCGGAGTTGCCATAGGACTCAATCACAATTATCAAGCTCCATATGTGCGGGATGCCCTGCTAAAATCATCAAGACATACAATTTTGAAACAAAAGAATGGAGAAAAGTAGAAAAAGCCTCTATCAGTAACTATAAATAATGAGAATAACTGCGTAATATACCTCATATAGGTGATTGTGGCACATACTGAAACACACTATCTTTGCAGTATCAGAATTGAATTAATTAGTCATAATTTTATTACGTAGCCACATTTAAGTAAAATGAAATAGAGTCCTGCCGAAGCGATTTCGTCGGGATTTTGTTTTTAAGAGCCTGTTTAAATTTTCCTGAGATTATGTTAGATAGGCTTTACCGACCTGTTTTTATTCGTCACATAGTCTCCGTCATGCTCCTCACAACAACAGAAAATATACTCGAAAGCAACTCTCAAAACTGTGTCGGGCAAAACTCGGAGCAGGATCTTAATAACCCACTTTTCATTCATTAATAGAAAAGTTCTCTTTCATTAATTGTAAACTTCTTATTATCAGCATGTAAACTTATTTTTCGTTAACCGTAATCTATAAACGCAAGCTTCGTTTATAAAAACAAAGGCTTTGATTATAAAAACGAAGCTTGCAATTATATAATCAAAGCTTGCGTTTATAGTTTGCATCGAATGAAAAGAAAGTTTCCTTCCTGTCCGAAGGAACTTTATACTTAATGGGCGGGAAGTTTTCTATTAATAGCCAAGAGCGCAACTGTTAATATCCCTTCCGCCAACTACAGACGGACGCGACAAGAAGAGCCGGGGTAAGTTAAAATATCAGCTATAAAATTATGACTGAAGAGAATTTAAACAGGCTCTAAATGATATTCTATAATCCCGACAAGACCAGGATATGTATACGCAGGTTTATTTCAAAATAAAAAAACGAGTCAATTCCTTTATGGAACCACCCGCCTCACATCAGAAAAGCCTTAAAGGCTTTTCTTTTCATTACCTCCTTTTCCTGAAAACCAATCTTCTTTGTACCCTAAAATGTCTTACCTATTGTTATCCTTTTACCTTCCATTAAAAACTTTCCTATTGAACTAAAAACTTTAATACCTTAAATTTATTGTCTTATCTAATACCTTCATATTTTCTTTTACCTTATAAACTAATAGCAATTTCCCAATTGCCCTGCAAAGGTACGAATAAATTCCGTGTGCGCAAACGGTTTTATATTTAATAACATTTCATCAGACTATAAGCCCTTCACATCACTCAGCGTAACCAGTTTATTTACAATAGCATAAATAGTCAGACCGGCTGCACTATGTATTTGCAATTTTTTACTAATATTTCTCCTGTGAGTGATGACTGTATGAATAGACAAAAACAGCTTTTCTGCAATTTCCTTATTCGTCATTCCTTTCACCACACAAATTACAATTTCTTTCTCCCGTTGGCTGAGTGCATCCTGACTATCTGTTTCTTCTTCCTGAGAAACCATATCCAGCAAACCTGCAATCTTCTTGGAAAGAATTTCCAAATCGTCAAAGATAGAAATAGACTCATCGTACTTGCCCAACAAAGAAGCATCTACAAAAGAAGTGACCAAAGCTATCACACGTATTATTTTACCAGACGTTTCTTCCCGGAACTTAGCTACATCGAAATAATCACCGAAAGCCGGATTGACAATCAGCATGTCAGGACATTGCGTCCGGACACAATCATGCAACGCCTCAACGGACAACAATTCTATGGGTTGCATCTTCACATTAGAAAGACGTTTCAAGGCGGCAGTCAATCCACCACGAATAATCACAGAGTTCTCTGCAATCGCTATCCGAACAACTTCGTTATTTTTCATTTTCTCTAATTCTCCTTTCCAGATTCAGAATAGCAGGAACAAAAATATAATCTTCCACCTTACAATGAGACTCCAAGCCCGCCTCACAGGCATAAATATCGAAAAGAGCCGCATTAAGAAGATTTTCATTGGCTTTGGCAGGACAATATTTGATAATAATGTTCTTTAGTTCCGTCAGCTTCTCCCCTACCTGATCATGGTGTTTGGAGAATGTACTAATCTGATAATTCTTCGGAGCATTTCCTGCAATCAACGCATCCACATACTTGAAAACAGTCTTCTCTTCATAATCCATATGCTTGCGTACTTCGCGCGTATATTCATCAAAAAACTTCAGAATAAGAAATGCGACATCATCCTGAGAACAGTCAATAGCCTCAATCAGTTTACGCCGGATAGCAGGAAGAGAAAAATCAAGAAAATAACTATGCGCTTGCCGCAGATAGTCTATCAGCCCGGGGATCGAAATATTATCTTTATCACCATTCAGGCGGGAAAAGCCCTCTGTTATGAAGTTGACTACAATCAGAAACGTCTGGCAGTCTACACTGTTCTGCTCACAGACTTCTTTTACTGTTTTATCTCCGAAACCCAAGGATAGTCCGAAACGGCTCATCACTTGCAATAAAGAATAGTCATCACTGATAAGATCGATCATCTTATCTGTTGATTTATATTTTTGTAAATTATCCATTGATACCTACTTTATATTAGAGGCTACAAAGGAACGGAATATTTCACTGAAATACAATCATCATTTATAGGTATTTTGAACCATTACAAAATCCCAAATACCAATTACATGCTACTATTTTACATCACAAGTATAGGTGAACTTGTCTTTTTTTAGTAATTTTGTCGCTATCAATTTGTAATTAATAACTCGTAATAATCAATAAAATGGCAAACGAACTCGAATTGAAATACGGCTGCAACCCTAATCAAAAACCTGCCCGTATTTTTATGAAAGAAGGTGAACTCCCCATCGAAGTACTGAACGGACGTCCCGGTTACATCAATCTGCTGGATGCATTCAACAGTTGGCAATTGGTAAAGGAGCTGAAAGAAGCTACCGGACTACCGGCTGCCGCTTCCTTTAAACATGTCAGTCCGGCGGGTGCCGCCGTCGCAGTGGAAATGAGCGATACGCTGAAAAAGATTTATTTTGTAGATGACGTAAAACTGTCACCGCTGGCAACAGCATATGCACGTGCACGCGGCGCAGACCGCATGTCGTCTTATGGAGATTTTATCGCATTGTCCGATACTTGCGACGAAGAGACAGCACGCATCATTAATCGTGAAGTGTCCGATGGCGTTATTGCACCGGATTATACTCCCGAAGCTCTGGAAATCCTGAGAAATAAAAGAAAAGGTACATATAATGTAATAAAGATAGACCCTGCCTATCGTCCGGCTCCTATCGAACACAAAGATGTGTTCGGCGTGACTTTCGAACAAGGTAGAAACGAACTGAAAATTGACGAAAGCCTTTTGAAAGAGATGCCCACAGCCAACAAAGAAATTCCGGCTGACGCAAAACGTGATTTGATTATTGCCCTAATCACTTTGAAATATACACAATCCAACTCCGTATGTTATGCAAAGGACGGACAGGCGATTGGTATCGGTGCAGGTCAACAATCCCGCATTCACTGTACGCGTCTGGCAGGCAACAAAGCAGATATATGGTATTTACGCCAGCACCCGAAGGTGATGAATCTGCCATGGATCGAGAAGATTCGTCGTGCCGACCGCGACAATACCATCGACGTATATATTTCAGAAGACCACGAAGATGTATTGGCAGACGGCGTTTGGCAACTGTTCTTCACTGAAAAGCCGGAAGTGCTGACCCGCGAAGAAAAACGCGCTTGGCTGGACACCATGACAGGAGTAGCCTTAGGTTCGGATGCTTTCTTCCCGTTTGGAGATAATATCGAAAGAGCACATAAGAGCGGGGTAAGCTACATTGCACAACCGGGCGGTTCTGTACGTGACGACCATGTTATCAGCACTTGCGACAAGTATAATATGGCAATGGCATTTACGGGTATCCGCTTGTTCCACCATTAAAAACATCCCCTATAAAAGTGAAGATTTACAGTTGTCAATCCCAACTTTTAGCAATGTCAAAGTAAACTTTTTACTTTATATATCCCCATTTATAATGAGAATGAAACATTTATTCCATTATAAATGGGGATTTCCTAATTTATAAAGTACACCCTGTCTTTGCGACATTACATAAAAAAAGAGGACTTTATCCAATGAACCGGAATGTCTCTTATTGAAATTTCTTTTCTTCTTCGAGAAGCGTATTGTCCGGCGGGGCATACAACAAAGCGGATAAAAGTATCACTACTTTCACCCGCTTCTGACTTAACCTGAATTTGACCTAAATATTACAATCCTAATGAAAACTGATTATCAGGAAACATCCTCTATTCATGTTTCAACCATTCTTTCGGAAGAACAATCTTTTCACCTTTATCGTTTACCAATTCCATTTGCAGCACACCGCCATTGCAATCGAAATAACGTACTTCTATCGGATGCAATCCGGCTTTCAAAGCTTTCTGCACGATAATCTCTGCCGGAGAATGTGCGCCGTCGTTATCTCCCAGCAATTCACCGTCAAGTATCAACGTGCTGCCGTCGTCCGAGAGAAGGGCAAATGTATAAATGCCGTCAGCAGGAACTTCCAGATAGCCGGTCAGTATCAGACCAATATCGCCCTTCACTCCTTCGGGGATAGATACAGATTCTATGACGTACTCTTCCTTTATGGGAGCAGCGTCAATATCCGCACAGAGATTTCCGCGGAAGTCGTGCCATACAGCTTTCAGTCCGGGTTGTAAAGAAGCCGGCGTTGTTGCTGCTTCCGCATAAGGAGCTTTGACATATTTTGTACGTACCACGTCTGAAGAAGAACCATCCTTGCGGAAAGTACGGAAAGTAAAGTCCGTTGTCTCCTTTATTTTCAGGGCGCCGTCATAAAGAGACGATTGCTTGTCAGGCATGCTTCCATCCGTTGTATAGCGGATTTCAATGCCCGGCAGCGGACAAGTCAGATTCACCATAGTATCATCTATAAACGCGTTCACCTTGTAGAATCCCTGCAAATCGGGAATACGATAGTTCACTCCCATTACATCCATACGCTTGAATTGCGGAACAAGCTGACGGTAGAACTCATCAAGTCCCGGTCTGGTTACCGGCTCAGCCCAAGCTATTTCACTCAATGCTATCATGCGGGGAACAATCATGTATTCGATGCGCTTCATCGTCGGAATCCATTCCGCCCAAAGATTCGCCTGCACACCCCAGATATATTCTTTCTGTTCTGATGACAGTCTGTCGTCCGCATACGGGTCGAATGCTAATATCTTCTTTACAGAGTTCTGGTCTTGGGCATAGTCGAAGTAGAAAAATTCGTTCGGGCAGGCTATCACTTTTTGCTGTTGCATTGTTGCCGTAGGCAGTGCATCCTTCGCCCAACTTCTCCACCACGTAATAACAGCGTCCGAAGATAATCCGTCCTTCACCACTTCATCCCAGCCAACGAGTTTCTTTCCGTTGGCATGGAAGAATTTCTCCATATCACGTACAAACCATGCCTGAAGTTCTTCCACCGAACCCAAATTCTCCGTACGGATACGTTTTTGGCAACGGGGGCATTTCTTCCAGTTATTCTTTTCCACTTCGTCTCCACCCATATGCACATACTCATAAGGGAAAAGTTCGAAAATCTCCTTGAAGACATTCCGGCAGAATTCTAAAGTCTCATCTTTACCCGGACAGATGGGAGAAGAGAATATCTCTCCCCAGCCAATCAGACCGTCGCAAGCTAAATCCGGATACTGGCTGATAGCTGCCAGAAAATGTCCCGGCATATCAATCTCGGGTATCACATCAATCCCTCTCTGTGCGGCATAAGCCACTATTTCTTTTACATCATCGTGCGTATAATAACCTCCATACAACGTGTCGCCTTCCACAATCCGTAGTTTGTCCTCAGGAATCAGGAAGTCCGTATTGTCTTCCTCTGCCGCACGTGCCATACAAGTACGATCGTGGTTGTTGAATTGTCTCCATGCCCCCTTTTCTGTCAGCAGCGGATATTTCTCAATCTCTATGCGCCAGCCCTGGTCATCGGTGAGATGCCAGTGAAATTTGTTCAATTTGTACAGAGACATCAAATCCAACACGTGTTTCACTTCTTCTTTATTCCAAAAGTGACGAGAAGCGTCCAGCATAAATCCGCGCCACTCAAAACGGGGAGCGTCTTCTATCTGCACAGCAGGAATGGAGTAAGTACGCTTCGTGCCCTGCATTTCTATTTCGGCAGGAAGCAACTGACGGATAGTGGTAACAGCGGAAATAATGCCCGAATAATCGTTGGCTTCCACCCGGATAAATTCCGGTGTAGACTGAAGTTTGTAAGAACCGTGCTTCCCTTCAGTATTCCCCAACTGGAAATAGACATCTACCAGATCTTTATCAGCAGTGACTTCGACAGAAGATGACACTACGTTCCGAAGAATCTCTTGCAGGTAGCCGACTGCCGGAAAGAGGGACTGGTCGGACACCCCTATCTTCATTTCATCCTTAAAAACAAAGGCGCCCGACTGCTCGGTCAGACTTACAGGGGTAGGTAAAATTGCGACTTCCTGCTTGACAACAGACGTGCAAGCAGAAAATACACAAGCTGATACAATCAGCAGAGAGGTACTTAGTTGTTTGAACATGAGGTTAACTATTTAATAAATGATTTGTCTTGTTTTTAATTGACTATCTATATATAATACAACTAAAACAGGCAAACTACTAAAAGGAAATGAAAACTTTTTTGCGTCTCGGATTCACAAATTGCTATAAATGATTATCTTTGAACCCAATTATCACTACAAATAAGGATAAAGCCCTGCTCAAATGTCAAGAGAGAATATCTTAATCAAAACCTCATGGATTAGCACCATAGGCAATGCAATCCTGTCTGCATCAAAAATCATTATCGGTTTGTTAGCCGGAAGTCTGGCGGTACTCGGCGATGGTATCGACTCGGCGACGGATGTCATTATCTCTATCGTCATGATTTTCACGGCACGGGTCATCAGCCGCCCGCCTTCAAAAAAATACGTGTTCGGTTATGAGAAAGCGGAAAGCATCGCGACCAAGATTCTATCGCTTGTGATATTTTACGCCGGTATGCAAATGTTACTATCGTCCGTCACAAGCATCTTTTCGGATGAAGTGAAAGAAATCCCATCGGCTATCGCTATTTATGTGACTATATTCTCCATTGTCGGGAAACTGCTACTGGCATCATACCAGTACAAACAAGGAAAGAAAATAGACAGTTCTATGCTGACGGCGAATGCGATAAATATGCGTAATGATGTCGTTATCTCGGCGGGAGTTTTACTTGGTCTGATTTTTACCTTTATATTCAAATTGCCAATACTCGATTCGATAACGGGATTGATAATCAGCCTCTTTATCATCAAGTCGTCCATCGGCATTTTCCTTGACTCGAATGTGGAACTCATGGATGGCGTGAAGGATGTCAATGTGTATAATAAGATATTCGAAGCTGTCGAGAAAGTGCCGGGGGCAAGCAATCCGCACCGAGTCAGGTCAAGAATGATAGGGAACCGGTATATAATTACACTCGATATAGAGGTGAATCCGCAGATAACCATCACGCAGGCACATGAGATTGCCGGAGCAGTGGAGAAAAGTATTGAAAGCTCGATAGATAATGTCTATGATATTCTGGTGCATGTAGAACCTGCGGGAGAATGCCAGACGGATGAGAAATTTGGCGTGGACAAGGATATGGTCTGAATTGCCGGAAGTTGCACTATCCGGTAATCCTTTTATTATGGATTGATAAATCTTCGGCAGCAAGGAAAGCTATTCCGCTTCTTTTTCTTAACTTTGCGTTCATCGTTTACACTATAATAAAGATTTGATATGGAAGAAACATTCAGGCGCTATCCTATCGGGATACAGGATTTTGAACAGTTGCGCAACAACAACTATATATATGTTGATAAAACAGCATTGGTCTATCAACTGGCTAATACAAACACGGTTTATTTCCTGAGCCGCCCCCGCCGTTTCGGAAAGAGTCTGCTCGTCTCTACGCTCGAAGCCTATTTTCTGGGAAAGAAAGAGCTTTTCAACGGACTTGCCATGGAGCAGTTGGAACAGGACTGGACGGTGTATCCGGTGCTGCACATCGACTTCAGCGGCAGTAAATATATGGAAGCAGAGTCACTCCGCGCATCTATCAATGTACAATTACTGCTTTGGGAAAACGTCTACGGACGCCAGGAAGGCGAAGACACATTCAGTTTGCGTCTTGAAGGCATCATCCGACGCGCTTATGAGCAAACCGGACAGCAAGTTGTCGTATTGGTAGACGAATATGATGCCCCGATGTTGGACACTAACAGTGATCATGAGTTGCAACGTGAGATTCGCGGTATCATGCGAGACTTCTTCAGCCCCTTGAAAAAGTCAGGCAAATATCTTCGTTTCCTCTTCCTTACGGGTATCAGCAAATTCAGTCAAATGAGTATATTCAGCGAACTGAACAATCTTCAGAACGTCAGTATGAGCGACAATTATGCCGCTATCTGCGGTATCACCGAGCAAGAACTACTGACGCAGATGAAAATAGACATCGAACAAATGGCTCAAGCCAATGATGAGACGTATGAAGAGGCATGCGCCCACTTAAAGAAACAGTATGACGGATATCATTTCAGTAAATCCTGTGTGGATGTGTACAATCCTTTCAGCCTGATTAATGCTTTTGCACAAAAAAGCTATGAGAACTACTGGTTTTCTACCGGTACTCCTACCTTCCTGATAGAACTCCTGCAACAGATGGACTTCGACATCCGTCTGCTCGACCGTATGGACGCCAAGCCGGAAGATTTCGACAAGGCCACGGATTGTCTTACCGACCCCATTCCGGTGCTTTATCAAAGCGGCTATCTCACCATCAAGTCTTACGACGCCTTCTTCCGCACCTATACATTAGGCTATCCCAACGAAGAGGTGCGAATTGGCTTTATCGAATCGCTTATTCCTTCTTATCTTTACCAGCCAACGCGCGAAAGCAACTTTTATGTAGTGTCTTTCGTACGCGATTTGATGAAAGGAAACCTCGAATCTTGTCTCGAGCGTACCCGCTCTTTTTTCGCCTCTATCCCGAACGACCTGAACAACAAAGAAGAAAAGCATTATCAGACTATTTTCTATCTCCTGTTCCGCCTGATGGGGCAGTATGTGGATACCGAAGTAAAAAGCGCCGTCGGACGGGCGGACGTGGTTATTAAAATGCAGGATGCCATTTATGTACTTGAATTCAAAATGGACGGTACGGCAGAAGAAGCTTTGGCGCAGATAAACAGTAAAGGATACGCCATTCCATACGCGGCCGACCACCGGAAAGTAGTGAAAGCCGGCATCAACTTCAACAGCTCCACGCGGACAATCGGAGACTGGAAAATAGAAGAATAACCTATTATTGACGCATCCCGCCATCTCTTGACAGGCTTCACCATATAAATGAAAAGGCAGTAACTCCTCCCGTTGATAAGAAGCTACTGCCTTCTCTTTTAAAATGCGGACTTTTGTTGATAAGGTTTACCAATCTTAACAAAAGAGTAACTAGTTACACTCTGTAAAATTCGACAAGCCTGCAAAATCATATAGAAACAACCTAATAACTAATCTTCACTCCGGCAAAGAAGCTTCTCGGCAATGAAGGACCATAAATATAGCCCGAATCACGGTCGGGTCCTTTATCGAAATCATTCTGATAGGCGTTGAAGATATTCTGTATTCCGGCATTCACCTGCAAGTTCATTGACTTATAAAGTTTGAAATCATAGGCAGCTTTCAGTCCGATGTCGAAAAAGTCTTTCGTATTTACCGTAACCGGCTTATCAAGGAATCCAGGCACGACTTCGTGAGGAATCAACATTGAACCGGTATATGTACCGGAAAGAGCGATAGACAACGGTTTGACCGGAGTATATGTCGCAGTGAAATAACCATAAGTATTCGGTGTACGCATCATTTTCTTTACTGCCGGCGCATCCGGATTCCATTCATGAGGTTCACTATAATGGCTTTGCTGCAAAGTGACCCCTGCTTGAATCTGGAATTTGCTCAGATAGGCCATCTTTCCTTCCAACGTAAATCCCATTACCCGCGCACCCGGTGCATTATAACGGGTACGTGTCAGAATGCCATCCACTACTTCTCCATCAGTGAGAGCAAAGACATCGGACAATTTTGTATAAAAACCCTCCACGAGGAAGTTGACCTGAAAAGCACCGAATCGATGATAAACATCTGCCGAAGCACTCAAGCTCTGCGACCTTTCTTCTTTCAGGTTATCCGCCAACTCCACCATTGCCACATTGCCGCCCACATTCTCTACATGCAAATCCTCATCGAAAGCCTGCGGAGCACGAAAACCGGAAGAATAACTTAAACGAAGATTGATATCTTTAGTCGGATTGAAACGCAGATTGGCACGAGGGCTGAAAATGAGATGACCGATCAGATTATGCTTGTCAAAACGACCACCAATAAGGAATCCCCAATGTTCATTCTTCCATTCATTCTGCAGGAAAGCACTACCGATATTTACTTTTTGGTCTACCGTACGGTTGTATCCCCACATGTTATCTTCCAGTTTGTCCTGATTAAATTCTACTCCGGCAGTAAAGTCGGAAGGCATGAAAATACATTTACCGAAACTGTACACATACTGTGAGCCTGCCATCCAGTTTAAGTCCGTTGTATTTCCATAAGCGTTCAAGTCTTGTCCACCGCCATAATAGCTGTCACGATTGATATGCTGTGCGGAAGCGAATACATTGAAACGATGCTTCTCATTAGGTGAAAAATAATCGAATTTCACGCCACCGCCATTGATGGAATGTTCGGTCTGTTCGGCCACATTCGCTTCATGAGGCGGACGGTTCAGCAAGTCTCCTCCCCTGCGGAATTCTTCCATATGATGATATTCGAAAGTCAGTTTTGAATAAGTACTTGTCTTCAGGAAAGAACGGAAGCCGACGGTCTGTCCATGTATCTTAGGGATTTCAGAGTATCCGTCTCCATCGTGGTCATATGCGGAACGATGACGGTTCTGACCAAAGATATATAAACCGGCACGCTGTTCCTCCGTCACAAGTGAAGCATTCAGTGCCGTACTGTTATCGAAAGCATCTCCATCACCAATCCCCGTAATCGTATGAGACAACATACCCGAATTACGAATCGGCTCTTTGGTGATGATATTGATCGTACCCGCAATAGCAGACGAACCGAACAATGCCGAACCACCGCCACGCATCACCTCTACACGCTCTATCATACTGGCAGGAATCTGCTCGATGCCATATACACCGGAAAGGGCACTGAAGATGGGACGCGAATCTAGTAGGATTTGTGTATAAGGACCATCCAGCCCGTTGATACGCACTTGCTGAAAGCCGCAATTCTGGCAATTGGATTCTACACGGACGCCCGGCTGAAAACTCAGCCCTTGTGCTAAAGTCGTCGAGTTGGTATTCTCAAAGATCTTCAAATCAACCACATTCACCAATGTCGGTGCCAAACGACGAGTCGTTTCATTACGGTTGGCAGATACCACCACGCCATCCAAAGCAACTGCGTCTTCTTCTATTTCAAAATCCTCTTCCAAGGTACGTCCCTTTTTCAAGATTACATTCCGCCTTACCGTTTTATAACCGACAGAACTTACTTCGAGTACGAAATTCCCTTCGGGAAGATTCTTCAAAAAGTAATGTCCGGTAGCATCAGTTACGGTTCCGATGGTAGTACCCTTCAATGCCACTGTGATATATGGCAGATGCTCCTTCGTGTTTTTGTCAAGGATATGACCGATAATATTAGCATCCGATTTACGTAATTCCGGATGATTAGGATGTTCATGGGCTTGTCCTCCGAGAGCAGGCAACAGTGCACAACACAAGCAGACAAGCGAAAAGACATATTTCTTCATTTTTCGTTTGTAATTCGTTTTCGTTAAGTATTCACATGAAAAAGCAAATAATATCCTACCTCGTACAAGGCAGAATGTCATCAGTTAAATAGCGAAAAAACGAAATGCAGGCGGAGCGCGGAGTGCAATCACTCCATGATAAGGAGAACAAAAATGTATATGCTGCAGACAGCCGAGCAACAGACACAATAAAAAAGGAATAAAAAGGGAAAGAGCAAATACAACAGCCGCACCGTCCGCCATCAAATGAGACAGGAGATGAATATGTATCAGTTCGACTGTTGAATGCTGATGTGCCGCCCCTTTCTTAAACGGGTGTGAATGCACGATTGTCACGCCATTGACCACATGTACGTGGGCAAAGAACGTAAGACTTGCCAGATACGACACAAAGAGTATCGGCAAGAAATAGCGCATTATATTCAAGAACAATCGTTTCACCTCATTTTTACTTTGGGACGGCAAAGATACAAACTATTTGTTTAACAATCAATGTTTCTACGGAGTACCGTTAATAAACAGTCGAAGCTATCACTTGTATAAACAGAATCAGGAATACCATAGCAATCGGGTAAACGGTCGCATATGCCACGCTGGGGATATTACTGTCCACCATCGAATCGGCAGCAGCCAGACCGGGCGTACTGGTCATACCACCGGTAATGGTTCCCAGTAAATCGAGCAGACTGATTTTAAATACCAGGCGTCCTACAATGGTCGCAACAAGCATCGGAACCAGCGTTATGGCAGCTCCCACCCCAAACATTAGTAATCCGCTTTCCTGGAAAGTGGCTACGAGATTCTTTCCAGCAGAAGTTCCTACTTCAGCAAGAAAAAGAAGCAGCCCCAATTGGCGCAGTAATTGATTGGCCGGTCCCGACATAGACCAGATGACAGGTCCTGTCTTACCGACAGCACTCAATATGAGAGCTACCATCAGAACTCCCCCAGTCAATCCCGGCGAAAATGACAGGCTTTCGGAGAAAGAGATATTTATTTTACCGAACAACACTCCCAATACAATACCCATTGCAATCGGGAAAAAGTCAGTATCGGAAAGTTTCTTCGCATTATTTCCCAATAGACGGGCTACGCCTTTAAGTCCTTCCTTCTCTCCCACAATCATCAATTTATCACCGAATTTCAATGCCAAATCTGGCGATGGGGACAAGTCAATACCGCTTCGACGGACACGGGTCACTGTACAACCGAAGTTTTTCTGTAAATTCAAGTCCCCCAGTTGTTTGTTTATCATATCCTTTTTGGTCAGCAACAAGGATTCTATTTCCTGTGTTTTATCCAAAGGCAGTTCGCCCTCTTCGCGTTCACCTACCAATACTGCGAGTTGGTTCAATGCTTCTTCGCTACCTACTGCCTGGATATAGTCTCCTTCATGCAGCACGGTAGAGGCAGTAGGAATAGATATTTCATCTTTGTGCTTCAGGCGGGAAATTACAGCTCCTGTCATGGCACGTGCATTAATTTGCATCAGGCTACGGTTGAATACATTTCCATTAGTGATGCGATAGACACAGGTAGTCAGTTCCGGGAACTGTCCACGGCGTTCTATCTCCAAACGTCGAGCTTCTTTATCCAAATCCACCCGCATGATTTTAGGCAGCAGTTTGACAAACAAAATCACACCGATAACTCCGAACGGGTACGCAATACCATAAGCTATGGAGGCCAAAGGAGAATGGGTACTGTCAATGGCAACAGCCAAACCCGGTGTACTGGTCAGTGCTCCGGCAATCAGACCTACCACACTGGGGGTGTCGATATCGAACGCATACTTCAATCCTACTGCTGTGAGACAGGCGGAACAAATGATAAGCATGGTAATAAGGATCAGCGTCTTTCCTTTGCTGCGGAAAGAATCGAAAAATCCGGGCCCTGCCTGAATACCGATGGTAAAAATAAAAAGCACCAAACCGAAGTTTCCCAGTTCTTTGGGAATGATAACACCAAAGTGCCCGAAAAGAAGCGCGATAAAGATTACCGCCGACACATCAAGAGATAACCCCTTAATTTTAATTCTTCCCAACATAAATCCCAATGCGACAATCAGGAAAAGGGAGAAATAAGAGGAATGCAATAAGTCAGTAAACATAAAAAATAAAGGTTAGTTAGTTTAAGGGCGCGAAGGTACGGATTTTATTTAATCCTCACAACATCCATCTTACTACAATCGCCAAATCAAAAAATTCCTGCCCGAAAAACAAAATGTGTCATTGAAACACATCTTAACATAAAACAAAATGTGATTTTTAGTCAAATTAAAAGCCTGTTTAAACTCAATGAAACAGGCTTTTAATTTAATCAATGACCATGTAAACAGATAAATCAGAATTTACCGATACTTGCCCGTTCATCAGAAGTGGTAAGAGTTCGTCTCGCTGCTTAGTAAGTGATAAAATCTGTTGTTTGTTCTCAATTATCAGTGCCAATAGCTCGTCAAATACTTTTCGAGGATTGAAACTTAATGAAATTGCTGGTTTTATAAGATATAGCCCTTTCAAATCTTTATCTGACAGATGTCCCACAGTAGATCCTTTTGCATTTTGTTCTTTCGCCTTAATGTAAGGTTGGATATTATAATAGATTTGAATTGAAGATATTGAGGAGTCTCTATAAGGACGCATCCTTACACATCGCTGATTAAGATAGGCAATATTGTTATGCCAGAAGTTCATGTGAAAATTTCCGTCCATACCAACAAGTACATCCCCCTCATTCAAACAGTATTTTTCATCTGTGTTTTCAAAAGAATATGCTGATGTCGTTCCTTCAAGAATGTCCCTAATACGAACAATAGGTATATTTGTTATCTCATCTGTAAATTGTTCAGTAGCAAAAGGAAAACCATACTGCACACTAATAGCATCAAAAAGAGGTAGTATATTCCATCCTTGAGGAATTTCCCTCTTCAACTTCTCATTCCATACCATAGCACCCCCACTGGATTTATACGGCTTACCCTCCCTATTAGGGAAATCAAACTGCACGAACCAATAGTCATAGAGTTGCTTTGCCATCGCCTCTAAATTCTGATTTATCGCTTGATTAAGTTCAATTTTGCGGTCTATTGAAGCAAGAATAGATACTAATTTATTCTGTTCATTCTTAGTAGGAGGCATTATTAACTTCAACTTTTTTAGTTCTGCTTGCGAAAGATTATCTCTTGCAGAGCCACTGCTAAGACCGACAAGATGATCATAAAGCGTATCAATACTATATTTAAGGAATGTAGAACTATAGTCTTTGTTTGGAAGAATCGCACAAATAGCTTGATTTGTACACGCTTCCATTTTAAGCAAAGATGCCTTACCTGCTGTAGCACCATACATTGCTACAAGCACCGTATCAATAGGGTATATCTCAGTACTTGAATTTTCAAATCCAGCCTGTGATATAAAATTTGTTGTGTCATAAATATACGGACTTGCTAATTCGCCGCTATTAATCCAAGGAATAGTACCGTTTTCATAATAGCTTGCTTCCGTGGACAATGGTGTAGCACCAGAGGATGTGTTAAAAACTTCTGCAAGTGTTATCTCTTTCCAACCTTGTGGTGTAATCCTTTTCTTTTTATATTTTTTCAATTCCATTTACTGCATTGCTTTATGAATATAATCTTGAATCAAAGATAGATTGACCTCTATCTCTTTGCGCTTCATCAATAGCTGATTAAGATGTGCTTTTTGCTGCGCTTTTTCTTGTCCGGCTATGATATGGTCAATTCTTGCTCCGCCAACAAAAGGATATACGGTATCGACTTCCATTTGCGCCTCTTCAATTTTGTTGTCTAATTCTACAAGTTGCTGTTGGTATTTTCGCTGTACTTCTACGATGTCCAAATTATTTGCCGCCACAAACACATCAAGCAGATGGCGAATAGCATTAATCTGTTCCTGCGCATCTTTCGATGAGTTATTAGCAACTCTTAATGCAACAATTACAGCAATCACACTAATTATAGGACTTAACAGTGTAGCCCATTGGATTAACTCATCAGTCATTGCTCTTCATTTATCCAACACCCCCCTAACTTCTTTGTCAAAGTCAGAATCTATCCGTTGGGTTTTATTAAAAATATCGTATTCGCTTTCAGCCTTTGTCTTGGCTTGTGCCGCAGATATTCGTCCTTTATCCGGCAATATCTGATATTTGCGGAAGGTCAAGAACTCGTTGACACTGGCAGCAAACTGCTCCATATTGAACGTGTTTTCACGCTCTATAAGGTCTTCTATATAGTCGAAATATCCTGTTACTGCACGTTCCAACCGACGGATTTCATTTTCCTGCAAATAGTTCTTGGCTATTGACACATCCGATTTCAAGATACGCCCATCGGGAGCATTCTTCCATGTGGTCAGCCCCATGTGTTCTTGGGTATGATCAGCCTTAGTGTAGATGATTTCTGCTGCCGTTTGCCCTGTAATGGCATAATGAAAGCGATTCTGTATCATGGCATAGAAATCGTGTGTGGTAGGCGAGTTCTTGTCATAGTCAATACTGCACTCTGCATAGATGTCGGTAATCTGTTGCCAAATACGCCGTTCACTAGCACGGATGGAGCGTACCCTTTCCAACAATTCACGGAAATAGTCTTTTCCGAATACTGCCGTTCCCTGTTTTAAGCGTTCATCGTCAAGCACAAAGCCTTTCTTGATATACTCATTAAGAATCTTGGTAGCCCACTGACGGAACTTGGTAGCTTTTGGAGAAGAAACACGGTAGCCTACTGCAATAATCATATCAAGATTATAGAAATCAACCAGCTCTTCAACCTCGCCTCTTATGCCTCGATTTACGACGGTTGCAATTTTTGCAACTGTCGTGTCTTGCCGTAATTCTTCCTCTTTAAATATATTGGCTATGTGGCGGCTAATACCCGATTTATCAATACCGAAAAGCTCTGCCATAGCCTTTTGCGTACACCAAATGGTTTCGTCTTTTATAACCACCTGTACTCTTCCCTCTTTATCGGGAAGATTGTATAACAAAAACTGTATTTCGTTACTCATTGTTTCCTGCATTTGCGTTGAACTGCAAAGCATCCAACTGCTTCATAATTTCCTCTTCCAACCGATGGCTTTCTTTAAATTGCTCGGAGAGTGTTTGTTTATAATTTGCCATACGGTTGTTAAACTCTTCCTCCGTTATATCTACATAATCTATCTTGATGTCGAAATATTGTCCGGCAGAAAGAGAATATCCTTTTTCCTTTATCTCATCGTAGGAAACAGCTACGGAAAAATCCTCCACTGCCTCCTTGCGCTGGAATGTGCCGACAATCTTTTCTATCTCGTCATCGTTCAGACGCACCTTTTTCAATCCGTTAGCATCTTTATATTCCTCGCCCAATTTGCTGGCATCAATCAAGATTACTTTGTCAGTGGTTGCAGACTTATCAAAGAACAGCACACTGACATTCGTACCTGTATTGGCAAACACGTTGCTTGGCATGGAAACACAACCGAACACCACTTTGTCATCTACAATTTTATGAAGAATTTTGTTCTCAATACCACTTTTAGCCGTGATAAAACCTGTCGGAATGACAATTGCACCCTTGCCTGTCTTTTTCAGCGAATTGATAACGTGCTGAATAAAACAGGTATATATAGCCATAGATTCTTTCTTTTTGGCGGGTACATTGGGGACTCCAGCCCAAAAACGGGCTGGCATGGCGGCTATCTTCTCGCGAGTGTCCGAGAAGTCCATCTTGAAAGGAGGATTGCTCACCACGAAATCAAACTGGCGCAACTGCTGTCCGTCATCGCTCTTGTGATAAGGGCTTACAAGCGTGTCGCCTTGAATGGCATTATCAAGCGAAGACACAAGTCCGTTAAGCAACAGATTAAGTTTCAACATTTTGTTGCTTCGCTGGGAAATATCTTGCGAAAAGATGGTACAGCGTTCTTCGCCTATTTGATGACTAAGTGCCATCAGAAGCGTACCTGTTCCTGCCGAGGGGTCATAACATTCCATGCTATGCAAATCAGCATTATCCCCCACTAACAGACGAGCCATAATCGTTGCTATGGCATGAGGCGTGTAATACTCCGCATATTTTCCACCTCCAGCGGTATTATAGTCCTTAATCAAATACTCAAAGATGCTGGAGAAGAAATCGTAATTCTGTGCAAACGCTTCTTCAAAGGAGAAATTCACGAGTTTATCCACCAGAGCACGGGCGAATGGCGCACGTTGTGCCGAATCGGTCACAAACGGCGTCAATGCCTCGAACAATGGAATCTTCGTGTTGGCTGTGGTCTGTGTGGAAAATATATCCGCATTTTGTTCCGCTATATCTGTCATAGTGGAATCGAAGATAGTATCAAAATCCCCTTTTCCCTGTTGATTCCAAAGATTGGCTATCAGATGATAAGGTTCAAGCATCGGAACATCTGGAGAGATGGCACTCTGAATAAGCATACGTTCATCATCAGAAAGATTCTCGTATGCCGTTTCCCATTTTACATTCCCGGTCAGTTTCTTTGCTATTTCACTTTTCGCATTTTTCAGTTCATAACCAAACTTGTCATTCAAGAACTTGTAGAGAAATACTTGGGTGATAATTTTATATTCGTTACCATCGTTACCCATACCGTATGACTGGCAGGTGGCTTTAAGACCGTCGATGAGCTTTAATGTTTTTTCTTTAATATCTGACATAATCTTTATGCAATGCCGTAAGTGGCGTTATATTGGTTGATATACTGTTGTGAAATACGTGTTTGGATAAACTTGTAATCGTCCATTTCCGGCTTAATCTGTGGGAAATGATACAAGCATCCATTGATAAGAGCCATCACCGTACGATTAAAATAGGCATCTTTTTTTAGAATATCGTTACGATCATAGACTTTGGCATCCACATCTTCTTTTATGATATTAAGAATGGCTGCAATCTCTTCGTCAAGGAAAGAAAACATCGGCTTTTGTCCTTTCCCCTCCCTCTGTTTATTTACTTCTCGTATGCGTTTGTGTACACGGGCAAATTTTTCATCGCCCTTATACTTTTTCATTAATGCATTATTCCGTTTTTGTAGGTCTTGCAGACGAACTATAATTTCATCCAATGCTTGCGTTTCCTCATTAAACTTAGCAATAGAATCAATCACAAATCCGTGTTCTTTAAACCGCTCCATAAAGGCATCACGCAACGAAATGAACTCAGGATCGTCTTGGTCAAAGTTCTGCGTAAAAGAAGTAATAGTCCGTTGCCATTTTTCTTTAATTGCCTCTTTTCCGCCTACTATGCGTAATTCTTCCTGTCCTATCTTGGAAAAAGTGAACTCAATATCCATCATCGCCTCATTGATAAGCATTTTAGTCTCATCACCTACGCTAAAAGCCTCCTTTTGGTTAATAATACCAATACGCCTTTGCACCTCGGACAGCAGTTGTGGCAGTTTGGTAATTTCAAGTTTAGCAAATTGCTTTTTCATATCCTCATCGCCAAAAGTACGCACGATATTAGCCATGTTCTTAGCTGCCTCTAACGCATGTTTTAAGTCAAGCAGTACAGCCTTATCTTCTTCCGTTGAAATTTCAGAGGAGAACTCTTCTGCATTGTCATAAGAATAATCAAAAAGAGTCTGACGCACCTGTTTCATTTGCTTCAAAATCTCTTCTTTATCCTCTATGACTTGAGTAAATGTATCGGTAACAGCTTCTTCACCGGTCTCATCCACATCGTTAAACCGATTCAACTCTTGCAAATACGCTTCATTCGTTTCTTGAAAATTACGTTTAATATCGGCAAAATCAATGACAAAACCGTAACGCATCCCCGGATAAGGACGGTTTACACGAGTAATAGCTTGAAGCAAATTATGGTCTTTCAATTTACGACCAAAGTATAAACGCTTCAAACGAGGTGCATCAAAACCAGTCAGAAGCATATTGAAGACAATGAGAATATCCACCGTCATATTCTTCTTAAAGTCCTTGACTATTTGCTTCCTCGTTTCTTTGTCATCCGTATCATGAAGAATGATTCCGGCTTTCAGCGGTCTATACTTTGATTTGTAATCCACCTCAGGTTCACCCACGATAAACGAACCATCAGGAAGTTTAATCTTGATGGGCTTCGGTTGACATTTTTGCCATTCCTCTTGAAATACCTCGTAAAGCTGTCGTGCCTGTTCGCTGGTCTCGCAAATAACCATACCGCCTAAAGTATCATCTCCTTGTATCTTTCGGAATTCTTTTAAGTCCGTCATGATATAACGAGCCAACTCGTTTACATAACTCGGATGCTCTATGATTTCCGATTTGCGAATGTCTTTCTTCTGCACTAATGTCTCTAATTTGTCGTACACATCCGAAAGACGTTCCTTATAGGATGTTTCAATATCTTCACGAATGATTTTCAGCGTATAACCGTCCGCAATGGACTTATCGTAATAATAAGTGTGTAGATAACTTCCGAACACTTTACAACTGGCACGTTCTTCCTTCAATAGCGGAGTACCTGTAAGTGCAATTTTTATTGCATCAGTGTCCGCATCAAACAGATTGGCAAGGAAACAGCCACCGGGTTTATACCCACGATGTGCCTCGTCAAGAATAAAGATACGCTGAAGGTTGGTTGCATAGTCGTTGATGCGCACTTTTTCTTTGTCCTCCGCAAAGCGTTGTATATTCACTACCGTAATTTCAGCCTGACCGCTTATACCCTGCTGTGCTTGATTAGTACGGAATTGCGCCATTAATTCTGCTCTTGAATTGGCTGTTGATACCACCAATCCACGAGCTTCAAACTCCTGTGTGGCTTGCTCCAACAAATCAAGGCGGTCAACTATGAAATAGAATTTAACCACCTTCTTCTGTTTGGAATAGAAATCGTTGAGAATATAGGTCAGATAATAGGATAGGGCTGTTTTACCACTACCTTGCGTATGCCATACAACACCTGACTTTAGTCCTTCAGCCAGTTTCTTACGAATGGCCAATGATGCAAACAATTGTTGGTAACGCATGATATGTTTTTGGTCGGTGGATTCAATCTTTCCATCTACCTCTCGTTCCATTCTAACGTATGCTATACCATATTTAATAATATACAGCAAACGTTCCGGTGAACACATGGAAGTCAGTATCCTATTAGTAGGCGTATTGAAATCAAGATTGGTTTGGTATTCCGGGCTTGTATGAATGACTTGGCAATTATAGTCTGATAATATCTGCCTTTCCGTTACCTTGTCAATGTCCTTATACGGATAATCACGATGGAAAGGTGCTATCTTTTGTGCAGACAGATTTTCTTCACGGAAACAGTTAAAGGGAGAATATGAACGTGCTCCAGTACAATAGAAAGCCCCTTGTATGGGTACAATACCACCAAGTGCATCATATTCCATATTGTTGCTGAATATCATTAACTGCGTGATATTGATGAAACGACGAAACTTCTTATTTGGGAAACGTTCTTTGTTCATTCGTGCGCTCTCCGCCAACATTCCACCATGATTGTTTGGCTTCTTCACTTCTACAAAGCAAAGTGGCAAACCATTCACAAACAAAGTAATGTCAGGTCGAAACTCATCTTGTCCGTTCTTACAAGTAAACTCGGCTGTAAAATGGAATGTATTGTTTCCGACATTATCGAAGTCAATTAATTTCACAGGAGATACGGCTTTCAGACGATTATAAAAGCCACGACCGAGGTCATCATCATTCAGTTCCTTACGAATATCTTTCAAGACTTGAAGATATTCACCCTCATGCTCAGGATTCAGTCTTTTGAATTGTTGCTCAAAAATTGGCAATAAAATATTCGTATCACCATCATAGACTGTTCCATTCTTGTCTTCGCTCAATTTACCAAAGTATGTATATCCTATTCGGGTAAGATGAACCATTGCAGGCATCTGTACCCGTGTCGCTTCCGAGAATTGTTTCATATCACCTGTCCTTTTTGTCGGTTATCAAGTCCTTCAAATCCACTTGTAGTATCTCCGCTATCTGTTGCAAGGTCTCCAAATTAGGCTGAACCCGATTACAAGCATAGGCATTCACCATACTAAAGCTCTTATCGAGTTTCTTTGCCAACCATGTTTGAGAAATGCCTTTTTCCAAAAGAACAGCCTTTATTCTATTCAATTTCATTCTTTGATATGATTTTATAGTGCAAATATAACAGAAGTGATGGTACAAACAATATTTTTGCGCACTTTTTCACCCCAACTAGTCATTCATAGAAAATATCAATATCCCACTATAGGAAATAATAGAAACAAAACAAGCCACCGAAATGAGTCGCTCATTCCGATGGCTTATCCCCTTTAAACACCTTTAAACAAAATGAAAATATGCCTCATATACTAACTAAACTAACTAACCCTCGAGGCATATTCAAAGAGGCTATCGCATCAACCCCCTTTCTTATATAGATGGCTCTCGCCCTCTAAATCTTATTTACGAGCTTCGGCAATATAACCGAGAGCTTCTTCACATTTTGCAGTTACATAAGCCCAGTCTTCTGCTGCCACTTTATCTTTCGGGAACAATTTAGAACCCATACCTACGCAGAATACACCAGCTTTGATCCATCCAGTCAGGTTCTCTTTAGTAGGTTCCACCCCACCTGTTACCATCAACTTAGACCATGGCATCGGAGCCATTAAGCCTTTCACGAAGTTAGTTCCGTAAACATCACCCGGGAATACTTTGCAAAGATCGCAACCTACTTCCTGTGCAAAACCAACTTCTGATACAGAACCACATCCCGGAGTATAAGCTACCGAACGACGATTACATACCTTAGCAATTTCAGGATTAAACAACGGACCTACTACGAAGTTAGCACCCAGCTGCAAATACATAGCAGCAGTAGCCGGGTCAACGATAGAACCGATACCGATTGCCATTTCAGGACATTCTTTTGCTGCGAACTTAACGATTTCAGCAAATACTTCCTGTGCAAAGTCACCACGGTTGGTAAATTCGAAAGCACGAACACCACCGTCATAACATGCCTTTACTACTTTCTTTGCAACTTCTACATCTTTATGATAGAATACAGGAACCATTCCTGTAGAGCCGATCTTATTCAATACAGCTATTTTATCGAATTTTGCCATCTTATTATTTATTATTTTAAACGAATTGGTAAATGAGTTGTTTTTCAGAATCTCAACTCTCTATTTTCAACTCTCAGCTTATCTCTGTACGCGACCGCTTGCGTCACCACCAGCCAAAGCTTCAACTTCTTCTACAGAAACAAGGTTGAAGTCACCATTAATAGTGTGTTTCAAAGCAGATGCAGCAACGGCAAATTCAAGAGCTTCGCCCTGGTTAGGTTTAGTCATCAAACCGTGGATGATACCACCGGAGAAAGAATCACCACCACCTACGCGGTCGATAATCGGGTCGATATCGTAACGTTTTGAAGTATAGAATTCTTCACCGTTGTAAATCATAGCTTTCCAGCCGTTGTGAGTAGCAGAGAAAGATTCGCGCAAAGTAGAAACTACATATTTGAATCCGAATTCTTTCATCATCTGTTGGAAAATGCCCTTGTAGCCTTCAGCGTCGGTGTGACCAGCCTCAACGTCAGCGTCCGGTTTGAATCCCAGGCAAAGCTCTGCGTCTTCTTCGTTACCGATACATACGTCAACAAACTGCATCAACGGTTTCATGATAGACTGTGCTTTTTCTTTTGTCCACAGTTTCTTACGGAAGTTCAAGTCAACAGAAACAGTTACACCGTGACGTTTTGCAGCTTCGCAAGCCAGACGAGTCAATTCGGCAGCCTTGTCAGAGATAGCCGGAGTGATACCAGACCAGTGGAACCAGTCAGCGCCTTCCATGATAGCGTCAAAGTCGAAGTCAGCAGCATCGGCTTCAGCAATAGCAGAGTGAGCGCGATCATAGATAACCTTGCTGGGACGCATAGAAGCGCCAGTTTCAAGATAGTAGATACCTACACGGTCGCCACCACGAGCAATAAAGTCTGTCTTTACACCATACTTACGCAATGCGTTAACAGCAGACTGTCCGATTTCATGTTTCGGCAATTTAGTTACGAAATAGGCGTCATGTCCGTAGTTGGCACAGCTCACGGCAACATTCGCTTCTCCACCACCATATACTACATCAAAAGAATCAGATTGAACAAAACGAGTATTACCCGGAGTTGATAATCTAAGCATGATTTCGCCTAATGTAACGACTTTCTTTCCCATAATCTTATGTTTTAAATTCTAAGTTGTTAATATTATAAACTTTCAATTTATCATTTTACACCCATTTCCCAGGTTAACACACTGATAATACGTCTATTAAACCATTAAAAGGCTAACATCACATACATTTCGTGTGCGGGCACAAAGATACAACAATTTTCGTAATTACAAAAATTGTTATATATTTGTATCGAAAATATTAAGATTATTATTGTGTGCGAGCACATATACCTATATAAATAAGGTTATCGTATGAATAAATTGCCCGAAAGGATTAGAATCAAAGACATTGCCCGCCTGGCGGATGTATCGGTGGGAACAGTAGACCGTGTCATTCACGGACGCAGCGGAGTATCGGAAGCAAGCAAAAAGCGCGTAGAAGAAATATTGAAGCAGCTTGACTACCAACCTAATATGTACGCCAGCGCCTTGGCATCCAACAAAAAATATACATTTATATGTCTTTTGCCGGAGCATTTGGAAGGTGAATACTGGACAGCCGTGGAACTGGGCATCCATGAAGCTATCGCTACCTATTCGGACTTCAACACTTCAGTGAAAATCAACTATTACGACCCATACGATTATCATTCATTTGTTGACGCAAGCGAAGCGATTCTCACTCTTCAGCCGGACGGGGTGATGGTAGCTCCCACCGCCCCCCAATATACAAAGGGGTTCACAGATCGGCTGCAAGCATTGAATATACCTTATATATATATAGACTCAAATATCAAGGACGTTCCTCCCCTCGCCTTCTTCGGTCAGAACTCACGTCAAAGCGGATACTTTGCCGCACGGATGATGATGCTACTGGCACGGGACGAGAAAGAAATCGTCATTTTCCGCAAAATCCATGAAGGAATTGTAGGTTCTAACCAACAGGAGAACAGAGAAATCGGTTTCAGGCAGTACATGGAAGAGCATCATCCGTCTTGTAATATACTGGAGCTTGACTTGCATGCCGAACGCAACGACGAAGACAACGAGATGCTGGATGAATTTTTCCGTGCCCACCCGACGGTGAAGAACGGAATCACATTCAACTCTAAAGCCTATATAGTTGGCGAATACCTGCAAAGCCGCGGAAAGAAAGATTTCAATCTGATAGGCTATGACCTTCTGGAACGGAATGTCACCTGCCTGAAAGAAGGAAGTATCTCCTTCCTCATCGCCCAGCAACCGGAACTGCAAGGCGCCAACGGTATAAAAGCTCTTTGCGACCACCTCATCTTCAAAAAAGACGTGACCTGCATCAACTATATGCCTATCGACTTGTTAACGGTAGAAACAATAGACTATTACCATAGCAAATAACAACAAAGTACAACTTTACAAGTACATTACATGGAAACAAAGTATTTAAGAATTAATCCTGCCGACAACGTAGCCGTTGCCATTGTTAACCTCCCGGCAGGAGAGCATCTTTCTGTAGATGGCATTGAGATTACATTGAACGAAGACATTCCTGCCGGACACAAATTCGCATTGAAGAATTTTGCTGAAGGCGAAAATGTAATCAAGTACGGTTATCCTATCGGACATGCACGAATGGCAAAGAAACAAGGTGACTGGATGAACGAAACGAACATCAAAACCAACCTCGCCGGATTACTGGAATATACCTACAACCCTATTCAGGTTTCTTTGGATATTGCCCGCAAAGACCTTACTTTCAAAGGTTACCGTCGCAAAAACGGTGATGTAGGCGTAAGAAACGAAATATGGATTATCCCGACCGTAGGTTGCGTGAACGGTATCATCGGTCAATTGGCTGAGGGACTGCGTCGCGAGACTGAAGGCAAAGGTGTGGATGCCATCGTCGCTTTCCCGCACAACTACGGCTGCTCACAACTTGGTGACGACCATGAAAATACGAAGAAGATTCTTCGCGACATGGTGCTCCATCCCAATGCAGGCGCCGTATTGGTAGTAGGCTTGGGATGCGAAAACAACCAGCCGGACGTATTCCGTGAATTCCTGGGCGAGTTTGATGAAGATCGTGTGAAGTTCATGGTTACTCAAAAGGTAGGTGACGAATACGAGGAAGGAATGGAAATCCTGCGCGATTTGTATGCAAAGGCTTCTAAAGATGAACGTACCGATGTTCCTTTGTCCGAGCTTCGTGTGGGATTGAAATGCGGAGGTTCCGATGGCTTCTCCGGCATTACGGCAAACCCGCTACTGGGCATGTTCTCCGATTTCCTGATTGCACAGGGAGGCACAAGCGTATTGACCGAAGTACCGGAAATGTTCGGTGCAGAGACTATCTTGATGAACCGTTGCGAAAACAAAGATTTGTTCGAGCAGACCGTCCATCTGATTAATGATTTCAAAGAATACTTCCTGTCACACGGAGAGCCTGTAGGCGAAAACCCTTCTCCGGGAAACAAAGCCGGCGGTATCTCTACATTGGAAGAAAAAGCACTGGGATGTACCCAAAAGTGCGGAAAGAGTTATGTATCCGGCGTGATGCCTTACGGCGAACGTTTACAGAAAAAAGGTCTTAATCTGCTTTCTGCCCCAGGCAATGACTTGGTTGCAGCCACCACCCTTGCAGCAAGCGGATGTCACATGATTCTTTTCACCACCGGACGCGGTACTCCTTTTGGTACTTTTGTTCCAACCATGAAGATTTCCACCAATTCGACGCTGGCTAAAAACAAACCGGGATGGATTGACTTTAACGCTGGTGTGATTATAGAAAACGAACCGATGGAAAAGACTTGCGAACGCTTCATTGATTATATCCTCAAAGTGGCAAGCGGTGAATTCGTAAACAATGAAAAGAAAGGTTATCGCGAAATCGCTATCTTTAAAACAGGCGTAACCTTATAAGGAACTCTTTATCTGATAAAACAAATATATCGAAGATAAAAAGAAACATTGTTAGAACTATAGAGTTGCTATCCTCCACTCAATGATAAGTTGAACAAAAAAGCGTAGCTTTATCCTATCTAAAGCTACGCTTTAGCATCCTTAAAGCATAGCTTTAGATGCCACAAAGCTCTTCTTTTTCAACGTCAGCACCGGTAAGAAAATAAATACCCCGATTACGGACATTATCAATCCCCCGATAGTGCCTGCCGCCAACGGGAACCAAAAACCTTCTTTCTCCGCTCCCGCCATGAAAGGGATAAAGCCCAGGATAGTGGAAGCAACCGTCAGGAAGATAGGTATTACTTTCGTGTTCCAGGCTTTCACATACGAAAGCCGCGGAAAACGCTTGCGAACGGAATTATATTCATTCAGGATATAGATACTCGCATTTACCGTAATACCGCAGAGCAGGACAAAAGAAGCAAAACCTCCCTGGTCGAAGTTCAGCCTGAACCAGTAGAACGTCAGGAAAACGCCGATATAGGATACCGGAATCACAAAGATAATCGCCAACGGCTGTTTCAGAGAATTGAACAGGATACTTGTGATAAAGAAGATGATGGCAATCACTATCAGGAGCAGACGATACTGCCTGTTGTCCTTTCCACCCCACGACCAGTTGTAACCCTCTGCCTGGGCAGTATATCCCATCGGAAGAAGTTCGTTGAACTCTTCCAGGTCTTTCTTCAGCAGTTTGTTTCCCTGTTCCGAAGAGCCGATATACTCATATTGCAGGCATAGCCGGTACTGCTGGTTCTCCTTCGCCACTTCCTGCGGCATCTGTCCCTTTTCCACGGTTGCCAGTTCCGAAAGCTTATACTCTTTGCCGCCCGCCTCGAAAGGGTAATGCTGCATTGCCCATACATCCCTCTCTTCCGACTGCCGCGAAGACAGCTTTATCTTTTCCGTGCCCTCTTCCGTCACCACCGAACCGATTTCCATATTCCGCCCATATACCGGACGGATGGCGGAAAACAGTCTCCCGGCTCCAATCCCTTCCTCTGCCATCCGCCGTTTGTCCAGATTGAAATAGAATTCCGTGTAATCATCCTTCCACCAGGAGAAATCGGAACCGATGGTCACTTCCCGGATACGGCGGTGGGACAAAAGCTTTTCTTTCAACTTTTCCGCCTGTGCATACAACTCGTCATAATTGTACCCGTACATTTTCACCCGAAAAGAGCCCGCATTCTCACGCACGTTGTTACTGAATCCCTGGTCCTGCAATCCGTAGATGCTCCAGTCGCCGCCGCCCAGTTGGAGCGCCTTGCCGATCATATTAGCCTTCAGCGTATAGGGAAAACCACTTTTCTGGTGTTCTTTCGTGAAATAAATATGGATGGATGCCCTGCGGGCACTCTCTACAGAGGTCTGAAACTGCCTGATTTCCTTAAAGCCGCTCAGATAGGTTTCCATCTTCTTAACCAGTGCATTCATCTGTTCCAGTGTACTGCCATTCGGCAGATTGGCATTGGCGTGGAGCACCACCTCTTCATTGCGGGTAAAGTAACTCCCTTCGTATACCTTCTGCACAAACAGTCTTAACGTTCCTCCCAACGCCTTGTCAACCACCGGTTTCACCTTTTCCTTATAAGTGGAAGTACCCAGCGTCTTATTATAAGCTTCCGCCCACTTGCCGTCCCCTTCCATCTTTTCCGGAAGCAGAAATACCGGCAATCCGAAAGCCAGCAATAACAGTATGCAGACCGCCACCCGCCAACGGCAGAGAACCCGTATCAGCCACCTATAAAAGCGGCTGAAGTAAACCGGAACACGCCGCATCTTCGAACGTATCCACATAAAGGGACGCACGCAGCCCATCCGCTGTCCCGATTTCAGCTTCAGCTTCAACTTTGGTTTTGAAGGAGAAATTCTTTTCCGCTGTTCCAGTCCGATTTTATCAATCAGGGAAGGGACAAAAAACAGGGCGACCAACAAAGAAACTCCCAGATTGATAATCACCACAGCGGCAAAGTCCTGCAAATTGAGCCGTATCTTCTCATCCAGGAAGAAAATAATAACCAGTGCCCCTATCGTTGTCAGCGTAGCTGCCAGTACGGACATGAACACCTTCCGGTTCCCGCGCCTCAGATAGTGGTCGCTCATCACAATGGTATTGTCAATCACAAGATTCAAAGAGACGGTGATGCCTGCCAAAGAGTATAATTGCATCTCCAATCCGAACGCATAATAAAAAATAACGGCTATCGCCATATTGACGGACAGGCTGACTACAATCAGAAACAGATATTCAGGACTGAAAGTAATCAGCAATACAAACAGAAGCAGAATGGCTACCGTCACTCCCGTACGCAGATAAATCCTGTTCAGTTCTTCCCGGATAAACTCTGTCGCGTCATAACCGGTGTGAATCTCATATCCTGCCGGAAGCTGCGGCCGGATGCCGTCCATATACGCTTTCACTTCCTTGCTCAACGCCAACTGGTTAGCCGTTTCCTCCGCCACGACAGACAGGTAAATCGAGTTCAGCCCGTTAATCCGGTAATAGCTCTGAGGCTGCTCTTCCACACGGGACACCTTCACCAGCTCATTCAGGCCGGTCATTCTCCCGTCTTTCATCTTTACCTGTATGCGTCCCGCATCAAAATCCCGGCTTTCCGGTTCGAAGTCTTTGTTTTCAGATTCGGGGACCAGCGCCAGACGTATCCACTGCCTGTCCGAAGCGCCCTGTTCCACATCATAAGTACCCATGAACTCTTTCTGATAATGCAACCGGACCGCCTCACGGATATCATCCGTGCTTATCCCGAGCGTGCGCAACTGTTCGGAATCATACTCCAACCGCCACTCCATCGGGGTAGCACCGCTAAGGTTAATCTTATAAATCCCCGAAAGCTGTGCCAGGCGTGTTTTTATATGTTCTTCCGCGTACCGCTGAATCAATACAGGCGTAGCGGGCGCATTGATGGTAAACGTCATGAAAGGAGACTGGCTGCCCTGTCCCGGGCTCTGCATCTGAATATACGGGTAGCTCACCCCGTCCGGCAGTTCCGGCCACGTCTGGCGGATAATGGTGGAAGCTTCAAAGCGGGCGACTGCCGCATCCACATGCTTGTCCAAATTCACGCTGATACTTCCCCAACCGTTTCCCGAAGTGGAGTAAATTCCCCGAATCCCTTTCACGCGGGCAAGCATCGCCTCCAGTTTGCTGGTAGCCGTCATCTCCACCACACGAGCCGAGGTGCCCGGCATGCTGAAACGTACCGTGAAGCCGGGCAGCGTCCGTGACGGGTTCAGTTTGACAGGCAACAGCGGAACAAGCGCCAGACCGACCAGCGCCACACAGACAAAAGCCACAATCAGCGTAAAGGCGGAAGCCTTCGGGGATTTGTTTATTTCAGATTCCATAGTTTGCATTATCATCATTCATTATATTTCACCACAGAGGACACGGAGGGCACAGAGGTTTAATCTTTTTTATTCACTATAGAGCAACACAGAGCCTCACACATTTATCGCCCTGTTTTACTTGCGGAAAGAGAACGGGAAGACCTCTGTGTCCTCCGTGTCCTCCGTGGTGAACTCATTTAACCAGCTTCCCCCCATTGAAATCGAACCTGTCCGAAAGGGAAAGCTTCGCGGCGAAGTCGAACAGGGTAAGCCGGCGTATCTTGTAATAATTCAGCCAGTAGCTCTGCAAGGCGGAAATATAATTCCGCTGTGCCTGCTGCTGGCGGTTGAGTGAAAGTGTCAGGCTGTTAATGTCCGCCTTGCCGATGATAAAACGCTGTTTCGTCTCATGATAAGCAAGTACGGACAAATCCAGCGCCTCTTCCGCGCTTGCTATCAGCTGCTGCTGGATATTGAAATCGCTCACTGTCATAATCACTTCCTCTTCGATGCTTATTTCATCCTGGCGTGCCGAAATCTTCACCACGTTCAGGTTATTGCGCGCCATATTATACCTGCCTTTGCGGACACCCCAATCCAGTAACGGGATAGAAACGCTAACTGCCACCAAATCCTGCTGCATCGGTTTATGATACACATCCCCGAAATTATCCGCCACCTGGTTGAAACCGACGCTCGCGTTCACGCTCGCGTTGAAACGGGACTCTTTCTTTGTCTTGTCCACATTCCGCTGCGCTTCCAGCACGTTCTGCTTCAATTCCAGCAATTGGGGGTTGTTGCTTCTCCCCCAGTTCAAAGCCTCGTCCACCGGAATCTCTATCATGCCCGGACGGGAAGGGAGTTGCAGTTCGATTTGCGTATTCTTGTCCAGATTGAGGAAAGACGCCAGGGAGAACATCGCCCGTTTCAGGTCGCTCGCCTTGTTCCGAAGGGTGTTCTGCGCGTTGACACGGTCCAGTTTCAATGTCAGCAGGTCGGCTTGTGAGATGGCGGCTATCCGGTGGCGTTGCTGCCCGATGCGGTAGAGCGTGTCCGTAGACGCCAGGTTGTCCTTGGCGAGGTTGTATTCGGCCTGCGCCATGGCGAGGGAAAAGAAATAGTTCGTGGCCGTTTCCGAGACTTTCTCCACGTTATAAAGGAACTCCTTCTTCACGCGCTCGTATTTCAACGGTTCGATTCGGCGCTCCCACTTGAAAGGATTGTATCCTACCAGGCTCTGCGAGTATCCCAGCCTTATCGGGACACTGGTGAGTTGTGTCGCGCTGTTCGCCCCGAAGCTGCGCATATAGGCAAGGTTCGATTCCAGGTAGAAGGTACCACCGGTCAGGTCGAGGTTCTGACGCACGCTCAGTCCGCCATAAGCATAGAACGACTGTTGCGTGCGGTACACGTCGAGGTTGGACCCCGAATCGTAACGCTTCGTTATATCACGGTTATATTGTGCCGGGGTCAGGTCCAGCGTCAGGCTGGGAAGGCGGTTTGCCTTGTATGTCCGGTATTCCCAATAGCCGGAGAGGTACATGTTCTGCGTGCGGAACGACTCCAGGGAGCTGTCGTTGGCAAGAGCGATCGTACGCTCCAGGTCAAGCACAAGGCGTTGCTGCGCATGCAGCCCTTGCAAGCCGGTGCAGGAGAAAAACAACCCGGCAAGCAGGCTGTTATGAATGAGACGGGATGGATGGGTCATGGTTATCACTTTTTTATATAAGAGTTGTCAATGTTACAAACAAGAGGCATGGTTGTGCCAGGTAATGAATACGATAGTGCCAAACTATGGGAACTGTTGTGCCAAGCTATATGAAACAACCGTGCCAGACTATGGAAACTGTTGTGCCAGGCTATACGAAACAACCGTGCCAAGCTATGGAAACTGTTGTGCCAGGCTATACGGACCGGAGTGTCAGGCCGGAGGCGCCGCCTTACGGCGGTAAATGAACCAGTAAAGCAACGGGATGATGAACAGACTGACAGCAGTGCCCACGGCCATCGTCCCTATCATGGCAACGGACAACGGCTTTTGCAGTTCCGAACCCATATCCGAAGAGAACAGGAGCGGGACCATGGCGGAAACCGTAGTCAGCGAGGTCATGATAATGGGACGCAGGCGCCTGCGTCCGGCTTCATGGATGGCTTCCAGCAAAGGGACGCCCGACTTGCGCAGTTCGTTGATGGCGTCCAGCTTCAGGATGGAGTCATTGATGACGATACCGCAGGTGACGATTAGCCCGATGGCCGACATCAGGTTCAGCGTATGCCCGCAAACCCAAAGCAGCAGAAGCGCGAATGCCACGTCTATCGGGATTTCCGCCAGGACAAGCAAGGGTTGAAGAAAGCTCTCGAACTGTGCAGCAAGGATGAAATACATCAGCAACAGGGAAACAAGGAGGATCACTACCAGTTCGTCCAGCATTTCCCGGTTTGAGAAGAAGCTGCCGGAAAAGCCGGTGTCCCACTCCCCGGTGTGTCCGGCTACCCGCTTCACGTCTTTTATCAGCTTCTCCGCATCGCGCACTCCGTAAAAATCGAAGGGCACAAATTCCCCGTTACGCCCGGCGGTGATGCTTTTCAGGTCTTCGGCGGGAGACACCTTCACCAGTTCCCGGAGCGGGATATATTCTATATTGCCTTGGTTATCCGGCTGTGTCTGCACCAATGTCTCCTGCAAGACCCTGTTCACGGTCTTTTCATTCCCTGCAATAGTAATCGGAAGATACTGCTGGTAGGAATGCAGCATGGTCACGCTGTTCTCGCGGAAGGCCGTTTTCAAGACACGGTAAAGTTCGTTATAGGAGACACGGTAAAGCAGCAGTCTTTCCTTGCTGACGCTCAGGTCCAACTGGTTCTCAAAAGCGATGCCCGTAGGATTGGTTCCGGTTTCTTCTGCCAGCTCATGCTCCAGGTTGCGAATCGTTTCCGCAACAGGAGCCTGTGCCCTGTTACGGGCATAAAACTCGGCTGTGATATCCGGCTCACCTGTCACGAAGAGCTTCTCGAATACCGTCTCCGGTGGAGAGAAGGAAATGACGGAGAGCGGATAACGTTCTTTCAATCTCCGGTATATCTCCTGTTCCAATGGGGCAATCTCGCCGGAAGTTTCCGTACGGAAATAAAGTTCCGCTTCGGAAGAGGAAAGCTCCCTCTCCCGGTTCAGGATAAAATCCTGCCTGCCGACAGAAGCCGTCTGTTCCAGAGAACGGCCGTCCAGTTCCTTAAAAAGCGCGTCCACACGCTTCCTGTTTTCATCCACGTGGATATTCTCATTCCATTCTATGCGGACAACCAGCTCGTTTTCTTCGATACCGGGCATCCGCTCCTTGTCTATAAAGAAAAAGAAGAATACGCAGAGCGGAATGGAAACGGCGCAAAACAATACACTGAACGTTTTATGACGGAATACCCAGTC
>NZ_JANJZR010000090.1 GCF_024623065.1 Bacteroides acidifaciens
CCGGTCTTCCCGGCAACTACTGTAAGGAATGTCGTAAAACTGTCAGCCGGAACCACCGGAAGAATGAAAAACGCTCCCTGGCATACGACAGGGAAAGCAGTTATCCGGTAATTACCTCTACGGAAGACCCCATGTTGCGACGGGAGCTTATTCTGCATGCCCTTGAAACCGTAGCTGCCAGCATCGAACGGAAAAGGCGGAAAGTCCGCGAATCGGCATTTGAATGCGAACCGGATGCCGAATCCCGGTCCGGCTCAGCCTTTGAATCGGGGTCAGAATCAAAATCAGAATTAGAATTAGAATTACAATCAAAATCAGAACCAAAATCAAAATCAGAATTGGCCGACTGATTTATAAAAACAATCAATAGTATGGGACGAATAAAACAAGGGCTTGACTATTTCCCTTTGAATACCGATTTTATGCACGACCGTGTCGTGCGCCGTGTGATGAAGCGTGAAGGCGATTCCGCCTTCACAATCCTGCTCTATACCCTGTCTTATCTATATTCGGGCGAGGGTTATTATATTCATGTCGACGATGACTTCTATGACGAACTCTCCGACCAGCTCTTCTGCACGGACAACGATAATGTCCGCCAGGTGCTTCGTCTGTTTGTGGAGTACGGTTTCTTCGATTCCTCTCTCTACGAACGTTACGGCATCCTGACTTCCGCCGACATCCAGCGGCAGTTCCTTTTTGTCACTAAACGCCGCAGCCGCCGTCATATTTCTCCGGACTACTGTCTGCTTCCGGATGAGGAAAACGTACGCCCGACCCTCCCGGATGCTGTTGCAGAAACCGCGGATATTGTAACGCAAACCCCCGATACTGTAACAGAATCCCCGGATACTGTAACAAAAAGCACCCTCCTAAAAAGAAAAGAAAAGGAAAGGAAAGAAAACATCCTCCCTAACCCTCCTTTGCCCAAAGGAGGGGATGAGGAAGAAAAGGGAGGAGATTCTTCTAACAGAAAACCGGCGAAGAAGAAACGTGAGCTGACACAGTCGGATATTGACCGTATGCAAGCTCCTGCCGACGGGCATCCGCGCAACCTTTCCGGACTGTTGGACAACCTTCGCCTTTATCGTATCCCTCCCTCCGAACAGTATGCAATCGTACTGAAAAGTAATTACGGTGAAATCGGCGGCAAGGTTTGGAAAGGTTTCAGCGTCATCCGGGCAAGTGCCGGAAAGATCAAACTGCCCGGTCATTATCTGTTGAGTATCCTGAATAACTGAATGAATAAGGAGTGTGATGCCGTTGGTGTTTGTAATACGTTGTAAATAAGTGGTATATGGCAAATCTTCATATTAACGAATTTATTAACGCACATTTTCAAAATCCCTTTGTCAATCGGAAATAAGGCCTTATATTTGCATTGTCGATAAGCTTAAAGACACAGACGAACTAGAATTATTAACAATTAAAAAACTATTACAATTATGCCAGTACTTTACAAACCCTTCCAGTCAACTCTGGAAGACAAAAAGAGCCAAAAGAAACTCTTCTATCCCCGTGTCGTTCGTTCGGGCAACGTGGATTCCGCCCAACTTTCGAAAGAAATAGCCGCCTACTCTTCCCTCTCTCCGGGTGACGTGAAAAACACGCTCGACAACCTGGTGACGGTGATGACGCAGCACTTGCAATCTTCGGAAAGCGTAAGCGTCGACGGTCTCGGCACCTTCCGCATGGTGATGGTGGCTCGTGGCAGAGGTGTGGAAACCTCCGACGAAGTGTCGGCTGCACAGGCTACGCTTACCGTCCGCTTCCAGCCGGCGACTACCAAGAACCTCGACCGCACTACGGCTACCCGTTCGATGGTGACCGGTGCGAAGTGTGTCCGCTATGATAAGCTTGTTTCCGATACGGGTAGCGCGGAAGGCGGCAACTCCGGTGGAAGCGACAAGCCCGGTGGAGACGGTAATGGAGGGGACGGAGAAACGCCCGATCCGGCTGCATAAATGACGTCACGGCAGTGCAGCGTACACAAAATGTAAATGACAAACTTCGTAGGCTTAACTGAACATTTGACTTTTAACTGAACATTTGGCTTTTAACTAAATTAGAAATCATCCACTAACATGCGAATTATCAACTTAATCGTGGTGCATTGTAGCGCCACGCGGGGGGATTCTACACTCTCACCGGAAGCTTTGGACTTGATGCACCGGCGCCGCGGGTTCAACGGAACAGGCTATCACTACTACATCCGCAAGGATGGAACAGTGTACCTTACCCGGCCCCTCGAACGCATCGGAGCACACGTGAAAGGCTTCAACGCTCACTCGATAGGTATCTGCTATGAAGGCGGTCTGGACTGCCGGGGACGCCCGGCAGATACCCGGACTCCGGCACAGCGCTCCATGCTCCGGCTGCTCGTCGGGCAGTTGCAAGAGAGATTTCCCGGCTGCCGGGTGTGCGGACACCGCGACCTCTCGCCGGACTTGAACGGAAACGGTGAGATAGAACCGGAAGAGTGGATTAAACAGTGCCCGTGCTTCGATGTGGCGAAGGAATTCAAGGAGTTCAAGGATTGCAAGAGATTCAAGGATTCCGGAGAATCCACGGCACAGGCGGAAAACACGGAAGAGCACAGAGTAACACAACACATTAAAGAACAGAAAGGAGGTAAATGATGGCAATGAAGAAATCCGTATGGGATATGATCCTGAAAGTGGTTATCGCAGTGGCTTCGGCTTTGGCAGGCGTTTTGGGCGCTAATGCGATGAATCTGTAAAAGAGAAAAGTATGATAATTTCCACTGTGTAGAGCCGAGCGCGCCGGTTTTATACAGTGGATTAATAAGGAAGATTATTTAAGTTGAGAACTATAACACAGAACACAATGACTAAAAGAATTATATTATTATTGATGTTGGTGCTCTTTGGGTGGGAGTCCCAAGCACAAACGACAGAAGGAAGTGGGACTTCATATTGGGACCCGATACAGGTCACATGCTCTTCTGGAAAAGCGACATTTGAGGATGTTCGTGATACGAGTACGGGGCCACCCTGGTATTATCAGTGTCGTTATATACCTAGAGATGGTGATACTTATGAATACACTCAAGGAAGAGCGATTTATTACCGGATGGAAACATCGGCGTCAGGAGATGTGATCATTCATAATTGGAATTCCTACCGAGTGGGTTTTAGTACTATTTTTTTATTAAGACCCGTTAAACCCGGCGAAATGGAAGATTGGTCAGAAGGAGACCTCTATTTTAAACGGGTCGCCACGTTTGAAATAGGAGATTGTATGTCTCCTGATTTTAATCCGGAGAAGCTTGGCATACCTGAAGGAGTCTCTTTGGGGCTTGCGTATCTGCGTGTGCGGAATTTGCCGGCCGGTACTTATTATATTGTTGTGGCCGGATTTAAAGGCATGAATGGGTCCGTGCCCAATGGTCGGCTGGGAACAACCATTATAACCGATTTGTCATCAATCATTCCCGGCGAACCGGAAGTGATGCCGGAGGAACCGAATGACTGTCCTGTACAATACCAGTATGATCAGTCAGGCAATCGAATCAAAACTATTAAAAGACTACAATAATCATGAGAAATATAACACAAAAAATAATTATTCTAGGAATCGCTTTATTGGTAGCTATTTCTACAAGGGCGCAGCAGGAAGCTGTGGCATCAGAAGGAAGAAATTCCGCATGTGATGTAGGTGAAATTCCTGTTCAATATGCCCTTACTCCTACCGGGGCTGTTACATATCAGGTGCCAATGGATATTCACCCTGACCCTGAGGAATTTCATCCCCGCTTGTCGTTTGGTTATAACAGCCAGCAGCGTGAAAGTGCAATGGGATACGGATGGAATATTGGCGGGCTGTCCGGTATTACCCACGTGCCCGGAACAATTTATTACGATGGAAAATCATCTCCTCTTTCCTTGGATGAAGACAAGCTGATGTTGGATGGCATGCGTTTGCTGAAGACCGGCACGGACGCATGGCAAAGCGAACAAGGATTTATAAAAGTGAAGAAGCAAGCGGACGGCACATTGGTGGCACGTTATCCGGATGGGAATACGGCAAAGTTCGAGACTTCTTCACAAGCTCCTTTCAGTTATGTGATGACTTTGTATACAAACCGTAAAGGCCGATCTGTAAAATATGTCTATACACAGGCGGATAATTTGCCTTATATCCATAAGGTACTGTATGGAGAAGTCGAAGGTGCATATAATGATTCCGTAGTGTTTACTTATCGCAACGTGAATGCTGCTATCGCTCGTTATACAGATGGAAAACCTTTAAAATACAGTCGTTTGCTGGAGAAGGTAGAGTCGTTTTATAAAGGTAAACTGTGGCGGCGATATTTGCTTTCTTATCAGAACAGGGGGGTGAACCTGCCAATACAGTTAGAATGTGAAACGGAGAATGGCAAGCTTAATCCTCTGCAATTCAGATATGGAGACGGAAGGAGTATCGAGTTTCTCAGTGGAAGTACGATTTATTTACAGAGGTATTTCCCGAACTCAGTTCAGGGTCCCAGTTCTCATAGATCTCTTGCTTTATCACGCGGAAAATTCAATAGAACGTCGAAAAGTGACGGTTTGATTTCATATCCGGTGCTCGGTGAGTATACTGAGACACAACATTTATTGGTCTACAAAGATTTGTCGGACTCAAATGTCTCTCCTGTCGTATTTACAGCCGGAAAAGGTTTCAAACAACTGGAAGCGTTAGATGTAAACGGAGACGGTCTGGAAGAGCCGGTAAAAGTAAATTATGATGATGATAAGTTGGTGGTATCAGTATATACGAATGATGTCGACCCCAGCCGGCATTCAGATTACATATATTCGGAGTGGGATGGATATGTTCATGAACGACAGGTGATTACCGGTGATTTCAATGGGGATGGCAAAGTAGAGTTACTGGCTATATCGAGTTGTTATAATTCGGATAAAAACAAATACCCTTCACGTGCCTTGTTGGTAGATTTGAATTATCGGAAGGCTATTTATGACGGAACGTGTTTCGACTTTACATTGCATCAGGTAGATAACAGGGCGTTGTATGCCGACCGCCTGATTCCTATGGACTATAACGGTGACGGCAAGACAGATATCTGTCTCATTAATATAAACGGGCTTTATGTATATGAGTTCACCGGCAGCGGGTTCAGGCAACTGGCATACTCTAGTGCAATTAATATCATGCATTTCAATTTTGAAAGCGGAACTGTCAAAGACAGGGAACTGATGGTGACTGATATGAACGGTGACGGAAATATGGATATTATTCTGGGGCCTCGCCGTGTGCATTGCAAGGATGGTTTCAAGCACTTGGGAGACGGAATCTGTCGTGGCGCATGTGTTAGTGAAAGTAACTTGAAAAGTACCAGCGCAAGTGGGTATAAACATTATGTACACCCTTATTCCGGTCAGGAATGTACGGTCGATCCGAGTGTATCCCAGCGTGACCTTGTGGTCTTTGACTGGAATGTGGAGAACGGCAAGCGGTGGACATTTCTGATTTCTACGGGAAACTCATCTTATAGTACCGCTAATCCCGGATTTAAGGCGCATACGGAAGAATTATTCTATTGTTTTCATGAGACTGTGGGGCTGAATTTCATGTTGGTAGATGTGGATAATGACGGGTTGCCTGACCTGCTGCGCAATGTTCGCGGGAAAATCTATGTTCATCTGAACGAAAACGGAAAGATAAGCCAGGATTATAATTACCGTTCGATTTTACAGATGGATAACCTGTCGGCACAATTTGCCGTGGCGAATGTGGCTCAGCCCTACTATTGGTCAGGAAGTCTGATTTGCGTGGATAATGAGAAGCTTCATGTGTATAAATACAATCACAACGAGTCGAAAGAGCGTATGCTGCGGGATCTTACAGACAGTTATGGAGTGACCTCAAGCCACTATTATACGGATATAATGGAAACATCTGAGAATCGTTATGTGAGCCGTCCGGATATGTCGTTGGGGTATATCAGTTATCCCTATACGATAATGACTCCTCATTTATATGTGCCGGTATGGTTGAAAAAGACAAAAGGAAGCGAACAGCTTTCATGGGAATATTACAAGTACACCAATGCCGTGTTTCATCGTACAGGGCTGGGTTTCCGTGGTTTCCGGAAGATTGAGACGGAAGATGTGGTGAATAAACGTACGATGGCTTCTGTGTTCGATCCGGAGCTGCTGAGTACGGAGGTGAAGAAAGAGACTCCTGCTGATACGATTGTGCGTAAATATGTATTGGAGAGGGCGCAGGATAAGACTGTACTTCTGAAATTAAAGAAAGAAACTGTGCAGGATGCGCTTAATGGTACGGAAAAGGTTACCACGTATGAGTATAATGACTACGGACAGGCAACCGGCATGTCTACTTCCTATGGTGCTCATAATACGGAAGCAAAATCATTCGGTTATCAGAATGTAGAAAACAGCGATTGGTATCTGTTGGGGCTTCCGCTTTTCTCATGGACACAAAGTTCTCGTAATGATTCGATTGTCACTCAGGAAGTGAGAACTGATTATGATAACCGGTATCTTCCTGTCCGTAAGACAAGTTTTGTCAATGGAAATATCGCTTCCCAAGAGCATTATGAATATGACGACAGACAGCAACTTACCAGAAAAGAGCAGTGTTCATATGATTCGGAAGACTGGCTGGTGAAGACCTTTGAGTATAACCGGGATGGATGCTTGATGAAAGAAACCGACCCTATGGGGCTGTCTGCCGGCTATGTGTACGATTTAGAAACCGGCTTGCTGCAAAGCGCTACCGACCATAAAGGGCATGTCACCCGTTATGCTTATGACATGTGGGGGCGTCTTGTCGAAACCTGCTATCCTGACGGGCGTATGAGACGATTGTCAACTGCGTGGAGTAACGAAGGAGAACCGGGGCTGTATGTTGTGACTGTTGCTGAAACAGGCAAGCCTGTAACAAAAACGTATTATGACTACTTGAAGCGGGAAGTTCGCACATCGCAGGTTCGCTTTGACGGACGGGAAATGAAAACGGATAAAGTGTACAACGTGAAAACGGGGCTGCTTGAAAAAGAATCTCTACCCACTACGGATAGTGTCCCTTCGCGTTGGAACAGCTTTACGTATGATAAATTTGACCGCCGTACATCCACCCGCTATGCTTCGGGGAAAATGGATTCTTGTGCGTATGGCGCTTTGACCGATACTATTATTGAAAACGGTATCCGCCATATCCGTACATATGATGAAGTCGGGCTGATGACACAAGCGACGGATGCTGCGGGAAGTATTGCTTATTATTACCGTCCCGACGGCCAGCCGGTGGTGGCAATCATGTCAGGAAATATACAAACCCGTTTCTATTATGACAAGTATGGCCGTCGTATTGCCATTAAAGATCCCAGTGCCGGTATCCGTCGGACGGCATATGACAAAGCCGGAAATGTCAGCAAAGAAACTGATGCTGATGGTCGTGAATTAGTGAAAGAATACGACCGCTACGGACGTGTCGTGAAGCAAATAACACCTGACTTGACAACGGCTTATACCTATGACGACACGGAAAACCTGCTGCTTTCCGCAGTGTCAAGCAATGGCAGTGCTCTGTATAATACTTACGATGAGTATGGCAGACTGCAAATGCAGCGTGAAGAAGCTCCGGATGGCAAATGGTTGCAGAAAGCCTACAGTTATACAACCGACGGACTGCCTGAATCCATTGCTTATACCTCTCAAAACGGTGCTTTGGCCACAGAAGAGTTGTCTTACCGCAACGGTTTCCTGACAGAAGTCCGTCTTGCAGACGGAACGCTGGTCTACCGTCATGATGAAGAGAATTCGCTGGGACAGTTGACGAAGCTTACTGCAGGCGGAATGCAGCGTACCTACGAGTTTAATGAATGGGGACTGCCTGTAAGACGCAGCATCACCCGTGCGGACGGGAGTGTAATGTTCGACCACAGCTACCGTTTCAATGTGGCGAATAACAATCTTGAAAATCGTACGGATGAAACCAGAAACCTGCCGGAGGATTTTGATTATGATGGCTTGAACCGTTTGTGTTCTTACGGTAATAATGCCGTTCTTTATGATAATTATGGTAATATTCGTTGGAAGGGCGATGCCGGGGAACTGGCCTATACCAATCCGAACCGCCCTTATGCCGTGACGGGTTTGGCTCCTGTTGAAGATAATCCGGTGAAGTCCGGTCTTGACATCACTTATACTGCCGGTGAGCGTCCTGCCGTAATCACACAAGGCGATGGCAAGAAAGCCGTGCTGACGTATAATGCCAATCACGACCGTATCCGTATGCAGTATTCTGTGAATGATTCGATACGGTGGTCACGCTATTATTTGGGTGGTAATTATGAAGTTGATGAAACTGTTGGTAGAACGAAAGAAAAGTTGTACCTTGGTGGCGGATATTATGATGCTCCTGCGGTATTGGTGAAAGAAGGTAGTAATGTTTCCATTTACTTCATTCACCGTGACTATTTGGGCAGTATTTTGCAAATAGTGGATGCGCAGGGCAACATAGTGGAAGAAAACAGTTTTGATGCTTGGGGATGCAGACGCAATCCTGCGAATCAGGCGGTCTTTGTGACAGGCGCTGAGCCCGAGTTACTGTTAGGTCGCGGATACACAGGACACGAGCATCTGTCGTTCTTTGGATTGATTAATATGAATGCCCGGCTGTATGATCCGGTGTTAGGTCGCTTCTTGAGTCCTGACCCGTATGTACAAATGCCAGACTTTACGCAGGCGTACAACCGATATGGCTATTGCATGAACAGCCCGTTGTGTTATGTGGACCAAAGCGGGGAGTTTTTCTTAGGTTATACCTTTGGCTTTTTCAAAGGATTATTTACTGGTAAAAATCCGTTTAAGACAGGTTGGCAAAGTGGAGTGAATGAGGTAAAACTCTGGGGTGGTTTGTTTACCACAGATAGCCGGAAAAACTTTGGGGGACAAGCATGGGAAATGATTTCTCGTTTCACTTGGCAGGGTGCACAAACCTTTTTCGGTCTTGGTTTTGCTACTGTTTCCAATTGGGCAGGCCAAGTGGATGAAGTCGATTATTGGGGTGGTGCTACGGTATCACGCGGAGCCAATTGGGGTTCTGGTGCTGTAACATTGAGTAGTTATATTACCGGTAACCGAAATCTCAAGGCAGACCCTAACAACTATCTTTTCCAGCATGAGTATGGACATTATTTGCAAAGTCAGGAGATGGGACCGGGATATATTCCTACTGTAGGAATACCGAGTATAAAGAGTGCTGCCGGAAATGGCGACCATAGTCTTGAGAAGTTTGAGCAGGATGCAAATAGAAGAGCGTTCAATTATTTTAATGATCCTAAGAATGGGATAGAAGGATTTTATACGTCGGAAGAGGACTATGAAAAGTATAAAAAACTTTATCAATTTGGGAATTTGACTAAAGGTTGGAACTTTTATAAGAATCCGTTGGATGTGAATGGTAGTGGGGTCGGAAGTAAGGAAACTTATTATGATTATAATAAATCCGGTGCTATAAAATCTTCCAATATGATATTGCGTATGTTTTGGTTAAAATATTGAATAATATCAATGATAAGAGAAAAGTAATGAAACATTTAAAAGTTATCATGTTGATGTATGTAGTCTCCACGGTGTTATGTGCTTGTCGTAACTATAAAGGAGGACCTCCATATATGACACTCGTCAATAATTCGGATATAGATATCTCCATTCAGACATCTTATCCCGAAAACATACAAGAAGATTCTATGATTTTATGTCATTACGGTTTGTTTTACGGTGTCTACGATCTTAAGGTTGATTCTTTGTTTAAGTTCTTTTACTGGGGATGGGAGGATTGTTACCGGAATCCTGCTGGTTGGTATGATTATTTTGAGACTTATAAATATATCCAGTATCTGATTATGGATCGTGATACATTTTGGAAATATCATTCCGAACCTTGCGACACCATCCGCAAATACGTTCCTGTGCTTCATGTGTATCGACTTACCTTGGAAGACTTGGAGCGAATGAATTGGACGGTGGTTTATCCGCCGGAAGAAGAGGATTAATAGGATATATGCTCAGAATTCTCTTATAGTTTTTTCCCTGATATAAATTGATATTCAAATAATTTATATCAGGGATTTTTACGATACATCAATCGGTTTGCTACAAAGCAGCGCCAATCATAAAGAGCTTACCGCCTGTTATGCTTCTGCACAATTGCCCATAGATTTAGTCGTGGAAAGATTGAGTAAACGGGAATAAAATCTTTTGTTTAGGATAAGATGGCAGGAAGAGAACAGGGCTTGTTTTCTTCCTGCTTTTTGTTTTATAAGGAACTTTCAAAGAATAAGGACTGTGTAGGGTGCTTTTAATGACACGGAAAAGTTCACCATGTATGAGTGATAGCTACAACGTGTCGTGAAGCAAATAACACCTGAATTGACAACGGTTTATACCAATCCGAACCGCCCTTATGCCGTGACGGGTTTGGCTCCTGTTGAAGACAATCCGGTGAAGTCTGAACTTGACATCACCTATACTGCCGGTGAGCGTCCTTCTGTTATCACGCAGGATGGAAAGAAAGCTGTGTTGACGTATAATGCCAATCACGACCGTATCCGTATGCAGTATTCTGTGAATGATTCGACACTGTTGTCACGCTATTATTTGGGTGGTAATTATGAATTGGATATTAACAGTACGGGTACGCAGGAAAGGTTATATTTAGGTGGTGATTATTACGATGCCCCTGCTGTACTGGTAAAGCAAAGCGGTCGTACCTCTGTTTATTTCATTCACCGTGATTACTTGGGTAGTATTCTGCAAATATCGGATATGCAAGGAAATGTGGTGGAGGAAAACAGCTTTGATGCCTGGGGCTGTAGGCGTAATCCTTTGACTCATGAGTCATATGCAACTGAGAGTACTCCGGGTTTGATGTTGGGCAGAGGTTTTACCGGACATGAACATTTGCCGCTGTTCGGGCTGATAAATATGAATACCCGTTTGTATGATCCCGTATTGGGGCGTTTCCTCAGTCCTGACCCGTATGTGCAGATGCTTGATTATACGCAGGCTTTCAATCGTTATAGCTATTGTATGAACAGTCCGCTGTGTTATGTGGATGAGAATGGGGAGTTTATTTGGTTCGTAATAGGTGCTGCTGTTATTGGCGGCGCAATCAATGTGGCAACCCATTGGAAAAGTATAGATAATGTTTGGCAGGGTTTAGGGTATTTCGGAGTTGGTGCTGCTGCCGGTGCTATTGGTGCTGCTACCGGTGGGATAGCCGGTGGTGCAGGATTTATAGGTGGTGCTATCGGTGGTTTTGTAGGTGGTGCAACATCCGGTTTCACGCTTGGCTTCGGTAATACGTTAGTAGATGGAGGAAATATCTCTGATGCTTTTTCCAATGGTCTTAATGGTGCATTTTATGGTTCTATCACAGGTAGTGTGACGGGTGGATTGATTGGTGGTGGTATGTCTTTTATTAAAGGACAGAACTTTTGGACTGGACAGAATATCGCTCCGGGAAGGAATGCGTTCTCGATAAAGAATACACCGGTTGATAATATTGGTCGTCATAGACCAACAATGCTTTCGCCTGATCAGATGCCAGAAGTTGCTCCTATAGACATGTCTGTTCCGCAAAATGGAATAAGAGATTATTCGATTACGACTTATGGTAATACTAATATTAATCCTGTGATAGAAGGAAAATATTTAGTACCTAAAGATCTACAGATTAAAGGATATGATAATAGAATTACATTACAAACTGATTTATATCATGATTTTCCACGTTCATTTGATGAACAAATAGTTAAAGATGGTTGGTTATATGGTACATCTGGTAATAGTAGGATGATGATTGCCCCTGGAACTGTAAATGGAGCTAATGGTGTATATACCGTTGGAATAAATACTGAAACAGGAATAATATATCATAGAAATTTTTATGAATGGAATGATTTTCTAAGAAAATTTCATTTTCCGATAATGCCTTACTAATAATTGATGAGTCCATTAAAAAAATGTATTTTATCCCCTTTCAAAAGCATCTGTAAGGCGTTAATCTCTGATAAAAAAGACTTTTTTAAGTGGACGCATTGATTGAGTTTGTTAATGGAAGCATATACATAATTTGTTTGCGACTTAGCAAACTCAATTATTTTACAATAAAATATTTAATAGTCTATAATACATATTATATTTGTATGCATAGATATAACAATAAACAGTATGAAAGAAGTGTTTTTTTATAATTGGAAAAGAGAACCTGTAATGCAATGGTCTGATTTAAATATAATTGGTGTTGAGGAAGCTGGTCTTGTATCTTTTGATGTGAAAGTTTCAAAATCAATTTTTGAAGCATCAATTAGAATAAAAACAGAATTGAGTGAGTTAATTGACTTTAAAGAAAATCTGGCTAAATTGTTCGAACAGAATATTCTTGTTGTTGTATTTACTTCATCCGATGAAGATATAAAGATAGAATTAAGGAGAGAAAAATCTGGACGCATTTATCAACGTTTTTGGATTAGAGAATTGAGTGCAAGAAATAATCTGACTGTAAATGATTATTTTGATCAAACGTTCCTACCAGAATTGATAGATGAGATAAATAATTTCATAATGCAATAAATCGTATGAGTAATATAAGTATTATAAATAGCGATAGATCATTTGCTATTCGTTTTTTCAATTTTAAATATAATGATGATAGTGATTATAATTATTTCCAGTATAAACTCTGTATTGAGAATGCAACATTTAAAGTGTCTACTGATACTTATTCTTTTGTTGATGAATTATATAGGTTTAGAGAAAATTTGATATCTTTTTTGAGGAAAGAAATAAAAATCATACACTTTGCTCCTTTAGAAGGAATGTGGCAAATAAAACTTTCATGGAGGGATGCAGAAATAATTTCTTTAGAAGGAGGAATCAGTGATATAGAAAATATTAGGAGTAGCTTAGAATTTCATGTTTTTTTGAGTATAAGAGATTTATTGAAGACTGCCAAGGAATTAGGCGATTTCTTATTATTGTATAATAAAAAATCCATTTAGAGTCAAGAGTTTTACCTTCATGTAAGTTGGTCGAAGACTAATTATATTGAAGGTAACTTGTTTTATAATGGTTGTAAAATGTCTTTTCGAGGAGCAGGTATTAGACCTATGTTGTATTTTCACTTTTTACTTAATCGTTAATTATTTCTGTAATGAAAAGAATCTTGTTTTTAATTATGATTACAGCGTTTTTTGTTACACAGAATGTCTGCTATGCTCAGCAAAATGAATTGAAGATAGAAGATGTTAAAAGTATTTGGATATATCATTATTTTGATTCTATAGGGCATACTAGAGGGAGTATCTATCGCAAATTTCGAGAATTAGAAGCCAATAATACACCTAAAATTTTATTAGATTCTGTATTTGTAGATTCTTTTAAATACACTCTTATTAAATCTGCAAAAAATAAGAAATTGTTACCCAGTAAGTGCGGGAAAAATCTTATTTTCGCTCAATTTGTGCTGAGTAATAACAGTACTCGAAATATTATTATTGCTTCTAATGGTGTTTTCGATTATTTTATTGGAGGTAGAGGATATTTCTTTATTGAAAGTTCTGATAAACGGAATAAAATCATGTGGATGAATAACTATTTTAACAAAATAGTGGATAAAATAAACTCCATTGTAAAACAATGATAAGTAAGGTTCTTATATAGAACAAATCAAGTAGGAAGAAAGGTAAGTCCTTGATAAAGTGCTTGTATAAACGGAGAATCATTGTGGAAATTTAATAATTCCATAGCGATTCTCTGTTTATATGGGCATTTTATTGAGGACTTACTCTATTATTTGGGTGGTAATTATGAATTGGATATTGACAGTATGGGTGCGCAGGAAAGATAAAACCATATTCTGGTAATTATATAATTGTTATAAAGCATTATTTTTAATTTATATAATATGTGTATCGGAGTTTGTGAAGGAATTTTTATGAATTTTGGTACGCATTCAAAGATATAGACTATATTTGTAATTAAGACGTTTTAAATACAATAATAGAGAATGAAAGAACAAATGAAAAGAATAATGACAATACTTTCTGAACGATTGGATAAGTATGGTTTTAAGAAAAAAGGATATAATTATTTTGTGCGAATGGCTGATGAGAAAACAATTCAGAACATAGGATTTAGTATTGCTACGCATGGAGAAAAACACGCTTTTTATTTGAGCCCGAGTCCTGGAATCGTATACAAAGATGTATCAGAACTAGAGATACAATTAAGAAATTTAGGGGTATCTAAATATCCTGATTATGTAGGTGCTATGCTGTGTTCGCCTATTGGCTATTTAATGCCTGCAAGAGATTATATAGAATGGAAATTTATGTTGAGTGAAGATAATATAGCCGAAGAGGTTAATGCGATGGCTGATGCTATCATAGAATATGGAATTCCTTATATGGAAAAGCTAGTGGATAGAGATGAGGTAGTTTACGGCATGGAAATAGGGAAATATGGGGGAGCACGAGAGTTTGTACTACCAATACTTCATTATTTACGGGGTAATAGTCAGCGCGCATTAGAATGCATAAATGAATTCATAAAAAAGTTCTCTGCTACTTCTCATTTAGAAGATTATGAAGCAGATGTTTTAAAGCGATTGTTAGGGGAGAATGATAGACTTTATGAAATTAATAATAATGGATTAAAGTCTTATTTAGACTTTGCTGATAATTTTAAACAGATGATGAATTGTCATGATCGTTGAAGATAAAGAGTCAATAGTTGTTTGTTGTATACCAGTGACGAGAGAGGATATTCTTGTGTTATTTTTGTCAATTGACTCAGACAAATAGGAATTTATTCAAGCCCATATATTTACCAAATACCATAAAAGTATGAAAAGATTACTTATATTAGGATGTTTTGCAATGTTTATGTTAGGATCTTCCTGCATACATAAATACGTTGTAAATAGAGATAGTATGAATGGAGAAGTGTATGAACTGCAAGTCCATAATCTTCAGGAAATCCCAGAAGATATATTGGACAATATAGACAAAATGGGGGTAGATGAATCTGCGATACTCAACGAATATGAAGGGAAATATCTTAATTTTATCTTTAAAATTAACCCAGAAGAATTTGATCTTGTGGGGAAGAAAGTTGCCTTTTTAAAAGTAGGTAATAAGGCGGGTTATTTTGATAGTACACGTTCTCCCGAACGTAAAGGCACAACTGTGGGGGAGACTGTCCGAGAACTCCTCTTTAAACAGAGGTTTGTCGTTGTCCCTCCGCAATAGCCCCTGTTTGTAGCA
>NZ_JANJZR010000091.1 GCF_024623065.1 Bacteroides acidifaciens
CTACAGACGGACGCGACAAGAAAAGCTGGGGTAAGAGCTATAATATTATGACTGAAGAGAATTTAAACAGGCTCTTACCCTTACTCTGCGAAAACTCCTATGTCCCAATTTATCATATTTCATTGTATTATAAGGGCTTTGCATATAAATATGCATAAGAAGGCTCTAAGCCCACATCAAACACAGTGTTATTATACACTCTTAACATTTCACATAAAGAAACCGGATGGTTTCAGCACGAAGCATAAAAAGAATGGCTGAAAGCGTTCTTTTACAAACACTTTCAGCCATTCTTTTTAACTTGAGCCTAAACCTTAAATCAATAAAAGGAAGTTAGAAGTTAATCATGTGCATAATCTTCTCCGTTGCTCCAGCATTACCGGTTACATAATTGCCGGCTTTCTCTCCTGTTTCGTTCAGGAAAGCGACATCGGTATGGAATCGGTTCAGCAATGTATCCAATTCGGTGTAGTCCTTGATGGAATAGGCACCTTTCGTTTCGAGCAATTGTATGGCTTCCATAAATTTTTGATACTTAGGTCCAAATATGACAGGAATGCCATATACGGCAGCTTCTAACGTATTGTGGATACCCACTCCAAAGCCACCGCCGATATAAGCTATCTCGCCATATCGGTAAATGGAAGAGAGCAACCCGAAACAGTCGATAATCAAGCAATCGGCTTTCAACACGTTCTTTTCGTCGGCACGGGTGTAGCGCACGTAAGGACGCTTCAACTTTCCGATAATCTCCACCAAGTGGTTTTCGTCTATCACATGAGGAGCGATTATCAATTTCATCTCCGGATGATTGTTGAAGTATTCAAGGAACAAGTCTTCATCGGGTCCCCACGAACTGCCTGCCACAAATGTGAAACGGTTGTCGCCCTTAAACTTCGCTACCAACGGAAGTTCTTTCGCCTCTTCGCGAATCTGCAACACACGGTCGAAACGCGTATCGCCGACCATCGTCACACGGTTGATGCCAATCTTCGACAAATAACGCTTGGAAGCTTCGTTCTGCACAAACAGATAATCGAAGTTTCTCAGCACGTGACGATACGTGCCGCCGTACCACTTGAAGAAAACCTGGTCGCGACGGAAAATGGAAGAGACGCTATAGACCGGAATGCGGCGTTTATGCAACTCGTCCAAATAGTTCTTCCAAAATTCGTATTTGATGAAGAACGCCATACAAGGAGTGGTGATATCCAAAAACTTCTTCACATTACGAGGTTTGTCGAACGGAAGGTAGCAGACGATATCGGCTCCCCGGTAATGCTTGCGCACTTCGTAACCGGAAGGTGAAAAGAAAGTCAGCAGTATCTTATAGCCGGGATAGGTGGAACGGATTTTTTCTATCAACGGACGTCCCTGCTCAAATTCGCCCAACGAGGCTGCATGAAACCAAATGTACCTCTCTCCCTTCTCTACCTGCTGACGCAACAATTCATACACTACCCAATGCCCTTTCATCATCTTGCGGGGTTTGCGACTGAAAGGAGCAGCCAGATGCACTGCGAAATCGTAGAGGATAATCGCCAGATTGTAAAGCATAACAAACAAATATATGATTAAAACACTAACACACAGAAGAAAAGCCGGGAGATTATCCCAGTTTTTCCACTGCACTGCGGATGCGGCTGATGGTTTCGTCCTTACCCAGCAGTTCGGTTATGTCGAACATATGAGGTCCCTTGCACTCTCCTACCACTGCCAGGCGGAAAGCATTCATTACATTACCCATATGATAACCCTTTTCCGTAATCCAGCCGATAACGATGTCTTCCGAAGGTTTGGACGAGAAGTCCGCTATACCTTCCAGCACGGTTATCAGTTCGCCCATGATGCGGGGAGTATCTTCCGACCAACGCTTTTTCACATCCTTTTCGGCATACTGCGTAGGAGCTGCAAAGAAGAAGCGGCTTTGGTCCCACAGTTCTTTCACAAAGTTGACACGGCCTTTCACTAATGATACGACTTTAGCCAAATAAGCATCGCTATAAGCCGCCGCGTCCACTCCATTTGCTGCCAATACCGGCTTGAACAGTTGGGCAAGTTCGGCATCGGGCTTCATCATGATATATTCGTGGTTGAACCATGTTCCTTTCTTATAGTCGAATTTAGCACCCGACTTGCTACAATGATTCAGGTCGAACAGTTTCACCAGTTCGTCCATCGACATCACTTCCTGGTCGTTGCCCGGATTCCATCCTAGCAAAGCGAGGAAATTGATAACGGCTTCGGGCAGGTAACCCGATTCGCGGTAGCCCGAGGAGACGTCGCCCGATTTCGGGTCGTGCCATTCCAACGGGAATACAGGGAATCCCAAACGGTCGCCGTCGCGCTTGCTCAGTTTTCCATTGCCTTCCGGTTTGAGCAACAAAGGCAGATGGGCAAATTCGGGCATGGTGTCTTCCCAGCCGAAAGCGCGATACAACAACACGTGCAAGGGAGCGGAAGGCAACCACTCTTCACCGCGAATCACATGAGACACTTCCATCAAATGGTCGTCTACAATATTTGCCAGATGGTAAGTAGGCAGTTCATCAGCCGATTTATAAAGCACCTTGTCATCAAGGATAGATGAGTTGATAATCACTTCACCACGAATCAGGTCATTCACACGCACATCCTCATTCGGTTCTATTTTGAAACGGACTACATATTGTTTGCCTTCAGCAATCAGTGCGTCCACTTCTTCTTTCGGCATAGTCAGTGAATTGCGCATCATTCCACGTGTAGATGCGTCATATTGGAAGTTAGCAATTTCCGCGCGTTTAGCATCCAGTTCCTCCGGAGTATCAAAAGCGATGTATGCCTTTCCATTTTCCAGCAAAACCTGCACGTATTTCTTGTAGATTTCACGGCGTTCGGACTGACGGTACGGACCATGTTCGCCACCGAAACTCACACCTTCATCAAAATGGATACCCAACCACTTGAAAGATTCGAGTATGTACTCTTCCGCTCCCGGAACGAACCGGTGAGAGTCAGTATCTTCAATACGAAATATCAGGTCTCCGTTGTGTTGACGTGCAAATAGATAATTATACAAAGCTGTACGCACACCACCGATGTGCAATGCTCCAGTAGGACTTGGAGCAAAACGAACTCTTACTTTTCTTTCTGCCATAATTTGGGTTAGTATAGGTAAATCGTGGCAAAATTAAACCTTTTTTTCCACACTATTGTTTTTTTTTGTACTTTTCGCAAAAATTTCAGTGGATATGGAACATTTGAAGAATAAAAAGAGTTTTTCATGGAGAGATTTGCTATATAAATCACTGCTGTTTGTGAGCACTGTGACACTGATAGTCTATTTCCTCCCGCGTGACGGCAAGTTCAACTATCAGTTTGACATAAACAAGCCCTGGAAATACGGACAACTGATAGCCACTTTCGACTTTCCTATTTATAAGGACGACGCAGTGGTGCAGAAAGAACAGGACAGTCTGTTAGCTCTTTTCCAGCCTTATTACGAGATTGACAAGAAAATTGAAAAGGACGCGATAGCCAAACTGAAAGAGAACTACTACACGAATCTGAAAGGAATACTTCCTTCCATAGATTACCTGCGCTACATTGAGCGCACCCTAAAAACAATCTACCAAGCCGGGATTGTATCTACGGAAAACATCCAGCAACTGAGGAAAGACAGCACCTCGTCTATCATGGTCATTGACGACAAACTTGCCAATTCACATCCGACAGACGATATTTATACTGTAAAAAAAGCATATGAATACCTGCTTTCGGCAGATTCCGTCCACTTCAACCGGGAGATTCTCAGGCAATGTTCGTTGAACGAATACATCGCCCCTAACCTCACCTTTGACGAACAGAGAACCCAGACAGCCAAGGAAGAGATGCTGAACAGCTATTCTTGGGCAAAAGGGCTTGTAGTCAGCGGACAAAAGATTATCGACCGAGGCGAAATCATCAGCACTGAAACTTACAACATACTGGAGTCGCTACGCAAAGAATCCATCAAGCGCAATGAATCCATGGGACAAAGCCGGCTGATTCTTGGCGGGCAAATCCTGTTTGTCGGCATGCTGATGCTCTGCTTCATGCTCTATCTCGACCTGTTCAGGAAAGATTATTACCAGCGGAAAGGCAGTTTATCGTTACTCTTTACATTGATTGTATTTTATAGCATCGTCACAGCTTTTATGGTGACACATAATGTATTTAATGTGTATATCATCCCTTATGCGATGCTACCTATTATTATACGCGTGTTCCTCGATTCGAGGACAGCGTTCCTTACCCATGTCATCACAATATTGATTTGTTCCATATCCCTGCGTTTCCCGCATGAGTTTATCCTCACCCAGCTAGCAGCAGGAATGGTGGCGATATTCAGTTTAAGGGAACTCTCGCAGAGGTCACAGCTTTTCCGCACAGCCTTGTTAGTCATACTGACTTATGCCGCTGTTTATTTTGCTTTTGAGCTAATGACGGAGAACGGGCTTTCGAATGACTTCTCAAAGTTGAATATACGGATGTACACCTATTTCTTTATTAATGGGATTTTACTGTTATTCGCTTATCCGTTATTATTCTTACTCGAAAAAACGTTCGGATTTACCTCGAATGTGACGTTGGTGGAACTTTCGAACATCAATAATGACCTGTTGAGACAAATGTCCGAGACAGTCCCCGGAACGTTCCAACATTCCATGCAGGTAGCCAACCTGGCGGCAGAGGCAGCTATCCGCATCGGCGCCAAAAGCCAGTTGGTACGTACAGGAGCGTTGTATCACGATATAGGGAAGATGGAAAACCCGGCATTCTTTACAGAGAACCAGTCGGGCGGAGTCAATCCGCACAAGAACCTGGGTTACGAACAAAGTGCGCAGGTGGTTATCAACCATGTCACAGACGGATTAAAGTTGGCTGATAAGCATAACCTGCCTAAAGCCGTCAAAGACTTTATCAGCACCCATCACGGACGGGGCAAAACCAAATATTTCTATATTTCATGGAAGAACGAGCATCCAGACGAAGAGCCGAACGAAGAATTGTTCACTTATCCCGGACCGAATCCATTCACCAAAGAACAGGCTATCCTGATGATGGCGGATGCCGTGGAAGCCGCATCGCGCAGCCTGCCGGAGTATACCGAAGAAAGCATCAGCAACCTGGTCGACAAGATTATCGATTCCCAGGTTACTGAAGGTTATTTCAAGGAATGTCCCATCACTTTCAAAGACATCGCAACCGTAAAAGCTGTATTCAAGGAAAAATTAAAGATTGCTTATCATACCCGAATCAGCTATCCTGAGTTAAAGAAGTAAGCAGCCCCGCACAGGCATCTTCAAGCACATCGAGCACGTACTCAAATCCTTCGGCCCCACCGTAGTAGGGGTCGGGGACATGATCCGCAGTAATACGGGTGCAATATTCCGTCATGCGACGAATCTTCTTCCACTCTTCGGGAGAAGGGGCTTTATCCTTCAAATCATCTATATTACGGTCGTCCATACCGATGATTAAATCGAAATTATAAAAATCTTCCGTACGGACAGGACGCGAACGGTGCACCAGTTCATAACCGCGCCGTGCCGCATGGGCACGCATTCGGCTATCCGGCAATTCGCCCTGATGATAAGACAGGATTCCGGCAGAGTCTATCACAAATTCTTTTTCCAGTCCCGCTTCTTTTATCAAATGAAGCATTACACCTTCTGCCGTAGAGCTACGGCAAATATTTCCCAGGCAAACGAATAGTATTTTCTTCATAAAATTCATTTTTTAACAATTCTATCCTTCACAAGTATCACAGGCTCATAAATTGAAGTGTGACAGATATTTATGATGATTCATTGTTCTTTTTTCAATCTTTCACTTCCTTCACATTATTCACACTCTTAAGAAAGCAGTCTCTGCAAAACAAAAGCTTAGATGTCTTCTCTCTTTGTAACATGTGTTACTTCAAAGTTGCCGTATAGCGCCGACATAACGCAGCAAACTATATACTTTATACGCAGTTACAGTTTGATTCGTTTCCGTACTAGAATGAGTTTAATATCCTATTCGCTCTATTCACGGTGACCGCTGCCGGAATCTCCGGCATATCTCCCAAATTGAACGGAGCCAGCATCTTTTCTATTTTCTTTAATCCGGCTTTGTCTCCTTTCTTCTCAAATTCCCGGCGGAGAATATTTATTTTCTCATGTGCCTGTACTCCTTCTATCAGACGTTCGAAGCGGATACAGCTACGTGCTCCGGGGTATACCAAATACGTATCTCCGGCAGCCCACGTACGGAAACGTGAATCGAGCAACGGTTCCAACGGCCAACTATTATATGCCCAACGCAGATAACCGTCCAAATGTTTCTTTGAAGAATAGAAACTCATCCAGGCAGCTTCTGCCGGGTCGGAGAAAGTAAACGTATTAGGATGCGCTTCCGTGCAACAAGTATAATAGGTGGTGCGCTTATTCTCGGCTTTACGGCGGATACGTACATCTTCGGGGTAGTTCTGACCGATTACAATGCAATAATCATATAAATCCGGTTCAATCTCCGCATGATAATTTCCCGCCAACGAAACTTTAAACCCCGGATCAGCCTTGCGAATCACTTTCAATGTTTTCTGCATCACGTCCATCGGACGTTCGTCCATTGCAATAGTGCAAATATCAAACCAGCCTTTTTCTTTCAGATGCTTGGAGAAAGAAGCAAGCATTGCCACCCACATTTCTTCATAAGCCTGTTCGCCCGGAGCAGTCTTCACCGATTTCAGAGAGTTCGTTGCCTGGTCGTAGTATTGGAAAGACAGCTTCCAGGGCACCATCGAGTAACAGTTAATCTGCTTGTCAATGCCAACGCTCATCATAAATTCCACCCAACGGTCGAAGATAGTATAGTCAAAGGCCCATGTTCCGTCCGCACGCTTCATCCAGGTCACCATTGTATCGAAATAATCTTCCGTCTGCCCGTTCCAAGGCTTATGCATCAAAGTAGCCGTGATAACCTTCTGTCCGGCATTTGCCAACATTTTCATCAAAGGACGCATAGCGTCCAGATGCTCTTGGCTCCATAGAGGAACCTGATAATAACGGGCTACGGCATACGGATTTTGCCACAAATCCAGATGAAAAGCCCATTCCGACGGCTGAGGAAGCTCGCGGGAAGAAACATTTATTTCAAGATTCAGACGTTGCAACAAGTGTGAACCGTCGTTGACCAATAACTCTCCTTTATAAATTCCGGAAGCAGCAGATTGTGGAATCCAACATTGCACCCAGATAGGTTGAACGGTGCGGGCAGGCAATGTCATTGACTTCAGGTTCGAGTCAATCGGGTCGGCTACCAGCAGCGAATCGAAGTCCACCGATTTGCGGTAACCGCAAGCCCCTCTCCCATCTTTGTTCAGTTCGTCTGTCATCACATAACGTACAAAGCCGGCAGTCAATGCCTCTTTTGGAAGCATGTTTCCTTTCTTGTCTTTAAAGTCGGAAAAGCTGAAGTTCAGGTCTTGCAATTCTGTTCCTGTCCATACAACCGCCTGGGCATTTACACGTTCACCGCGCCAACCTTTCAAAGAAATATTCTTTTGATTTTTCAATGAGGGAAGTTGATGTTTCGCATAGCGGGTGTCTGTTGTCCCCCAAGAGACTTGTGCTGCTGTAACTGCCGCCCACTCCTTCTCGGAAGGTGTCGCAAGGTCAGGCAATTCCTGATAAGTCCCTAGAGGGAATTTCGGTTGTCCGGTCGGAGTTCCACACTGAGTAACTCCTTGCTGGGCAAACAGAGCACTCATACCAAATAAACTGGATAAAGAAATAATAGTAAGTCGTTTCATGGTTAGTTAGTTAATTTAATGAATAAAGGTTATTTATAAGGGGGAATAATTTCTTTCATCACATAGGGTCCACATCATAATAGATAATCAAGGACTTGTAATGTTCCTCTTCAATCATCTCACGCTGGATGCGCAACAATAGTTCCCGTGCACGTCCCATCGGTGCATTCTGCTCAATCTTCACCACTATCTTTTTAATAAATAATGTTTGGATACGGGCAACCGGCGGTTTATCCGGCCCCAACACACGGTTACCGAATACAGCTCTCAGTTTGTTTGCCATCACTGCCGCCATCTGGTCGAGCAAAGCTTCATTATGATTTTTAAGATAGACATATACCAAGCGGTAATAAGGCGGATAATGGAACATCTGACGTTCCGCCAATTGTCCGTTCACCATATCCTCATAATCATTGGCAATGACCTGATGAATAATCGGATGCTCGATGCTTTTGGTTTGCAGCACCACTCGTCCGCGCTTGTTTTTACGTCCGGCACGTCCCGCTACTTGCGCCATCAGTTGGAAGGCGCGCTCGTAAGAACGGAAATCGGGATAGTTCAGCATGGTATCCGCATTCAGTATTCCAACGACACTTACATGGTCGAAGTCCAGTCCTTTGGATACCATTTGCGTCCCGATGAGTATGTCCGTCTTTCCCTGCTCAAAGTCCGCGATAATCTTCTCGTAGGCGGAACGGGTACGGGTAGTATCCAAGTCCATCCTTGCTACGGCAGCTTCCGGAAAAAGGACTTTAATATCATCTTCAATCTTTTCCGTACCAAACCCGCGGTTTACCAGTTCCGTCCCTTCACAAGCAGGACAAGCCTTCGGAAGTTGGTAGGTATAGCCGCAATAGTGGCAGGTCAGTTGATTGATTCCTTTATGATAGGTAAGGCTGACATCACAGTTCTTACACTTCGGCACCCAACCGCAAGTACGACATTCTATCATCGGAGCAAAGCCACGACGGTTCTGAAAAAGAATCACCTGTTCCTTCTGCTCCAAAGCCTCTTTCATATATTGTATCAGAAGCGGTGAGAACTGTCCCACCATCCTCTTCTTGCGATGCAATTCCTTTATATCGACCGGAATAATCTCCGGCAACTGGATTTCTTTATACCGTTCTTTCAGTTGTACAAAGCCGTATTTTCCATCCATCGCATTCTGCCATGACTCGATGGACGGCGTAGCCGTTCCCAACAGAGTCTTGGCTCCATACATGGCTGCCAACACAATCGCCGCACTACGGGCATGGTAACGGGGTGCCGGGTCTTGCTGCTTATAAGTATTTTCATGCTCTTCGTCCACAATCACCAGTCCCAGATTCCGGAAAGGCAGAAATACGGATGAACGGACACCCAAAATTATATCATATCCATTCTCTCCGAGTTGCTTCCGCCATATTTCAACCCGTTCGGCATCAGGAAATTTGGAATGATAAATACCCAGGCGCGAACCGAAGACACGCTGCAAGCGTTCCGTTATCTGAGTAGTCAGCGCAATTTCCGGCAGCAAGTATAATACTTGCTTGCCCTGACGGACAGCTTCTTCTATCAGATGAATATATATTTCCGTCTTGCCGCTGGACGTTACCCCATAAAGCAGGCAGACATTTTTCTCTTGGAAAGATTGTACAATCTCATCATGTGCCCGTTGCTGAAATTCATTCAGGGGATTCAATCCAACCACCTCTTTCTCCTGCTTGTCCAATCGGCCGATTTCATGGTAGTAGATCTCGAATATCTTCTTATCTACCAACCCATTCAGTACTGCCGGAGCGACATTAGCCCGTTGCAGTAATTCTTTCTTGGAGATTTCTTTTGGAGCGCCATCTCCCCAAATACCCGAACATTCTACATATTTCATGAGAAGCGCCAGTTGCTTCGGGGCACGGGACAGTATATCAAACAAGATATGAAGTTGCTTCTCATCAGCCGTTCCTGCCAGCCGTACCCGAGCCTCTGTCTTGGGTTTGTAAGTACGCCGCAATTCTTCCTTTACGAAAATCGCTTCTTTATCGAGCAGGGATTTAATGGCGGTGAGGATATTCTTGACACCGCTATCCTTCTCCAGTTTGGTGACGCATTGCTGCGAATCGACAGCCAGCAAATCCAGAATGCGCTGTTCACGTTCCGGCAATGGCGCATCCGCTTCAAAGTCGGGATTATATTCCACAATCGTTTCACTCTCCAGTTTCAACCCCGAAGGTAGTGCCGCTTTATATACATCGCCCTGCGTACAGAGGAAGTAATCGGCTATCCATTCCCAGAATTTGAACTGATTCGGCAATAAAATAGGAGAAGCATCCAGTAATGTCGATATGTCTTTCACTTCATATTCTGTCGGAGCACAATAATGAACGTTACGGACGATAGCTGTATAGAACTTCTTTCGCCCGAAAGGAACCACCACGCGGCAGCCTATCTTCACTTCTTCCGCATACTCGTCCGGCAAGGAGTAAGTAAAGCTCTTCGGAAGCGGAAGCGGTAATATGACATCTACATATTTTTTCATTGCAGGCACAAAGATATAAAAAAAGAGGCTTCCGACAGTCGAAAGCCTCCAGTTCTGCTATGTTAAAGTAAATGTTTTGTCAAAAGATATAGGCAACGGATACTTGCCAGGTCTTGGTTTTGTATGAGCCGTCTGTTCCTTCAATCTTGGCAGTGTCACCCAACGGGATGTTATAATTGGCACCCACCTGCAAATGATTGAGCAATTTCACACCTGCGCCGACGTTAATGCCGACTTCGGCTTTCTTCTTGTCAATTCCTGACTTCTTCTCAAAATCGAAATAAAAATCAGGGCCGGCAGCAATATAAAGTCCCAACAGACTCCCTAAACCGATGTTATACTTCAAGTTTACCGGAATATCAAGACCGTTTTGCTTAACAGTATATTCATCAGCTCCTTCTGGAGTTACTTTCACACCTCTTTGGGCAAAAAGCAGAGAAGCATCTACCCCCAATCCTACGATTGGAATATTAACCTCAGCCATCGGCCCGATAAAGAAACCGGTAAAGTTATCCTTCTTAAAGTTGCCGGGGATATCGGACAAACTTGCTTTTGACAAGTTCAAACCTCCCTTTACACCAAAGTGTATTTGCGCCTGAACAGGCATTGCCATACCGATACATACAGCAATCATTAAAGCACCAAAAATCTTTTTCATAAATTTACGTGTTTATAATTCGGGACAAAGATATATAATTAGAATAAACAAACACAATTTATCGGTTTTTTGTTTGTTCAAAGTAACTGTCGTTCATCCCATCCTGCCCCATATCCTTATAATGAACTGAAAGCATATGAATATGATAAAGAAGTTTTCTGACTACTCTCTCATATAAAAAATGAGAATCCTCTTTCAACCTGTCACCACATCTATCACCGCCTTATATAGAATAAGCCTACAGTAAACGAAATCAGCGACTAAGGGCAATTTCTGTTTCATGCAGTGAAACGAAGTGTTTTTATATAGTGAAACGGAGTGTTTTTATACGTTGAAACATTTAGTTGCAAGCCTTTGAAACCAAAGTAAGTATAATTAAAATCACCGGAGCAGATATTTATCCACCCCAGCGATTTCCCTATTGATTCTATTTCCACTTACTATAACATCAATCAACTATTCGGATGAATGTCCAACTTCACCGGTTTTATCATATTCTCCGGTTTCAGAATGGTATCCAAATCTTCTTTGGAAAGGATATTATGCTCCAGTACAAATTCATAAACTTCCTTTCCTGCGAAAAGATGCTGTCAACTCGACGGTTAGTACTTATATAACCAACCAGCGAGGTTATTGTTTTTTTTATAAATACGCAGAAAATATCCAACAAGTTTTTTTTGTTGTTAATAGAAGAAAAAGAAAATACAAAGAACGAAAATTGCTATCTTTGTGTTCAAACTAAAAATAAGCAACAACCTATGATATTACAATTAGCATTTGTTCTGACCGCCATTATTATTGGCGCACGTCTGGGCGGCATCGGTCTTGGCGTTATGGGAGGCGTTGGATTGGCGATACTCACGTTCGTTTTTGGTTTACAGCCCACTGCCCCGCCTATCGACGTCATGCTGATGATTGCCGCTGTCATCTCGGCAGCCGCTTGTATGCAGGCAGCCGGCGGACTCGATTACATGGTAAAGCTGGCAGAACATTTGCTGCGAAAAAATCCGTCACACGTCACCCTGTTAAGCCCGCTGGTGACTTATCTGTTTACTTTCGTGGCAGGAACCGGACATGTGGCTTATTCCATATTGCCCGTGATAGCGGAAGTTGCCACCGAAACAAAAATCCGCCCGGAACGTCCGCTCGGCATTGCAGTCATCGCTTCTCAACAAGCCATCACGGCAAGTCCTATCTCCGCTGCCACCGTCGCTTTGCTCGGACTGCTAACGGGATTTGACATTACCCTCTTCGATATTCTTAAAATCACAATTCCCGCTACGATTGTCGGTGTTTGGGTAGGCGCTTTATTCTCCATGAAAGTGGGGAAAGACCTCGCAGACGACCCCGAATATCAGAAAAGGTTGAAAGAAGGTCTTTTCAACGACAAGAAAGCAGAAATTAAAGATGTCAAGAACAAACGTCCGGCAATGCTCTCTGTCATCATCTTCATATTGGCAACCGCTTTTATCGTACTCTTCGGTTCTTTCGAAGGCATACGCCCGTCTTTTCTTATCGACGGTGAAATCGTTACATTGGGAATGTCGTCCATCATCGAAATTGTCATGTTATCGGCTGCGGCCATCATCTTATTAGTGACAAAGACAGACGGAATCAAGGCAACGCAGGGTTCCGTATTCCCTGCCGGGATGCAGGCGGTTATCGCTATCTTCGGTATTGCCTGGATGGGTGATACGTTCCTTCAAGGGAATATGGCACAACTTACTTTCTCTATCGAAGACATTGTCCGCGAGATGCCGTGGCTTTTCGGGATTGCGCTGTTCGTGATGTCTATCCTGCTTTACAGCCAGGCAGCCACCGTGCGGGCACTCGTACCACTGGGTATTGCGCTGGGGATCTCTCCATATATGCTGATTGCCCTGTTCCCCGCCGTTAATGGATATTTCTTTATCCCGAACTATCCCACCGTGGTAGCCGCCATCAATTTCGACCGGACAGGAACAACCAAAATCGGCAAATATGTGTTGAATCATTCGTTCATGATGCCCGGACTGGTGTCCACAGCCGTTGCTATTGCGTTGGGACTGCTTTTTATACAAACATTCTAATAATATATTGTTATGAAACAATCCAAAAGATTTGGTCTGATAGTAACCGCCCTGCTACTTACTGCAACGATAGCTTTTGCCGCAAAACCGAATATTCACATTCTTGCCACCGGTGGAACTATTGCCGGCACAAGAAGTTCCGCTACCGGAACCTGTTACACAGCAGGACAGATTGCTATCGGTGCATTGCCCGATACCGTTCCTGAGATTAAAGACATCGCCAACGTGACAGGCGAACAGATTGTAAGAATCGGCTCGCAGGACATGAACGATGAAGTCAGACTCACACTTGCCAAGAGATACAAACAATGAGACATATAAAAATACCCGGTAGCTGTACAAAAGCTATCGGGTATTTTTATATGTTCAGTTCTCAGTTAAAATTAATACTCTTCCTCGTTAAAGAAAAAATCTTCCTTACTAGGATAATCCGGCCAAATATCTTCTATACTCTCATAGATTTCGCCCTCATCTTCCATCTCTTGGAGATTCTCGATAACTTCAAGAGGAGCACCCGAACGCATGGCATAATCAATCAATTCGTCCTTGGTTGCCGGCCAGGGAGCATCTTCCAGTTTTGATGCTAGTTCCAATGTCCAATACATAATTTTGAGTATTTAAAGTGAATACTTAATTTGTCTTGCTTTCTAATTTTCGGCAAAAGTATAATAAAATCTATCATTTCCAACCATTATCCCAAAATATTTCGTTGTTTTGTTCATCAAAATTAATTTTTCGGGATAAAACAAACAAATAATCTGATAATCTGTTGACAAAAGCTAATACTTCAGGCGAAATTGTACAAGTTTCGGATAAAGCCAGAATACGTCTTTCCGCTCTCCGGCAAACAGTACGGCAGATGTGGCAAACAGATGCCCCCCGACTTCCGCCCGGGATAATAAACGCGCAAAGTTCCGGCAGTTGCTCGTCCAGTTTATCAATCTCCTGTTCGATACTTTCCACATCTTCCGAAGAGATTATACTGGCAGGCTTCAGTTGCGTTTTCTCCTGGTCGGTGGCTAGATGCGAACCGATAGCAAATAGCTTATGCTGAATACTCAGAATAAAATCACGGTCTGATTCATCCAGCAGATAAGTATGCAACCATCCCAAATGGGAATTCAGTTCATCCACTGTTCCATAGGCTTCCAGACGGATATGTGTTTTCGGTACACGGCTACCGCCGACCAGGCTGGTAGTCCCTTTATCACCGGTTCTTGTATATACAAGGCACTTTTTCATAATGTTCTTTTTTAGTCATCGATATAAGATAAACATACAAAGGTTCTCAGAAGTTGACGATATAATGCTGTTTTATTTTTGTTTTATCAAAAAAGAGCAGACCGAGGTCGTATAAGTCAAAGGTAATCCCTACCCGTTCGTCCTCTTGCAGCCGCTTCCAGAGTGCTTTCATTTCTTTCGAGTAACAGATTCCGTGTACGACAAATACACTTTTCAAAGTAGTCCGCCGCACACAGATATCAAACACTTTTTCCAATAACTCAGGATTACGGTAATCATTCAGATAGAGGAAATCGACCGGAACGTCTGTATCCAAGAACAGTTCCGACAAGTCGGAAGCAAAAAGATATTCAGCAGAAGGTTTAGCGGATTGAAGGTAAAGTGAAGCCACTGAAGGACGTCCCACTTCGACAATAGTAGCAGGCTGTACCTTATTCACCAGCCGGAACAAGAAACGGTTTACCTTTTGTGAACCTCTACTGTACCCACGTTCTCTTACCAACCTTTTTTGTTCCTTCTCCAAAGAAGCATAAGCATAATAAGGCATCTTTTCATATATCACATCTGTTATCAGACTGAAAGCAAAAGGAGAATGTACACCATATCCGCAACGATAACGGAAACGGGAAAGCCAGATAAAAGGTCTTTTTATACAGAGTAGAAAATTCATAAAACCATCATTCGTTTTTTATTTGTAACGCAAAGATATGTTTTTTTATTTCACCGAAGCAAACCGGGAAAGAAATGTTATAAATACTCGGCAATTTACGGGAGAGGATTTCATTAGAAAAGGGGCTGACTAAAAAGCCCCCCTCATCTTTTTCCTCAATTTAAATAATAGTCCACACAATAAAAAGTCTCCCTTTCT
>NZ_JANJZR010000092.1 GCF_024623065.1 Bacteroides acidifaciens
ATGCTACAAACAGGGGCTATTGCGGAGGGACAACGACAAACCTCTGTTTAAAGAGGAGTTCTCGGACAGTCTCCCCCCCCCTGGCTACAGCCTATTCTCGCAGGGGATGTTCTTTTTGCCTTCAGCCGCTATCCCCTTCTGCCAAGGCGTTTGCGGATAATACTGAAACGGCTGAAACCGGATTGCAGCATAAAAATTCGGTAAGAGAGTCTTGGCCGGTTTAGACACTGATAATTGGAGATATGATTCATTTCGTACCGGTTTCGTTTAATAGCATGGAGTTATATGGTTTGTTCTAGGAAACAGATATTGGCTATTAAAAATTTGTTGCAAATAAAGAGTCTTGTATTTCTGTTTGCTGCTTGTTTTATACCGTTCTGTTGATACTGTTTTCATTCGATATACAGATAATCATAATGAACCACAGGCCTCTTCCCGTGTTTGCCAATGGATTCTTGTGCCTGCTTTGAATCACAGTTTACTTTTCCTACACCTACTTGGTTGCCCTGGAAATCCATGATGCGCACGATGTCGTCTTTTTCAAATTCTCCTTCGATGCGGGTGATTCCAATCGGAAGTATGCTGACCGCTTTCTCTGAGTTTAATACTTCTGTGGCGCACTCGTTGATATGAATTTCACCCTTTGCGAACCCTTCGCTGTGTGCAATCCATTTTTTGACGCTGGATACCGGTTCCTTTGCAGGGATGAAACGTGTGCAAAGTGTATTTTCGGGATGGTGCAGCAAGTCGACCAGGATATTGTCACGTTTTCCGTTGGCGATGATGACTGTAATTCCTTCGTCGGCTACTTTGCGGGCAATGTTTGTTTTTGTCAACATGCCCCCCCGCCCGAAGCTGGACTTGGATGCCTGGATATAGTTGGATAAATCTTTCCCATGACCGATTTCCTGAATGACGGAAGAATTGGGATCGGCAGGAGAGCCATTATAAATACCGTCGATATTGCTTAAGATGATAAGTGCTTGTGCGTCCATCATGGAAGCGATGAGCCCGGACAGTTCGTCGTTGTCCGTGAACATCAGCTCACTGACAGAAATCGTATCGTTCTCGTTGACAATGGGAATGACGTTGTTTTCAAGCATCACCGTCATGCAGTTTTTTTGATTCAGATAATGGCGGCGAGTGCCAAAATTCTCTTTCGTAGTCAGTACCTGACCGACAGCAATGCCGTGTTCGCGAAAAAGTTCGTAGTAGCGGTTGATTAGCTTTGCCTGGCCGATGGCAGAAAATAACTGACGTTGGTCTACACTGTCGAGTTTTTTTTGAGGGTGTATTTCGCTGCGTCCGGAAGCAACGGCTCCCGAAGAAACCATAATGATTTCCACACCGGATTTATGCAATTCCGCTATCTGGTCGACAAGTGCCGACATGCGGGTGACGTCCAGCGTTCCGTCGCGACGTGCCAATACATTACTCCCTACTTTTACTGCGATTCGTGTAAATTCCTGTTTCATTTTTACTAACGATTTGAAAGTACAAATATATAATTTTTTGTCGATATGTTACCAAAACAAGCTAACAAGAATTATCTTTGCAGTTGGATAAAGTTGTTCTTCCCGTAATGTTTATTCGAGTGTTATGTGTTTTACGCTAATTTGCCGATTTAGAAATGTAGACGCTGATTCAGAGAACTTCTCTTCTGCTTCTGTGGTATAAAATTGGCAGTTTCCGTTCTTCGTGCACTTTGCGTCCATTTCCGGATGCCTTCTTAAATAATCTTTCAAGCTTTCTGCTACATATTCGCCTTGTGAGACAACACTAATGTCATTGGCGATATATTGCCGGATTTTAGGAAGAAGGAGCGGGAAGTGGGTACATCCAAGGATGACGGTGTCTATCTGCGGGTCTTTTGAGAGCAACTGGTCAATATATTTGCGGATGAAGTAGTCGGCTCCGTCGTTTTGCGATTCATTGTTTTCTACCAACGGCACCCACATCGGGCATGCTACTCCGCTTACTTGAATATTAGGGAACAGCTTATGTATTTCCAGCGGATAAGATTCGGATTTGATGGTGCCTGCCGTTGCCAGTACACCGATATGCCGGTTCTTGCTGATGTCGCCGATGCATTCTACCGTAGGACGAATCACGCCGAGTACGCGGCGTGTCGGGTCAATATTCGGCAAATCATTCATTTGAATGCTGCGCAAAGCTTTGGCGGAAGCGGTGTTGCAAGCTAATATCACCAAATGGCATCCCATTTCGAATAGTTTGTTGACAGCTTGCCGGGTGAATTCATATACGACTTCAAAAGAACGTGTCCCGTAAGGAGCACGCGCGTTATCTCCCAGATACATATAATCATATTCCGGTAATGTTTCTCTTATCTTGTCCAGGATAGTCAGACCACCGTAACCGGAGTCGAATACTCCAATGGGGCCGGGTGCATGTGATAGATGTTGATTCATGACAAACAGGATTTATATACGCAAATGTACGCCAAAAAAACGAAAGCGAAAGAAGTTTAAACTTCTTTCGCTTTCGCTTTTAGTATTTCTTGTTCTTAGCGGCTGTCTTTATTTGATACCAAGATGTGCTTTTACCTTGTTAGTCAAGTTGATACTTTGTGATTCGTTTACGTATGGAATCGAAGTTCTTGCCAAGTCGAAGATGTAGATTACTCCTTCAGCAGCGCCTACGGCTTTGATAGCATTGTCCAACTTCTGATAGATAGGAGTCATGGCATCATTTTGTGCTTTCGCCATTTGCTGTTGAGCATCTTGTTGGAATTGATCTTGTCTTTGCATCATATCTTGCAATTCTTTTTGTCTTCTTTCAGCAATGTTGGGAGGAAGAGAATCCTTAGCGATAGCTTGTTGGAATTCTTGGTATTTCTTGTTGAATTCTTCCTGCGTTCTCTGAAGTTCGGCTGTGAGTTGTTTTTCTAAAGTCTGAATATCATTTTGAGCTTTGGTGAATTCTGGCATCACAGTGATGATTTCCTGTGCATTAATGTGACCGAATTTCAGGTTCTGTGCAAATACACCCATTGGGAGTGCAAGCAACATTACAAGTGCAATTTTTTTTAGCATAGTTCTATAATTTATTTGAATGATTTTTAGTTATTTCCAGTTGCAAATGTATGAAATTAATTTGAATATCCTAATCTTCTTAGTATTTCATCACTAATATCTATACGTGGATTTGCAAAAATTATACCTGCAGCAGAGGCTCTGTCGACTACCATATCATATCCATGTTGCTGTGATATTGCTTTCACTGCTTCATAAATATCGTCTTGGATCGGAGTCAGTAACTTGTCTCTCATCTTGGCTAATTCGCCTTCCGGACCGAAGTATTTACGTTTCAGTTCGGCTGCTTCTTTCTCCTTGGCTACGATTTCGTCCTCTTTCTTTGTTTTTTGAGTGGCAGAGAGTGTGGAAGATTTCGCCTGGTAATCCTGGAACATCTTCTGTGCTGTCTTTGCCAGAACTTCTACTTCGCCCTGGTATTTTTTCGTAGCTTCTTGCATTTGCTCATTAGCGCTTTGAGCAGCCGGAATATTCTTCATGATATATTCCGTATCGATCAGTGCAAATTTCTGTGCGTTTGCCGTCATTCCGACTGCAAACAGCAACATGATTAATAGAACAGACTTTCTCATGGCGTTTAGTTTTTTGTGAAACATTAGAATTCTTGTCCTAAGATAAAGTGGAATTGACTTCCGCCATATTGTTTAGAACCAAATACTTTGTCGAAGCCGTAACCCCAGTCGATACCCATCATACCAATCATCGGCAGGAAGATACGGACACCGACACCGGCTGAACGTTTCAACTCGAACGGATTGAATTTCTTGATATCATGCCATGCGTTACCAGCTTCTAAGAAACCTAACACATAAATGTTGGTACTTGTTTCCAGCATCAACGGATATCTTAATTCAATGCCGAGGCGTGCGTAAGCATAACCTTCAGATCCGTATGGAGTTAATGCACTGTTTTCGTAACCACGCAAAGCGATACTTTCAGTTGCATAAGTTGAATAACCGGTCATACCGTCACCACCCACGTCGAATGTTCCGAACGGAGATTTCTTGTATTGGTTGTAATGACCCAACAGACCGAATTCCGTACGTGTCATTAACACCAGACATTTCGGATGTGCAATCGGGTCCATCAATGGAGTATACGTTTTGCCTTTGAATTTCCATTTGTGGTATTCAATCCATTTATGAAGTTTATTCATGTTGTCCTGAGTAATGCTACCTGTTTCAGGGTTACTATAATATCCCTTGTAGTCTTTACCATCCATTAATGAGTAAGGCGGTGTGATCTGAACTGACAATGAGAAATCTGAACCTGAACGGGGGAAGATCGGGTTGTCAATAGAGTTACGCGCCAAAGTCAATGAAAGGCTAAGGTCATTACATTTACCATTGGTTACAGGAAAATATTGCCAGTCGCTCAGGTTGTAGCGTTGGTAAGCTAATTCGGCAGAAAGAGTGAAATAGTCATCCGGCCATTTCAGACGTTTACCCCAACCCACGGAAAGTCCCCACATCTTGATAGACTTGTCCGGGTCGTAATAGTTTTCGTAGTTGTTATAGTTACCGAAATTGTACATACCATAACCACCGTAACCACTATACAAACTGTTGTAGTAGCTGTTGAAATAGCTGTCGTTGTACCAACGGCTACTGATGTCCGTCTGTACGGAGAAGAAAGCCGATACGGAGAATGAGTTCGGACGCTTTCCGCCAAACCAGGGGTCGAAGAATGAAATACTGTACGATTGATAGTATTTGGCATTCGTCTGTCCGCTGATGGTCAATGTCTGTCCGTCACCTTGCGGCAGGATACCACGGTAGTTTTCACCCGGGTGTAACAGGTTGGCTACAGAGAAGTTGGTAAACTTCAAGCTCAACTTACCAATGATACCCGTTTGTCCCCACCCGGCAGAAAACTCTACCTGGTCGTTTGCTTTTGAAGTCAACGGCAAGCCTATGTCAACAGTTCCGTTCATCGGATCCGGTTGAATGTCCGGTTGTAGTTTTTCCGGGTCAAAGTGTCCCATCTGCTGGATTTCACGCAAAGAACGCATCAGGTCTTCCTTGCTGAACAACTGTCCCGGGCGAATACGAAGTTCACGGCGAACTACATTTTCATACAAACGGTCATTACCGCTGATGTTAATCTTGTTGATAGTAGCCTGACGGCCTTCATAAATTCTCATTTCAAGGTCGATAGAGTCGCCGACAATGTTCACTTCCACCGGATCGAGGTTGTAGAACAGGTAACCGTTGTTATAATATAAGTTACCGATAGCGTCATCATCCGTAGAGATACGTTCGTTCAATAACTTCTGGTTGTATACATCTCCTTTCTTCATGCGAAGCAGGTAGTCCAACTGTTCGGAAGGATAAAGTGTATTACCTACCCAAGTTACATTACGAAGATAATATTTCTGACCTTCGTCTATGTTTAGATATACATTGACCGTCTTTTCATCATACTGTGAGATGCTATCTTTTGCAATCATAGCGTCACGGTATCCCAGTTCATTATACTTGTCGATGATAAGTTGCTTATCCGCCTCGTAATTTTCCGGCACGAATTTCTTTGTGCGGAAGAGGTTGAGAAGTTTGCCTTTTTCATTGGTTTTCTTCATTACTCGTTTCAGCTTGGAAGCTTTGATGGCGGAGTTTCCAACGATTTCGATTGCATGAACTTTGATTTTTTCTTTCTTGTCAATATCTATGTCGACAATTACCTGGTTTTCGCTGGAAGGATCGTCTTTCTGTGAGATGATAACTTCTGCGTTCTTAAATCCTTTATCATCGAAGTAACGTTTAATCAATGTCTTGGCACGGTCTACGGTATTCGGAGTAATCTGTATACCTTTTACCATACCTAACTTGCCTTCCAAATCGGTGCGTTCGGATTTCTTGACGCCATGATAACGTACTTCTGAGATACGCGGACGCTGTGTCAGACTGATTTTCAACCAGATCTTGTTGCCTTCAATTTTCTCGGCTGTGATTTGTACATTTGAGAACAAACCGTGACGCCAATAACGCTTGATTGCTCCGGTGATTTCGTCGCCCGGCACAGTGATTGTCTGTCCTACCGATAGACCGGATAGCCCAATCAACACATAGTCTTCGTAATTCTTCACACCTTCGACTTTGATATCAGCTATCTCATACTTTTTGGGTGTTCCGGAGTATAAGATGACAGGTTTCGAGTCTTCATCAGTGCTGGCATTTTGCGCAATACCTGTTGTCGCAAAGCAGCACAGGCAGATAAACGTTATGAATATAAAGGAAATACGATAATGCATTTATGTTATAATTTGATGTTTCGAGTTATGTTAGCTGATTTGTTCGCTGGTTTTGCCGAAGCGGCGTTCCCGTTGCTGATATTTGCAAATGGCTTTATAGAATTCTTCCTTATCGAAGTCCGGCCAAAAGGTATCACAAAAATAAAGTTCCGAATAAGCACATTGCCATAGCAGGTAGTTGCTTAGTCGGATTTCTCCCCCCGTACGGATTAGTAAATCCGGGTCGGGCATAAATTTTGTTTCCAAATGGGATGCGATACATTCATTTGTTATTTGTTCGGGGGACAGCTCTCCCTTTTCAACCAGTGTCGCTATTTGCCGGACGGCTTCCGTTATCTCCCAGCGGGAAGAGTAACTGAGAGCCAATACCAAGCACATGCCTGTATTACCAGCTGTATGTTCTATACATGATGCCAGACTTTTCTGAACTTCGTCCGGCAATTTTTTGAAATCACCGATTACATCGAAGCGAATATTGTTTTTCATCAGTGTTTCTTCTTCAATAGAATCTAGCAATAGATTCATCAAAGCCGCTACTTCGTTTTGCGGGCGATTCCAGTTCTCGGTGGAGAAAGTGTATAAAGTCAAATACTTTACCCCCAAGCGGGCTGCGTCTTCGGTAATTCTCTGTACCGTTTCTGCGCCTGCGCGGTGACCGTAAGTACGTTCTTCCCCTCGTTGCTTTGCCCATCGTCCGTTGCCGTCCATGATGATGGCTACGTGTTGGGGTATCCGAGTTTTGTCTATTTGCTCTATATAGGACATCTTCTTATTTTAAACGTATACGTTTTATTATTGACCGGCATGTTGCGGATCCAAGTCAAACCATAGTTGATTCAGACGGGCACGCCATACTTCTGAATCATGTCGGTATGGACCTCTATCTTTAGGCTCTGTGGCCCGGGTATCTTTTTCTTCTTCTTTTTCTATTTCTTCAGTAAAAGTGATGTTCTCCTCTTTACTGAATAAAATATAGATGAATTCTTCTTTTGTATCTTGTACTACCGAATATTTCTTTCTACCTCTGAATTCGGGCTTTTCTTCGGTTGATTCGGTGATATTGGATTTGCTCCAGTCGTAGTTTGGAAAAGAGAACTTTTTACTCGCTTTTTTCCAGGCAACTCCTTCATTGATTGATACATAAAAAGAATCGAACTTATCTCCGAAAATGTAGAAAAGGTCATTATAGTGAATAATAGTTGGATTGTCGAATGCCGGACAATAAGCTACTGCGGTGGCTGCTCCCAATTCAACCCAGGTTTTGCCATCATATCCCCATGCAATGGTAACAGGAACCTTTTTATTATTGATGTCGATTTCTATTGCAGGGTGATGTTTTCCTACGATGATGTTCTGGTTGCTTTTCCCTTTGCTGAAGGTTGTATAAGAGATATTATCTATTGGGAATCTTTCATCGACCTCTTCGATTCGAGTTTCTATCGGCTGGTTTAATAATTGTGATTCCTGTATGGAATAGAAATATCGTTTTCCCTCTTCAGTTTTAATATAAGTGATTTTTGTTTCATTTTCTATCTTTAACTTAGAGACGAATGTGTTCACTTCGCCTGAAAACTTAGTTGAAATTATCCAATTAATACCATCAGTTGATTCATGTACTTTATTATTAGCAGTAGCCAATATAACTTCATTTAAGGGCAGTATGGAATTGGGTAATACATTCAAGTCGCCTTCTGTATTCACTCCTGCCGCTGTCCAATTGGAAAATCCGCTGTTTTGATATACTTTCAAGTGGTCGCCTACTTTAGAATAAGTGAAGAACTTATTGTTAAATTCAATCGTTTTTTGTTCGTTTATGATTTCATTCTGCATAGCTCCTACATAATTCCACTTCAACGAATCCGGATCGTGCTTATGTACTCGTACTTCAATTGTATATTCTTTTGTTTGGTCGGGGGATATCCCTGCTAATGCTTCTGTAGACCATACTTTAATTTTAATCGGATTCCTAAGGTCTATGGAGTCGTTAATATTGATAATGGAATCTTCATCGGCTTTATTCTTCATTGTGATAACTCCCGAAACAGTGGTCAGGGTCTTAATTAGAATTTTATCAATAATCGTATCGGCATGGACAGGAAGAGAATCCTCATTATAGATTTCACCTTTTTGCTGGTCAATAGTGAATTTATAAGTTATTCCATACCCAATTGTGTCAAGACTAAACGCATGTATAGTCGCATCCGGGCTATATTCGATGTTATTATCGTCATCAAGGCATGACGTTATAACAAATGACACCATGAAAAAACTCGCAATGAATGATAAAAACTTTATTCTCATTTGAAAGATTGTGTTTATTTACAAGTTGCAAAAATAGAAACATTTTTTCCGATAAAGAACAATACCGGCAAGTTTTATATAAAATTATAGATAATAACGCTGTTTTTATCGACGTAAAACTCCCTGAACAGGACTATTTTAGCTAATCTTGATGAATGTAATGCCAAATCTGTCTTTCGAAGTGCTCTTCCGTCGAGTAACTAAATTTATCGCTTATTTCAGGTGCTTTAACACCGGAATATAACCTGCTGGGGCACTTCTCGATATATGCTTCATCCCATAGCCCATTGTCAATGAATGATTGTAGCAATTGGCTTCCGCCTTCTACCAATAATGATTGTATCTTGCGCTGATATAGCTCTTCCATAATCTGTATCAGAGGATTATGGCTAAAATTAATGGTGATGTAAGTAACGTTCTTCTCTTCCTGTTGTTCTTTCTCTGTAAAGATTAATGTCGGGATTTCTCCGTCGAATATTTGTAAACCTTTCGGAAGGGATAAGGTGCGGTCTAAAACGACGCGTATCGGATTGCGTCCGTACCAGTTGCGGACAGTCAGCGATGGATTGTCCAATAAGGCTGTCCGCCGACCTACCATGATAGCATCGGTTTCTGCTCTTTTCTTGTGTACCAACATGGAAGAAAGCGGAGAGGAGAGTATCACCGGCTTACCTTCAGTACGTTTTATGTCAATGAAGTGATCGGCTGATTCAGCCCATTTCAATGTGATGAAGGGGCGATGAAGCGTGTTGAAAGTAATAAAACGGCGAATCAGATTCTTGCATTCTTCTTCTAATATGCCCACTGTTACTTCCCGTCCGGCATCCCGTAATTTTTGAATCCCCCGTCCGGCTACTTTAGAAAAAGGATCCTGGCAACCAATGACAATGCGCGGAATCTGTTTCTCGATAATCAAGTCGGCGCAAGGTGGCGTTTTCCCATAGTGAGAACAAGGTTCCAGACTTACATAAATCGTAGAGCGTTTTAATAAAGATTCATCTTTTACTGAGTGGATGGCATTAACTTCGGCATGTGCCTTTCCACAGCGGATATGATAACCTTCGCCGATTATACGCCCGTCACATACGATAACAGCCCCCACCATGGGGTTGGGAGATGCATTGCATAACCCGTTCCTGGCGAGCTCAATGCAGCGTCTCATGTATTTTTCTTCTTCCATTTTAGTGCTCTTCGCTATATTATTCTTACTTTTGCAGTCCGAAATCGTAAATATATGAATCGTATCACCACTTACATTCGCCAATCTTTGCAGGAAATCTATCCACCGGAGGAGGTAAAAGCTCTTTCGATGCTGATTTGTTGCGACATGTTAGGTTTAGATGCGCTCGATATTTACATGGGCAAAGATATAATTTTATCTGAATGCAAACAGCGTGAATTAGAAAACATTATATTCCGTTTACAGAAAAATGAACCTATACAGTACATTCGTGGTTTTGCGGAGTTTGATGGAAGGAGATTCAAGGTAGCTCCCGGTGTGTTGATTCCACGTCCTGAAACTGTAGAGCTGGTGGAATTGGTTGCTCGGGAGAATACGGATGCCTGCCGCTTATTAGATATAGGTACAGGAAGCGGATGCATCGCAATCTCTTTGGATAAAAGACTTCCGGATGCAAAAGTAGAGGCATGGGATATTTCAGAAGAAGCATTGGCTGTTGCATATACTAATAATAAGGAATTGAAGGCAGAGGTCATGTTTCTACAAAGAGATGTTTTGTCCGATGATTGGGAGAAAACACCTTCTTTTGATGTTATTGTCAGTAATCCGCCTTATGTGACTGAAGCGGAAAAAAACGGAATGGATGCCAATGTGCTTGACTGGGAACCGGAACTCGCTTTGTTTGTCCCCGATGACGATCCGTTACGGTTCTACCGGCGGATTGCAGATTTGGGTCGTGAATTACTTTTGCCGGAGGGCAGGCTTTATTTTGAAATAAATCAGGCTTATGGACTGGAAACGGCGCACATGCTTGAAATGAACCAATATCGTGATGTTCGTGTTATAAAAGACATATTTGGAAAAGATAGAATAGTTACAGCTAACCGATGAGTGTACAATTAACAGACGAAGAGGCTTTAAATCGTGTGGCCTCTTATTGCTCCACTGCCGAGCATTGCCGGGCAGAAATAAATGAGAAGTTACAACGTTGGGGAATTGCCTATGATACCATTGCGCGTATTCTTGACCAATTGGAGTCGGAAAAGTTTATTGATGATGAACGTTTCTGCAGGGCTTTCGTGAACGACAAGTTCCGTTTTGCCAAGTGGGGAAAGGTGAAGATAGCGCAAGGGCTTTATATGAAAAAAATTCCTTCCGACGTGGCGTGGCGTTATCTGAATGAGATTGATGATGAAGAATATCTCTCCATTCTGTGCGATTTGCTGGCTTCCAAACGGAAAAGTATCCATGCGCAAGATGATTATGAACTGAACGGAAAACTGATGCGATTTGCCATGAGCCGTGGATTTGAACTGAAAGATATCAGGCGTTGTATCGACATTCCCGATGAAGAGGAACAAATTGACTGAAAAAATAAACGGATTCTTCTTTTTATTCTCGTTCAATTTCTGTACTTTTGCGGCAAATAATTAATAGTTAGTTTAGTTATGAAAAACTTAGAGAGACTATTTGCGGAGAAACTGTTGAAGATTAAAGCTATTAAACTTCAACCCGCTAACCCTTTCACATGGGCTTCAGGATGGAAATCTCCCTTTTACTGCGATAACCGTAAAACTCTGTCCTATCCTTCTCTTCGTAATTTTGTGAAGATTGAAATTACACGTCTGATATTGGAGCGATTCGGACAGGTGGATGCGATTGCAGGTGTGGCGACTGGTGCTATCCCGCAGGGAGCTTTGGTTGCTGATGCATTGAATTTACCGTTCGTGTATGTTCGTTCTACCCCCAAAGACCATGGGTTGGAGAACCTGATCGAGGGTGAACTTCGTCCGGGTATGAAAGTTGTAGTAGTAGAAGATTTAATCTCTACGGGTGGTAGCAGCTTGAAGGCTGTGGAAGCAATTCGTCGTGATGGTTGCGAAGTGATTGGTATGGTTGCGGCTTATACGTATGGATTCCCTGTCGCTGAAGAGGCATTCAAAAATGCCAAAGTGACTTTGGTGACATTGACCAATTACGAAGCTGTGCTCGATGTAGCTCTTCGTACCGGTTACATTGAAAAAGAAGACATACAGACATTGAACGAATGGCGTAAAGACCCCGCTCATTGGGATGCTGGAAAATAAGAACTTTGTTTTAATCAAACATATTTGTAAGAAAAGAACTATTCGGGCATGATTTGGTCGAATTGTTCTTTTTTGTGTTTTATGCTAAAAGATAATTATGGGTAATTTTGAGAGTAGTGTTAAGGTGATTCCTTATAGCCAGGAACGTGTGTATAACAAACTTTCGGATTTGAGTAATCTGGAAGCTATCAAAGACCGTTTGCCGCAGGATAAGGTACAGGACTTGAGCTTTGATTCGGATACATTGAGTTTTAGTGTTCCGCCTGTCGGTCAACTGACACTGCAAATTGTGGAACGCGAACCTTGTAAATGTATAAAGTTGGCAACGGCAAATTCGCCGATTCCTTTTAATATGTGGATTCAACTGGTTGCTACGGGAGAGGAAGAGTGCAAGGTGAAGGTGACTATCAGAATCGATATAAATCCGTTTATGAAAGCAATGGTGCAGAAGCCGCTTCAAGATGGTTTGGAGAAGATGGTGGAAATGTTGGCAGCCATTAATTATTAAATCAGGTATTACTAAGGAAAATTTATGGCACAGAAACTTTGGGAGAAATCCGTGCAGGTAAATAAGGATATCGAACGCTTTACGGTTGGGTGTGACCGGGAGATGGATCTTTATCTGGCTAAACACGATGTACTTGGTTCTATGGCTCACATTACGATGCTTGAGAGCATCGGCTTGCTGACAAAAGAAGAACTGGAACAGTTGCTGGCTGAATTGAAGAATATTTATGCTTCGGCTGAGAGTGGGGAATTTGTTATAGAAGATGGGGTAGAGGATGTACATTCCCAAGTGGAATTGATGTTAACCCGTCGTTTAGGTGACATAGGAAAGAAGATTCATAGCGGTCGTTCTCGAAATGACCAGGTGTTGCTGGACTTGAAACTTTTTACCCGTACGCAAATTAAGGAAATTGCCGAAGCTGTAGAACAACTCTTTCATGTGTTGATTCGCCAAAGTGAACGGTACAAGAATGTACTGATGCCGGGCTATACGCATCTGCAGATTGCAATGCCCTCTTCTTTCGGATTATGGTTTGGTGCTTATGCTGAGAGTTTGGTAGATGATATGCTGTTTTTGCAAGCTGCATTCAAAATGTGCAACCGCAACCCGTTGGGATCTGCTGCCGGCTATGGTTCATCATTCCCGTTGAACCGTACGATGACAACAGAGTTGCTCGGTTTTGATTCTATGAACCACAATGTAGTGTATGCGCAAATGGGACGCGGAAAGCTGGAACGCAATGTTGCCTTTGCATTGGCTACAATTGCCGGAACTATTTCCAAACTGGCTTTTGATGCCTGTATGTTCAATAGCCAGAACTTTGGTTTCGTGAAATTGCCGGACGATTGTACTACGGGGTCTAGTATTATGCCTCATAAGAAGAATCCGGATGTATTTGAACTCACACGTGCCAAGTGCAACAAACTGCAATCGCTTCCTCAACAGATTATGATGATTGCTAATAATCTGCCTTCCGGTTATTTCCGTGATTTGCAGATTATTAAAGAGGTATTCTTGCCGGCTTTTCAGGAATTGAAGGATTGCTTGCAGATGACAACCTATATCATGAACGAGATTAAAGTAAATGAGCATATTCTCGATGATGATAAATATCTGCTTATTTTTAGTGTGGAAGAGGTGAATCGTCTGGCGCGTGAAGGCATGCCTTTCCGTGATGCATATAAAAAGGTAGGTCTGGATATTGAAGCAGGTAAGTTCTCGCATGATAAAGAAGTTCATCACACCCATGAAGGAAGCATCGGCAACCTTTGCAATGCGGAGATTTCTGCTCTGATGCAACAAGTCGTTGATGGATTTAACTTCTGTGGAATGGAGAAGGCGGAAAAAACGTTGCTTGAAAGATAAAATAAACTTTCGAAGGATAGTTTTTTAAACTTTCCTTCGAAAAGATTTGGCAGAAACAAGTAAACTACTTATCTTTGCACCCGTTGAAAAAACGCGGAAATAGCTCAGTTGGTAGAGCATAACCTTGCCAAGGTTAGGGTCGCGAGTTCGAGTCTCGTTTTCCGCTCTTTCTTTGAAAGGATGCTCGAATGGTGGAATGGTAGACACGAAGGACTTAAAATCCTTTGGCCATTGCGGCTGTGCGGGTTCAAGTCCCGCTTCGAGTACGAGTATTCTTTAGAGGCTTTATGAATCATTGATTCATGAGGCCTTTTTGTTTTTTAATGGGTGTACTATATACATTTGATTCCTTTATGGGAATCTGCAGTATGGTTGCTTAAGAAAATAAATCAAATTTAAGTGGCATTATTTTTTTTATTGTGTTATTAATCTTTTATTTTGCTTTTAGGTTATAATTACAATTTGATATTATACTGAGTTGTTCCTTTGTATTGGAATATTTGATTTTATTGTTAACACTGGAAATACTAGAGAGATGGAAAATAACGACAGGCAGATCGAATTAAAATTTCAGAAGTTTTTTACAGCTAACTTTCCTAAAGTAAAAAACTTTGCTCAGATGCTTCTAAAATCAGAAGCGGAGGCGGAAGATGTGGCTCAAGATGTTTTCTGTAAACTTTGGTTGCAGCCTGAAATATGGTTGGATACTGATAAGGACTTGGATAACTATCTTTTTATACTGACCAGGAATATTGTTTTGAATATCTTCAAACATCAACAAATAGAACAGGAATATCAAGATGAAGTTATCGAAAAGACTATTCTTTATGAGTTGGCAGAAAAAGAAGAGGTTTTGAATAATGTATATTATAAAGAAATGCTGATGATTATTCAACTGACTCTGGAGAAAATGCCGAAGCGTAGGAGGCTGATATTCGAACTTAGTCGTTTTAGGGGGCTGAGTCATAAGGAAATTGCTGATAAGCTCGATGTTTCCATTCGTACAATAGAGCATCAGGTTTATCTGGCGTTGATTGAATTGAAGAAGATACTTATCTTATTTATTTTTTTCTCAAATATTTTTAAGTAGTCTGTGCGGAGTAGTTGTATTTAGTATTTTTGTAGATGACAAAATTTAAATTTATGCTGTTAAACATCTAATTTTTAAGTGATTAAATTTGCGAAAGTCCC
>NZ_JANJZR010000093.1 GCF_024623065.1 Bacteroides acidifaciens
TTTGTTAGTAATTGGTTATGCCGCAAAGATATGCTGGGTTGCGATGCGTGTCAAGGCGGAAAATAGAATGGTTACCTTTATTTCTTTCTCAACGTCACATCACTGATTTCTACAATACCACCTTTATTCTGAGCAAGGATGGCTACATAACAATCTTTCAGGATAGCATCATCATCATCCGTATCGGACACTTCCAGATTAGCATTGGCTTTCTTACTGCTAATGGCATTTACCACCTGTCCCATGTCGTAGTAAACCACCACTTTGGTCCATTTATCAGCATCTTTAATCTTGAAGTTGTATTGTGCGCCCGAAGCATTCGGCTGAGAATCAGCATCGTAATCCCGACGCATAAAGAATGTAGTATTGTACTTACCATTATCATTCTTTTCTTCGTTAGTCTGCTTGATATATACACTCACCGGAGTACCTGCTTCTTTAGCTTTTGCGTAGAAAGTGAGAACATAGATACCTTTTTCCAGCCCGTCTGTAACACGCTGTCCCAAGAAAGCCTTATACCAGGAGATGTTCTTTGAAGCACCCGAATTATCAATTTTCATAGCATTAGGATACTTGGCATCACCGGTTTGTTCCCATGCAATGGTAGTCGCTCCGTCAGTCTCATTATTCATAATGAACCATTCGCCTGCGGTAGCCTTGTTGGCATTGGTCACCTTGTTCGTTACTTCTGTGGCAAACTTTTCGTTTTTAATCAGATTTTGAGCGCTTACAGTCACTCCTGCAATAGCCAAAAGGCCGGCAAATAATACTTTTTTCATCTTACTGTGGATTTAATTAATTATACCTATTATTTCTTCTTCTAATTTTTAATATCTACTTCACTTGTTGGACAACAAATCCATATTTTCCTGTCTCTTTCTTTTCGTCCGTCTTCAGTGTGATGCGGTAAATCTCCTTGCCCCATACGTTAGACAAGCGCGAATCATCCAATTTAATAGTTTCCAATCCGGCTTTAAACTGAGGTGGATAATGCATTTCTACCTTTTGGCCTTTTACTTCAATCCGAATCTTTCCGGCTGATGGGAAAGTTACATTCCCCCAAGTTAAGAAATTCACTTGATTAGGGTTAATAGCCTCATCCAAGGTATAAACATCACCGATAACGAGTTTATTATCATCAAGCGCATAAGAACGAACCCAACTCTTCACTTTCGCCTCCACCGGATAAGCGGCAGCTATATCCGTAGAGAAAACACGCTTCTTCTCGTTGCAAATCGTATTTGTAGCCCTATACTGCTGCCCGAATCTCTGCGGTACACCGTTAATCATCGGCAAATTATGATAATTGCTTTGCATCGTCCAAATCGTATAACGGTCTTTGCTGAATGTCTGTTTTGTATAAGTACCTACGCCTGCATCAATAATCACAGGAATCGTATTGACATACAAAGAGAATGTTCCTACATCATTATGATTGTGGCTTTCATTATTGAATCCGCCTTTGACAGCAACAAACATACCATTCTTATTCTTCATATAGCAGAATTCCGTTTCGGGATACCAAGTGACGTCCGGCATATCATGTATCGGAGTGGCTTTCGCCAGATCATTACAGCAAAGCAGGGATTGAAGCGAACGGAAAGCATCATTGCCCATTGTAGCATACGGTTTCCTGCCATTCAGCAAGTATGCTGCAAAATGCATCATTTCATCGCTGTTTACGGCTTTACCGAAACGGTAAATCAACAAAGGATCGCCACCGCCTTTTGCCGAAGCATCGGCAAAGTTCACTACCCAGCCATCACCAACGTAAGAACGGGACATATATTCTCCCATCCGGCGAATCATCGGTTCGTTAAAAAGAGATATCTTACCACCTGTACCATCGGAAAGGATTTGAAGATAGTCATAGAGTTTTCCGGCAGCATGTCCCCAGTAAGATGTTCCCTCTTCGCAAGCCCCGTCGGATTTCACGAAATTAATGAACTTATCTACCGACTTCATGGAACGATAAACCGCTTTCGCCAATTTCTCCTTATTGTTTTCCATCAGGAAGAAACATTGCAGGGCGTTGGAGTTACACCAAGGATTCCAGTTATTGATAATTTCTCCCGGATTCCAGTTGAAAGCCATCCACCACATTTCATCATCATTCATATAAGGGTCGAGGATTCGTTCTTTGATAGCTTTACGCATTTGCAAAGATACTACGGGATTAATCTTATCGAACGGCTTGCGGAAGAAATAGTGTACCCAAGCCATCAAAGCTCCGTAACCGCCCGAACCGAGGTCGATAATCTGTTCACGAAAGTCGGGAAGAGAGCGTTTGCTGCTTTGCCGGGGTAAATGTGCGGACAAAACCCATGAATTCATTTCACAACTCATATAAGCGCCGTTCAGCAGTTGGTCGATAAAACGCCCTTTACCTTCGGCCAATTCGGCAAGCATCAGCGTATTGAGTGCCTGACGGTTGGCATCATAAGGAACCTCCATCACTTTCCGGTTGCCGCTGCGTTCGTATTCCAGATAAGCAGTAGCAGGAATCAGTTGCCATTTGTAGTCGAGGAGTTTTTCGCCGGCTTCGATGAGGCGTTGCTTATTGGGGCCCATCAAAGAATCCCAGGCGGCGCGGTCTGTGTAAGCAGGATAAGGCACCCAGGCTTGTTTCATTACCAACACGTTTTTCAACGTAGTTTCGTCTGCTGCCTTTTGCAGCAGGTTGCGTTCGGTATAAGCGTTTGCCTTGAAAGAGAAACTTCCCAAAGCCGCTACTAAAAGAACACAAAGCAAATGTTTCATTCGATTCATGGTATTTTCATTCATTTAAGTATGGCAAAGATAACGTATCTGATAAAAAATGAGGTGAATAAATCATACGAACCTGATGACAAAAAAGTACATACTTCAAAAATCATACTATTCCCATTCACTAAATTCGAAACTCAACTGCTCCCAAGCACCACGCTGTTCATCTACTTCTTCTTTCGGATTGGAAACGGAAAGTCCGATAAGCCGAATCGGGTGTTGTTCATATTCCACACTTTTCAGCAGTTCTTTTGCTAGTGGAAGTACCCGGTCCAAAGTCGTCAGTTCCTGCGATTGGGTCATACTCCGGGTGATTTGGCTAAAGTCATGAAACTTGATTTTCAAGGTAAGCGTGTTTCCCTTGAATTCTTTATGGTTGAGACGTTCAATCAGTTCCACTGCTACATGATACAGTTCGATAATAACCGAGGAACGGGCTGAAATATCCCGTTCCAATGTACGTTCACACCCGATGGATTTACGAATACGGACAGCCTCTACCGGACGCTCGTCAATACCTCGCGCACATTCATAATAAAGAGCTCCCACTTTGCCGAAATGTGCTGTCAGCATCTCCAACGAACATTTACGTAATTGAGCACCATTGCTGATTCCGAGCATATGCATCTTTTTGGCAGTCACGGGACCTACTCCCCAAAATGATTCGATGGGAAGACGGGCGATAAAATCCAAAGCCTGTTCCGGATGGATGGTACATAGTCCGTCCGGTTTACGATAGTCAGAAGCTATTTTTGCCAAGAATTTATTATAGGATATTCCGGCAGACGCTACCAAGTTCAGTTGTTCGCGAATTTTCTGTTTAATCTCTTTCGCTATATCCACAGCTAAGGAAATGCCTTTCTTGTTTTCTGTTACATCGAGAAAAGCCTCATCCAAAGAGAGAGGTTCGATAATGTCGGTATATTCATGAAAAATCTCATGTATCTGCCGGGAAACGGATTTATAAACGTCCATCCTGCCGGATACAAATATGAGCTGAGGACAAAGACGTTTCGCTTTTAGTGAAGACATAGCGGAACGGACTCCATAACGCCGGGCTTCGTAACTGGCAGCAGCCACGACTCCCCGCTCTTCAGCATGCCCTACCGCCAATGGTTTGCCACGAAGTTCCGGATTATCACGCTGTTCTACAGAAGCGTAGAAAGCGTCCATGTCGATATGTATAATCTTTCTCTGAGTCATTCTTTGGGAATAGCAGAGCAAACTTACTATATTTTTTCGAATAATCATCATTCTTTAGATGACAGACAGGATAATCACAATAAAAAGTCATTTCACCCCAGCATCGGTAAGAAACAAAAATTATGTGTAGATGAACTTGTTGAAACCTGTACTGAAGTAAGCCAAACCATGCACAAGACTTACTCAAGTCACCTACATCATTTTATTAAGTATACCCAAAATCCATTTATTTTCTTGTCTAAATAAAACTTTATCTGTATTTTTGTAGTAGCCAATATATTAGACAATTATGAATAGCAACAATAAAAATCAGATAATCCGTTTTGACTGGGCTATGAAACGTTTGCTCAGGAACAAGGCAAATTTCAGTGTCCTTGAAGGTCTGCTCACTACGTTATTGGGTGAGAAGATTATTATTCAGAGACTCCTTGAAAGTGAAAGCAATCAGGAGGATGAATATGACAAGTATAACCGTGTCGATATGCTTGCCGAGAACTCCAAGGGTGAACTAGTACTGATAGAGGTGCAGAACAATAATGAATATGCCTACTTCCAGCGTATGTTGTTCGGTACTTCCAAGCTGGTGACTGAGTATATCAATAGGGGAGAAAGCTATGACAAGGTGCGTAAGGTATATAGCGTTAATATCGTCTATTTCTCTCTGGGACATGGAACTGATTTTGTTTATCATGGAAAGACGGAATTCAGAGGTATACACACCAATGATCTCCTAGAACTCACTCCATTCCAGAAGCAGACATTCAAGGTGGATACGGTAAGTCAGCTATATCCTGAATATTATATATTGAAAGTAAACGGTTTCAATCAGGTAGCGAAAAGTCCCCTGGAAGAATGGATCTATTATCTTAACACCGGAGAGATACCTTCCACTGCTACAGCTCCCGGTCTTGAGGAGGCTCGTGAAAGGTTGAAACTGGATAGCATGACCAAGGATGAGCTTGCTGCCTATTACCGTCACTTGGATAATATTGTTATTCTTCGTGATAATATCAATACCGAGCGTGAAGAAGGTAGAGCGGAAGGGCTTGAAAAAGGTAGAGCGGAAGGTCTTGAAGAAGGAGCAAGAAAGAAAGCTATCAAAGTCGCTCGTTATCTAAAGTCATCAGGAACCGCAATGGAATTAATTATTGGAGCTACAGGATTGTCTAAAGAAGAGATTGAAAAACTATAATATAAACTTTTTACATAGTATTTAAGAGGAACTATACAATGGATTACGTATGGTTCCTCTTTTTGTTTATGAAACAAGTAATCTACACATAATAATAAAAGCATCAAGTCCCAATCTAATCAAGAAATAAGTTCATTTTTTATGGGATTTAACAGGAAACAGATTAAATGAATATAAACATTATCCATGTCCCGTGGAAGGTTGCCTATGTACCAAATATAAAGCTAAAGGCGTTTACAATAGTGACTGCAAAAATTGTGGTCATCCTAAACATCCGAGCAAATATTAATAAATAATATATTCTAATATAAAATAAGGCTTGTATAATGGTTACAAGCCTTATTTATGTGGAGCTGGAGGGAATCGAACCCTCGTCCAAACGAGGAAATCATAAGCTTTCTACATGCTTATCTTTGCCTAAGTTTTCGTGCAGGAACAGAACCAAAGCCATCAATTCCTGCCTTATCCTCTAAAGTTTCATCAAAAGCGCGAGGCCGCCTTTGACTATCCCCGATGTGACTGCACCACTGAACCGGAATGCTTCGGAGCAACAGCTTCCGAGTGATGTCTCGTCCTGGCACCTTGTGCCTGGATTAAGCTAATCTACTATACTTCGATTAAGCAGCAAGAGCGTAATTAGTTTCGCCAGATAAAATTTTGATAACTGAGATTTAAGTGGAAATTACCGACCCACTGCATGCTTACCTACCATTTCTGCCCGCTGTCAAATCCAGTCAACCCCGAGATGTTGTACCACACTGAAATTCAGTGCTTTGCGTACTAAGAAACCCCATCGTGTGGACAATGTGTGGACATAAATCCTTGATTATCATCCCCATTTCAAGCGATTTCCTATTGCAAAATTAGTACAAATGCACGAAACTGCAAAATAAAACGGCAATATTTTGCATGTAACAACTCTCTATATCAGTTTTATTTTGATGCATCAGCATATAATATGTCTATCATTTCATCTGCTATTTTATTGTCATCGATTCGCATAATATTACTCGTTTCTGAATTATAACCAAAGAAGTTCATATTTCCATACCAGACTATGTGTTTATCGATGATGGCACATTGTAGAGTTTGTACATTGTTACATACTACATCTATTCCTGCATTTGCCAATTCCATCTCATTAGCTCCCTCCTCTTTGATACGTATTGCCACATTAATACCGTTATGAAGAATGTTGGAAAGTATAGACATAATGGCTGGTCTATATTTAAACTTCACTTTGGAAACTGCTATTATGACAGAATGCTTAGCATTTGCCAAATCGTTTCGGAATGCCATTTCATAATTATTTCGTTCATATATTAGATTCCGCGGCTTGTTGTCTGATTCAATCATAATGGCATCTTTCCCATAGCCTGCAGCTGCGTATCCCTTTAGACGCTTGCGATACATCGAGTCGCAGAGTGGAATATGGATATCTACATAGTCATAGATTACCACTTTACTTTTTCCTTCATACTCCCGATGCAAACGCCCTGCGTATTGTTCTACGTTCCCTTTCCATGCGATAGGCATGGTAAGAAACAATGTGTTAAGACGAGGATAATCGAAACCTTCGCCCACATACTTTCCCGTAGCCACAATTACAAGTGACTCTGTTGGAGGTATTTCCTGAAGCTTTTGTAACGCTATACGCTTTTCCTTTGTGGATTCGGCTCCAATGAGTTGCACTACATGGTCAACATGTGGCGTTAGCATTTCTGCCAACAAATTTACATGGACTGTACGTGTAGTTAAAAGCAACGGAGTGTATCCCTTTAGAATGGCTGTTTTTACATCTTCAATGATAAATTCGTTTCTATTCACATCTTCAGACAAGGCTTGTGTAATTTGAACATAAGTCTTGTCTGAAGATGTTATATTGCGGAAAGAAGTGAATCTCGGAATCAAAATGCGTTTGAAAACTTGGTTTGCAATCTGTGCTTTCGCATCGGAAGTGTATCTTATTTTTCCACATTGCATAAAGATGATAGGTTGATGTCCATCTTTTCTGATAGGAGTCGCTGTTAAACCATAAACATAAGCAGCTGTCACCTGCCTAAGTACCTGTTCAAAACTAACAGACGAGACATGATGACATTCGTCGACAACAACCATGCCGTAATCTCTGACAAAAGGTTTCACTTCGCCATCGGTCAAACAAGACTGTATCAAGGCAATGTCAATTATATCATGCAAGGAATTCTTGCCAGAACATAAACAACCAATGATAGATGATTGCTTCTTTCGTCCTCGTCTTCTTTTCGGTTCTTCTATAGTTTCGTTTACTTCAAGAAAGTTTTCCAATCGCTCTTTCCATTGTTCAAGCAAAGCTTTGTTATGGACAAGTATCAGAGTGTTGACCTTTCTCTTGGCAATCATGCCAATGGCAAATACGGTCTTTCCAAATGCTGTCGTGGCAGACAGTGTGCCAATGTTATGCTTCGCAAAAGCTTCTATTGCCTTTTGCTGTTCTTCTCGAAGTTTGCCTTTAAACGTCACATTGATGCTCCGCCCTGGATTTGTTTTATCAGAAATCGTAACATTGACATTATGTTGGCTTAAGACATCACAAACAGCATCTTCACATCCACGTGGAAGTGCGAGATAATCATCTGTCATTTCAGAACAAGAAATGATGCGTGGAATATTGTAAGTGGAAAGACGCATGCCTTGCTTTTCATAAAATTCAGGATTGCGGAAGGCCGCTATGCGCTTGAAAGCGTTCACACATTTAGCGGATAAGTTAGCTAAAGGTATATAAAGAATGTTTGCTCTTATCAGAACTATTTGTTTTGGATAGCAATCTGCTAAAGGATTATCTATTTGAGGAGTTTCCCAAGGCTTTGTCTCACTGGACTTTGAAAGTTCGCCTAAGGTAGGCACCGTATGTTGTCGTAATAACAAATCAATTTCTGCCTCTGAGAACTTATGTATTTGTGACAAAAACGTCCATTGATCTTCATACGCGTTGAACTTGTTATCTACAAACACACTATTCCCTTTGCGACGAGCCATACCTTGCAACGGCAAAGCTACAAGATTTCCAAGACCACCTTCTGGTAAAGCGTCTTGATTAGGAAAGAAACGGTCATAAGACTTGAAAGACAATCGTGCCTCACGATTCATAGCTTCTGTCAAGATGGCATTCCCTAATTTGCGTGCCTTCAATGCTGTTATTGGTTTATCAAAGAATATCCAAACATGCGCTCCGTTGCCAGAACGAGAACGTTCGATATAACATGGTACGTTCCAACTATTGCAGACATTAATGAACGCAAGAACATCATTCTTATAGCCATGTTCACAATTCTTGTCATCAAAATCAGTACATAAAAAGTAACAGGTATTATCTTGGCATATTGGATAAAGACCGATAACGTCACGTCCAAATTGATCTTTTCCTGCAAGATGGTTGAAGAAATCATTGTATGACAAATGTGCAAACATCCTGTTTGGGCAATCTGCACATTTGTATTTTCTCTTGTCACAATAATCTCTGTTCCATTCTCTTTCACACACAGGCTGATATCCTGCTTTTTGAGAAGATGGGCTATACCATCGTTTTGCGAATACGTCATCTCTACCTTTAAATAGGTTTTGAAATATCGCAACCTTTTCTTGTAAACTAAGCCGAATAGTATGGTCCGTAACAATATGAGTTGGTTGTTCTATAGTGCTGCTTTCTACAGAAACAGAATAAGAAATGCCATGCTGATCAAGTATTCTCTTTAACATAGCATTCTCTTTTTCCAATTCTTGCAGTCGCAAGGCTAACATGTCATTACGGCATTCTTCGGCTTGTTTCATAATCGTTTTTACCTTGATTGTCTGATTGTTTTTTCTGCCACACCAATAGCGTCAAGTGCTAAAGAGTTTTCACCCTCAAGCGCATCCAATATCTTGTCAGCAAGCCACAATGTTAGCATTTCCTTTTCATCCACTTTGAAGTATGTTGCCATTTGAATTACTTGGCTTCTTTTGGCTCGTCTATCTCCACGCTCAATCTTACTGAACATGGGAGTATCTATTTCTAAGTATGCAGCCAACTGGCGCTGCAATACTCCCTGCTCATCTCTAAGGGCCCTTATCTTGTTTCCGAATAACATATTCTTTGTATTGTACGATACAAACTCCGTTATAATATGATTTTTTCGACGTAAATCGGTAAAAATTACGACCTATTTCAACCTCAATGGGCATATTGGGTCGTAAAAAGGTCGTAATTAAGAAATTAGGTCTTATTACGACCTTATTATCCACTTTCGTCCTTTGGTTGTTATTAATTCATTTTCATCCATCTCAACAAGCAATTTGCCCACCATGCGCAGTCGCTGTTCGTCTGTTTTGTTGGAAGGAAGTACATCCCTCAAGTATTCATAAATACTGTCTCGCTTTGCCCCTTCGTCACCTGCGTTTTGTAAAAATTGCAGTATCATCTGGCGTAATTTCTCCTTGTCCAATCCTTTTGTCTTTGTATAAGAAGGAAGTTGATGCGTGTTTTTGGCAATGCTAAGAGAAATGCTGTAATGGGGAGCATCACCTTCAATAAGTCCACGTTTGAGCAAGTCTTGAGCTATATCCTCATGAATGGTTCTGCCTTTTTGTACTGCATCAAGCGAGATGCAATCCCATAGAGAAAGAGTGTCGTTTGTCTTCAACAAATCTGTGTATCGCTTGTTGATTTCATTGCCGTAAATGCGGACAACTACTTTCTTCTTGATCTGGTCAATCTCATAGTCTGGCATAGGGAAATGTCTGCGCCATTGCTCATTGAACATTTTCTTGATACCACGGCTTACAGTATCAATCATGTTAAAATCTACCATTGCCCTACACAGGCATTCATTACGGAAATGCGTCTGAGGCTCTTCGTTCCTTAAAGCATTCTCCAAAGTGCCAGGGATGAATGTGCCAGCGTTGGAATAATACAGATATCCAGGATTCTCCACGAAATTGATGCGTTGCTGAAGAGTGTAGTCTTGATGAGCAATGCAGTTATGAAGAGCCTCACGAATGGTATAGTCATCATACTGCTTCATCGTGTCAGGAAAAAGCGTACCTCCAGGCATCTCACGCAATGTCAAATTCTCTATCTTTGATAGGATTTCGTCCACTGTCAATATAAAAGGTACGGTGAAGTGTTCGTAGTCAACCACTTCTTGATTCTTGTCTCGACGAGTCCAAGTAACCTGTGCAACGGCAGGACGAAGTTTGAAAGCGGATTCATATTTACCCAACAAAATGATAGCAGCCCGAGTTATGCCTCCGTTTCTCGTCAATCCACACTTGCCCAGGAATGTTTGAACATTCCAAGCATTCACTTCTTCAGCAGGTATGCGACTATGAACTTTCTTGAACATCATCCGAGCCTTGGCAATAGCCACCTCATCCAAATCGTCTATTGTAGCATCAGGTACAATTTCTGCAGACCAATCCTTTGCTGTATAGATAGGCTCTTCGAGGATGACACTCATCCTTTCGTTAGTCATTTCAACCAAAGAATCTTCTATCCGCTGCCATGCCTTCTTGTGGGCAAGGACAGGACGGCGAGGCAAGTGTTTGGGGATATGTATTATCCATACTCGCTTGTTCGTATCATCCGTTACAAATTCCTCGATGCTTAGTCCTTCAGATGAAAGATAAGTGCATTGTTCTGTGAGTTTGAACGTCGCAGACTGCGTGTTTGCAGGCTGACCATTAAAGGTAAGTCTTGAAATGTCTGTACCGACAATTTCAAGTGTCTTGTCCTTGACACCAATCACCAGATGTCCTCCCTCCATATTGGCGATTGCCGACACGTAGGATATGACATCATCTTTCTCGTCACCGCAGAAAGAGTTCTTCAGATTCTTAAATTCCTTCCATTCACAACGAGCATTCTCTTGTGGGTACTCACGGAGGAGATATTGTTGTAGTTCGAGTTCGAGCATAATGTACTTGTATGATATTCTTGAAAAAAGTCTATTAGAGCCATCAAAACAGCTCTCGTTGCGCTTTACCTTTCAAATTATAATAAATTCTATTCTTTATCTTCTTTTTTTCCACTTGCGACATCTTCTCAAGATAGCGCTTCATTTTGTCATCTCTCCAATCTATGTGTAATTTGCTAATGATTTCTTTTGCGGAAATCATTTCGACACTTTTTAATACTGCAATTATATTTGAATCCAGTGTGTCTTTTTTTAACTGTTTAGGAGTTTTTTGTTCATTAGGGCTAAGGGTTAAAGTCTTTCCACATATATCTACGGCGAATGCTCCTTTCTGAATAAGTAAACGATTTGCATTTTTTTCATTATTGTCAGGATATCTGACATAGATAGGACGATTCTTTCTTAGACCATCAAGCACACCAGCCCAAGTTCCCCCTTTATCATCACTTTGAGCTACAAATATTTCTGATGCAATACCATATATAATAGGATTACGTGCCATTGCGAATTCTATCGACCATGGCGCTTTGGGAGCAAAAGCACTCATAACCAACACATTTCCTTGAATGATATGTTTTAGATATTGTTTAAAGCCAGAGCCAAAAGTCATTATGCCCTGTGGAAGCACAATAATACTTTTCCCATTTGCATTAACTGCTGCGTCTAAAGCTTGACGATCCACTCCTTTTGCAAAACCACTGACAACGACCTTGTTATCTGTCACAGCTTTCCTTGCTATATTTTCTGTGAAAGCTAAAGACTTCTCATTGGCACTTCGTGACCCTACAATAGCAATAGACTCTTCTTTCAACAGCGATTTGTTTCCTTTTATATATATGACAACAGGAGCATTAAACTTTAAATTTTTTTTCAGAAGCTTAGGGTACTCTTCATGAGTTACAGGTAATATGTCATACCCTTGAGACATTAAGTCTTCCACGAGAAATGAGTTGTTTGCCAATTGATGTCTTGCTTCTTCAAACTGAATTTTCTCAGTTTCATTTAGCCCGACAATATCCCAATTTGAAGAATTTTCAAACAATTCTATTATGGATATTTGTGGAACGTGTTGAAAACAGTTTACATATATCTCATTCTTACGCTTGGTCCACATCTTAGGAATCAATGCAAGCGTTATCCAATATGTCAATTCTTGTTTGTTCATAATGTACCTCCTACAGTTTTTGCTATAACGATAGGAACAATATATGTTGCTCCTTTTCGTGTTAATAAATTACCAACTTCTTTTAGTGTTGCGCCACTATCGTATATATCATCTATCAAGAGTATTGTTTTACCTTTGACTATGCCATCTTCTATATCAAATGCACCCAATACATTTTCACGTTTGCTGTATGAATTCTGAAATATCTTCTGTTCTTGTGTTACACGCACCTTTTTCAAAGCATGACTTATAGGAACGCTTATTACACTTGCAAACTTCATGGCAAAGTTCTTTACAAGATCTCCAGATTTAGTTGGAGGCAAGTATAGTACTAAATCAAATTTAACCTCTCCGAATTTCTTCCCAAACATAGACAATGTCTTTTTTAACAGGAAATCCGGAAAATCCCCTCCATTCTCATATTTACTTCGATGTATAGCTGCTCCTACATTGGAAGTTCCATAATAAGAGGCTGCATAGCCATTCACCATATGTGATGCTTTTCTTAGATGCTCTTTTATTATTTCTACTTCTTCATGGGTATAGTCAGATTCTCTAATGCTATTTTTATATTCATTCACATATCGTTTTACGACCTCATTGTTTTGGTCCTTTATAGTTTTCTCTATCAATATCTTTTTAGGAGAAGTAATACAGACCCTAATCCCGCATTTTTTCGTAGTCCATGAAGCAAGTTCCAAAATTGGGAAAAATGTATTTCTAAAATCCTCAAGTTTCTTCATTAGCTCTAGTGACGTAACTATGTGAATTTTCTCTAAATTCGTGTTGTCGCAATTTCTATAATCCATTTGCTCGTCACTATCCAGAAACTTGCATAAGTATTTCATTCTTGGCATATCAGTATATATATACTGTTCCATAGAACGAAGTTCATTCAGCTTTGCTTCTCTCTGCTCCTCAAAATATTTTGTATTTAGGACCGGGGCATTATATTGGTATTCATATTTCTTTGTTTTGCCATAGATAACCTCCTTGATGATTCCTTGATCTATCAAATCTGCTTTAATCACCCTTGCTTGAGTTTGCTTAAGATTAGCTTTTTTTAGGATTTCTCTCTCAGACAGAGGTTCTTCTTTTAATAATTCTATGACCTTTTGATATTTTTTTATTGACGGACGAGCACCGTCTATGAATGAAAGAGGAAGTACTAAGTCTGTAGGCACTTCTCTTCCATTGTCTTTACTTTCATTGTAAAACAATATTATACGTGTAGGTTTTCCGTCACGTCCCGCACGTCCAATCTCCTGATAGTAGTGAATAGGTGATGCTGGAATTTGAGTATGTATGATAAAACGAATGTCAGGCTTATCTATTCCCATACCTAAAGCATTGGTTGATACTACACACTTCCATTTGTTTTGCATTAGGCCACTCTCTATAGACCTTCTTGTATCTGCATCGAGACCTGCATTATAATCTATAGCTTTGACTCCGACAAACTGAAGCCATTTCGCATAAGTTTCTGTGGCTATACGTGTGCCTGTATATATTAAGCCAATACCATCTAATTTGCCAATGTTTTGAGCCAACCATATCATTTTTTCATCTTCAGACATAACCTTTATTACTTGCAGAGCAAAGTTCGGTCGCACAAGGCTTCCTCTGATTGTAGTCAATTGTCCACCTATCTGTTGTTCAATATCATGTTGAACCCTTTCTGTTGCGGTTGCAGTAGTAGCAAGGACAGGTAAGTTCTTCGGAAGGAACTGTACTAAATTAATAATCCTGCGGAACGATGGCCTAAAATCATGACCCCAAACAGAAATAGTGTGTGCTTCATCAATTACAATCATTGAAAGCTTTATGTGACGAGTAGCTTCTATCCATTCGTCATTCTCCTGTCTTTCGGGTGCTATATATAATATCTTTACTTCATTGTTTTTAGCACGTCGAATAGCTTCTTGATTATCCTCATGCGACTGCTCTGAATTAATATAAGCTGCAGGAATGCCTTTTTTCACCAATCCTCTAACTTGATCACGCATTAGAGCTATCAGTGGAGAAAAGACAACCGTAACTCCATCAAATACTGTGGCAGGGAACTGGTAACACAACGATTTGCCGAATCCAGTACGTTCTATCATTAGGATTCGTTCTCCTCGAAGTATTCGTTCGATAGACTTCCACTGTTCATCATAGAAATGCTCTATGCCAAATTTTTCCTTCAGTTTTGTTTCAGCATCTTTTCTTGTCAAAATAATCTGCATACGCATTTTGTTTTAGATATTTTTTATATTGCAAAATCATTTCATCTCTGACATTATCCGAGATGGAGGGCGTACAAGAGATAAGTCTTGCACTTGGACACGATGAGTCTGTGTCGGTAGGCTGCCCATTATACAATGAAGCGTCAGCCGTTAAAGGCTGTTTGGTGTTATCTTCCAATGTTGTTCAGAGGTTAGATTAAAACCAATAGACTTATTCTTGATAGAATTGTCATATTTTGACTACAAAATTATATAGAAAAATCGATTTTTTCTACACCGGCACAATAAAAACCGAGGCCAACCCTGAAACTCTGCTTCATACTTCGTTTAATTGTTACGAATGTCCTATATTTAAGGAGTGTAACTAAAAAATCTCAAATATG
>NZ_JANJZR010000094.1 GCF_024623065.1 Bacteroides acidifaciens
GCTTAAAGAAAATGAACCGAGTTGTATAGTAATGAATAAAAAAGAAGGTGTATCGTGCATTACGACACACCTCCTTTCTGTCTATCTGATTTCGATTTCTTCCTTCATGTCGATTTCCTCTCCATGTGTATCATAGAACACATATTGCAGAAATGCGAGTTTTTGACTTGGAATAATCTTGATACCGAATCCGTATTTCATCTGCCACTTCCGTTTCAGGGAAACGAGTCCCTGGTTGATGTAAGCGGCGACATACGGATGGACGTGTAACGAGAATTTCTTAACCTTCAGTTTATTGACCAGGTAATCAATTTTACTCTCCAAAGTGTCCGTAAAAAGAATGGACGACTTGATAGTGCCTTTGCCGAAGCAAGTAGGGCAGGTTTCGGTCGTGTTGACGTCCATTGCCGGACGCACACGTTGGCGTGTAATCTGCATTAGCCCGAATTTGCTAAGTGGCAGAATATTATGCCGTGCCCTGTCTTTCTGCATATTGGCACACATTCGTTCGTAAAGCTTCTGACGGTTCTCGGCTTCATTCATATCAATGAAGTCCACGACGATGATACCACCCATATCTCTTAATCGCAATTGGCGAGCCAGCTCATCGGCGGCTCCCAGGTTTACTTCGAGTGCGTTACCTTCCTGCCCGTTGGCATTCTTGGTGCGGTTACCGCTGTTCACGTCTACTACGTGAAGCGCCTCAGTGTGCTCAATAATCAGGTAGGCACCACTTTTGTAAGAGATTGTTTTACCAAACGATGATTTAATCTGTTTGGTGATACCGAAGTTGTCGTAAATGGGAAGCTGGCCTTTGTACAGTTTCACGATATTAGCCCGGTCGGGCGCAATCAGTGATACATAGTCTTTGATTTCATTGTACACAGCCTCATCGTTGACGTGAATATTCTCAAAAGAAGGGTTGAAGAGGTCGCGCAACAAACCTACGGCGCGGCTGGTTTCTTCATAAATCAACGTCGGATACTTGGTGGCTTTCTGTACTTTTGCCATCGCGTCTTCCCAGTGCTTAACCAGGACTTTAAGCTCTCCGTCGAGTTCGGCTACGCGTTTGCCTTCGGCTACTGTGCGGACGATGACACCGAAGTTTTTCGGCTTGATACTCATCAGCAGTTGTTTCAGACGGGCGCGTTCTTCGCTCGATTTAATTTTTTGCGATACGGAAACCTTGTCGTTGAAAGGGATGAGTACGAGATAGCGTCCGGCAAACGAAATTTCGGACGTCAGTCGCGGTCCCTTAGTGGAGATAGGTTCCTTAACGATTTGCACCACTACTTCTTGTCCCACCTTGAGGGTATTGGCTACTGTTCCATCCTTGTCAAGATCGGGAAGCAGGGTTGCCTTGCTGATGGTGGTCAGCTTCTTTTTGTCGCTTAAAGTCTGCTTTACAAACTTTTCGAGTGAGTTAAATTGAGGACCCAAGTCAAGATAATGAAGGAAAGCGTCTTTCTCGTAACCGACGTCTACAAAGCATGCATTCAGTCCGGGCATCAATTTCTTGATACGTCCCAAATACATATTGCCCACAGAAAAGGAAATGTTTCTTCCTTCGCTCTGAAGTTCCACCAGGCTTTTGTCTTCGAGAAGGGCGATGGAGACTTCTTTGGGCTGTACGTCAACTACTAGTTCACTTGTCACTGTTTTGTTTCCTTATTATTGATTGAATCTCATTTATATGAACAACTTTTTTGACAAATTGTTCGTTTGGGGTTAGCTACTTAAACAAAGAACAAACTTGAAAGACATAGGGCTTCGCAAGTTTGTTCTTTATTTCTGTGTGATCCAGACTTAAAAATTATTTTTTGCTTTTATGTCTGTTCTTTCTTAATCTTTTTTTACGCTTGTGCGTAGACATTTTATGTCTTTTTTTCTTTTTTCCGCTTGGCATAGCTTCACATTTTATGGGTTAATACTCTTGTTTATTATTTCTTTACTGAAATTGTAAATGTCTTAGCCGGTTTGAAAGCCGGAATGTTGTGCTCAGGGATGATGATAGTAGTGTTCTTAGAAATATTACGAGCAGTTTTCTGTGCTCTTTTCTTCACTACGAAACTACCGAATCCGCGTAAGTACACGTTCTCATCGTTAGACAATGAATCTTTAACAGCGTCCATGAATGCTTCAACTGTTGTAAGAACTGTCTGCTTGTCAATTCCAGTTTTCTTTGTAATCTCGTTTACAATATCTGCTTTAGTCATTTTTCCTTAAAAAAAATATTATTACTATGTTGTTGCTAATTTTTTGGACTGCAAATATATAGCTTTTTAAGCTCCTAAAAAAATATATTATGCACATTTTTTCTAAAAAAATGGTGGCGTTGAATTTTCTTAGAGTCAAAAGAGTTACTTTTGTATGGCTTTTGAATAATAGCATATGTAAGATAAATGTTAGATGATACGTTAAGGATGGTCTTATGAATGAGTTTACTGAAACGATTATAAAGTGGTATGAGGAGAATAAACGTGAATTGCCGTGGCGGGAATCTTCTGATCCGTATCTGATATGGATTTCGGAAATTATCCTTCAGCAGACACGTGTGGTGCAGGGATATGATTATTTTCTTCGTTTCGTCAAGCGTTTTCCTGATGTGCGGACATTAGCGGACGCAGAAGAGGATGAGGTGATGAAATACTGGCAGGGATTGGGGTATTATTCACGTGCCCGGAATCTTCATGCTGCTGCAAAAAGTATGAATGGGGTTTTCCCGAAAACGTATCCGGAAGTGCTGGCTTTGAAAGGAGTGGGGGAGTACACGGCTGCGGCTGTCTGTTCGTTTGCTTATGGCATGCCTTATGCGGTAGTGGATGGGAATGTATATCGTGTGCTTTCACGTTATTTCGGTATTGACACGCCGATTGATTCGACAGAGGGGAAGAAACTCTTTGCAGCTTTGGCGGACGAGATGCTGGACAGGAAGCGGCCGGCTCTTTATAATCAGGGAATTATGGATTTCGGAGCGATTCAGTGTACTCCGCAGTCGCCTAATTGTTTGTTTTGTCCGTTGTCAGACAGTTGTTCGGCTTTTTCGAGGGGGCTGGTCGGCAAACTGCCGGTGAAGCAGCATAAGACGAAAACGACAAACCGTTATTTTAATTATATTTATGTACGTGCGGGCGCGCATACCTTTATTAATAAGCGGGTAGCGGATGATATTTGGAAGAATCTGTTTGAGTTGCCTTTGGTAGAAACTCCAACGGCTTTGTCGGAAGAAGAGTTTTTGGCTTTACCTGAGTTCCGGGCATTCTTTGCGTCGGGAGAACAGCCGGTGATTCGTTCGGTTTGCAGAGAGGTGAAGCATGTGTTGTCTCACCGGGTGATTTATGCTAACTTCTATGAAGTGGTATTACCCGAAGAAACGGCTTCTTTCAGTAAGTTTCAGAAAATAAAGGCGGAAGAATTGGGGCAATATGCTGTTTCCAGATTAGTGCACGCTTTTATAGAGAAGCATATCGAATCAAAATAAAAGTTACAACAATTCTTGCATCCTATTGTTATTCTGTTTAATTTTGGCGGCGCATTTGAAACTAAGAATAATAAACTTGATACATATATGTCAGTAAATAAAGTGATATTGATTGGGAATGTGGGGCAAGATCCGCGGGTGAAATATTTCGATACAGGCTCGGCTGTGGCAACTTTCTCGTTAGCTACGACAGAACGTGGCTACACGTTGGCTAATGGAACCCAGATTCCTGACAGAACAGAGTGGCATAATATCGTTGCGTCTAACCGTTGGGCGGAAATTGTAGATAAGTATGTACACAAAGGGGAAAAACTGTATTTGGAAGGAAAGATTAGGACTCGTTCTTACACCGACCAGGCAGGTGCTACGCGTTATGTTACCGAGATTTATGTAGATTATATGGAAATGCTGTCTCCAAAAGGAGCTAATCCGGGGACTTCTGCTTCTGCGCAACAACCCGGCGTCGGTCAGCCACAACAACCGCAGCAATCCCAACAAATGCAGCAGGCGCAACTTGTACAAAATAATCCGGCAGACGACTTGCCGTTCTAAATAATGTGATAGTGTGCCGATAGGTTTTCGCGAGCAGATTGGCACATTATCTTTTGTTAAACTAAAATATATACTCTTTGGACTCAGATGGTTATTTAAGCCAATTGGCTGACATTTTCAACGGTATTACCGTAAACACTCCTTCTATCTCTGCTGTTATAGCCATAGTACTGGCAGGTGTGCTCCTGCTTGCTTCCGGTTTTGCTTCGGCTTCTGAAATCGCTTTTTTCTCGCTTTCTCCTTCAGACCGGAATGATATTGACGAACGCAATCATCCTTCCGATGATAAAATAAGTGCCCTTCTTGATGACACCGAACGTCTCTTGGCAACGATATTGATTACTAACAATTTTGTGAACGTGACCATTATCATGCTCTGCAACTTCTTTTTTATGAATGTCTTTGTTTTTCATTCTCCGTTGGCAGAGTTCTTGATACTGACTGTAATACTTACTTTTCTGTTGCTCCTGTTCGGTGAAATTATGCCGAAGATTTATTCTGCGCAGAAGACGCTGGCTTTCTGCCGCTTTTCCGCACCGGGAATTTATTATCTGGAAAAGGTATTTTATCCGGTAGCTACTGTCCTTGTACGTTCCACTACTTTTCTGAACAAGCATTTTGCCAAGAAAAGCCATAATATTTCAGTTGACGAACTGTCACACGCATTGGAGCTTACGGATAAAGCGGAACTTACCGAAGAGAATAATATTCTGGAAGGAATTATCCGTTTTGGTGGGGAGACTGTGAAGGAAGTAATGACATCACGCCTGGATATGGTGGATTTGGATATCCGAACGCCTTTCAGGGAAGTGATGCAATGTATCATTGAGAATGCTTATTCGCGTATTCCTATCTTTGCCGGTTCGCGGGATAATATTAAGGGAGTGCTGTATATCAAAGACCTTCTGCCTCATGTGAGCAAGGGGGATAATTTCCGTTGGCAGTCGTTGATTCGTCCTGCGTATTTTGTGCCGGAGACGAAGATGATTGATGATTTGCTGCGTGATTTCCAAGCGAATAAGATTCATATTGCTATTGTCGTAGATGAATTTGGCGGAACTTCCGGGCTGGTGACGATGGAAGATATTATCGAGGAAATTGTAGGGGAGATTCATGACGAGTATGACGATGAAGAACGTACATATGTCGTGCTGAATGACCATACCTGGATATTTGAAGCGAAAACGCAGTTGACTGATTTCTATAAGATTGCGAAAGTAGATGAGGATGAGTTTGAGAAAGTGGTGGGGGATGCCGATACCTTAGCAGGTATGTTGCTTGAGATTAAAGGTGAGTTCCCTGCATTGCACGAGAAAGTGACTTATCACAATTACGAGTTTGAGGTATTGGAGATGGATAGCCGCCGTATTCTGAAAGTCAAGTTTACAATTCTGCCTAAGGATACGGAAGGTGCGGAAGAGAAAGATTAATCTTTGAAAGAATAATTAAGAAAGCAGATTCGAGAAAGCATAATCACTTAAATAAAATCCGAAAGCTAAATCAAGCAAATGTAAAATGGCGTTATTTCTGCAACATAAGACGAATGATATACAGTGGGCTGTATGGAAGATGGAAGAATCTTTGGATACATTACTGGCTCTTCTGCCCGAAGCGCGAAGAATCTCTTGCGAACAGGAATTGAACCGCTTTGTCTCCGAACGGCGGAAATTGGAATGGACATCTGTCCGTGTCTTGCTGTATTCAATGCTTCAGGAAGACAAGGATATTGCTTACTCTTCTGAAAACAAACCTTATCTGTCCGACCATTCTTTCTTTATCAGCATTTCTCATACAAAAGGATATGTAGCTGTGATTCTTAGCTCCCGGACTGCTGTCGGCATTGATATTGAACAATACGGTCAACGTGTCCATCGGGTATCAGACCGCTATGTCCGTTCTGACGAACAGACGGAAGCTTATCAGGGAGATATAACTTGGAGCCTGTTATTGCATTGGTCTGCAAAGGAAGCGGTTTTTAAACGTATGGAAGATGCCGACGCTGATCTTCGTAAACTCCGTTTGACGCATTTTGTTCCTCAGGAAGAGGGTACGTTTCAAGTTCAAGAGTTGGTGACGGGGTTGCAAAAGCTTTATACTGTCGGTTATCGTATTCATTCGGACTTTGTGTTGACGTGGACGCTGAATTGAATATGGAATTTGAATATAGCATAAGGTTAAATCTGATATAAATAGGAAACGGTGAATAATAAGTGGAGAATCTCCTCTATTATTCACCGTTTTATTTGGCTACTTCTCTTTCTTGTTCACTTGGTAGCTTGACGTGCCTGACGGGCATTTCCTGTTTATACGGATAGCCTTTCTAGCTGGACTGTGAAATGTCGCATCAAAGGAGCCTCCCAAGCGATACGTACTCCGCGGGTAATGCTTTCTCTTCGTTCATATACATTTTTGAGGGCGGCGGCTATTACGTTCATATGATTGTCAGTGTACACTCTGCGGGGGATGGCAAGACGCAGTAAATCGAGTCCGTTGAATCGGTTTTCATGAGTAACCGGGTCACGGTCGGCAAGAATATAGCCGATTTCGCATCCACGGATACCGGCTTCCAGATAGAGCTCAACAGTCAGTGTCTGTGCCGGAAATTCTTCCTTGGGTACGTGTGTCAGCACTTTGGGCGCATCGATGAAAATGGCATGACCGCCGGCAGGACGCTGATAGGGGATTCCGTATTCATCCAGTTTCTTTGCCAGGTATTCCACTTGCTTGATACGTGTTTCTAGATTATCGAATTCGGTATTTTCATCCAGTCCGATGGCGAGTGCGTTCATGTCCCGTCCGTTCATTCCACCGTAAGTGAGATATCCTTCGTATTGTACGCAGAAACCTTTTGCGCCTTCATACCAGTCTTCACGCCGTGTGGCTATGAATCCGCCCATATTGACGATTCCGTCTTTTTTGGCGCTCATTGTCATGCCGTCGGCAAGGGCAAACATCTCTCGTGTAATTTCCTTAATAGATTTATCCCGATAACCTTCTTCACGCATTTTGATGAAGTAAGCATTTTCAGCAAAGCGGGCGGAATCGAAAAGTACCGGTTTGCCGTATTTATCGGCAATGGCTCGTACTTCGCGTAAGTTCTGCATAGATACAGGCTGTCCGCCGGCTGTGTTGTTAGTAATGGTTACGATGATAAAAGGGATGCGTTCGGTGTATTGAGTCAGAGCTTTTTGTAGTTTGTCAGGGTCTACATTTCCTTTGAAGGGGAGTTCAAGTTGTGTCTCTTTGGCGGCATCAATGGTGCAGTCTAATGCGGTGGCACGACGTCCTTCGATATGTCCTTTGGTGGTGTCGAAGTGTGAATTTCCGGGTACGATGTCTCCTTCGTGTACCAGATAGGAGAAAAGTACATTTTCTGCGGCACGTCCCTGATGTGTCGGAATGATATACTCAAATCCGGTCAGTTTCGTAATCATCTCTTTCAGTTTGAAGAATGATGTCGCACCGGCATAACTTTCATCACCGAGCATCATTCCCGCCCATTGGCGGTCGCTCATGGCTCCTGTTCCTGAGTCGGTTATGAGGTCTATATAAACTTGTTCTGATTTGAGTTGGAAGACGTTGTAATGTGCTTCTTTAATCCACTGCTCGCGTTCTTCACGAGTACTTTTACGGATGGGTTCTACCATCTTTATTTTCCATGATTCAGCAAAAGGTAATTCCATTGTAGTATATTTAAGTGTTTAATTCGACGAATATAGCTAAAACTGCTTTAAATACCAAGAAAATGATTGCTTTTTGTTAGAAAAGAGTGGGCGGAAAATGTATTCGCAGGGAAATGTATAAAGAAAGAGTAGAAGCTTTAGGCAAAGAGAAGGTGTCAGAAATGATAAAAGAGCTAAACTTCTTACTTCGAAAGTTTAGCTCTTTTATTTAGATAAGGAATAAATATGAAATTGATAGTTCGACAGAAAAATGTTTTATTTTTCTATTAGAGTAATATCATCAAGACAGAAGTATTTGCTTGTATTCATATATTGATCCATATCAGTAGAAGTGGGGACAAATTTTATTTTAACAGCTTTATGTAAAGCTGATAAATCGAACCAAATCCAGTCACTAACAGGTTTGTCCGCATTACTCTTATAGTCAGCTAATAAGATCTGAACACTACCAATCTCTTCGTCATTTTCATTGTAACCAGTTGCGGTTACTGTATATTTGTCTCCTTTAATAAAAGGTCTTGCGGTATTGTCGCCTTCAGTCATGCCGATGTAAGCACCAGCACTATTAGTAATCCAAGCTCCTTTTATACTATAGTTAGGGTCATTAATAGTCATAATTGCTAACGTACTGCCAAATTCAGCATCACTGTATGTACTTAAATAAACTTTTCCTGTTTTGGCTTTCCCGCATTGTGGCTGTGCATTGTAGGGATGATTAGTTTTATTCATATAAGTAAATCCAGCAAAGCTGTATCCACTTCCCCAATCAGCATAGAAGTGGTCAAAAGTGACAAGTCCTTTGGGATCTGTGATTGAGTACTTGGAATATGGATCGGAAGGATTGACTTTGGTTCCTTGATCGGTAGTAAATTCACTTTCAGTTTCTGCAAGCTGGTTCTCGAAACTAATGACAACTTCTTTTTTGTCACCACCTTTTGTTTCATCGTTATCATCACTACATCCGCAAAAAGCGAACACAGATACTAATAAGAATAAAGATAACTTTTTCATGTTTTTGCTCTAATTTTAATTATTAATAGTTTGATTATTTTTTGTAATGTAAGTTTTCTACTGTGACGAATTCAGTAGATATTTCTCCTGTCCAGCCTATGTCCTGATTGACGGCAGTATAGATTTTTACGAAGTCTATTTTGTCTAATAACACAGGTTGTCCGTTTGGGTCTACTGCCCAGTCTATTTTAAATTGACAGTATTCGGTTTTGTTGGGATGATTATCTGCATATCCCCAAGGATAACAATAGCCTACCCAAACATTACCCTCTTCTACGGCATTGTCTTTTAGACGTGTCCCATGGAAAGTTATTTCGTCTTCTTCTATCCAGTTAGGATAATAAGAGTCCTGTTGATGGAATGTATTACGCTTAATCAATCCTTCTTTTCCTTGGTTGTCTGTCCAACGCACATCGCCATTGGCCGGTTTGGGACGATAATAGGTGATTTCGTAATTACGTATTTCTGTATCTTTTCCGTACTCACTACCTGCCAACTCATACCATTCATCATCAGGTATCCCATTATTGTTTATATCTTTCGAGACTAATACTATTCCAGGTTCAGCGCTTCCACCGAGTGCTCCCGTTCCAGTATTCTTGTTGTAAGTGGCATTTCCCCATATCTTGAAATCATATTCCCCTTCGATATTAGGAATTGGTTGAGGAAATCCTACTGTTATTGTTCCGCCGAATCCGCCCAATGATATAATTGATTTCTGTTGTATCCTTCGGGTAGCTTCTTTTAATACGTCTTCATAAGTATATCCATCTTTGTAAGCCGACGTACTCGTATTGATAAACTGTCCGGGAGCCGGTTTGTACTCCCATACTTTATTGGCGAAAGCCAATGAATTTTCAGTTTCTTCGGTATTATCATCAATGTCGCTTTGTGAAGCTTTGTCGCTAAATACAATCGTGTTCGGATTCAGTCCGATATTATTCAGACGGAATTGCAGTTGTCCTTGTTGGTTGAAACAGAGCAAATCTCCGTATATGGTGTAATCATAAGCATTTGTGATATACACGTTGCCACTATAAGGATTCACATTGATACCGTAAGGAGTATCAATGCTTGTTCCATCCGTAATGAAATTCTCACGAACGGTTTTTCCTGTTTTCAGATTGAATGTCTTGATAGAAGATGTTTGCGTACTATAATTGTAATTGTATAGATAGGCTATTTCTCCGTCAATGGCAAAGTTTTGTACTTTCTCATTGTAGTGAGTTACTTCATTTGTTTGACAGTCTATTTTGGCAAAGTTGTAATTTCCTGCTTCTACATCTTCTCCGCGGGTTGCTACATAAACGGTTGTTCCATTCGCACCGGCTACAATCTTGCCCGGATTCGGTCCTACTGTAATTTTATTAATCTCTTTGAATGTAGCAATATCGACGACAGATACAGTATTGTCTACGCCTGAACCGGATGCATGATCCAAGCCACCGGAATTGGAAATATATAACTTTCCGTTTTGTACACAAATTCCGTCGGGATTACGTCCTACTGATGCGACGCCATCTATAGCGAGGGAAGTTGTATCAATTCGTGTCACTGTTCCATCGTATGAACATACATAGGCTTTTTCTTTATGGAAAGCAATGTATCGCGGCTCTCGTGAACTTCCGTTTTCAGCTTGTATTTGAATTTGCTTCAAAGAGTTTCCTGTACGGAAATCTACTACTTCTACTGTACTGGAAACATTGACAATGACATATATCTTACCGCCATAAATAGCTAAATCATTTGCTGTATCTCCCAATCCCCGATGGTTGATTGTATTAAAATAGTTGCGCACCATTCTCTGGTTTCCGAAAGAGAAGCGCATCAATGAACTGTTATTCTGATTGAATAGTCCTTCACATAATGCATAGAGCTCGGCTGTATCTGTTTCAGTCGGGTCACCTGCAATGTCCGAGGTAAAAGGCTTGTCTTCCATATCATCACAAGCTGTGAATAATAATAGCAGCGGCAGACAGAACCAAAATATATATGTTAATTTCTTTTTCAAATCCATATCCTGCTTTTAGTATATTATTTTTAGCGTTGCTCTTACCGAACGTCCCGGCATCGGAAAGTATCGTACTATCTCATAATTCTTATCCATCAGGTTCAGTACTTCTACACTGAGCGAACTTGTAACTTTTCTTATCCGGAAGTCGCGGCTCGCCGAGATACTGTGGTCACTGTAACTATCCAGTCGGTTTGCTGCGATGTTCTGTCCCACTGTATAGCGTTTTCCCGAATAAAGGAATGAATAAGACATATTTATCCATGGAGTTTCGATGCCTGCTTGTCCTGAGGCTGAAACACGGGGAGTATAGGCTATCTGATGTTTATAAGTCGACTTATCCTTATTCGAATCAGGGTCAGTGACATCCAACGCCCGTTGATATGTATAATTACCGGACAGGTTGATGCGTATTTTCTCCCAAGGTTGAAGAGACAAGTTTCCTGTGACGTCGATACCTTTAATATCTACACTTCCCAAGTTTCTCATACTCCATATAGCAAGGTTCTTGGTAGGATAAGCAATGATTTTATCCGTTACTTTGTTATAGTATGCATCAACGGTTGCAGAAAGATAAGGAAGGAATGAGCATACATTCTTGCTGTATGTCAGACCGATATTATATTGCTTCGCATTCTCAGGCTTTAGTTTGGTGTTTCCCACTTCCTGATAGTATAAGTCATTGAAGCTAGGCAGACGGAAAATGTCTTTATAAAAGAAACGGATACGGAACTCTTCGTTACGGAATGGCTTGAATGCGGCGCTTACATATGGGGTTAGTTTGCGGTGATTGCCTGCACTGCCACCTTCCTTCACATCTTCGTTGATGATGGTTGCCAGGGCAGATGCTGAGATTGTCAGCCGGTCATTCACGTACTTTCCGGCAAAAGCTGTCAGCCATGAGTAGCGGGTGGGTTGCGCAAAATTAGCAAGATTAGTATCCATGGTATTGATACTTCCATCTGTAGAAAGAGAGAATGAAAGATTACTCAGCAATCTGTATAATACCGATGCTGAAAGATAATATTCCTGCTGATAATAACTGTTCTCCGTTTTCCCTAAAGAATTTTTGGTGTCGGGATCCAGATAGCGTTGATAACTCCAGTTCCACTTGGCGGAAGTTTGGAATACCCATTGCCGGCTGAACTCTTTCTTGTATTGGCTTTGTACGAATGTATTCTTGTCCCAAAGATGCTGCGCAGAGTAGTCGTTATAAAGTGTAGTAGCTTTCGGCAGTCCCCGAGAAGATTGGAAGTAATAAGCTTTCAACCGCCATTGCTCTTTGTCGGAGAAGTTGCCGTAAAGTCCGGCTTCGGCACGAAAAGTCTGCACATCGGTATTTTTTCTTTTCTCCCGTGACGTCAGGTCGTCTGCTGTATTTCCGTAGTGTAGGGTATATGGATATTGTCCGTCCGAAGACATCCATTCGCCATTGGCTGTGACTGTCCATTTAGAATTGAGTTGTTGTTCTAACAGAACCGATGGGTTGGCAAGCCCCCACGAACCGGTCTTGAAGGCGGCGCTGATATTCGTACGTTTCCCTTTTTTGAAGCGGGGAGTAAGTGTCTGTATATTCAGTATTCCTGCCGAAGCGAAGAAACGTGCCGGCTGGAAGATATTATCGCTTTGACCGTTGCTTAATGATAATTGGTCTACGTTATCGAGCGAGAAACGACCGATGTCAATCTGCCCCGTCTGGCAGTCGGTTACGGTGATTCCGTCATAACCTACGGCTGTGTGTTGTGCGCCCAGGCTGCGTATGGATACGGTTTTCAGTCCACCGATGCCACCGTAATCTTTCACGGTTACTCCGGCAAAATGCTTCACGGCGTCAGAAACTTGCAGGGCATGCAGGTTCTTCAGGGCATCTTTAGATAGTATTTGTAGCGGAGCGGTAGAACGCACCTCTCGTGTTTGATAAATATCGGAAACAGTAATTTCGGGGATGGAGTAGGTATGCGTCGTATCCACTTTTTGCTGTTGTGCGAAAAGTGTCGGGAATAAAAGTTGGCAGCAGATTACTGCACAGATACTCTTGTATAACCTTATATGTCTCATCCTTGTTCTACGGGTCTATTTTTCATTTTTTAAAGTGTCCGGGCGAAATCCCTTCGACCGGACACGCATAAATAAACTTGGCAGAGTTTATTAATTAAAACACACTTTCTCTGAATCAGAGTGATGAATGAAATGATAGACGGATTGTCCGGTTCATTAGATTCAACGCTTTTTCCTCGAAAGCAGTGAAATTGGGTGCATGGCAGGTCTTCTGACTTGTTCCTGTTGCGGACGCCTTCCCGGAAGTTTCTTTCCAGTGGCTAAAAGTAGGTTGTTCGCAACATATTTATAGAACTTACAGCAGCGGGACTGTTCAGGATTTACACCTGATTCCCTTTTAATCGCTTTCCTCGTATGTTTTTGAGGTCTGCGAACCAATGCGTGGCAAAGATAGGGAGTTTATTTGGCTTTTGCAAAGGGGGCGTTCTTTTTCTTTCGTCTTGATACGAAAGAAAAAGAACCAAAAAAGAAAGAATCAAGGCTGCGTTTTTTCAGCTACTCCGGTGTTTCCTCCGGCTAAAGGGCAGAAACTCGCTTCGCTCAAACAGGCTGCCCTTCTTAACGCCGGAGAAAACACCTGCGCTTGACGCTGAAAAAACGAGGCCGGGAAACCATGCGGCGTGGGCACGTGGTGTGTGGGCGTGTGCTACGGCATGGATGTGCGGTGTGGAAGTTGTTTATTGTTCGCCTTTCATTAGCAGGTATTCCTCGATGGCTTGGACAGGAGCATCCTTCAGAAGTACCGTTTTATCCTTGTTCAATAGGTAGAGGGTGGGGATGGCTCTCAAGTCATACAGTTGTTGTTCCTTGATAGCGAAGGTCTTGTCATATCCGTTAATCCATTCTTTGGGGAATTCATTCAGATGTTTCCGCCATTCGTTCAGTTCTTCGTCGGGGTAGATAGAGAGGACGGTCAACTTCTGTTGTGCTAAAAGCTGATTGATGACGGGTGCATTTTTTAATGCTTCTATTGTCTCCGTGCAGGCATGGCATCCCGGGTTATTGATAAATAATAAGGTATAGTCCGATTTCTGTTGATAAAGAGAACCTTGCGCGCCGGAGGCTAGTGTGTAGTTAAAGTTTAATGCTTTGGTTCCGATACGGTTTTTCTGAGCCAGTTCGCGACGGGCTTTGGGACGTACCTTTTCTATTTCTTCCAGTATGGGAGAAGCCAGCATGGCATCCAATACAGGTATATAAAACTCTTCATTACGCATCGGAGAGTTAGGGTCATATAAATATTTGTCTGCCAGGTCGGTGATGTAAGTGAATACTTTCTTATCCACATTTGTCCGTTCGATTGTTTTCCGCATAGCTTGCTGTGCCGTTTCCAACGGCACATGGTTCAGTATATCACAATAGTCTGCCCAAGCTTGTTCGGTCAGTTCGGGATGATGGATATAATTGGTATCAGCAAAGTTTACGTTATCCCAATAGTGCTTGACAAGGAAATCTGCTCGTTGTTCCGGTACCGTCATCATTGTCGGGATGGTTGGTAATGTGAAAGTTTTGATAGTATCCTGTGCCACTTTAGTTTTGTTTAAGCCGGAAGCGTTGCCATTTTTGCAGGCACAAAGACAAAGGAGACATACAATAGGAAGAATATTTAGATTCGTTTTCATAATTGGCTATTATTATAATTGAACTTTTATAAATTACATAGAAGACAAAGATAATGCCTTTTCATCTTATACAAAGAATTTTTTTCTCTTTTCTTCTTTGTCTTCTTTTAGAGCCTGTTTAAATTCTCTTCAGTCATAATATTATAGCTGATATTTTAACTTACCCCAGCTCTTCTTGTCGCGTCTGTCTGTAGTTGGCGGAAGGGGTGTTAACAGTTGCGCTCTTGGCTATTAATAGAAAACTT
>NZ_JANJZR010000095.1 GCF_024623065.1 Bacteroides acidifaciens
TATTTTGTTTTGCTAAATTTTATCAATTAACTTATTTGTGATCAACGGATTAGTTATAAAATTAACGAAGTGTTATATTATTTAAATTGAGGAAAAAGATGAGGGGGGCTTTTTAGTCAGCCCCTTGGTTCATAAGAATCTGGGTGATAGAGATAGTCTTTAAGCGTCTCTTTAACCAACTTCTCAGCTTTTTCCTCGTTAGAGAGTGTGCAAGAAGTCATAACTAATGCAACTGCACAGGATAGTAAGGTAATAACATTCTTCATAATGTTCACTATTTTAATGATAATTATTGACACTTATCCAAAACACGAAGCGTGGCACTGCGATGCTACGTCTTAGTTCGGAGGTCCTGAGAAAACCCTGTGTACAGATGTAGTAATAGCAGCCCACGCTATAGCGTGAGAACCACTATGCTACCCTTGTACACAATTCAGAAATTTCTCAGGTTTCCGTTCTACAAGATAAGCATAACGCTTCTTCTTTTTCTATGTCTCGGAAAGGGCTTCCCCAATCCAATTGCAAAAGTAGCTAAAATCCTTGATAAATTCCTTTCATTGAATGATTTTCTTTACTTTTTGAGACTGTTTGAACGGGATTTATGCGCGTGCATTAAATTTTCATCCCATTACTTTGCTTTTGGGTAGTAATCCCCAAACCGTTTCTCCATTCATGCGCCTTCTGCTGGAACCATTGCACAAGCGGAATATCATTCACGCATATTCGGAAATGTCCAGTTCTGCTTTTATCTTCTTCAAACGAGAAAGCCGCACCTTCTGCATGGAATTTACGGTTAAATTCGGGTGAATAAAAATCACCCTTTAACTTCACCTTCTTCAACTTGCACAATTCTTGGATTATCTGTTCGGAGAAGTGCAACGTATTACGACAGAAGTCTATCAGGGGCAACAATTTATCCACATGAGGAAAGTATCGTTTTACCTTGTCTATATACTCACCGAACTTGCTGCATTGGGTTTGGTGTTCACATTCCATCTGCTTGATATATTGCTCTAATCTTGCATTTTGATTTTCAAGTTCTGCTATGCGCTGCTGAAACCCTTCCCTTTCCGCTTTCAACTTTCCACCACCCAAAAGAGAACCGACCTTTGCCACGAGTGCGGCTTTCGCCTCGGTCTTAGCGGCTTCCAGTTTTTCCGACTTGATTCCTTGCTTCACCTCGTCAAGTTTCTGTTCCGCCTGTTGTCTTTCCGTTTGCAACTGCTGCACATTGGCTTCAAGTTCTCCCGTCTGCCGCTTCAAATCACGGTAGTATTGGGCGGTGGTGGTATGCCGTGCCTCCGAGCCACGGATACCACGCTGCAAGCCGTATTTCGCCATTGCTTCGGCGTAGTTGTCGTGATAGGCTGACAGCTTTTCACGTGTCAGCACGTCATCGGCGCACAGGCGAATGGCATCCGTTTTCTTGCGGTAGGTGCGCTTGCCCTCTGCCTGTTGCTTCTTTTTCGCTTTCCTGCGCTCGCCCGTTACAATCGGTACAACCGTTGCGTGGATGTGCGGCGTATGCTCGTCCATGTGCAGGACTGCCGAAACGGTGTTCTCCCGTCCGAAAGTGCGGTGCAGCCATTGCAGGTTGTCGGCACACCATTCGTTCAGTCTGCCCTCGTCCTGCACTTTCATCATGTCCTCATGCGTGCCTGAAAGCACGATGCGGATTGCCCTCACTTGGTCGGGCGTTATCTTCCTCTTGATGCCTGCCGTGCGGATGCGGTGATTGATTGCTCCGGTGCGGTCTGTCACGCCATCGGGGAAGTCCACCAGCTCACGGTTGAGGCAGGTGCGTGTAGAGTCGGCGTTCTTGGGGATGGTCTTGCGTTCGATGTGGTCGGACGCGCCCGTGTCCGCCGAGCCTTTCGCCTTGTTGAATTGGATGCTTATGTATCCCATTTTTGTCTTTTGTTTTTATAGGTTCTACAAACTTGTTTGTTCATGCCCGTCCGTTGCGGTCATGCCGCATGAAAACGGGGGTGTCCAGAGGGGGTAACCCCGTTGGCTCATTGGGGCGTTTTTAGCATTAGCGCAGCGGTGCGTGAAGAAAACGCCCTAATGAGCTATGGCTTTTCCGTTCTTAAAATCCGCTGCGCAATCAGTGGTCGCCGGATGCTTTTTCTTCTTTCGCCAGCTTGGGTGGTACGTCATGCCGCCCTGTCGGTTTGTCGTCATGGTTTCGTGCCGTCACGTTGACATGCCTGCTTGTTGACATGATGGCATATCGGTATACGTAATACCCACTTGGAATGCCCTGCCGTTTCCCCACAGACTTGTTGACGGGTGTAAAAGCGTTGAAGTGTTGAATATGGCACATAACATATTGATATATTGTTTTATATGCACTCAACTTAGTTTCAACAAACGCATAATGCCCAACAAACGGCAACGAAAAGAAGGAGTGAGGACAGAATTGGATGCTGCCGCGCTCCCTCTTCATCGTCCGTTGGGCGTTGTTGGTATTCTGTTGAGTCTGTATATTACTATATATCAACATTCTATTATATCTATTCAACAATTCAACAGAATATCACAGGCTTTCCAGCAGTTCCTTGGTCACGGTGTAATATCTGCCCACTCCCTTGCGTGGTTGGTAGCGTCCCTCGCCGCCATACATGTAGGTGGTATAGGTAAGCCCGTTGGGTGCAGGGGACAGTTTCCAGCACTCCTGCACCACTTTACGCACCTGCGGCTTCTCTGCCTTGACCTGCGAACACAGCAGCAGGGGGATAATGTCATGCAGGCAGAATGACACCGTTTCCACTTCCATCTTCGCCATGATGTCAAGCAGCAAGTCCGCCATTTCTATTTCGAGGCGGTTGCGGTTGCTGCGGATTATCTTCCGCAAGGCTTCCGTATCAATCAGCTTCGGGGCAAACCACATACGGCTTTCTTTTTTCGTTGATAATTCCCGATGGATAAGGAAGTACAGGAAAGCGGGGATTTCATCCTTCAGCTTTTGCAGGAAATCGGTGTCATCACACTGCAATCGTCCTATCTTGCGTACCCAATAGCGTGTCTCGCCTGCATCTATGATGACGGGCAGATGCTCGTTGTTGGAACACAACACAAACTTGGCGAAGAAACCGATTTCGTTACGGTCTTTGCCTTTCGCCTCCACCTTGTAGGAAAGTGTGGTGCTGAGGTTCTTCAACCGTTCGCTGTCCTCCCTGCGGTTGAGCAGCACCTCGTCCACCATGATGAGCAGCTTGCCTGCCCAATCGGAATTGAACTGGCTGCGGAAGTCCTCATTGGTGTTGAACGTCACGTTGTCTTGGAAGATGGCTTTCAGGAAATTGAGGAACGTGCTTTTGCCCGTGTTCCGTTCTTCGGACACCAACAGCAGGATAGGCAGCTTCTGGACAGGTTGCAGGTAAAGCAGTTGCAGATAGTCCATGCCCAACTCGTATTGCTCTCCGAAGATATGCTCCACTAACGAGCGGATGCAGGGGAAACTGCCCTCCTGCGGTCGGTGTCCTATCGGCTCATAGAGATTGAGGAACTTTCCGACAACGGGCTTGTAGCCCACATGGTCGGGGACGGTACAGAAACCGTCATACTTCGGCACGGTAGCCATGCGGTCTTTGCCGTAGTCCTGCCGCAAGGTCTCGGAGTTCCATGCGATGCGTTTCTTCACACAGCCCCCGTCAATCAGCGGCTGGTCAACAATCTTGTAGAGGGTTGTCCCCACACGGATGAATTCGTCTTGTTCTGCCATAGGCTTTGCTTGGTTTTGTGTCGCCGACAGCAGTGTCGGCAACGGGTTAAACAATCGGGTGCAAAGTTATGATGCAACGCATAAAACTCTGATACGCAAAACGAAGCGGAACGGCGCAATCGTAACAAACTGACAAGAAAATGCAGAAAAGCACATAAGAAAAGGTGCGGCAAAACAAAAAGAAAGCCCGAAGAAGCATTCCTTTCTCGCTTCTTCGGGCTGTTTACGTAGGTACGTACCCACGCTCTAACACTCGCACATCGGTCTGTCAATTGACACCCACAGGACTTGTTTTTCTTTTCGCCCGTACAGCCTTTCCAGCAGGGTATCGCGCACCATTGCCGCACATGGGGTATTGATGCGGAATGCAATTGCCACGACCATAGGCAGGGCGTACACTTCCATTCCGTAGCCGTCGGGCAAACGGATATACCGTTCTGCCTCATGTCGTTTCAGCACTCCACTCTTATATACGGCTCGGATGGCGGCACGGAGTGTTGGGGCGATTGTACCCAACAATGAGGACAGCTCTGCCTCTGTCATCCATACATTTGTAGAAGTGGGTATAGTCACTCTACCGTACTCATTCATCGTAATAATGCCCCGTTCCATAATCAAGCGGTTATATGTCGAAACGTCCGCTTATTTTGTTCTCAAAGGCGGAAATGTCGCTGTTTAGTTTCGTGTTCGTTACCTTGGCATAAATTTGCGTGGTCTTGATGTCCGTATGTCCGAGTATCTTGCTCACGCTTTCTATCGGCATACCGTAGTTCAATGCCATGACAGCGAAGCTGTGCCGGCTGAGGTGAAAGGAAACCGGCTTCTCGATACCGCACTTCTTCGCTATGTTCTTTATGCGTTTGTTTACCATGTCAAGTGAGCCTATGTTAAATAGCCTCTTGTCTTTTCGGAACGGCTCGTAACGCTTGATTATCTGCATCGGAATGTCCATCAGCTTGACTTGGAACGGGACACCTGTCTTTTGCCGTTTCGACACAATCCACTGCGCACCGTTCATTTCCACGATATTGTCAGTCGTGAGGTTCTTGATGTCTATGAACGATATGCCCGTCCAGCATCCGAACAGGAACAAGTCCCTTGCCAGCGCGAAGTTTGGATTTTCCAGTTTGATTGCGCCCAATGCCTGAAGTTCCTCCTCCGTCAGAAAGCCGCGCTCCTTATGGTCGGGGTCAACGTGGTACATTGCAAACGGGTTTCTTGGTATCTTTCCGTTGTAGTGAGCCGTGGTGACGATATGTTTCAATGGTATGGAGTATATCCACACGGAAGATTGCGCAAGCCCTGCCTCGTTGCGCAGGTACAGGCAATAGTCGCGGATGAAGTCCTCCGTAAGTTCGTTCATCGTTATGTCGGCACGTTTATATTGCTTTCTGATAAACTCGGCTACATACTTGCGGACAGTCAGGTATTTCAGATATGTGCGCTTGGAGCGGTCTTTACCCACACGTTTGGCAAAAGCCGCGTTCTCCTTGTCAAAGGCACGTAACAAGGTCTCATATTCTGTGCCTATGCCCTGATAAGCGTTACGTACCATTTCAGCGGTCACACAGGCTTCACGGTCGGAAAGACGCTGATAGTGCTTCACTATTTGCGCTTTGATGTTGTCCAACGCGAAGTTTACCGCCTGTGCCTCCTTGCTCTTGCCTTTGGCACGGTTTCCCTTTGCGTCCCAAAGTGCTTTTGGGATGGTCTGCTTGCAACTGAACTGTGCGATAGTCCCGTTGATGGTCACACGTCCCATGATGGGGACAACTCCGTTCTTCTCTTTGCTTGCGTTCACGTAGAACACGGTCTTGAATGTACTCCTCATAATCCTTACTTTTTGTTTGGTGCAAAATTAGTTTATGGGAGTTGTAAGGGCAGAATGTAAACCTACGCAGAACGCAGAAATATAGACCGTTAGTATTAAAAGTGCATCCGATATCGGGTAATGATTTGGAAGTGCATCTGTTTCCATATTCTTCCCAAAGCCTGTCTTCCCCATCTGTGCCACCTTGTGCCAACCTATGCCCAAACCTACTGACAGTCAGTTGAAATGCTCAATTCTTCTCAAATCTTCATTTTATCCTATTCTTTTTCCCGAAAAACCTTGCATCCCCTAATCCCTACCTTTTCAAGCACCCGAAACGAAAACGACCGATGCGACAGAAAGACGCATTAAAAAAAATGTCGGATAAACGAGAGGCAGATAAGATAGTTTGAAACTCAACTCCCTCAGCTCTTGAATCCACATTAAAAAAATCAAAAACAGCGAAGATATGACGGCAACGGCAAATTTCAGACAAACTGCGCAATACATCGGGTTGGCGATATGCAGCTTGATAATACGCACCGCCTTCGGGGTGTTCGGCATCCTTTGGGGCATCATAGCAGAGATTGTAAACGGAATGTTCCGAGTGGCGATAGGCGTAATCGTGGCTACCCTTTCCACAATCGCCTTCTTCGGCTTCATCCTTTGGTTATTCACCCTTTAACCCCTACCGACATGGCAAAGAGAAGCAGCAAAACGGCAGCGCAGCAGTGCAGATACTACGAGGTGGACAACATCTTCGTGTACATGGTGGAAACGTACACCAACGGCAACATATCCGTGTTCCGTGAACTCTACCGAGAACTGAACAAGGACGCACGGAGGGACTTTACAGACTTCCTTTTGAGCGAGGTGGAGCCGACCTATTGGAGAGAGATACTGAAACAGACCATCTAAAACGACAGCGATATGAGAACGATAACAAGGACATACGACCTTTTCCAATTAGCCGAACTCTCCGTAGCAGCGAGAGAAACCGCATACAGCGAATGGCTGCACACCTTTGAATACGGATGGGACAGTGACAACCGTAACACGCTGGAAGCATTTGAAAGTGTGTTCAAGGTCAAAGTTAACGATTGGAGTTACGACACGTGCCGTTATTCCTACCGCTTCACCTCACGTTACAGCGGAGAGGAAGAGGAACTCAGCGGCATACGGCTTCTGAAATACATCGTCAATAATTATTGGCACACCCTATTCAAGCCGAGAACCTACTACCTCAAAGGCAATTACAAAAAAAGACGCAAAAGCAGTGTATTCACGGACAATTGCTGCGTACTGACAGGCTATTGCGCAGACGAGGACATTCTTCGACCCATCTACGACTTTCTGAAAGCACCCGACACCCGAATCACTCTGTACGACCTCATGGACAAGTGCCTTGACAGCTTCTTCAAGTCGTGCCGTGACGATATGGAATACCAGTGCAGCGAGGAGAGTTTCGAGGAGAGTTGCGCAGCCAACGACTACGAGTTTTTGGGAAACGGAAAAATGTATAACTGATAAAAACGACAGCGATATGAAAGGAACAGAACATTTCAAAAGAACGATACAGATGTACTTGGAGCAGCGTGCAGCCGAAGATGCGCTCTTTGCGAAGAACTACCGCAACCCAGCCAAGAACATAGACGATTGCGTGACCTACATTCTGAACTATGTGCAGAAAAGTGGTTGCAACGGCTTCACGGACGGAGAGATATACGGACAAGCCGTCCACTACTATGACGAGAACGAGGTAGAGGTGGGCGAACCTATCCAATGCAAGGTAGCCGTGAACCATGTGGTGGAACTCACAGCGGAGGAAAAGGCGGAAGCACGGCAGAACGCTATCCGACAATACCAAGACGAGGAACTCCGCAAGTTGCAGAACCGCAACAAGCCGACAGCGAAGAAAGAAACCAAAGTTGAACCATCACTATTTGACTTCTGATTATGAAACCGAAAACACGCATACAGCAGGAAGTCGCACGTTTGAGCAAGCGACTACCGGGATTGACCGAAGAACAAAGGGCATACGCTTTCCGCCATTGCTTCAAGCATTACGCAGTCAAAAGGGCGGACGGCACGAACATCTGCACCGAGTGCGGACATTCGTGGAAGAGCGACCACGACCTTGCGGATACCGTTTGCGGATGCACCTGCCCCCGTTGCGGCATGGAGTTGGAAGCATTGCGCACCCGAAAGAGTGTTTTCAGAGATATGGAGTATTTCTCCATCGTCACCACCTGCAAGCGATACCAAGTGATACGCTTCTTTTCCGTCAAGTCACGATACAAGGCGGGGCAGCCAGCCGAGTATTCCATCTTTGAAGTGGTGCAGAGGTGGATTGCCCCCGACGGCAAGACAACGACCGTTGCCCGATTGCGTGGCATGTCCTTGTTCTACTACGACCTATGGAATGAATACAGCGACATGGAAGTACGCAAGAACGGAGAATTTCGGGCATACGACATAAATCCGGTATGCACCTACCCCCGACAGCGTTTCATACCCGAAGTGAAACGCAACGGCTTCAAGGGTGATTATCACAACATACTGCCTTACGACCTTTTCAAAGCCATACTTTCCGACTGCCGAGCCGAAACGCTGTTAAAGGCAGGGCAATATCCCATGTTGCGTTACTATATATACCACTCTTTCAATATCGTAGAGTATTGGGCATCCGTGAAGATATGTATCCGAAATGGCTACACCATTGCCAACGGCTCTATGTGGCGTGACACGATAGACCTCCTGCGTCATTTCGGCAAGGACACGAACAGCCCGAAGTACGTTTGCCCTGCCGACCTCAAAGCCGAACACGACAAGTTGGTGGCGAAGCGTAACCGACAAAGGGAACGTGAGCGGACGGAACAGCAACGGCAAAAGGCGATTGAGGACGAGAAGAACTATCTGAAAGCCAAAGGTATCTTCTTCGGACTTGTGTTCTCCGACAACCTTATCCGTATCAAGGTCATAGAGAGCGTGGAGGAAATGATAGAGGAAGGACGTATGATGCACCATTGCGTGGGTGGCTACCACAATCGGGAAAATTCTCTTATCCTTTCAGCGACCATTGACGGCAGACGCATAGAAACGATAGAGGTATCACTGAAAACTTTGGAGGTGGTGCAGTGTCGTGGCTTATGCAACGAGAACACCGAATACCACGACCGCATTGTAAACCTTGTGAACAGCAACGTGAACCTTATCCGCCAACGGATGGAAGCGGCATAGTATAAACCTATAATACCCAATAGTATGGAAGTAAGAATTGAAAGCATGATTTGTCTGTGTGACGATAAAATCCCCGTGATGTTCCTTGAATTTGTGAACCTCCTCACTCTGGCAACGAGTGAGGAGCTGTTAAGAGCAAGCGTCAAGGGCTTTGCCGAGAAGCACGAACTTGACAGGTTCTTCCTTTACGGCTTCGGCAGCCACCATTTCTACCTGCACCAACGCTACACGAGCGACCCCGAAATGGTGATGCGCAACCGAGTTTTGTCAGTACATTTTTAACAACTCTAAAATCAACGATTATGGCAACACGAATGACTATCAACGGAGTAAGCACCTGCACGGAAGCAGGTATGGAGAAATACGAAAAATTCCAAATGGGTATCGGCAGACGCAAGCGGACACTTGTGCAGTACGACTACCGCCACCCCGCAGACGGAGAATTGTTCTCTTGTGTCAAACCCACGTTGGACGAGTGCCGGACCGCACGTGACAAGTGGCTGACCACGAAAAAGGGAAAGGAGGGAAACTTATGAACGCAGCAGGTTATCAAACGCTGATAGTGAAATTCAGCAAGCCTATCAAGGTGTTGGACGAAATGTTTGACGATGCTGAAGCATGGGGAGTAACAACCCTTTGCGAGTGGATAAATGCTTATGTTATGTATAGGGAATAATTATGTAAAGTTTGTTTGGTTTATTTTTATTAAGTTACTGATTTTCATCTGTTAAATAACATAATATCCCAAACAAACTTCACATAAGTTTTAATACTTAGTCCGTAAATCCTTTAGATAACCCAACAAGGATTTGTCTTTTTGCCATGTCGTTTTACCCTCTTTTATTATTCCCGGATTTACACGTGACAATGCCTCCAGCTTCTTCTTTTCACTTGCACGAGCATATATTTCTGTTGTAGTTGTTGAAACATGCCCTAAAAAATCCCTTATATAAACCAAATTTATATCCGCCTCCAATAAGTGCATGGCTTTGGAATGCCGGAAAGAATGGCATCCCAAATTTTCAGGGATTAAATCAGGGGACTTTTTTCGAGCTATCTCTGCATATTTCTTTACAATATTCAGGACGGCAACACGGGAAAGTTTCTCTCCGTGGAAATTACAAAAAATAGGAACACAATGCCTGTCCTCTTTCATCAATCCCTCATCATACATATATTTTTTGAGATTGGATGCTTGTTGTTTTGATAAAGGTACAATCCGTGCCTTATTACCCTTTCCGCATAATTTGACAGTCGCCGTATCATTAAATTCTATATTAGGTGGCGTAAGGTCAATTAGTTCCTGAACTCTTGCCCCACTGTCATAGAGTAGTGAAAGAAGAACGAAATCCCGACGACCATATCGTGTTTTCAAATCAGGTTGACTTAAAATCAACTTTATACCATCTATCGTAAGATAAGCCATTTCAGGAGCAGCAGTTTTCTTTTTCCTTATTGACATTATTTCATGATAACGGAACATTCCTTTTACATCTCGATATTGCAGGTAACTATAAAAAGACCGAATGGCTGCAAGACGTGCATTTCGCGTGGAAACAGAGCAATGCCTGTCTTCTTCAAGCCATTGCAAGAAATTTATAATCCGTTCTTTGGTTATATCCGCAAGGGTAACACGCTGTGGATTTATAAATTCTTGCTCTTTCAGGAACTCAATCAACAGGGAGAATGTGTAACTGTAAGTCAATATCGTATTTTGGGAAACGCCACATTCTATTGGCAGATATGTGCCAAAAAAATCGGTCAGATATTTAGAAAAATCAGTAGGTTTCATAATTATTCTTCTGTTTCAATATTAATATCAGGGAATACACAACGATAGGTATCATCAACTTTTGCAATTAATTGAGGATACATTTGCTGCGTCATCCGTACATACTGGTTTGTTGAGTATAAAGATTTATGTCCGACATAAGTCATAAGGAGTGGCAATGAGTTGTATAGGTCTTTTCCTGATTCTGACATTTTAACAAGAGATTCCACGCAAAAAGTATGGCGCAAGTCATGAAGTCTGGGCGTTTTGCCCTTTGCCCCTGCAAATATTCCTGCCCGTTGCAACACCGCCTTGAACAATCTGTTTATAGATGTTCCTCTGCATCGCTTTCCGTCAGCAGAAGAAAAGAAGGGCGCATCCGGTTCAACAGACATATTACAGTGTTCTTTATAAACAACATAGTCCTTACAAATTGCAGTCAAAGACAAAGACATTGGCACGATTCGGTCTTGTCCGTTCTTACACTCATGCAGGGTTAGTGTACCCAAAGCGAGATTAACGTCCTTATGGCAAAGTTTTAACGCTTCTCCGATACGTATTCCCGTTCCGTATAGCATCCTGATAATTAAAGGAATTACACCTCTTATCGAATTGTAAACGCATTGTGTGCTTCCCATTTTGTCACACTCCTTAAAAATTGCAGCCATCTCTCTTTTGGTGTATATATGAGGGATGAACGAACGCTTGGTTTTACGCAATTTCGGGACATAGGAATCATATCCCAAAAGTCTAAGATAACTTGAAAAACCACGAAGGTATAACATGCGTGTTTCACGATTTCTTTCTGATTCCAACGGATTCAGGTTTTTCCAAGCGTTGAATAAATCTCTTGAAATGCCTATTTCTGTTTCGTTGCGTTCAATAGTGAGCATGTCAAAACGGTGTAGTCTCCTTTCAATATCAACCATCTTATATCCTTTTGAACGCTTATAATCAGCATATTGCTGGATTAATTCGGAATATATGCCATAGTTATTTGCTTTCTCCATATAGATTATCATAAATTGTTGTCGGAATAAAAGGTACATCCAATGCGCATTGTCGCAAAAGGTCAACAGATACACGAAGATATGCCGTTGTAACTTGGGAATTGCTGTGTCCCAATGTTTCAGATATGACAGGTAATGTCACTTCGTTACTCAATAAGCTTGTGGCAAGGCTATGGCGCAGGATATGGCTCCCATGTCGTCTTGTTGCAAAATCAACTCCGGCATTGTGCATCCATTCTGTTATGGTATTTGCTACAGCATTTTTAGCCAGTGGGTTATAGGGAGTCTTAAATGACAAGAACACATAAGGTAAATCCACCTTAGGACGGCTATGTTGTATGTAATCTATTATTGCCATGCCAACTTCTTCCGAAAGTGGCAATGTAACCCTCTTGCCCGTTTTTTGCTGTGCAAAACATAACCTGTTATTCTCCCAATCCAAATTGCAGAAACGCAGCCCTCTAATGTCAGAATTGCGCAAACCGTATCGGGCTCCCAATAATATAATGGCATAATCCCTTTTCCCTCTTGATGTCGTACGGTCAATGGCATTGATAATCGCCTCTACTTCTTGGGGCGTATAAACGGACGGTATTTTGGGGCTTTTGAGAAATCTGTGTTTAAAAAGTTCCTTCCAACGTTCCGGATTGTTGTCCGGTAATAACCCACGCTCGCACATATAAAACAAAAATGCACGTACTTTCGTAATAGCTTCTTCCCGTCCACCTGTAGTCAGTTCCTTATCAAGTTTTTGTATATATAAGATTCCTTCTTGCAACCCGAATGTTGCGGCATCCAAATCGGCAGATACCCAATACTTATACAAATCATATAATCTGATTTCACTTCTACGGATAGAAGCGGACTGCCTTCCGGTAGATTGTAAATCTTTCAGGAAAAGACGAAAGGGATAACCTTTTTCCCCACCGAACTCATACGGCTTTTTGAGTGTCCGTGCTCTTACCTCATTCGATTCCAACAACTGGTTTAAAGCGTCAATATGCCGGTAACGCAGTTTTTCCCGTACTGTTAGGGTCTGGTAATCCCTATTCAAGAACCTATATTGAAGAAACTGATACCCTACGGAATTATCATATTCCGCTATTTTCTTCTGTTCCATGAAGTGCGCCAATTCATTATAAGTACGATTGTACATTTTGAAACTTCCTTGTTTGTAACCTCTTGATTGCAAGAAAGACATAACACGCTCTCTTAGTAAATCTAATTTTCCTATTCGCATAATAAATCATGATTTAAAAATGGATAAAGACAAAAGTATTATGCGAAGATGTTATGTGAATAGTTTCTTCTGAAATATTTGATATTCTTATAGTTGGTTGTTAGCAATATGTAAGATTAATGTAAACTTTACATAATTATTCCCTATACATAACATAAGTTATGTAAATCTTTGCATAAGCTACGAGAGTTCACGTTTCACCGCCATTGACAGCCATACGGCTGTAATCACAAGCGAGTACAACATGGAGTGTCTGAAGGCGTGGCTGGAAAGACACACCCCCATAACCGAGAAAGCAGAATTTTAAGCGCGTTGGCGGTGTACGCACCGCCAACATATAAACCCTAAAAGACAGCGTATATGATAGCGAAGACAATTTTGGAGCAGATAGGCGGCAGACGCTTTGCCGCCATGACTGGAAGCAAGGACTTCATAGATATGGGCAACGGCTTGCGCATGAGCCTTGCGAGGAACAAGACGAGCGCAAACCGCCTTGACATCATCTACGATGCCGGCTTAGACCTCTACAATATGCGTTTCTACCGCAGGACGTTCAGTAAAAAGACATTCGAGTGCAAGACGAAGGACATCGAAACGCACGAGGGCATATATTGCGATATGCTGGAAGAAGTGTTCACAATAGTAACGGGACTCTACACCCGTTTTTGAGTGGTGGGCGGCAAAAGCCGCCTACTTTCTTTCGTGAGCATGATGGCGGAAAAGAAAGTAGGCAAAGAAACCTTTGTAAAAATCTGCGATAATTTTATTTTTTTGTTAGTAAATTCCAAGGAGTTTCTGAAATTAATTTTTTCACCATATCTTCACCTATTTCTTGTGAAATAGTAGCACCCGATACAGCGAAATCATCTAATAAATTATCAACGCCTAATTTATCTACAGAAATACCTTTCCATTCTCTTATAAATTCTTCGCTCCAATCTTCTTCAATATCACCAGTATAGTAATTTACATACGGTGTAAACTTCATATCAAACTTTACGACCAAATGATTCAAAGAGTTTGTATCAGGAGCAACAACAATAATATCACCTTGAGGAAATTTAGAAAAATCAAATGTTTCCCCTTTAATTCTCCATTCTCTCAAATATTCAAAATCATAAGAATCCACATTCAAAATATCAGTTCTCCACTTTAAATGTTCGGGTATATCTTCATTACCATCCGTATATATAACATTTCTTGCTCCAAAATCTCGAACTAATATATCTCTTGAAAAACCTAATCCCCATGGTAAATACATAGGTTGTCCCGTACTCTTTGTTTTTGTTTCAAAAAAACGCTTAATAGCTGTAATAGGAGATGCAGAAAAACAAATATATCCCTTATTACTAGTAATCATTCTATTTTCCGCCACGACAATTTTATCGGCTGTTTTTCAGCCGATAAAATAAAAATGCCCGCAAGAA
>NZ_JANJZR010000096.1 GCF_024623065.1 Bacteroides acidifaciens
CATCGCACGGCAGAAGACCAAGGCGGAGTGCCATATCAAACTTCTTGACATACCTCTCCGCATTATCGAAAAATACAGAGGGGAAGGCGAGGACGGAAGATTGTTTTACGTCCCGCAGACCTGTAACCTGTGCCGCAGCCTTAAAATCATAGCCGAACAGTGCGGTCTGGGATGTCACCTGACATTCTATCAGAAGCGCCATTCATTCGCTTGTCTTGCGCTCGCCAATGGCGTATCGATGGAAATTATAGCTCGTATGCTTGGACACTCCGACATTCGTACCACCAAGATCTATGCAAAAGTAATAGACAAATCCATCGCGGAACAGATAGGTGGTTTAGCTGCTAAATTCGGTTCTCAAAAATAATCATACATCATAAAATAGCATAATCCACCCCGGCCGCGTTTCCGCAGTCGGGGTGGATTGTGTCTAATCATCAGTTCTGAATGGCGGCAGATAGTGGCGTTGCAGAAATTGCTCGATTTCTTTCTCGTCGTACAGTATCTTGCCGGGGAGATCGTAATATCCAAACTCGCCTTTAGCCCGATAGTTGGCAAGCGTCCGCCTACTCACGTTGAGAATATCCCCAAGCTGTCTGTCCGTGATGTATCGCCCGTGATTGTAATCTCCGCATAGCTCGTCAATGTCGCGTATTCCGTCATCGAGTCTGTCAAGGGCGTGGAATATACGGGCGATTTCATCACCGGATATAGCCTGAAAGTTATCCGCCATCCTTTCTGTATGACTGGGAGATGAAACGTTCAATTTCTTTAAGCGGATACATCACCTTGCCGTCAATGATGGTGTAGCCGATTTTGCCGGAGGAGCGTAGCGACTGCAACGACCGTTTCCCGCGATGGAGAAGTCTTTGCGCCCTTTCATTGTCAACCCTGTTGCCGAGTGGATGGCAGCCGAGATTGCCCATTGCCATTTCAATCTTCGCCGAATACTCAGTTATCCGTGTTACAATGGCATTGAATATGGCGCGTTCAATAAGAATGTAGTCCATAACATTTCTGAAAATAATATTAAACATATACTGTTCGCCCGGCTTGATAGCCATGTCCGGGACTGTTCTGCCTGAATCATTTGAACCGGCATATAAATTGTGTTCAGGCATCGTTCCGGATCTAAGCCTTGTCACATACGTCTGTCGCCGGACAGCTATTTACACACCTACTTGTGTCTGTCGACATTGGTCGACAGTCATAGCCGGATGTTGCAACGTTGAAATGTTGGTACATTATGATGTTGGAACATTGTAACGTTGCTATGTTGCAACATTATTACGCTGGCACTCTGCGATATGCAGACAGGGATGGATATTTGTCTGTATGCGGATGTCTCATCATCACTCTGCCGCCGTCAGCATTTGTGCCTCTGTGCAAGTAGAACGACCCCGATACTCAAAAAGATTTCTGATTGTCAGGCAGTTCCCAACTTTTCCAATATATTTCTCAACTTTTCCCAACTTTTTTATTTCGATAGCCATTGTTCCTGCGGTATATGTTATAGAAATGTACGTATGTCACGCAGAAAGTCGCAGGAAGTAACGCGCATTTATATCAAGGATGCCCGGCAAGAACCGGCGCTCGGCTTCCTTTCATTGCGTCAGACATAATATGACAGTGTACTGATTTTTGCGTTGTACTCTAATTCAATCTTCTGATTATCCGTTCGGATGTTCACATGAACATGGCAAGGTATGTTATGAGGCACGCAAAATTCAATTAGTGCCTCATAACCCTTGCAATGTTTAGTGTTGCGATTACTCCAAAGTCGTAATCACCATTAAGAAACATGCGGTTGGCAGATTCCAGCCATACTACTAAAATATACCCCATGAAACAAGAAAATAAGAAATCTGGCAACCGTCCAAAATTGATGCAACAACTTTTCGTTGCTCAGTAAACTTCAATGCCACCGAAGAGGCAACCCTCATGGCAATGCACAAACAATCTGGAGTAGCATCACTATCATCATTTATGAATATGCAGCTTTTTGGGCAAGACTTTCAAGGTTCATCATATTGATGACAATACACGTATCTTCATTGATAAGCTTTCCTCTCTCAACGCCCATTACCGAACTATAGGTGCAGAATATGACTCAGTCGTGAAGCAAATCCGCCAACACTTCACTGAATTACGACGTAATCGCTGAATACCGATTTAATCAATTCAACATGAAGCAAAAGAAAGCAATGCATGCTCTCTATAAACTGGAACAAGCCATCATCGCGCTCGTAAAAGAGAACCGCCAGATTGTCTCTCTCGCCAACGACTTTGATTCATATTGGCGAGAAAAAGACCGGGAATAGCTCCCTACACATCTGGAATGCAATATGTTTTACAGCATGATCCTTTGTTAATCCAAGAATTATTACTAACCTTGCAAATAACATCAAGAAATTGTCCCTATGATAATAGACTCAATAGATATAGAGAACGACCGTATCAATCGTTTAAAAGTAGTTTTGGCAGAGAAAAACAAGAAAGGTAAATGGCTCGCCGAGCAATTAGGCAAGAATGAAGCCACAGTTTCTCGATGGTGCTCAAATACAGCTCAACCGTCTCTTGAGATGCTCGTCAAGATTGCTAAAATACTGAATGTAGAAGCAAAAGACCTTATTAATTGATGAAAATCACAAAACTAATCTTTTTGCAATATGGGTTGCAACAATATAAACGCTTCAATCAGAAATAAATGACTTCTCCGTCACAATTAATTAGAACATGAGTTTTATCGACAACATAAAAGAAGAAATTCAATCAACATATATCATCGGTACGTTTCATCGAGAGGGCTCTCGTGGCTACTTTGATGACCTACGCGGAACTGCTGGTGAACGCATTGAGGACTTTGATGGCAAACCTATCGAAGCAAAGATCTATATCCCACGCACAGACCTTACCGAAAATGAATTTTATGAATTTGACTGGAGCATAGAGGGTGATTCTGAAGCGAATTATTCTTTTGTATGCACCGGAAATATCAGAGAAGTCGATAAGTCGCAGATGCTGCAAGTCCGTCTTGATGAGAAGAAGGGACAGAGGGGAACTATTCGCAAAGATGCAAATCAGAATCAGGAAATGATTAATCGCGAAGTTACTGGTGCTCCCCATACATACATTTATGAATTACTTCAGAACTCCAACGATTACCCCCGTAAGGATATAAACAATAATAAGATTCCTGTTGAAGTAAAATTTATCTTAACTGAAAACTATCTGTTTTTAGTTCATTCAGGAGCTCCTTTCAACCTTAAAAATATTGCCGCGATTTGTACTGTTAATGAGGGCGAAAAACGAGATAATACCGAAACAATCGGCTACAAAGGCATGGGCTTTAAGTCCGTCTTTGTAAATAACGATTATGTATTCTTGAGCTCAGGCGGTTGGAATTTAAGGTTCGATGAAAAGGAGATCAATAAGCCCGGAGGATATAAGAGGAACTGGCAGTATATGCCCATTCCAACATCGATGGATGAAGTTGATGATGAGATAAAATCTGTCTTTAACAGCATACCCTCTGGCATGAACGTCTTCTTTGCTTTACGTCACATCAGAGATGCAAGAGAGAACGAGCCAAATCTTGAGAAGGTATTTTCGGATGACCAAATTCTTGTGTTCATTCCACATGTAGATCACGTTGATGTTGTAATTGATGGAGACACTGCCTTTAGTGTCTCCAAAGACAGGGAGAAATGGATAATTAAAGACGATCTCCATATTCCTGTGGGCGATGATTATAAAGAAATCCTTGAGAAAAGTATAAAAGAAGGGAATAAGATACCCGAAAAATTCCAGAAGATAGAAAAGATTTCTATCTCGTTTGCAGTGCGACGAGATGGCAATAAGATTGTTCCTATTGAGGACGCTAAGATATATAATTATCTTCCCACAGAACAGAGACTTCATGTCCCCTTCTTGTTAAATGCTGATTTTGTACCAGATGCTTCACGAAAGAGTATCCCTGACTTAGAATGGAACATTAAACTTCTTGAGGATGCCGGAAAAGAATTTGCAAGTTGGTGGGTTTCTTTATTGGAAGAAGGTAATGGGTATGATTTAGGCTCCGTATTTGATATATTACCCGAATTTAAGGATGTGGATCCCTATCGGAACGCCTTCATGAGAGGATTTGTAGCTCAAATTGTAAAGCTTCCCTGCATCCCGGTTGATGACAACGGAGTATATCGCATAGTTTCAATAGATAGAATAATATCTGAGACTCGCGACTTCATCATATCTGAGAAGCCCGTTATGTCTGATAAGGACTTCTATCAAGTATGTAATAAGTCAACTTTGTGGAATTTGTATCTCCCTCATCCTGATATCAGGCTGAATGAAAATGCCCAAAAACTGATATCTCGCTTTTCCAGCAATTCTACTATCCTGAATAAGGACGATTATGTCCAAATTTCATGCAATACCAAGTTCAAGGAATGGCTGTCTGAATCCACGGAAAATGCAATAAGATATTATGATTTCTTATTTCGCAGCTCTCTAATTCATTATCAACTTGAATGTAACGATTCTATTTTCCTTGCAGAGGATATGACGATATCTTCAGGTAAATCAATATTTCTAAATATTGATGAGGCTCTGGAGTATCTTTACATGTTCGAGGATAAATTGCCTCGTCTAAATGTAAAAGTTAGAGAGGCCATGTGCGAACAATTCTCTCGTATTTCAACTGCATTCAAACCATACAATTCTGTCGATGAGGCTGATAAATTGGCGAGTGAATTTGATCTTGCTAATTACGCCAAACGCATTCGGACAAAAGATGACAGTGTAAACTTCCTTGGTTTCCTTGCCACAGCGAGTGGTAATGGCAGGACATATACAAAAGGGATTCCATCTACGATGCCTATATACTTGAATAATGGTGAAGTGGTTGAAGGAACTGCAAACCTATATGTTCAAGATGATTTTGGTGATGAGCTTAGACAACAAGCGTGGGTTGACTCCGCGTGGATTCATTTCATTCATAGTACTTACGTTTCTGATTATTGGGAGGCTCTGACCGTTTTCATGACAAAGAACTCTATTGTTCCAATTTCAGCTAAAATAGCTTGGGATGAAATCATCTCCCCTGAAGAACGGTTAGAGTATATAATAGGGTCAATAAACGAGAAAGAAACGAATATCGCATTCTATAATTTTCTCCAAAAAATTGAAAAAGAGATAATTTTAGATAGCGAATTAAAATCGAAACTGGTTATCTTTGCCAATGATGGAACGGACGAGGAACTGGTTCCTCTTTCTATGCAATTATATTGGGAAGATGATAATTGGAGAAACTTTCTTTATGAGAAATGGCTTCCTAAACAATCATGTTGGGTAGTTGATGATGAATACCTCTCGACGTTTGTAGGTAAGGAACGAGAGGCTATGCGTAAATTTTTCACATCAAAATTTATTGCCAACAAATTCTCTGTCTCAGATTTTTTCAATAAATGCCTGAATGGATGCTGGTCAGAGATAATTCAGTTGATTGATACCAAAGAGATTAGTTTTGAGTTCCTTAAATTCTTGTTTGACCATCGTAATGAGATAGCAGGAAGTTTTAAGAGTGAACGGTTCGGCGAAATACCATTGTTTTATGAAGGAGAAGATGATGGTAATGCAATGGATGACTTCTTATCAGACGTTACTGTATATCAGCATTCTGATGAGATAGATGTATTATGTGACGAGCCTTGGTTTGATAACACTCAGCTCACTGTCTTGGACGACATTTATCGTCCGCTGTTTGAAAGCAAAGACGGGCGTGACTATTTTGATAAAGTAGGTATCAAGTTTTTTGATTTGATTTCTTACTTAAGGGATATGGTAATTGAAAATCTTGAGGATTATGACGAAACTTTATCAACTAAAAATAACAACCTGTTGTTCCACCGATACTTTGGCAAAATTTACACAAAATTTACCAAAGAGGATATTGACACCCTTAAACAAGCTTCAATATTTGTATCGTCACCTGAATCTTCAGATGGCGTATTATGTGATAAATCAGACGATCATTATTTGCCGTCAGGTTTGCTCACAAACATAATCAAAGAAGATATAGTCCCCATTAGATTGCTTGATTCTGTCCATCCGGATTACTGTCAGTCAGATTTGGATCGAGAGTATTTATTGTCATTGGGTAATTGTGAGTTAGCTGAGGATAATTTCCTTGAATATATCGGTGGAGATTCTAATCGTGAAGCAGTAAAGGAGTATATAACGATTGATAAAGCCCGTAATATTCGATTCTGGCGATGGATAGTAGATTTTACGTCAGATGAATCCGAGTTAAGGAAACTGAGAGGTCTTCCGATTCTAACTTCTCTTGATACTTTCGAGACGGATGGTAAACGAATGTATTCTGCCGAGGATTTCACAATTGCTAACAATACTCATGAATTGATCTCAGACTTCATCGAGAATCCGTTGTTCGTTTCAGATCGCTATCTTGAAGATGGTAATCCTCGAAATTGGAGACCATTATTTGTTTCCCTCGGTATAAATATAACCGCAAAATATATCATCTTAAATAAGCTTGTTCCTAATCTGGCTAACTATAAGCGAAAGAATGTTGTCTTTTATCTGGCGCCGTATGTAAATGATATAACGCAATGGATAAATGATAATGATGAGGTTCGGCTTAAGCAATTAGAAGACTTATATTTGCTTTGTGAAGATGGAATTTATCGCAAAGTGAAGGAGACACTTGTGTCCGGTTCCTTTGTGGGACTTTCCACATCCGTTTATCCTGAAATTGTTATCAATAATCTGGTATCAGACTTATATATTGAGGAATGCAACGATAATGGCAGGTTAAAAGATAATGTCATTAAGTTAATCGTTGAGATTAGTAGGCGCTTTAGCAAGCTAAGAAGTGACGCGAGAGTTTATAGGAATACTAAGATTCGATTCTTCATTGATAATCAGGATCAATTCTTGTCTTCAACTGACCATTATAAAATCATTGCAACATTGGCTGATGATTATCGCAAAGATGGAGAGGACGATGAATTTAAGAAACTCTTTGACGGAAAGAAGATTATACTTTATACTACAAGAGGGAATCAAGTAGAGAGTGATAAGTTGTACTTAAGCAGCAAATATCAGCCTCTATGCGATTTTATGAAGTATGAAGTCAATACTCTTTCATTTGTAAGTGAAGAATACGCCGAATATGGTGATATTAAAAACTTGAGGAAATTCTTCATTTGGCAACTTGGAGTGCGTAATGATTTTTCAGAAGGGACTATAGGATGTCTTGAAAATGAAAAATTTTCAAGATACTTCTGGCGTGAATTTCTTGTAGCCACTAATAGCGGGCAATATTCACTTCAATATGATTCCATTTTAACGGCGCAGACACTGTATAATGTAAGATGCATACCAACTAAATCGGGAAACAAGCGTCCTGGATTCTTGTATGATTCAAGAATAGACGAATTGTGTAAGATGGTTGCAGCAATTGGCAAGAAAGACTCTAACTTACCTGATGTCACTATCCCCAAAGGCTATCTCATAGGGCTAAAGGGTGCCTTAACGTTTGAAGATTGTCTTCTCTATCTAAAGACGGAGAATCCTGCATTCCGTGAGATTGTCTATAAAACAATGATTAAATTTGCAACTGATCATCCTGAACAATTTGCTGCATGGATAAAGCAGGGATATGTAACAAACTTTAGAGAAGAAGCGCGGTGGTATTGTGGTAAAAAGAGTTGGGAACCCATCAAAAATCTTGTTGCACTTAAATGGGCGGAAAACCATAGTATCTTAAAAGATAATTTTGGTTTTAGCAAATTAGTCATTTCCAAGATGCCATCTGGAAAAGATGACTATAACAAGCTGTGTGAAATCTTGCAGATTAGAATATTGACAAATGATGACTTTGGCCACACTTACGATGACAAGAGTGAAATCGACCATTTGGCAATAGAAGAGATAACAAAGAGATTGTTATATTTGTCGTATAGACATAACCCTGAAACTTGGGAAGAGGAATTTAAAACAATTCAGAAAGAATTAGCCGATACAGATATACGAATTTGTAATTCAATATCATATTTTTGGACTGAGAATGATGCTCTCTCAGCTGATTTGCTGACATACACTGAAGAATTGAATACTCTTTGGTATGTGGGGAATTGGAATGGAGCTGCATTTGGTGATATTATCGAATGGATTGTAAAGAAATTCCCATTCTTAAAAGCGTTCGATTTTAATGTCATCAAGACTTGTTTCTACAAGGATTTTAAGGTCATACTTAAAGAGATAGATAAGTTGCCTACTAATTTCCTTAATTATCTAAGCGAAGATGATAAGGAAGGGTTGTCTGTTGATGATTATGATGAAGCTCAAATCAATACGGATGTAGAACAATTGGCTGCAAATGATGAGGACGACTCCTCTAATGAAAATAATTCGAAACTTGGTTCTGAAGAAAAAGAACCTGAAAAGAATCCAAATTCGTCAGAAAATACTGATTATTCAAAAACAGGAGATTATCATGATGACCATCGAGAGGAGGATAATGGGCATAATCATCATACTGAAAATGATGGTCACTCAAGCAACAATGGTAACTCTCATAATGAATCAGATGAAAGCGATCCTGGGGATTTCAAGAAACAGAGCTATGAGCGTTGGGAAAGGGACGCAAAGAAGCAACCTGTTGCGCCCAAATCTGACCAGCCTTTAGTAAAAGACGAAGGGGCTACTTTCGATCCAGAGGAAACGCCCAAAACTGATCCTGAATACGGAGATGCTTATGATTCGTCAGCAAGAAGCGGTAACGATTACGGTGATAATCGCAATACTCGCTCGAATACTGGAAATCAAGAGTTAAGAAAGGCTAAAGAACAAGAACGTACTGCTCGTGAAAAGTTGAGCCGTCGTGAAATGTTGAATAGAGTGCCCAAATATACTCTTGAATGGTTTAACTATCGGCTTGATGTTTGTTTGGAGGACCAGAAGTCATATTCGGCAAGAGAAGTTACATTAGATTTCCATGATTGGTGTAAAATTAATCCGGATCAGAATCTGTATCGCCTAATATCTCCAGACGGGTATATACCTATGTCATTCGCTGATTACAATAACCAAATAGTTTCAGTAATCACTAATGGCAAACGCTATCAGGTAGATGCGAGAGTCATTGAGGCTGATGAAACCGGTGTAGACTTAATCTGCTCAACCGATTTAGGCAACCCAATGGAAGGAAGAAGAATTCAGATTCAAGCCACAAGTATGGGCGGATTTACAGACCATCTTGTATCTCGTTTCAGAAAGCTACAGAATAACTACACGATGGCGTCAAATCTGAGAACGATGTTGCCTGATAACATTAGTTTTATCTATGGTCCTCCCGGAACGGGCAAGACATATCAACTTGTCAAGACCATTTCGGATTTAATCAGAACAAATTATAAGATTAATATTCTGGTCTTAACACCTACAAACAGGGCTGCTGATGAAATAGCGGAAAGGCTGTGTACTGATACGTTTGCAGGAGAGTATACATCAAGATACGGTGTAACCGAAAGTCGCATCTTGGCAGAGGAACATTATGGCTGTCTAAAAAACAGACATAATATGGATATGTCTTTAAATAAAAATGTCATAATAACGACAATAGCCAGATATCCGTATGATACCGTCCGGAAAGGACAATTCTCTGAAAATATATTTGATCTGAAATGGGATTACATTATTGTTGATGAAGCCTCAATGATTGATGTAATCGACATTACTCTCTTATTATTAAATAAGAAAGCGGATAAATTTATCATTGCTGGTGATCCAAATCAGATTAGACCAATAACTCCTCACGATATTGAAGAATGCAATATCTATGATATGGTAGGCTTGTCAAGTTTCAAGCTTGCAAAGGAGAATACTTTCAAATATCCGGTAACTGCATTGGATACGCAATACAGATCAGTTCCTCAAATAGGTGGAATGGTAAGTAAGTTCTGCTATGATGGGCTTTTAAAGACTAATCCCAACAGAACTAAGCAAAAGCCATTGAATCTAAAAGGACTAAATGTAGAAACCGCAAATGCCATTGGTTTCAACGTTGAAATGCTAAGTTATTTATATGGCTGGAACAAAGTTGATAATTCCCCGGTGCATGTATATTCGGCGATTTTCGCATATGAATTTGCAGCTTATATCGCAAAAGAAATCTCAAAAAATCATCCGACCATAGACTATACTATCGGAATTGTGACTCCTTATGGAAAGCAGAAAGAAGCCATAAAGCAATTGCTTGAGCAAAAAGATATTAGTACGCAAAACTGTAAGGTAAAATGTGGTACTGCTCATTCTTTCCAAGGAGGAGAGTGTGATATTATGATTGTCGTAATGAATTATCCTGACATATATTCAGGATGCAGCACACACATAAACAACAAGAACATAATGAACGTGGCTATGAGTCGCGCAAGGGATTATCTTTTCTTCTTATGGCCCGAGGTCAAGCCCGAACATAAGAGTAAAACGAACGCCGATAAATTGCCGTATATCATGAACCAGCAAATTGGGCGCTTGTTGCCTGCTGGTTTTAAGCAACTCCATGCGTTTGACATTGAAGAGATAATTTTTGGCGATAAAACTTTTATTGCTAAAAATAGCGGCTCGCGTTGTCATATGCCTGTAAATGTTTCGGCTGCATCTGATAAACGATATGAGATTCGACTTAGCGATACCGCTCTTGATATTCAGATTAACGATTAAAGAATGATGACGATTGACGATATAAAGGCACTGATTGCTTCTGATGAGTCGCGGACTCTGGAGCTGAAAAAGACTACCGGCGAACTGAAAGACGGTATGCACGCTGCGTGTGCGTTTCTCAATACCGAGGGCGGATGGCTGATTTTCGGTGTCGCGCCGAAGTCGCTGAAGATTGTCGGGCAACAAGTAACCGATGATACCAAGCGAGAGATTGCGCAGTCTCTTGCGGGACTGGAGCCGGCTTACGATATTCCACCAATTTATGTCGATGTGCCCGAATATCCGGGTAACAAAGTGATTGCTTTCCATTTTGATGGTTGGGAATGGGGAGAGAAACCTTATACTTTCCGTGGCAGACCGTACTACAAGATTGAGAGTACTACCAAGATTATGCCTCGTGATATGTATGATGAGCGGATTCGCATTCATGAACCTCATTCATACTCATGGGAGTCGCTTCCGGCAAGGGGTGTCAGCTTTTCTGATTTGAACCGTGACAGGATTCTTGGTTGCATCAGGCTTGGTGTGGAAGGCGGACGAATCCCGGAGTCGGCTCTGACAGCTCCGATTGAGGACACATTGGCAAAATGGAAACTGACTGTCAATGGAGCGCCGACCAATGGTGCGGCTATGCTTTTCTCCAATAACATTTACCCTTACGATAACTTCCAGTTAAGATTGGCGCGTTTCCTCGGCAATGATAAACTCGAATTCATCGACAATCAACGTGTTGAAGGAAACTTCTTCGACCTCCTTGACGCAGGTATGGCTTTCCTCTTCAAGCATCTTAATCTCAGCGGTAAGATCACGAACAGAAGCCTTATGAGAGAGGAGCGTCTTGAAGTACCTGTGAGCGCATTGAGAGAAGCTCTAATCAATGCCTTGGCACATCGCCAATGGGAGAAGGCTAATCTGACAATCAGTATCGCTGTCTATGATGACCGCGTTGAGATAGCCAACCCCGGCATACTTCCACCCAAAATTACAGCCGAAACTATCAAAGATTCGCATGAGTCATACCCATATAATCGGAATATGGCACACGCCCTCTACCGCTCAACCTTCCTTGAAAGCTGGGGCAGCGGCATCCGCCGCATCATCGAAGCCTGCCGCGAGCAAGGCGTTGAAGAACCCTCCTGGCGTTGGGATGGAGGATTCGTGTATGTTACCTTCAAACGACCTGTAAAAGACGATTCAAGTACCGTTCAAGTGCCGTCCAAGGAAGATGACAAACCGTTCAACTACCGCCCAACTACCGCTCAACCACCGGCTAAGGACGACCTAAGTACGACCCAAGCACGACCCAAGTACGACCCAAGTACGACCCAAGTATCCCAATTGATTAAATTGATGGGTGAAGACTACATGTCTCTCAAAGATATAATGTTATTATTCAATTTAAATAGTGTCAAACGATTTAGAGAGAATTATCTCACCCCGGCCCTATCGGATGGTGCCATCGAGCGACTTTATCCAGATCAACTCAAGCACCCCAAACAGAAATATCGTCTGACCGAGGTCGCTAAAGAGTGGAAATCCGCTAACAAGAATTCATAAACATAGAAAAATGTCAACAAGGAATATAGATAAGCTAGATTTGCTTTTGTCGAAGCTCGATAAGAAACAACTTGCTGATTTCATCAGAAAAGAATGTTGCAACAGTAAACAGCTTCAAGATAGGTTTCTCGCGCTTGGAGCGGGGACGCTGTTTAAACCGGATTCGGCAAAATATGCTTCACGGGTTGAGGATTTGATAGAGGATTATTCGGACCGACATGGCTACATTGAATATCGGGCCACCTTCGATTTTAATCGTGCTGTGACTCGCATTCTTGATGAGGCGGATGAGGCAATGGAAAATGTCCAATGGGAGGTTGCTGTGGCCGTGCTCATGGGAATTGCTTCAATTTCTGAGGATATTCTCAACAGTGGTGATGACAGTGCCGGAGAATTAGGCGCTATAGTTAGTGCTTGCTTTGAAAAATGGCATATACTATGTGATGATGAGTTGCTCCCGGAAAATCTTAAATCTGAAATTTTTGATCTCGCGCTTTCGCGCTTTAAGGACAAAGATCTCGAAGGATGGGATTGGTGGTGGGATTGGATTGAAATGGCAATCACACTTGCTGATACTCCTGAAAAACAGGATATGGTAGTCAAGGCTCTGGATGCCATCAAGTCCAATGATGATGACGATAATTGGAGCGCAAAACATAATGCTGAGATGGCACAGAAATACAAACTTGAAATAATGTCACGGCGAGGCAGTGAGGAAGATCAAATCAAGTTTATGTATGACAATGTGTCTAATCCGGATTTTCGTAAGAGGCTTATTCAAATTGTATGGGATAAGGCAGATTATGACGAGGTGCTCAGGCTTGCCAAAGAAGGAGTAAATCATGATGCCGATTATGCCGGACTTGTCACCGATTGGCATAGATGGGAGTATAGGGTCTATCAACAGATCGGAGACAGAGATAATAAACTCAAGTTGGCCCGACATTTCTTTTTCAATGGTGGCAGATGGGGAGAAAAGGAATTTTATATGGATTCGATGTATTCCGTACTTAAGTCTCTTGTTCCTCAAAACGAATGGCCAAGCTATGTAACTTCATTGATAGCCGAGACGCAGAAGAAAAAAGCATTTCCTCGGCTCCTCTACATTTATACACAGGAGAAAATGTGGTCGGAGTATATGGACTATATACGAAAGGATCCATCTATTTACGAAATTGATGAAGCACCCAATGAAGTTAAAAAGCTATTCAGAGAGGAAATAATCAAATTGTATGCTGCTGACGTTAGAAATTACTTTCAAAGAGCCTCCAGTCGCGATTCATACCGTAATGGTGTCGCATATATAAGAAAGCTTATCAGATATGGAGGGTCAAAGGAGGCGGAGCAGATTGTAATAGAACAGAAATCACGTACTCCACGCAGGCCTGCGTTGATAGATGAGTTATCAAAACTCTAGGTTTTGATTTACTTTAACTATGTGATGGCACTAATCAGACTCAGAAATTCGTTATATTTGCAGTTGACAAGTGAGAGGACTTGCGAGTGATTCGGGCTTCGGCGGAGCAGAGCGATGCAATGCGCCTCGGGAGCGGATGTTGGAGATGCTGGGAGCAAGCAAGAGAAATCTTTGATTTACAGGATATATTTCAAGTGGAGTTTCCCAAGTGGGACCACCTTTTAAAGGTCAAGCAGTTACGAATCCAATCGTAGCTGCTTTTTCTTTTGTCTTGAACACAAATCCGAACCAAACCCAAAAAGGTT
>NZ_JANJZR010000097.1 GCF_024623065.1 Bacteroides acidifaciens
CGACGAAAACTATCAGAATAGTTGCGGTGAATATGTGGATGCTTATGTGCAGGCAGTCAAAGAAGCCGGTAATATTTGGGGAGTGCCTGTGATAGACTTTCACGCTGTGACGGGGCTGAATTCGATGATAGAGGAACAACTTATCTATTTTTATGATTCGGGTTTCGACCGTCTGCACCCTAACACGAAAGGACAGGAACGCATGGCACGCACATTAATGTATCAATTACTAACATTGCCGGTAGCCTTTTAAAAGCGGATTGGGGACAGAGTGACCTTGCTTATGACAGCATTGCTGCATTGACTTTTTCTTTCGGTAAATGTGAAACGGATTCGGTAGAAGATTAAGGCATTGGACGAAGGAGTGATATTGGAGCAGGTGATGCTCTATATGCCGGAAGGTTTTTAGGTTCACCGGTTTGTTCTTTTGAATAGCCGTCAGTGTCGGGTCACTAACCGCAGGACAAACCATGCATGGCGCGCTATGGTGCCAATCAGCCCGTAGTGTCTCGCCATGATACGAAATCTTTCTTTGAGGGATGCCTTCCGGTTTCGGGTGGTCATTCCTTCGTCCAGATAGTCGATAATCGTTAAATGTGTATTATGGAGTGTGCGTGCTTTTTTCATGATACGGATACACCAGTCGAAATCGGCGGAAAAGCGGTATTTCAGGTCATACGGCTCTACCAGGGTGTGGCGGGCGAAGAAAGCCTGATGGCAGACCAACATTCCTTCTTTGAAGCTTTTCCATGTCAGTGTTTCGGGGGCGGAGAGCCTGCGCATACGCAGGAAGTGCCTGTCTTTGTCTACGATGGCTGTTTCTCCGTAGAGGACATCGGGCAGTTCGTTGCCGTGGATGCTGTGTACCATCTGCTGCAGGGTGTCATCCTCGTGAAAACAGTCGCCCGCATTCAGGAAGCAGAGATAATCGCCGCCGGCAAGGGCGATTCCTTTGTTCATGGCATCATACAGTCCTTTGTCCGGTTCGCTCACTACGGTGTGTATCCGCGGGCGGTAGCGGTCGATGATAGATAAAGTCCCATCCTTGGAAGCTCCGTCCACGATGATATATTCCACGTGATGATACGTCTGCGAGATGACACTTTGGATGGTGTCTTCCAATACCTTCTCAGCGTTGTATGTCACTGTGATAATCGAGAACTTGGGAGTAGGGTGGAGACTATGCATATTTTCCCGTTATTTTGTTGTAGACATCTGTATATTTCTTTGCGATGGTGCTTTCCGAGTAATTGCCCAATACCTTGCGGCAGGCTTGTGCGGAGAGTTCCTTATATTCCGGCTCTGTCAATATCCAATGTATGCCGTTGGCAAAATCTTCCGAAGATTTATATTGTGCCACGTAGCCGTTGTGCAGATGGTCTATCATTTCGGGGATACCGCCTACGTTGAATCCTACGCAGGGCACTCCGCAAGCCATTGCCTCCATGATCATGTTGGGAAGATTCTCTTCGAGCGACGGGATGGCGAAAAGGTCTACGGCATTGTAGATATTTACCACTTCGTGTTCGTTCTTGATATAGGGCAGCGGATAGACGCGGAAGGGAAGCAGTTCCTGGAGTTGTTGCGACTGCTTGCCGAATGCGACGACTCCCAGCGAATCTTTCCATTCGGGATGCTTCTCCGCCAGCAGTTTGCAGGCGGCAATCAAATAGTCAGCCCCTTTTCGTCTGTCGGTGATTTTCAGTGAGCCGAACAGGATAAGTTTCTTGTCTTCCGGCAGCATGAACTTAGCTCGTGCCTTCTGTTTGTCTTGTGGCTTGAACAGGTTGGTATTGATGGCGTTCGGAATATTCGTGACGCTTTTCCCTTCAAATAAGGCGCTGGTCTTCGCCTGTTCTTTCAGCCAGCGGCTGCAAGTGACGAAATGGATGGGAGCTTGGCTATATAGTTTTTGTTTCTTGCGGAAAGTGCGGTAAGACAGGTCTTTCCGTCCGCCACCTTTGTAGATGTAAGGGCAGTTGTGGCATTCCTGCTGATAGTTCGTACATTCCCGTGCGTAATGGCAGATACCTGTACACGGCCACATATCGTGCATCGTCCAGACTACAGGTTTGCCGGATGCCAGTATCTTTCGTATATCATTCAATGAGAGCATTCCTTGGTTGACCCAATGCAGATGAATCACGTCAGCCTGCCGGAATTCCGGGAGCGATGTAATATCTGTGCCTGTATTGGCAATGTCCACGTCGAACAAATGGTAACGCCGGAAACGGTTGGCGCTCCAGATAACGATGCGTTCCCACATGAATTTCCATACTTGCAGCCAATTACTCTTCAGGCGCACCACACTGATTTGGTCAGTCTGCTTGTCGCGCACCAGCATTTTGGCTTTGATACCGTTGTTTTTCAGTGATTCCATCAGCCGGCTTGCTGCGATAGCTGCACCGCCGATTCGTTCGGATGTATTTATAATCAGGACTCTCATGGTTATTTGACTTTTTGCAAAGTTACGTTTTTTAGCTGTATAAGCCTTATTCAATCTTTACTTTTCTGCAAAAATAGCCGATGGGATTGTTGGACCAAACGCTCGATTTCGGCTTGGCGCTTATTATAAAGGGAATATAACTGACGGCTATTTTTCTCGTATTGTTGCTGGGCAAAATATTGGTTCCACAACCTCATGCCACCTGCGCTCAGTGATTTGAATCCGGCATCGTACCATCCTACCTGTAACCCGTTGAGCCATGCTCGTGCACATAACTCATAATCATCATACTGGAAAGGGGCAAAGGCAAAATCAATATGATGCAGCTTTTGCATATACAGTTCCCTGTTTATCCACATCGGCGCTCTGTTTACTGCCGGAACGAAGTCAAACGGGCGGGTCGCCTGTATGATCTTTCCGTTTGCTTTGGGAGACTGGAATACAAACTCCAACGCATCTTTTCCTCCTAGGATAGCCAGTGCAGGATATTGCTCGAAAAGACGGACGGCGGCCTGTATCCACTCCAGGTTGTCAAAATCATCATCATCCTGTAAGAGGGCGACATATTTGCCGTTGGCCATACGTAGGGTGCGGTCGTACATGATGTTTTCATACAGGTCGTTGGAATGGATCAGGAATTCGTTGGCTCCTGTCATTAGCCGGGCTAGTGTGCGGGTGTGCGTAAAGTCGGAACCGTCATCAATGACAATGAGCTCGATGGATGGATATGCGCGCAATTTGGCAACAATGTGGCTCACTTGCAGGCTCTTGTTGTGCGATTGGATAATGACGGTGACGGTTGGCGTATTGGTATATCCTTTGCTGAGCCAGCTTTCATATGATTTCTTGTTCTGGGTCACTCCCGTATGTTTTTGCAGGGATAACTTTATTTTGTTAATAAACAGCTTGATACCATTCATGTCCTTATCTTTTATGTCCGCCGATGGCGGTGAATGTCTTTTGTTTTATAGAGCAAAAGTAATGATTTTCAGTGAAACATCATTCAAAGTTACGGATTATATGTATTTTTGCACCACTTATTAAAAGGAGCATCAAAATGAAAAAAGTGGTATTCTTAGGATTAGGGTATATCGGGCTTCCTACCGCGGCGGTCGCTGCCGGTCATGGTTATGAAGTGATAGGGGTGGACGTCAATCCTTCGGTAGTGGAAACTATCAATCAAGGCAAGATACACATCGTTGAGCCGGATTTGGATAAGATTGTAAAAGATGCGGTGCAGAAAGGAAACCTGCGCGCGGTGTCGAAGCCGGAGCCGGCGGATGCATTCTTTATCGTGGTCCCTACACCTTTCAAGCAGAACCATCGGGCGGATATAACGTATGTGGAAGCTGCCACACGGTCTGTTCTTCCTTATTTGCAGGAAGGCAACTTGTTTGTCATCGAATCTACTTCTCCTGTTTATACTACCGAGCGCATGGCGGAAGTAATCTATAAAGAACGTCCCGAACTGAAAGGAAAGATACATATTGCATATTGTCCCGAGCGTGTGCTGCCGGGCAATACGCTCTACGAACTGGTGCACAATGACCGTGTGATTGGCGGTATAGACCCTGAATCTACGGAGAAGGCCGTCGAGTTCTATTCGGCTTTTGTGCAAGGCAAGTTGCACCGCACCAATGCCCGTACGGCAGAGATGTGTAAGCTGACGGAGAATTCCTCGCGTGATTCGCAGATTGCCTTTGCCAATGAATTGTCCATGATTTGCGATAAAGCGGGAATCAATGTCTGGGAATTGATTGAACTGGCAAACAAGCACCCGCGTGTGAATATCCTCCAACCGGGTTGTGGCGTGGGCGGACATTGCATTGCAGTGGACCCCTGGTTCATCGTGTCCGACTATCCGGAACAGGCACAACTGATAAAACGTGCCCGTGAAACCAATGACTATAAGGCCGACTGGTGTGCCAATAAAGTGTTGGAAACCTGCCAGAAGTTTGTGGAGAAGAATGAGCGCGAACCCATTGTCGCGTGTATGGGGCTGGCCTTCAAACCGAATATTGATGATTTGCGCGAATCTCCCGCCAAGTACATCGCTTCCCGCATCATCTCCGAGTCGAGAGCGGATGTGCTGATTGTGGAACCGAACATCAGCAGTCATAAGAGTTTTCATCTGACGGATTATCGGGAAGCCTATGAGAAGGCGGATATTGTCGTCTGGCTTGTACGCCACGATGTGTTTGTGGCATTGCCGAGGGAAGAGGGAAAGACGGAACTGGATTTCTGCGGGGTGAGACGTTGAACGAGATAAATAAGGTAGATGAAAAAGATATTGCTTGTTTTCGGCACCCGCCCCGAAGCCATTAAGATGGCGCCGCTTGTAAAGGCACTTCAGAAAGATACGGAACATTTTGAAACGCGTGTTTGCGTTACGGCACAGCACCGGCAGATGTTGGATCAGGTGCTGGAGGTATTCGGCATCACTCCCGAATATGACTTGAATATCATGGCGCCCAATCAAGACTTGTATGACATCACGGCTAAGGTGCTGATGGGGTTGAGGGAGGTGTTGAAGGATTATCGGCCCGATACCGTATTGGTTCACGGCGACACCACCACTTCGATGGCCGCGTCGCTTGCCGCATTCTATATGCAGATTCCCGTGGGGCATGTGGAGGCCGGTCTGCGTACCTATAATATGTTGTCTCCCTGGCCTGAAGAGATGAACCGTCAGGTTACGGACCGAATCTGCACCTACTACTTTGCGCCGACCGAACAGTCGAAGAAAAATCTGCTGCGAGAGAATATAGACGAGAAGAAGATTTTCGTTACGGGCAATACTGTGATAGATGCGCTGCTGATGGCGGTGGATATAATTTCTTCGACTCCCGGCATGGAAGAGAAGATGGCGGTGGAGTTTCAGGAGAAGGGCTATACAGTGGGCGGGCGTGAATATATTCTTGTCACCGGGCATCGGCGTGAGAACTTTGGCGACGGTTTCCTGCATATCTGTAAGGCGATAAAAGAATTGGCTATGCTCCATCCCGAGATGGATATTGTGTATCCTGTCCATCTCAATCCTAATGTACAGAAGCCCGTGTATGAGTTGCTTTCGGGGGTGGATAATGTATATCTGACTTCTCCGTTGGATTATTTGCCATTCATCTATGCCATGCAACATTCCGCTTTGTTGCTGACGGATAGCGGCGGAGTGCAGGAAGAAGCGCCTTCGCTGGGAAAGCCGGTGCTGGTGATGCGCGATACGACAGAACGGCCTGAAGCAGTGCAGGCGGGTACGGTGAAACTGGTCGGCACCAATGCCGACGATATCGTAAACAATGTGACGGCATTGCTGAAAGATAAGGAACTTTACAGGCGTATGTCCGAGACGCACAATCCTTACGGAGACGGCCGGGCATGCGAGAGAATAATAGCGGCGTTATAGCCGCTGCTGCTGTGTGTTACAGGCTTTTGGACACTTTCATGAATTCCCGAAAAGCCGCCATATATCGTTCGCTGACTATCTCGATATTAATCTTTTCCCGAATGATGCGCTCTGACTCTTCGCCCATCCGTCTGCATTGTTCGGGAGACTCAAACATCTTTTCAATTGTCCCGGCCAGACTGTCCGCATCTCCGTCCTTGAAGAAAGAACCGTTCGTCCCTTCCGTCACCAAATCGCGTTCGGTGCTGTCGCATACGGAGCAGATGACAGGCATTCCATACGTCATGGCATCGTTGATTGAAAGCCCGCCCATGCCGGCCAGTACATAGATGCTTGACTCATTCATGTATGCTCCGAGTATCTTCGGGTCGTAGACTGCTCCGATGAACCGGATTCTATCGGCAAGCTGTAGTCCGGCTGCCTGTTGTTTGAGATTTTCCAGCTCAGGCCCGTCGCCAACGATGACCAGTTCTGCATCCGGATATGTAGCGGTTACCTTCCTGAAAGCATTTATCAATAAATCCACCCGTTTCCATTTCACTAATCGGCCGATGTGTAGCAAGCGGCGTTCGGAAGGGGGGAGGATAGAGGGTGATGCCAGTACGGACTCCTTTTCTTTGAGCAGAGCCTCTGTGTCTGTAGAGTTGTAGGTGACGTGTATCTGTTCCTTCTTTACTCCGTAAGACGGAAGGATGTCGTAAGCGGCTGTTGAGTAGTTCAGAGTTCCGACGGCTTTGGAGTAGCAGTATTTGCGTATCCCGGCCGTCATCCATTGGCGGAGATAAAACCCGGCTCCGCTACTGAGAAGGCGCATGTTTTCGTCATACATCGGGTGTTCCTTGAAATACTCCTTGATTTTGCCGTATGGAGGTGTCTGAAAAGGGATTTCACGAATTACCAGCCGTGCGTTGCAAGCCTTTATCGCTTTTCTCAATGCAGGTTGAAAGAATATTTGCAGGAAGTAAGGCCATCCCATTACTACGATGTCCGGCTTCTCTTCTGCAATGATGCGCGGGAGTGCCGGAAAGGAACTTTTTCCGTAGAATGCTTTCTTTTCCGGTGTCGTCAGATGCCGGAAAGCTCCGCCTTCTACCATCTTTACCCCTTTGCCGACCGTCGTGTTTCCTTTCCGGGGGCTGACTACGGTTATGTCTGCTCCTTTCGCCTGAATCTTGTTGAGCATGGCGTTCAGGTAGTGGGGGATGCCGCCAAATGTAAAAAGTACTTTCATTGTTTCTTATATGTTTTTCTGTAGTGACTTCTTTAAACCTTTCTTGAGACCCGAAGGTATTAGTTTCCCTATTTTCCTTTTACTCTCAAGTGTGAATAGCCTTTCGACCGACCGGGTAACGGATAGATAACATTTGTGGATATAATTGCGTAACGTAGCATCTTCAGGATGATAATCCGCAAAATATGTTCTCTTTACATATTTCCACCATAGTTTTCTTTGCGGATGGGTGGAAAGGACAGACCAAGGTTTTACCGGACCGATATAATGTACAATAACCGGATGCTTCTTGGCTTCTTTCATTTCTTCCCGTGACCATATTTTTGCGCTAATATCTTTCTCGAGTGCATAGTTCATATTGTACTTGGGAGGTATATATAATGTTTTTTTCTGGCAGATATAATTGAGAAAGTCTTGATCCGGTGCTGATATCTGGTCATAGTTTTTTCGGGTGAAATCGTTCATCTGTGTTACCAGGTCTATCTGTCTCAGTGCCGCTAGATTGAATAACAGAATACCGGCATTGTAATAGAAGTGGGAACTTGCGATTCCCATAGACGTCTGATAGTTTATATTGTAAACACTTGCCGAATCTTTAGCAGCAGCTACGTAATAGTCGGAAATGTTTAAATCAAATAATGGGGATAGATCCCCGTTAACAATGATATCTCCGTCTAGATAGAGTATTTTATCCAGGTCGGGCAACAAGTTGGGGAGGCACAGTCTTAAAAGGGTGGCTTTTCCGTGACGTGTTTCCGGGAATCCGTCAATTTGTTTCTGTTTTATTTTTAACCCGGTGAAAGTACCTTGTCTTTGCCGGGTGAGGTTGGCTAGAAAAAGTAGATCTTCTTCTCTAAGTGTGCCTTCCAGATAAAGTAAATAGATAGTGATATTTTCTCCCCGGTTATTATCGAAGATGGACTGCAGGACGACTGTGATAGGAACCAAATAGTTGCTGTCTGCTGCTAAGGCAATGTGAATTTTTCTCATAATATATTTTTTAAGATATACTGTCCTATTTTATATTTAGATGATTGCGTGTTTTCTGAATGCTTCCAACCAAAACGGGCCTATGTGTTCTATGTCATAGCGACCTGCCTGTTTGGCGGCGGCAGCTATTTGTTGCCGATAGGCATCGTCCGTAGCCAGGCGAATCAGGGCTTTTGCGTAAGCTTTATAGTCATTGTTGCGGATGATGATGCCGGTCTTTTCATTATCGATCATGTCATAAATGGCCCTGAAAGAATCGAATCCGATGGGCACTACTCCTAAGCTCATGGCTTCTATAAATACTGTGGGCAACCCTTCGATGACAGAAGTGAGGCAGAGGATGCTTGCCCGGTCTATATAAGGGATAGACATCCGGTAGCCGGTCAGTTGGACGCGTTTGAGTTTCTTGTCGGCTATCATCTGTGCACACTCTTTATATTTTCCACCGTCGCCTACCATGATAAGGTTCCATTCGGGCAGTTCGTCCTGAACCATTTCCCATATTTTGAGCAGTTTGGGCAATCCTTTCTCGGAGTCGAACCTTCCCACGAAAATAATCTCTTTCTTCTTCTGCTCTATCGGGATATTGCTTTCAACGGGTTTGATGGCATTGGGAATGGCGGACAGCCTTGAGGCGTCTTTCTTTCTTATCAACTGTCGGAACTCCGGAATGTAGGAGGGAGAGAGCAGAACGATTTCGTCCATCGTATTGTAGGCGGAGATATTCTGATAGCTTTCCACTCTCTTCAACAGGAAGAGATAAAGCCGGGGAAACATCCATTGGAATAATCCTTTTAGCCCGTGCGCATCTTTCAGCTTGAGCTGGGGCAGTGTGTAGGCTTTCAACTGAGTGGTATGCTTGGGACAGTTGTGAATCATGGTGAACAACTTAACCTGTGGATTCCTTCGCCTTATTTCGAGGAAGAACCTGCGTGTATCTCCTGTGATGATGTGCGAATAGTCGAGTATGACATCAATTCTTTTTTCTGCAATGTAGGTACAGGCAGCTTCTATGTTGCGGGGGGTGTAGAAGCCTTCATAATCGTCGGGCAGATGAAGTCCGTTTTCAAACCCGCTGTCGTCCACTCTTAAGTAGCAAAAGAACAGTCGGCTTTCAGCTCCGTGTGCTGTCAGCCATTCCGTCAGTTGGGTGTAGAAGTAGTAGAAACTGTTTGCCCGATGTGGAAATGCTTTGGATTGTAGGATTAGGATATTCATGATTCTGGTATTTTATGTTGTTGCCTGTCAGGACTTGTGCTTTTTGCGGATGAACTGAATCGACTCGAGGAAGATGACAGATTGCATTTTCCACAGGATGAGCGCATATATGGAGGCAACGAATACAACTTTTATGATGAGCGAAAGATACAGGTTGCTGATGCCAAGCGTCATATAATAAGCGGTAGTTGTCAGTGTGGCGGATAATAAAAAATAGGGGGCGATGTCTTTCAGCATGGCGAATAGCGTCAATGGTATTTCCTTGCTGACAAAGAAACGCCAGACAAACATCCACAGGATATTAATGGCGGCAAACAGGTAAATCATGATGTTGATGCCGTAGGGATAGCTGATGCAGGCGGTTATTATCTGTAGCAGGCTCAGCGTGATGGTGTTGAACATGAATATGGAAGAGCGTCCCCGGCTGACAATGAGGTTCGACAACAGATTGTTGACAGGTACGAATGCCCCCCATATGCATAATAATTGCATCATTTGGGCCGATTCAATCCATTTGTCTGTAATGGTGATTACGATGAATTCTTTGGAAACGATGCTTAGGCCGAACATGGCAGGGAAAGAGATGAAAGCAGTGAACCGTAGCATTTTGCGGAATACGGCCAACTGCCGTTGTGGGTCGTTGGCTACGTTCGCCAGTACCGGTTGGGCCACCCCGTTTATCATTCCCGTGATGAGTGAGTGCCCCATATTGTTCCATTTGTTGGCCTGACTGAAGTCTCCTACTGACTGCTTGCTGTAATATTTTCCCAACAACACGGAGAACAGGTTGTTGTTGACGGCTATGAAAATATTCGTAATCAGCATCTTGCTGCTGAACCCGAACATCTCCTTGATAGGAGAGAAGTCGATGTGGAAGCTGGGCTTCCATTTGGCGTAATACCAGTTGAGCAGGACGACTACCGCTACGTAAACGATAGATTGTATGGCAAGTCCCCAGTAGGCAAATCCGTTGGCGGCAAGGATGATGGATGCGATGCCGGAAGCTACAAGGGCCGTCAGTGAGATGATGGCGTTCTCTTTCACTCTCAGATTTCTGAAAAGGATGGCACGCGGCGCTATTCCGAAACTGGATATGAAGAAACCCAGAAATGCCAGACGGGACAAAGGAATGAGCTCCGGTGTGCTATAATAACGGGCAATAAGCGGAGCGGAGAGATAGAGCAGCCCATAAAGTGCCGTGCTACATAGTATGCTGAACCAAAAGACTGCATTGTAGTCTTTGTCGGATACTTTCGTCCGGATGGCAAGCGCGGCGATGAAGCCGCTTTCCTGCAAGATGGAGGCTATGGATGAGAAGATGGCCAGCATGCCAATCATACCGTAGTCGGCACGCGACAGCATTCTGGTCACGATGATTCCTATGATGAGGCCGAGCAACTGCTGTATGCTGCTGCTGAGTCCACCCCAGAATAATCCTTTGGCTGTTTTCTGTTTCAGCGATTGCTCTTCGCTCATTTCATTCTTTTCTTTTATCGTTGAAATAGAAGGCAACCGTCACTTGTGGAATTTCTATATCTTCAAGTGACGGTTGTGTAAAAAATGAGTTCCTGTTTATTTTACTTCGCTACCCGGCTTCACCTCACGTCCCGGCATGATGACTGCCAGACTACCGTCGTTGTTTTCGGCACTTAGAATCATGCCTTCGCTGACGATGCCTTTCAGTTTGCGCGGAGCAAGGTTGGCGATGAAGCAGACCTGTTTGCCTACCAGCTCTTCCGGTTGGTAATGCTTGGCAATGCCCGACACGATGGTACGTGTTTCCAGTCCGTCGTCAATCTTGAATTGCAGCAATTTATCCGCTTTCGGCACTTTCTGACATTCGAGGATGGTACCTACACGGATATCCAGTTTCGTGAAATCCTCGAATTCGATGTTCGGACGGATAGGATTAGCCTTGTAGTTGGCCTCTTCGTTCGCTTTCTTCGTATCGAGCAGCTTTTGCACCTGCGCTTCGATGGTAGCGTCTTCGATTTTCTCGAACAGCAGTTCCGGCTTGTTCAGCTGGTGGCCTACAGGCAGAAGGTTGTCACGTCCCAGTTCGGACCATTCGAAAGTATCCATGTTCAGCATCTTGCGGAGTCTCTCCGAGCTGAACGGCAGGAACGGGTCGAAGGCGATGGCAAGATTGGCAACCAGTTGCAGGGAGATGTTGAGGATGGTGCCTACACGTTCCATATCTGTCTTTGCCAGTTTCCACGGTTCGGTGTCGGCGAGATATTTATTGCCGATGCGTGCCAGGTTCATGGCTTCTTTCTGTGCATCGCGGAATTTGAATACGTCGAGCAGTTTTTCCACTTCTGCTTTTACGTCTGCAAATTCTTTCAGCGTTTCCTTGTCGTAGTCGGTCAATTCGCCTTGTGCAGGTACGCGCCCGTCGAAGTATTTCTGAGTCAATACCATTGCACGGTTCACGAAGTTACCGTATACGGCTACCAGTTCGTTGTTATTGCGTGCCTGGAAGTCTTTCCAGGTGAAGTCGTTGTCTTTCGTTTCCGGTGCGTTGGCGGTCAGTACGTAGCGGAGTACGTCCTGTTTGCCGGGGAAGTCCGCCAGGTATTCGTGCAACCATACAGCCCAGTTGCGGGAAGTGGAGATTTTGTCTCCTTCGAGGTTGAGGAATTCGTTGCTCGGCACGTTCTCCGGCAGGATATAGCTGCCTTCTGCTTTCAGCATGGCGGGGAATACGATGCAGTGGAACACGATGTTGTCTTTCCCGATGAAATGAATCAGGCGGGTTTCAGGATCTTTCCACCATGTTTCCCAGCTGTCGGGGAGCAGTTCTTTGGTGTTGGAGATGTATCCGATAGGAGCGTCAAACCATACGTAAAGCACCTTTCCTTCTGCTCCTTCTACGGGGACGGGGATACCCCAGTCGAGGTCACGGCTCACGGCACGTGGTTGCAGTCCCATGTCGAGCCAGCTTTTGCACTGGCCGTATACGTTGGGACGCCATTCTTTGTGATCTTCCAGAATCCATTTGCGCAGCCATCCTTCGTGCTTGTCGAGAGGAAGATACCAGTGTTTGGTTTCTTTCATCACCGGTTTGCTGCCGCTGATGGCGCTTTTCGGGTTGATAAGATCCGTAGGAGAAAGTGAGGTTCCGCACTTTTCGCATTGGTCGCCGTAAGCGCCTTCGGAATGGCAGTGGGGACATTCTCCGGTGATATAACGGTCGGCAAGGAATGTTTTTGCTTCCTCGTCGTAATATTGCTCGGAAGTCTTTTCGATAAATTCTCCCTTGTCATATAATGTCTTGAAGAAATCCGAAGCCAGTTGGTGATGCGTCGGCGAAGTGGTGCGGCTATACACGTCGAATGAGATACCGAATTCTTCGAATGATTCCTTTATCAGCGTATGGTAGCGGTCTACTACATCCTGCGGAGTAATTCCCTCTTTCTTGGCGCGAATCGTGATAGGCACCCCGTGTTCGTCCGAACCTCCGATGAATAATACATCTTCTTTCTTCAGGCGCAGATAACGCACGTAGATATCTGCCGGTACATATACACCGGCCAGGTGACCGATGTGGACAGGCCCGTTCGCATACGGCAGTGCCGATGTGACGGTGGTTCTTTTGAATTTCTTTTCCATTGTATAGTGTGATTTTATTGTTTTCAGCTTTGCAAATTTTGTTGCTTTCAGTTTTGCAATGTGCAAAGATATTGATTTTTCACCACGGATTATACAGATTCACACAGATTTTTATTCTCTTGGTTGTGGCTGTCTTGTAGTTGCGGCTGCTTTGTAGTTGTGATTGCCTGTGCGGTATGTGGCAACTGCGCTTATGCAACACATCCTGCGGGGGGGCTTTGAGGATGAATATGAAAAATCAGTGTTCCTCTGTCTCCTCCATCCCCTTTATCTCCTCCGTGTCCTCCGTGTCCTCTGTGGTGAAACCTTGAAACTTACATCATCATGTGCCTCCTGATGGAGAACTTCACGATTGCCATCGCATTGATGGACGCGAACGGGATATCCATCGGTTCGTGATGCGTATTGTAACTCACCAGCTTGATACATCCTTCCTTCTCCGAGCGGTTGACGTATTTCACCGCCAGATACTCGTCTCCGTCAATCATGAACGATACTAGGTATATCTCCCCGTAAATGACGTTTTCGAAACTGCTGATTTCCTTGTATCCGATGATGTCCCCCGATTTCAGAATGGGATACATGCTGTCCCCGTTTACATACACCGCCCCGTCGCAGACGGATATATTCGGAATCAATATCTTCCCCAGCGCGTATTGCTGCTTGTTGGTGAACAATGTTTTCAGGTTTGCCGCCGCCGTGATGTCGTATAACGTCACGCTCCGGTCGTCTACCGGTTCCACTGCTTTCGGATTGTGTATAATCTCCACTTCTCCCCTTGCCAGTTCGCTTTCACAAAATCTCGGCTGGTGCACGGGATTTCCTTTTCCCAACAGCAGCCAGTTGTAGTCCACCTTGTCGCCGAACTTGTCAAGCAACAGCTTGAAGTCAATGCTGTTCCGTGCGCTCCAGTTGGTGACTGTCGCTCTCGAAACTCCCAAGTATTCAGCCAGTTCGCTGTCTCTTTTCAGGCCTAACACCTGTTTGGCACGCTTGATGATGCCTGTGACATCTAAATTTGTATCCATCCTGTTTCTTTTTTATTTAAAATATTAATTCAAAATCAATAAAACGTCAGACCTGAAATGACTGTCTGAAAAATGTTGTTTACTATGTGTTT
>NZ_JANJZR010000098.1 GCF_024623065.1 Bacteroides acidifaciens
ATGTCCCGTAACCGGAAGGTTGTTAAGATACTTCATTACGAACGCGGTTTTTATGTGCTTTACGAGAAACGTCCTGTCATGGGAAAGTTCAAGAAACCGGTATTTGATGAGGTCTCCAAATGCTACCGGATACAATGGTCAGACATGGCCTATCTTACGGAAAGTATTGTAGTTGACAAGATGTACGTTAGTTCAAAAGATTAATATTAACATATTGATTATCAGTAAAATGATTACCGAAAATCCAGGAATAGGTTTAACAAGCTTTTCTAAACATGGATTGAATCAAGCAATTACAAGAGGGGTAAATCCATCTACGATTTCAAATACAGTTAAGAATCCCGTTGTGGTTTTACAACAAAGTAGAGGAAATTTTTTGTTCTTAACAAGGGAAGCTGTTGTTGTTATGAATAATGCAGGAAGAATTGTTTCGACATACCCAGCTTCGATGTTTGATAATAGTATATTGAATGTATTAAAATAGATTTTAAATATGATAAAAAATGAAGTAATAACAGAGATTCGCACTATTTTAATTAAAGATTGGGATCCTTTAGGCATAGGTGCAAATCTCAATTTAGGTGATGAGTATGACGGATATATTGGTTCTATAATTCATATTCTCATGTACTCGCCTTCTATTGAATCAATAATTTTACTATTAAAAAAAATTGAAAATGAAGATATGGGGATTGAAAATACAAATACTAAATATTTATATCCTATCGCAACTAAATTAATGAAAATAGGAGAGAAATTCCATATTTAAAAGTAATTTTGATATTTTTCTAAAATTCGCAACTATTAGAAAAATGGTAGTGGATTCTCTAATAAACGATTTTGTCTTACCCTGATATAAGTTGACTGAGAAAATAGTCCATTTGTATTAGGGTATTTTATATTTTTCTATTATGATACCAAGGGAACAAAGTGCCGAACAACGTACATAATAGCCGAAAAGTCAAGCGGATACAAGATATACAGGTGGCATTAGTGGGATGAGTTGTATATAATCTTTCTTCAAAAAGATATCTTGTTCCGATATGAACAGTGTCAAAACTGCTCTTATCTTGTATCAGAGACAACTCTTCTATTAAAAGTCCTTAACGAAACCCCAATCCATCACTTTTTATTTGTTTCTTTGCACCAAATTCGGGTATAGTGTTGTCTTGTGATTCGGGGACAACACTTAATTTTGTTTGGAATTAATGGAGAAACTCAGTATAAATGCTTGTCCGGTGTGTGGCGGTGCGCACTTGAAACGCGTCATGACTTGCACGGATTTTTATGCTTCGGGCGAACAGTTTGAACTGTATTCGTGTGAGGACTGTGGATTTACATTCACACAAGGAGTCCCCGTGGAAGCAGAGATAGGCAAGTATTATGAGACTCCCGACTACATCTCCCACTCTGATACGCGCAAGGGCGCGATGAATAGCATTTACCATTATGTACGTTCCTATATGCTGGGCCGCAAAGCGCGCCTGGTAGCCCGGGAAGCGCATCGTAAAACAGGGCGTTTGCTTGATATAGGTACGGGAACCGGTTATTTCGCCCATACGATGGTACGTCGTGGCTGGAAAGTGGAAGCGGTGGAGAAGAGTCCGCAGGCACGTGAGTTTGCGAAGCTGCATTTCGATCTGGAGGTGAAGCCCGAATCGACTTTGAAGGAGTTTGCTCCCGCCAGCTTTGATGTTATCACCCTTTGGCATGTGATGGAGCACTTGGAGCACCTCAACGAAACTTGGGAGATGCTTCGTGAGTTGCTGACAGAAAAAGGTGTGCTGATTGTAGCTGTACCCAACTGTTCTTCTTATGATGCTCAACGCTACGGCGAGTATTGGGCGGCTTACGACGTTCCCCGTCATCTCTGGCATTTCACTCCCGGCACTATACAGCAGTTGGCTTCCCGTCACGGCTTCATTATGGCGGCACGTCATCCGATGCCGTTCGATGCGTTCTACGTATCCATGTTGAGCGAGAAGCACCGCGGCAGCTCGAGCAGCTTTCTGAAAGGCATGTATGCCGGAACGCTTGCCTGGTTCAGTGCTCTGGGACGGAAAGAACGCAGCAGTTCCATGATTTACGTATTCCGAAAAAAAAGATAGCGCATGGGAAGTAAAAACAAATATAAGTCAGGTTCAGTATTCGACATGCAGTTCATCACGTCGAGTATCAGTACGACACTGGTGTTGCTGCTGCTGGGGCTGGTTGTCTTTTTCGTGCTTACGGCGCATAATCTTTCCGTATATGTCCGCGAGAATATCAGTTTCTCCGTTCTTATCAGTGACGATATGAAAGAAGCGGATATACTGAAACTTCAGAAGAAGCTGAATAAGGAATCTTTTGTGAAGCAATCCGAATATATCTCCAAGAAGCAGGCGCTGAAAGAGCAGACCGAAGCGATGGGAACCGACCCTAAAGAATTCTTGGGATACAACCCTTTCACCGCTTCCATCGAAATCAAACTGCACTCCGATTATGCCAACTCCGACAGCATTGCGAAGATAGAGAAGCTGATAAAGAAAAACTCCAATATACAGGATGTGCTTTACAGGAAAGAACTGATTGATGCCGTGAATGACAACATACGGAATATCAGTCTGGTGCTGCTCGCCTTGGCAGTGGTGCTCACTTTCATATCCTTTGCCTTGATAAACAATACGATAAGACTTGCCATCTATTCCAAACGGTTCCTCATCCATACCATGAAACTGGTGGGGGCGAGCTGGGGATTCATCCGGGGGCCGTTTCTCCGGAAGAACGTATGGAGCGGTGTGCTGGCAGCCATGATTGCCGATGCCATATTGATGGGGAGTGCCTACTGGGCGGTGACGTACGAGCAGGAATTGCTTCAGGTCATCACTCCCGAAGTCATGCTGATTGTATGTGCAAGTGTATTGGTGTTCGGGATTGTAATAACGTGGCTGTGCGCCTATTTCTCCATGAACAAGTATCTGAGAATGAAAGCGAACAGCCTATACTATATTTAATTCAAAAAGAAGAAATAAACTATGTCTGACAAGCGGAAATTTGCCTTTGATAAAGTGAACTTTATCTTGCTCGCGATAGGAATGGCGATTGTTATTATCGGCTTCCTGTTGATGTCGGGACCCTCGTCGTCCGAAACGGTTTTCGAACCGGATATTTTCAGTGTACGCAGAATAAAGGTGGCGCCCGTCGTTTGCCTGTTTGGTTTTTTGTCAATGATATACGCGGTGTTGCGTAAACCTAAAATGACTGAAGTACCTAAAATTAAAAGAGAATAAAGAGATATTATGAGTTGGTTAGAAGCATTAATCCTTGGACTGATTCAGGGATTGACTGAGTATTTGCCCGTAAGCAGCAGTGGTCATCTGGCCATCGGGTCGGCATTGTTCGGCATACAGGGGGAAGAGAATCTGGCATTCACGATTGTGGTGCATGTGGCTACGGTGTGCAGCACGCTGGTGATTTTATGGAAAGAGATAGACTGGATTTTCCGCGGGTTGTTCAAGTTTCAGATGAACGACGAGATGCGCTATGTCATCAATATATTGATTTCAATGATACCGATTGGTATCGTAGGAGTGTTCTTTAAGGATTATGTGGAGGCGATTTTTGGTTCGGGACTGCTGGTTGTGGGCTGTATGTTGCTGTTGACTGCCGCCCTGCTGACTTTCTCTTATTACTATAAGCCGCGTCAGAAAGAAAAAATCTCGATGAAGGATGCTTTGATTATCGGTATCGCACAAGCTTGCGCGGTTATGCCGGGGTTGTCCCGCTCGGGTTCTACCATTGCTACGGGGCTTCTGTTGGGCGATAACAAGGCGAAACTGGCGCAATTCTCCTTCCTGATGGTTATTCCGCCTATCTTGGGAGAAGCGTTGCTCGACGGGATGAAGATGATGAAGGGCGAAGATGTGGTAGGTGATATCCCTGCGTTGTCGCTGATTGTCGGTTTTCTGGCTGCTTTCGTGGCGGGTTGCCTGGCTTGTAAGTGGATGATTAATGTGGTGAAGAAAGGAAAACTGATCTATTTCGCTATCTATTGCGCGATAGCAGGGTTGGTAACGATTATATTGAGCTGATGAATTTTAAAAAAGGAGAAGTACTGTTTTTCAATAAACCTCTTGGCTGGACTTCATTTAAGGTAGTAGGGCATGCCCGCTATCATATTTGCCGGCGGATAGGGGTGAAAAAACTAAAAGTCGGCCATGCCGGAACGCTGGATCCTCTTGCAACGGGAGTGATGATTGTATGCACAGGCAAGGCTACAAAGAGAATAGAGGAGTTTCAATATCATACGAAGGAGTACGTCGCAACGTTGCGTTTGGGCGCTACTACCCCGTCATACGATTTGGAACATGAGATAGATGCCACCTACCCTACTGAGCATATCACGCGGGAACTGGTGGAAGAAGTGCTGGCGCGCTTTGTCGGTGCGATAGAACAAGTGCCGCCTGCTTTTTCCGCCTGCATGGTAGATGGGAAACGGGCTTACGAACTGGCGCGGAAAGGCGAGGAAGTCGAACTAAAGGCGAAGCAGCTTGTTATCGACGAGATTGAATTGCTGGAATGTCGCCTGGATGTTCCCGAGCCGATGATTCGGATTCGTGTCGTATGCAGCAAAGGGACATATATTCGTGCTTTGGCGCGTGACATTGGCGAAGCGCTCCATAGTGGAGCCCACCTGACAGGATTGATCCGCACCCGTGTGGGCGATGTCCGGTTGGAAGACTGCCTGAACCCCGAACACTTTAAAGAGTGGATTGACGGACAGGAAATAGAAAATGAGGAAGAAAATAATTAACGTAATAAGGAATAGATATGAAATTATCACAATTCAAATTTAAGTTACCCGAAGATAAGATTGCTCTGCATCCTATGAAATATAGGGATGAGTCTCGTTTGATGGTACTGCATCGTAAAACAGGTAAGATTGAACACAAGATGTTCAAGGAAGTTCTGGACTACTTTGATGACAAGGATGTGTTTATATTCAACGATACGAAGGTGTTCCCTGCGCGTTTGTACGGTAACAAGGAGAAGACGGGTGCTCGTATCGAAGTATTCTTGTTGCGTGAGTTGAATGAAGAACTTCGTTTGTGGGACGTATTGGTCGATCCGGCACGTAAGATCCGTATCGGTAACAAACTGTATTTCGGTCCGGACGATTCGATGGTGGCGGAAGTAATCGACAATACCACCTCGCGTGGACGTACGCTCCGTTTCCTTTATGACGGTCCTCACGATGAATTCAAGAAAGCTCTCTACGAACTGGGCGAAACTCCCCTTCCCCACTCTATCATCAACCGTCCCGTAGAACCGGAAGATGCTGAACGCTTTCAGTCTATCTTTGCGAAGAACGAAGGTGCGGTGACTGCTCCGACTGCCAGCCTGCATTTCAGCCGTGAATTGATGAAACGTTTGGAAATCAAAGGTATAGACTTTGCATATATCACTCTGCATGCCGGTTTGGGTAATTTCCGCGACATCGACGTAGAGGACTTGACAAAGCACAAAATGGACTCGGAACAGATGTTTGTAGACGAGATGGCAGTGAAAACCGTCAACCGTGCAAAAGATAACGGCAAGAATGTGTGTGCGGTAGGTACGACCGTGATGCGTGCCATCGAAAGCGCAGTCAGCACCGACGGACATCTGAAAGAATTCGAAGGATGGACTAACAAGTTTATCTTCCCGCCGTATGAATTTACCGTAGCCAATGCAATGATTTCCAACTTCCACATGCCCCTTTCCACGCTGCTGATGATTGTGGCTGCTTTCGGGGGCTATGAGCAGGTGATGGATGCTTATCACGTAGCGTTGAAGGAAGGCTACCGTTTCGGCACGTATGGAGATGCCATGCTGATTCTGGACAAATAATGGCAAAAGTATATTTGGGACTCGGCACTAACCTTGGAGAGAAAGAACAGAATCTCCGGGATGCCGTGCAAAAAATAGAAGAGCAGATAGGGAAAGTCATTTCCCTGTCTGCTTTTTATGTTACTGCCCCTTGGGGTTTTGCTTCTGAAAACAGTTTCCTGAATGCGGCGGCTTGTGTAGAAACGGATTTATCTCCATTGGAAGTATTGCAAGAGACGCAAATGATTGAAAGGGAGTTGGGCCGTACCCAAAAGTCCGTCAACGGAATATATAGCGACCGCCTGATTGATATCGACCTGTTGCTTTATGAAGATTTGGTGCTATCTGTGACCTCTGCTTCCGGAGCAGAGCTGACCCTCCCCCATCCGTTGATGGCAGAACGTGACTTCGTTATGAAACCACTGGCGGAGATTGCTCCGGACATCCTGCACCCTGTGTCGGGAAAGACAATGAAAGGTATTCTGGACGCACTCTGACCCTTGTTCGGTGGGCATATATACTCACCGTGCTGGGCATATATGTACAGCACGGTGGATATATATATCCAGTATGGTGAGTATATATGCCCACCAAACAGGCTATTTATTTCTTTTTCTCCGCAATGAACACCGGCAAATAGGCGATGCATCCTATCAGTGTTGCATACAGCAAATGAATCTCCTGAAACGGCTTGTCGATGAAATGGCAGACAATGGCGTAGATAGCAATCGTGAATCCTACATAAAGCGCCAGCACCAAAAGCGTTTTTAATTTCTTATTTAGAATCATTATAAATCTATTTATGTGTTAAATACGCGTCAAAGATACTCATTATCTCCGAAATCTCTTTATCTTTGCAACCGAAATGAAAGTGTGGACAGATTTGAGTAGCTTGCAACCACGGAAAAAAATGCTAAAACACGTCTGATTGACGCCTTTCGGCTTATCCTTTGCAGCACTCGCCTCTCCTACTCTCTCATTCTTAATTCTTGTTTTTTAATTCTTAATTTAAGAAAGATGGGATACTTATTTACATCCGAATCGGTGTCAGAAGGACACCCCGACAAGGTAGCCGATCAAATATCGGATGCCGTGCTTGACAAACTGTTGGCTTACGACCCCAGTTCGAAAGTAGCTTGCGAAACACTAGTGACTACCGGACAAGTGGTGCTAGCGGGTGAAGTGAAAACAAAAGCGTACGTTGACCTACAGCTCATCGCACGCGAAGTGATTAAGAAAATCGGTTATACCAAAGGAGAGTATATGTTCGAAAGCAACTCTTGTGGTGTACTTTCCGCCATTCATGAGCAAAGCCCCGATATCAACCGTGGTGTGGAACGTCAGGACCCGATGGAACAGGGCGCAGGCGACCAAGGTATGATGTTCGGCTACGCAACGAATGAAACGGAAAACTACATGCCGCTTTCTCTTGATTTGGCACACCGCATTCTGCAAGTGCTGGCCGACATCCGTCGTGAAGGGAAGGTAATGACTTACCTCCGCCCCGATGCCAAAAGCCAGGTTACTATCGAATATGATGACAACGGAACCCCTGTCCGCATTGATACAATCGTTGTTTCTACGCAACATGATGACTTTATCCAGCCGGAAGACGACTCGCAAGCCGCTCAGTTGAAAGCTGACGAAGAGATGCTGGCTATTATCCGCCGTGATGTGATCGAGATTCTGATGCCTCGTGTGATTGCTTCTATCCATCATGATAAAGTATTGGCATTGTTCAATGATAAAATCATCTATCATGTCAATCCTACTGGCAAGTTTGTTATCGGTGGTCCTCACGGAGATACCGGTCTGACGGGCCGTAAGATTATCGTTGATACTTACGGCGGCAAGGGTGCTCACGGTGGCGGTGCTTTCTCCGGAAAAGATCCTAGCAAGGTAGACCGTAGTGCAGCTTATGCAGCACGTCACATCGCAAAGAATATGGTGGCGGCAGGCGTGGCAGACGAAATGCTTGTACAGGTGAGCTATGCTATCGGTGTGGCTCGTCCGATCAATATCTTTGTCGATACTTACGGTCGTTCTCACGTCAACATGACTGATGGCGAGATTGCCCGTGTTATCGACCAATTGTTCGATCTTCGCCCGAAAGCTATTGAGGAACGTCTGAAACTTCGTAATCCTATTTATCAGGAAACTGCCGCTTATGGCCACATGGGACGTGAACCGCAGGTGGTTACGAAGAAGTTCTTCTCCCGTTATGAGGGTGACAAGACGGTAGACGTGGAACTCTTTACATGGGAAAAACTCGATTATGTTGATAAAATTAAAGCAGCTTTTGGTCTGTAAAGCAGTCTGAAACAGGGCTTGGCTTATGAAGAAAGAGCTGCCATTTCAACTTCCTTTATGAGGAGATTGAAGTTGCAGCTCTTGATTTTTTGTTTGATCGAAAATTGCTGCTGTTGTATCATAGAATATCATTAATGGAAACATGTCCTGACAGTGTCTTATCTATTTTGGAATCAATCGCCTATCCATAGAAAATGTTGTCTGTTTGTCAAAAGCACAGATAATGTTGAATTTGAATACCGGAATTTTTTCGTAATTTTGCCTTCTCGATATAATAATGGATAGTGATGAAGATGAACCAAATAAATTCCGTATGCGTATATAGCGCTTCCAGTACCAAGATAGATGCTGTTTACTTTCAGGCAGCCGAGGCTCTCGGCCGTCTGCTTGCCGGACATCGTATCCGCTTGATTAACGGAGCCGGAAATCTCGGTCTGATGCGCTCAGTGGCAGATGCTGTCTTGAAGAGTGGTGGCGAGGTGACCGGAGTCATTCCGCATTTTATGGTAGAACAGAACTGGCACCATACAGGATTGACAGAACTGATAGAAGTGGAATCCATGCACGAGCGCAAGCAGAAAATGGCGAATCTGAGTGACGGTATCATTGCCCTGCCGGGTGGATGCGGTACCCTTGAAGAACTGCTTGAGATTATTACCTGGAAACAATTGGGGCTATACCTCAACCCTATTATAGTTCTTAATGTAAACGGGTTCTTTGACCCGTTGCTGGAAATGTTTGAGAAAGCTATTGAAGAAAATTTTATGCGTCAACAGCATAGAGATATATGGAAAGTGGCTCGGACACCTGAGGAAGCCGTAGAGTTGCTTTATGAGACTCCGGTGTGGGATGTTTCCATTCGTAAATTTGCAGCCATATGATAGGTGATACAATAGGTTCTTCACACACTGATACCCTGTTGCTTTTTCAACAAGGACAGTTTGCTTCGGCAAAGGCGGATAGTGATAGTTTGCAGTTGGCTGTAACTCATGCCACGCAGGAAGCTGGCTCAGGTTTTGAGGGGACCCCTATCCCCTACTCTCCCCGGACGGATGATGCTGTCTCGTTGACATTGTTGGCTTGCTTCTTCCTATCTTCCATCGCTTTGTCGCGCGGAAAGAAATTTCTTTCTCAGCAGGTGAAAGACTTTGTACTGCATCGTGAGCGGGCGAGCATCTTCGATAGCTCTACGGCGGCTGACATGCGTTATCTCCTTGTACTTGTGTTGCAGACCTGCGTGCTGGCAGGAATCACCTTCTTCAATTATTTTCACGACACCTCTCCTGCCTTGATGAGTCATGTGTCCCCTCTCCTCCTGCTGGGAATTTATGTAGGTTTCTGCTTGGCTTATTTCTTACTGAAATGGTCGCTTTATATGTTTCTGGGCTGGGTGTTCTTTGATAAAAATAGGACAAATATGTGGCTGGAGTCTTATTCTGCGCTTATATATTATGCCGGATTTGCCCTTTTCCCATTCGTACTTTTTTTAGTTTATTTCGACCTAAGTCTCACCAATTTGATTATAATTGGTTCTATAATTCTAATTTTCGCTAAAATATTGATGTTTTATAAGTGGATAAAGCTTTTTTTTCATCAGTTTAGTGAGCTTTTCCTTTTAATTGTGTACTTTTGCGCTCTGGAAATCATACCTTGCCTGCTACTCTATCAGGGTATGATTCGAATGAACAATATTTTGCTAATAAAATTTTAGGACGTTGAAAATTAAAAAAGTACTAGTGTCGCAGCCTAAGCCTGCGTCAGAGAAATCTCCCTATTACGACATCGCTGAGAAGTATGGTGTAAAAATAGATTTCCGGCCGTTTATTAAGGTTGAAAGTCTTTCGGCGAAAGAATTTCGGCAACAAAAAATTTCGATTCTCGACCACACTGCCGTTCTATTCACTTCGCGTCATGCTATTGATCACTTTTTCAATTTGTGTACAGAACTTCGCGTATCGATTCCCGAGACGATGAAGTATTTCTGCGTGACGGAAGCAGTGGCATTGTATATCCAGAAGTATGTGCAATACCGCAAGCGTAAAATCTTCTTTGGGGCTACCGGAAAGATTGAAGACCTGATTCCTTCCATTGTGAAGCACAAGACAGAGAAATACCTCGTCCCGATGTCGGACGTGCACAATGATGATGTGAAAAACCTGCTCGATAAGAACGGCATCCGGCATACGGAAGCTGTGATGTATCGCACAGTGAGCAATGACTTTACATCAGAAGAAGAATTTGATTATGATATGTTGGTGTTCTTCAGTCCGGCAGGAGTGACTTCCTTGAAGAAGAACTTTCCCGATTTCAATCAGAAAGAGATTAAGATCGGAACTTTCGGCTCTACTACCGCACAAGCTGTACGCGATGCCGGACTTCGTCTGGATCTTGAAGCGCCTACGGTGCAGGCTCCGTCAATGACGGCAGCGCTCGATATGTTTATCAAGGAAAACAATAAATAAACAAGGTGGGTATATATACTTTGTGCAAAGCCGAAAGGCTGAATAGTAAAATACAGATCGGAAAGATGTTCGGGGGCGGCGTTTCGAAGTCGTTTTCCATCTTTCCGATACGTGTTGTATATATGCCTGTCGAACAAGGCGAGGTCGCGGCTTCCATACTTGTCAGTGTATCGAAACGGCGGTTCAAGCGGGCGGTAAAGCGCAACCGGGTGAAACGTCAGATACGTGAAGCCTACCGGAAAAACAAAGAACTCCTGATAGGTGAGCTGCAACGCCGGGAACAGCGTCTGGCTATCGCCTTTATCTATCTGTCGGACGAGCTTATTTCCACTGCCGAACTGGAAGAGAAGATGAAAATAGCGCTTGCGCGCATCTCCGAGAAACTATCCTCATGAAATCCCGTGGTTCCGGAATATCCGCTATGTGGATATCGGTGAAAGGTTTTTTAAGCAGGATATTTTCACTCCTGTTGCTTATCCCTATCTATTTTTACCGGATTTGTATATCTCCGCTGACACCCCCTTCATGTCGGTTTACGCCGACCTGCTCGGCTTATGCGGTCGAAGCGATTAAGAAGCATGGTCCTGTGAAAGGATTTTATCTGACTGTGCGGCGTATCCTGCGATGTCATCCCTGGGGCGGTTCCGGCTATGACCCTGTGCCTTGAAATAACTAAAATGAAGAGTCAGACATGGCTGGAAAGATGATTAATACTATTCTGGATATTCATACTCATAGACAGGAAGCCGATTCTGAAAGTAAATCCATCATCAATTATCGGTTATTGGAAGATTCGTCTTTTCAAGAAGGGTGCTATTATTCTGTCGGTATCCATCCATGGAAGCTGACAGTGGCTGATTTCGACCGACAACTTGATTTTCTTATCCGACAACTGCCGAATAAACAGGTGGTGGCTATAGGAGAGACCGGGCTGGATAAACTGACAGAAGCTTCGATGGCGCTTCAGACACTGGCATTTGTAATGCAGATACAACTGTCTGAAACATACCGTTTGCCGTTGATAATCCACTGTGTGAAAGAGATGGACCGGCTTTTGGCGGCAAAGAAGCAGTTTCAACCCAAGCAACCTTGGATATGGCACGGCTTCCGGGGAAAGCCTGAACAGGCGGCACAGTTGCTGAAACAGGGATTTTATCTTTCTTTGGGAGAACATTATCCCGATGAAACGATGAAGATGATACCCGACGACCGCTTGTTTCTGGAGACGGATGAGAGTTCGCTTGATATTGAAGACATTTTGTGCCGGGCAGCCGAAGCGCGTGGGGTAGAGGCGGGATTGCTGCGTCAGACTATCCGCCGAAATATCCAAAATGTCTTTTTTAAGGCGTAAGAGTTGTATCTTCCGAGAAAGAGTCGTACTTTTGTCGCACATGGGATTGAAATACAATAAAAAACAACTAATTAATAGAGTAATACGATGAATTTTGTAGAAGAATTGAGATGGCGTGGCATGTTGCAGGACATCATGCCGGGGACAGAAGAGTTGTTAAGCAAAGAGCAGGTGACTGCCTATTTGGGTATCGACCCGACTGCCGATTCGCTACACATTGGTCACCTTTGTGGAGTGATGATCCTTCGTCATTTCCAACGCTGCGGTCATAAGCCGTTGGCACTGATCGGTGGCGCTACAGGTATGATTGGAGACCCTTCCGGAAAATCAGCAGAACGTAACCTGCTGAACGAGGAAACATTGCGTCATAATCAGGAGTGTATCAAGAAACAGCTTGCCAAGTTCCTCGACTTCGAGTCGGATGTGCCTAACCGTGCCGAACTGGTGAACAATTATGACTGGATGAAAGATTTCACTTTCCTCGACTTTGCTCGCGAAGTAGGTAAGCACATTACCGTGAACTATATGATGGCAAAAGACTCTGTAAAACGCCGTCTGAATGGCGAAGCACGTGACGGACTGTCATTTACCGAGTTCACTTATCAGTTGCTTCAAGGATATGACTTCCTTCATTTGTATGAAACGAAGGGCTGTAAGCTTCAGATGGGTGGTTCCGACCAATGGGGAAACATTACTACCGGTGCCGAATTGGTCCGCCGTACCAATGGGGGAGAGGTGTTCGCACTGACTTGCCCGCTGATTACGAAAGCTGACGGTGGCAAGTTCGGTAAGACAGAATCCGGAAATATCTGGCTGGACCCTCGCTATACTTCACCTTATAAATTCTATCAGTTCTGGTTGAATGTAAGCGACTCCGATGCCGAGCGTTATATCAAAATCTTCACTTCTATCGAAAAAGAAGAAATTGAAGCATTGATTGCCGAACATCAGGCTGCTCCACACTTGCGTCTCCTTCAGAAACGTCTGGCTAAAGAAGTAACTGTGATGGTTCACTCGGAAGAAGACTATAACGCAGCGGTTGACGCATCCAATATTCTGTTTGGTAATGCCACTTCCGACGCTTTGCGCAAATTGGACGAGGACACATTGCTGGCTGTATTCGAAGGAGTACCCCAATTTGAGATTTCACGTGATGCGTTGGCAGAAGGAGTGAAGGCAGTAGATCTGTTCGTCGATAATGCGGCTGTATTTGCTTCGAAAGGGGAGATGCGTAAGTTGGTTCAAGGCGGCGGCGTTTCGTTGAACAAAGAGAAACTAACAGCTTTTGATCAGGTAATCACAACTGCTGACTTGCTCGATGAGAAATATCTGCTTGTTCAGCGCGGTAAAAAGAACTATTATCTGCTGATTGCAAAGTAATAATGCACGATTTTCTCGATAGAACGTAAAAAAGTGAACGAAATATTTGGAGGTTTGCTTGCAAACCTCTATCTTTGCACCGCTTTTTAACAGAAAGCACATAAGTTTGGACTATGGTGTAATGGTAGCACAACAGGTTTTGGTTCTGTTTGTCCAAGTTCGAATCTTGGTAGTCCAACAACCAAGCAAAGAAAAGCCCTGGAAGAGACATCTTTCAGGGCTTTTTCTTTCGTGACTCTGAAGTCCCCGTTTTTGTATATCCTTATAAAGATTGAAGTATATAGGGGAGCAGCATATATAGAATTCATGGCTCACCGATAAAATCATGTGGGCTTCTCAACAATTAGTATCTTTGCCCTAAAAAACTTTTATGACTAGTTACG
>NZ_JANJZR010000099.1 GCF_024623065.1 Bacteroides acidifaciens
TTATACTTAATGGGCGGGAAGTTTTCTATTAATAGCCAAGAGCGCAACTGTTAATACCCCTTCCGCCAACTACAGACAGACGCGACAAGAAGAGCCGGGTTAAGTTAAAATATCAGCTATAAAATTATGACTGAAGAGAATTTAAACAGGCTCTCAGCGCATTCAGCTTTTTCAGACTTGACAGTAGAGCTATATATTCATCGTGGTAGGTATATATACTCACCGTGATGGATCTATATGCCCACCAAGCGGGGTATATAGATCCATCAGCCGGGTAAAAGTGGGTGGCACGTGGGCTGGACAAAAACAGAGCCTCTGTGGAAAGTAATTATAGCAAAAAGAAGGGAAAGTTATACACTTTTACATTCAGGGGTGCCTTCAGCCCAAAACACCGATGAAAAGGGACTTTTTTGAAGAACTGAAGGCTGAAGGCGGTTTTTTACTTTTTATATTTGGTAGGAGATTTGGCTGTAACAAGTACTACACTTAATGAGATGATATAAGAGACTTGAATAAGTCAAGTACATGATTCAGCTTACTTCAGTACCGCTTTTATTCAGTCACGCACTAGAATGAATCTTTTTTAGGGATATGGCTATGTACTGCATCAAATCCCCCATTTTTTCAGACTGAGCCACGAAATCCAACTACCTATTATATCTTCAAATATAAAATCCTCATAAAAACAGTTGTGCTTGAAACATATCGAACTCATTTTCTGGCGCATAGTAATATACGTTTTTGTCGGAGCATCGTCAAAAAAGAGAGAAGCAAAGAGGAAAAGGATAGAATCGGAAAATGGGAACCTGAAAGAATGGAAAATGGGGAAACTTTACCGCAGTTACTAAGCAGAAGCAAGCATATTATACTGAAACATTGGAGTAAATGAAATGAACAGCAAATTGCCAGGACTACCATTCTCTTTGACAAATTCTCCAAACTTCTGGAAGGATACAGCCTTAGCATGCAACTGACAGACATCTTCAACAAGAAGTCAAGTCCCGACGAAGCTGGGCTAAATCTTGCAAAATGATACAAGAAAGTGGAAAAGTTCGACTGTATGGAGTTCAACAAGGTACTTGATACGTTTTCAAACCATAGTACGACCATCATAAATTATTTTGAAGAACGATTGACCAATGCTTCAGCGAAGTCATTCAATGCAAAAATCAAAGCTTTTTGAAGCCAATTAAGAGGAGTCGCTGATGTGAAATTCTTCATGTTCAGACTAGCCACACTATATACGTAAAAAAACTAACAACCTGGAAAATCACTGCAAAGTTACAGCGACATGATAGCCTATGATAGCAAAAAGCGGACATTCGTGTTTGGCGGAAATGACCTAACGCTGATTATCCTCAGCTTTATAACTATTCTGCAATTTATCGCTGAATGATTCTCTAAGTGCTATCCGCAATCCATTCAAGAAAGATTCTTGGATATATATTGAGGATGTCGGACAGTTGTCGGCGCATAATCGGCACTGGATACAATTTTTCTCGTCCATCGGCAAAGCCGTATCTTTTAGTGCGAATATGTGCATCGGACAAACATTGATACATTTCCCACACTTTATACAGGTAGAGGTATTGAGAAACACCACCTTGTTACCGGCTACTATATATGAACCCTTGCGGCGTATCGGTATGCTTTCAGAATATCCTGCAATCGGATTTTTACAAACAAATGCCAAAGGATGCAATTTCCACCGAAGCTTTTCCGAGAACAGTCTTGCCTTGAACATATCCCGCTCATTCGGTCTGGCTTTATTGTAGCCGTCCATCAGAACCCACGGCCCGGTGCGGTCAAATCCTTGACAGGAAAACTCTCCGACTATAATTCCTCCTTTCGCCTCTATGATTTTTTTGAGGTGCTTATGATATGCCCCCAAGAAAGGTCTGCAACGGGTGGAAAATACGAACACGTTTTTACCTTTAAGATATTGACCTGAAACAAATCTTTGAAGTCGTATATCGTGAGCGGCAAAGTTAATCGCGGAGCCAAAGCCAATAAGGTCATAATCCGACAGGTCGATTGACGGATTGCTGTCGATAGATACCAATTCGGCAAAGAGGGCATCCGCCATGCTTTGTGCAATTTTTAGCGTGTTTCCTCTATATGAGGAACGATAGAATAGTATTGTCTTCATCTTGCGACTGATATTTTTGTTTCAGGTGTTCCGGGGCCTCCATTTACGCCTTTATAGCCTACAAACATCAGAGAACTCGTGTCAAAGTAATAATCACAGCTCCAGAAAGCAGACATAAAGCAGGTAAGACTGACTTCGATTCTTACGGCATTCTTTCCGTCTAATTTCTCAGTTCCTTTCTTTACTGCCGACATGGTATAGAGCTTCATGTTGTCGGGGCGAAAACATTCGTATTCCACAGACCTGCCATTTTTCAGAGTTAATCCCGCATTATAGGCTATGTTTTGATACCACGGCTTGCCTTTACTTTTCACCTTTTTTGAAATCTGTTTTCCATTGAATTTGCCGGATATGGAGTATATCCCATTATTCAGACTGATTGACAGATTGGTGTTTGAAGAAGTATTTACTATCTTCCAACTCTCGGTTTTATAACCGCTTCCTAAGATATACTCATGCTTCTCATTGCCTTGAACCGTGTACAGGTATATCTTTCCATTCTTGCGTTCTTCCATCCATTTGATGGATGTTTTGGTCTTGCCGCAGATGGAAATATAGTTTCTTTCCTGTGCCATTGCAAAAGCTGTAAGAAACAGCGTAAGTGCTATTGTAATGATATGTTTCATAGACAGTTGTTGTCAAAGATAAAATCCACATATTTGGAAATCATAGCTTCCATTCTTTCCCATGCTTCCGGGTTACTGAAATCTATACCGTTGATTTTGTGATATTGCCTTGTGAAAAGAACGATGTAGTTGATTGCGGATATGATTATTGCAATCGACATATTGTTATCACTGTCTCTATCCAAAAACTTATTCAGTTCCTCCTGCAGTTTATAGCCGATACGTTCCCGTTCTTCAATGATTCCCTTGAATGATGAATGACCTGAGAGTTCCCATACCAGAAGTTCTTGCATGAGTACATTATCTTTTAGATAGTTAAGTTGACACATAAACACATCCTTAACAATCTGCTTTATGTTACCGTCTTTAGCTCGTTTAATGGTGTCAATAAACTCCGAATAGGCAAACGAATAATAGTCATGACGCTTTGCCCATTCCACGAGCAAACCATCCAATCCACCGAAATAGCGATAAATCAAAACCTTATCGCATCCGGCTTGATTAGCTATGCGATTAACTCCGATTTTGGTAAAACCATCGTTCTCTACGATATGGCTCACGGCTTCAAGAAGCCCTTTTTCTGTTTCTTTCAATTCCATCTTATATAACGTCACTAAGTGGTGACAAAATTATAAAAATAATCGGTGACAACCAAATACAAGGCTGTATAAACGCTATTTTTCAGAATGTAAAATAGTCAGAAACAGGAGAGTATCGAGCAATATACTCTTTCGGTGTGTAGCCGGAGAATAGCTTGAATTCTTTAATCATGTGGGATTGGTCGGTGTACCCACATTCGTATGACAGCTGCGCAAAACCTATTCCATGATTATGCTGCATGACAGATAAGGTACGTTGCAACCTGACTATACGCATGAAATCTTTGGGTGTCGTTCCTATGTTTTCCGAGAAAATCCGGGAGAATTGCTTTTCGCTCAGGCACGCAATATTCGAAAGTGCCCTGATATTTGTTTGAGTGGAATTGTTGATATGACGTACCACTTCCGCCAGTCGTGGCAGATGATAAGGTGTCCCGTACATCAGGCACTTGTAGAAGTAATTCTCTATCAGTTCAATGCAGATGTCGTGATTTTCACTGTCTTCAACTCTGTGTGCCAAATCACGCAAGGCTGGATTTCCAATGTCCGCAACCGCCACATTCCTGTCACGCAGTAAAGTGACTGGCATATGAAAGAATATTTTTGCCGCATGAGGTTGGAATACCACCACTATCATTTCGATGTCACCGGTTGAAGTCACATCTGAATAACCGCTTTCCTGACCGCAAATAAAACTATGCGGTTGCAATTCATTCCGGTTCGTGACTTTGAGCCTTTCGCCTCGATGGAACACAAGTGATATACAGCCTGTCGGCAAAGTGCGTTGCGACACTATGCCTGAGGTACTATCCTGCAATATCCAGTAATACCGTATAAACGGTTTCAGGGCAGGCGTTGGCTGTATGATTCTGAATGTCTGCATCCCGCAAAATTACAACATGATTATTTTCGATGATAGTAAAAAACGGACATTGGTGTTATATGCCTCACTCAACCGTAAATTCCTCTGAATGATAGCTGCTGTAAAAACGACCGGATACATTTGTTCCGAATCTCTCATAATTTATGTGTTATATGGTGATGTGAGCAAACTCGCGGTTTATCCAGATGGTAGCCTCATTTCCGATAAAGCGAATAAGCACATAGTTCGAATCTGCCGGGCCGGCGGGGAAATAATTTATAAAATACTCCTGCCACATTCGTTTGCGGGTTTCATCATCCGTAATGATTTCGACTGTGCCGCGCAATGCAACACTGTCGCCATAAAACGAGTAGGAAAGCCCGGCTTTGGGATTAAGCCTGAAATCGGCAACCTTTTCGGAGTCTGCTGCGGTCACTACCCAAACTTCATTGCATCCTAACGAGTGAATTTTATCCAACGGCACAGGGCGAGGAAAACCCTCCGCATTGACCGATGCCAGCGTAACCTCTTTGCATTGGGAAAGAAGATGGATCGCTTTTTCAATCAAACTTCTTTCATCTTTCTCTTTCCAACGTTTGAGTGTTGGGAAGATTTGTTGCATTTGAGCCTTTGCCTGTTGGGGCGTCAGATTCCAACCCGTTTCCTTGTTAATCTGGTCGGTAAACTGAGTGCAGAACTCTATCATCTGGCTCATGTTGAAATCTTGGAGGAAAACACCTTCTTTGTAGCAGTAGCCACAATAGTCCTTACTTTTACTGCCGTCTGAATTTGTGCCGATGTTACCCTCTACAAGGGGCATACCGCAGCTTTGACAAAATCTTTGTTCCATATGTTCTATCATCGTTTTCAAATAATCAATTCACTATCCCGTCATCTTTTTTTAAATTTCTCTTTTGCGTATTCGTAGGATTCAAGGATGTAAGGTTTTAATAATTCAAATGTCGCTTCAGATGGGGTTAAAGCGCAAATCCAGCCCATCCACGCATAAACCGGATGCGGCATAATGACATCCTTTGCGGTAAATTCATACGGCATATCAACAATGCCGCCTTTACATGGGCGTTTGGGCAGTTCTCCGAATAAAGTGCGGAAAGTCTGTTTTCTGACTCCTATATTTATTCGCCACACATCCTTGCGGTCAAGGTGGGAAGCTCGATCATTGTCGCCATCCTTTTCTTTTATCGTCAAGATATAAACCCCACGTTTCAACACCCCACCCGGATTGTAGAAAATCCCACGCTCGCCCCAACTGTTTACTTCGACCGTCCCTTCAAGGTTGTCAAGGCAATATTTCAAAATATCATCAGGTGCAATAGCCATCTTTAATCAAAACATTTAATTAACCTGTACATCGTTTCTATATCCTTCGATGCCATCTCGAATTTTGACTTTTCAATCAGAATGTTCTGGCCGGTCATAATGTAAGAGGGCATAATGCGTATTCCATTATAGAAAATCTCTGTATTACGTAACTTGTAAGTAGATATACTTGGAACGGCATTTTTCTTGGTCGCCTTCTTGCATATCATATTAAAGGCTTTCTTTGCCACATCCCCCATAAGCATGATAACCTTGGCGTTTGGAAACAAAGCAAGCTCTTTTTCCAGATAGGGCAGGCTATCCTCTATGCTCTCCTTTGAAACTGCATATTCGCTTTTAGGTGTCTTGACAGCATTGGTAATGTAAATTCCACTATTCAGAATGTCTTGTACTGAACCTATCTCTATTCCTGCTTTTCTGAACAACGGAATTGTCGTTGACATATACGCGGAATCCGGTTTCCCATAGAAATCATCTTCCGGACATGACGGGACAACCTCATTTATCATGATTGCCTGTATCGTTTCCGGCTCAATATTTACGTCATTAAGCCGTAGATTTTGGGTATCCCCACAGAGTTGTTGTAGTTCCGACTTTATATTCATAATTTACTTTTAATTCAAATGTTAACCATTAAATAATCCTGCTCTCGCTCTGTTATAGTCTCAAATCCAAATTTGCAGCATATAATTATCTTGTTGACCTACGGTTCAACGTTTTCAATCGGTTTAAAGATTTCTTCAAAAAACATTGCAGATTCCTCCGACAAACGCCGGGTTGCAGCTATACTTTGAGCCAACACAACTCCTTTTGAATTGATTCGTAATGGCTTCTCTTTACTCTTCGGATAACCGAATCTAAGAAGTGGCACAACCTCATCAGGAATGAGGCGCGGTTGGATAACACTGCCATTTTCTCCCCATACTGCCCATTCGGCACAGCAATTAAACGGTTCCTGATGCTTGCAATGGGGTTTGTCGCCGGGAATAATCATCGTGAGATTCTCAGGCACACTCTGGAGACTTTTATAAGAAACGTCTTTTGCACAAAAGAATGCGTCAGAGACCTTAACGACAACACCTCCGGGAATAAGAGACCTGTAAGGATTTCCGAGTTCTCTTATGCAATAGTCGAAGGCTCTTTCCTTATGAGTCACTTCCAATCTTGCCATTATGTAGAGATGCCTATCAAGCAATGAGACCGGAAATACGACATCTCCCTCTTTTATTGATGCTATTGATGGCATCCTTGAGTGGATGCTGCCAAACACTACTTTTATAGGCCCTGTGTCATTTGATTTTCTTAGTTCGTCCAACCAGTCCTGAGGCCAGTAAACAGTATAATATGCCATAATATGATGTTACTTGTTTCTATTCAAAAAAGCTGCTGCCAGTTCGGGGCTGTTCAGTGTCATGGCTGACGAGTCTTCGAGATTTTCAGCATCTTCATCATCCGATATTGAAATGAAGAATGTGATTTCTTCGGTGCCTTCTCCGAATATTCCCGAGCCTTTGACCTGCGCCATCGCTGATATCATTGCGCTGAAGAAAAAGGCTTCGCCCGGCAAAGTGGCGTGGTTTTCCCACAGCGATTTGCTGAGCTTCACCAGTTCGCTGCCATGTCCGTCGGAATATCCCCATTCATCCGGATGCCATTTGCTCTCGTCATCGGGTTCTTCGTCTTCGCTTTGAAGGTACTCCAACGTGTTCACAGCGAGAAAAAGAGAGCAGCAATACCTGTCGGTGACCAAGGCGGCAGTGTATATGTGCTCATCATCTATGCGGCCAAGAATTTCGCGCAGGTCAGTTGTAACTGCATCTCTGATTTTTTCAGTCACTTCCTGCCAGAACGGGGCTACGGGAGTGGCCGGTTCTTCTTTTTTCCGCTCGCGGGCTTCAAAGTCGGGCGAGTTGATATAGCCGATATACTCTTTGGCTTCTTCCGAACCGAGTTTTACAGCATCCTCAAAATACTGGTATCCCAACTCAATATCCGCCTCGGTGCCACGTCCGAAGGCATACGCCACGCCGAGTGCGGTGAGCACCTTGACGGTTATTGACTCCCATAGATTGTCGATGTCTTCCCCTGCTTCATGAAGATACTCGAATGCCACATCGTCGTCTTGAACTGTTCCCAGCCCCTCCTGATAGCATAAACCGAGGTAGGCGGCGGTCTGCGTCCGGGTGGTCTCACTGCATTTCGGGTTTTGGTATGCCTTTTCAAACCATTCCACAGCCTTGGCGTAGTCCTGCTCCACATCACCGAAGCCTTCAAACAGATAATATCCTACCTCAAATTGTCCTGCGGGATGTCCGCATTTGGCAGCCATTTCATAGAGTTGATATGCAAGGTCGATATTCTCATCCACTTCTTCACCGGCTTCGTAGATATGCCCTGCATTGTATGCGGCTTGTGGGTCGCCCCTACGGGCAGCCTCCACATATCGCAACAGCCCACCGTATGAGTCGCCCTTCTCGGTGCGGAGATAATAGCCGTAGTTGTTGCAGATTACGGGTGAAATATCCGCCAGCTTCAAGTAATATTTCTCAAAGACATCCTGCGCAATGTCGCAAAGACCTGATTCTCGGATATTGCAGTAATTGCCCCACCCGGCACAAAGCCCGCTGTCGAAGCTACGTTCGTACCACTCCTTGGCTATCGGATAGGCCCATGCGTTATATCCGTTTTCATCTTTGAATTGCTTGGCATAGTCAGGCTCGACGCGCAGATAGTCGCCCCAGAAATACACGTTGGCGACCATGTAGCAGCAGAAGGCGTCGCCACGTTCTGCCTGGCCGAGAATCTCCTCAAACGCCTCCTTAAACGAGGCAAACGGCATATGCCGTTCCACCGAGGGCGTGAGGTTTGAGCTTCGCGCAGCACAAAGAACACCTGTGGCACTGCCCATCATCGCGCTCTTTTGCATCAACTTCGATGCGTTGGCATCGTCAACTTTAAAGCCTGCTTGTGGCCACACATACTCCTCACCCATGAAGCAGCGGGCTATGAATGCCAGTGCATCGGCATCGCCCTGTTGCGCCGCCTGCATAAGCATCGCGTAACCGCGGCGTATTTCATCGCGGTCGAAACTTGACCAAATCAATTCGACAGCCGTTTTTACCGGCTTGCTATATTTACCTTTCATTTCTTATCTTCGTCTAAAAATCTAAATACTAGTCTCTCGAAGTTATCGTTGACATCAAACTGCTCGCATTCATCCATAGGGTCTGGCAACCTGTCGTTATCGATCAAACTCCACAGCCAGTTCCGCAAGAGACCGACATCAGAAATAACACCTCTGTAACCAATAGGCACCGGCTCCGACCACCTTACATATTCAACTTTGTATCTGGCGGTCGGAGCTGTGCCATTGTCACATCTGTGGATGTTAACATATCCGCCATCTCCGTTTGCAAAATCATAAAGCATCCATCGTGATTTGCCTTCTATGATGTTTTCCAATGCGCCAACCACATCCTGACATCCGAAATATCGGAAATCCTCGCCATCCACACATAGTTTCTCTTCCGCCTCTTCTTGCTCCGGATGAATATTCTGGCAGTGCCAGCCGGTCATGTCGGGTAGCGAGGCAGTGCGGAAAAAATCACACATAATATCAGCAGCTACATCGCAATCAACGTCCGACCGCCACATACGTAGCAGACATCCGTTGACTCTGAAACACACTGCAATGCTGCTATCCTTGAAATAATCAATGGAATACGCCTCTGCATAGCTGACTAACACCACCGGCACGCATTTTTCAAGATATACACATTCATTGTCCTCAATATCATATACAGCATCAACAATCTTTTCCTCGGTCACATTTGAGGTACGTTTGGTTCCATTTTCTGTCCCCAGCACATATTGCGACTTATTGGCTTTCGACCCGGGAAAAATGCCACGTGTTCCGCTACTCATCTTAACAGGCAATAAAGTATTGATTCACAAAACATTGTCGGATCAAGCCCCACTATCCGGTAGTCGGTGATGCCGTTGATATTGAATGGGGCTTGTGCGATGATAGCGTCCACCGCCGCACGGTTTTCAGCCTTTATCATTATCATGCCGCCGATACGGGGTGTCTGCGCACCGGATACGATAAAGTCGCCATCGTCATTTGTTCCTTTGTTGTCGTCAGTCAGCAGCATACCGCAGCTTTGACAAAATTTCTGTTCCATATTCTTATCTCTTTTTTTGTTCAATTCAATCTTTGTTTTTTACGTTAGACAAGGACGTTTCTAAAAATAATGTGAAACATCGGCTGAAAAAGTTCCGACTGTAATACTCACAAAAAAGAGAACATTACAGCCGAAAAATTTTACAATTATCATATTCCGTTTTACTTTTTCAAAGCCTGGTAAACGGTTTTTGCCATTATTTCAGCTCCCGCTTCGTTCGGATGAATCTTGTCCGGGAAAAGTTGGGGGATTCCGTCCATTGCAGTGTAAAGGTCAATAACCGACAGGTTATTTTTCTTGGCAACCTTCCTTATCATCGGAATGATTTCTTTGGAAATAATATCATCGTTAATATTGTCACCGGTCTGATAAGCTTTAGAAGGATAACAGAGATAAATTTCAGGTTGAGCTGGCAGAGCTTTGAAAGCATCTACCATTGTTTGCAGGTCTTTTGTAAAGTCTGCCTTATACTTCCAGTTGAATGATTTGCTGTCGTTCGTTCCAAGTTTGATGACTACGATATTTGGGTTGAAAGCCAATGCATCCTGATAGGCTTTTTCATTCATATAAGGACGGTCACCTTTATTTAATAAGGTGCGGGCACTTACTCCGAAATTCTTCACCCAATATGCATCTCCCATCATGCGTCCCAATACGGCAGGATAACTGTCGCGGTTGCGGTTCTTGATGCGGGCTCCATAGGTAATACTATTGCCGATGCAAGCAACACGAATCGCATCTTTATGAGGCGCTTTGAAGCTATGCAACCAGGAAGTCAGTTCATTCAGCATTTCGTTCTTATAAAGAAAGCTCTCACGAATCCCCCATCCATGCCCGCCGGAAGGATAGATATGGAGAACAGCAGGAACCTTATACTTGTTCAGAGCCAGATAATAATTCACACCATTAGCGGGTGGAACTACTTTGTCATCATCACTATAAACGATAAAAGCACGAGGTGTCTCTTTGGTCACCTGTTTTTCGTTAGAATATTCAGTTACCAATTCGTCAGAAGCGTTCTTACCTAAAAGGTTGTTGCGTGAACCCATGTGAGTATAAGATTTATCCATCGTAATCACCGGATAGAACAGAATCTGGAAGTTCGGGCGAAGTTCGGGCTTGGCATGGGTAGCGATGGTCGATGCAAGATGACCGCCAGCGGAAGACCCCATGACACCGATGTCGTTCGGGTTCAAATTCCAAACATCTGCACTGTCACGTACAATCTTCATGGCAGCTTCGGCATCCGAGATAGGCAACGCGCGGTCACCTTTCGGCATACGGTATTTGAGAACAATCAGTGCGATACCTTGTTTGTTGAAATACGGCGCCCAGTCATACCCTTCGTGGTCAACAGCCAAATGCGAATATCCACCCCCCGGACAAGCTACCACGGCACGACCTGTCGCCAATTCCGGTGCAGGAAGGAATACACGTAGTGAAGGTTGTTCAATATCAAAAGGTTTCGGAGCATTCTGGGCTACAACCCGGGAACCAGCAACCAAGAGGAACAAAAGAAGAAAAATAATAGAAATTTTCTGTTTCATAGTATCTATATACTTTGTTTAATTAATAATTTAGATGTGCGAAGATAGTAATTTTGTATATTTTTGCACCCCATTTTGATTATAAAAATTTATATGCAAGGAATAAAGAATCTCACACAAGGACCTATCAATCGCCAACTGTTCAATCTGGCAATGCCAATCATGGCAACCTCATTCATCCAGATGGCGTATAGTCTTACGGATATGGCATGGGTGGGACGGCTGGGAAGCGAAGCCGTAGCCGCCATCGGTTCTGTCGGAATTCTAACATGGATGTCTGGTTCCATCTCTTTATTAAATAAGGTAGGTGCCGAAGTAAGCGTCGGACAGTCTATCGGTGCGCAAAACCAGGAAGACGCCCGAAACTTCGCATCCCACAATATCACAATTGCTTTGATTATTTCCTTGTGCTGGGGCGGATTACTTTTCATTTTCGCAGACCCTATCATACGTATCTATGAACTTGAGGATCATATTACCGCCAATGCAGTACAATACCTTCGAATTGTTTCAACTGGATTACCGTTCATATTCCTCTCCACTTCTTTCACCGGAATCTACAATGCGGCAGGACGCAGCAAAGTTCCTTTTTTCATAAGCGGTGCGGGATTAGTGCTGAATATAATCCTCGACCCCTTGTTCATTTTCGGATTCGGGCTGGGGACAAACGGTGCAGCTTATGCGACCTGGATTTCGGAAGCGAGCGTCTTTCTTATTTTCGTCTATCAGTTACGCCACAGGGATGCTTTATTGGGTGGTTTTCCATTCTTCACCCGCCTGAAGAAAAAATACACGTACAAAATTTTAAAGCTGGGATTGCCCGTAGCTACTTTAAACACCTTGTTTGCTTTCGTGAATATGTTCCTTTGCCGCACTGCTTCTGAACAAGGCGGACATATCGGACTTATGACTTTCACTACCGGCGGACAAATAGAAGCTATCACTTGGAACACTTCGCAAGGGTTCTCCACTGCACTAAGTGCCTTTATCGCCCAAAACTATGCGGCAGGACGAATTGAACGAGTGCTCAGAGCCTGGCACACGACCTTATGGATGACAGGTATTTTCGGTACGAATGGGTATGGGAGTAGAAGGCATTTGGTGGGCAGTGTGCGTCACGACTGTTGCCAAGGGGCTGATTCTTTTAAGCTGGTTTGTCATAATCAGGAAAAAGAGCTTGAGTATCCCCAGTGCAACTAAAGGATAGTTTTGATATCCCTCCTTATTTACGCGCAAAAAGCATCTTCCGAGTTATTTTAACTTAAAAAGTATATGCTTGCCAAATAATATGTATATTTGCGGTGTTATTTATCATACGATATAATTCGTATAAAACTGTATTTTATTAACCAATAAAAACGTCAACATTATGAACAAGATGAAATTTATGGTTCTCTTCATGAGTATTGCCATGATATTCGGGAGCTGTGGAAGTATGAACAACACTGGTAAAGGTGCTGCTATCGGCGGTGGTTCGGGTGCTGCACTAGGTGCAATCCTCGGTGGTGTTATCGGCAAAGGCAAAGGTGCCGCTATCGGTGCTGCCATTGGTACGGCAGTAGGTGCGGGAACCGGTGCTCTTATCGGCAAAAAGATGGATAAGGCAGCAGCAGAAGCAAAACAAATTGAAGGTGCACAAGTAGAACAGATAACAGACAACAACGGACTGCAAGCTGTGAAAGTCACATTCGATTCAGGAATTCTTTTCACAACAGGCAATGCAAACCTGAGTGCTGCCGCCAAATCTGCTTTAAGCAAATTTGCTAATAATGTGCTCAACCAGAACCGAGATATGGACGTATCCATTTATGGATATACTGACAATCAAGGTTGGAAGAACAGTACTGCTGCACAAAGCCAGCAAAAGAACCTGAACCTGTCACAAGAACGTGCACAGAGCGTATCCAGTTACCTGCTGAGTTGCGGTGTTTCTCCCAACCAGATTAAAGGTGTACAAGGAATGGGCGAAAGCGACCCTGTTGCAAGCAATGACACTGCAGCCGGACGCGAACAGAACCGTCGTGTAGAAGTTTACATGTACGCTAGCGAACAGATGATTAGAGATGCACAAGCAGCTTCTAATTAAAAAATTACTGCGTTATACGCGAAACCTGCTGATATACTTCTTTGTATCGACCTTGTTGACGGTCATAATCTATCGGTTTATGCCGGTTTATATCACTCCGTTGATGGTCATCCGAAGCGTTCAGCAGATTTTCTCAGGAGATAAGAGGGTGTGTCGAAACGATGCATCCTCTTTTTTGTATAAACAAAGCCCCGACTTTCCCAAGCCAGGGCTTTGTCA
>NZ_JANJZR010000009.1 GCF_024623065.1 Bacteroides acidifaciens
ATAGTCTCTACGACCTCAAATCCGCTGCAAGAATGCCATCCTACAGCGAAAATCAGAGTTCTCGGACGGTCTGGGGGGGGGCGAATTTGGCTTAATCCCCCTTATTCCCGTCCGCTTATTGAACAGTTTGTTAAGCGTTTGGCAGAGCATGGCAACGGAATTGCATTGCTCTTCAATCGTTGTGACTCAAAGATGTTTCAAGATGTCATCTTTAAGAAAGCCACGGCAATGAAGTTTCTACGTAACCGGATTCGTTTCTTTCGCCCTGATGGAACACGTGGGGACAGCCCCGGTTGTGGAAGTGTTCTTATTGCATTTGGCCGGGAAAATGCCGAAATTTTAAGGAATTGCTCTTTACAAGGCAAATATGTTGAACTTAACAATGATAAATGATGAAAATCTTATATTTACTCATGCTCATTGCCGGTCTTTTATGGATCGGTGATTTCTCCATCACCTTAAAGCCCTTTTCTGTATCTTTACCATGCTGGTATAAAACCGTTGGCATACTTCTATTTTGGCTGTCAATGACTATATATGTTTTAGGCGAGCATACTAAAGGCTATAAAGAAGGATTTGATACTGGAGTTAAAAAGTGCATTGAGATACTTGATAGAAATTGCCACTCTAAAGAAATAAATAATGATGAAACGGTACAGAATCAATAAAACTACTACATTCGTAGAAGATAATCACAGCGGAAATAAAGAGAAATACCTCATTCCTGATTACAAAGTGCAAGTCAAATTTGCGTGGATTTGGATAACAGTTAAGTCCTTCCATGATGAAGATGAAGAATACGCAAAAAATTGTGCGAATGAACTTCTTGAAAAACTTAACGAAAAGATTTGATTATGATTGAATTACAAGGGAAATTCGGCAAAGATTGTAAAATATTTGCCAATACAATAGAAAATGAAGCTATCGGAACGATACAAAACATTTTGAATAATCCGGTTACGACTGGTGTTCCAGTTCGTGTTATGCCTGATACCCATCAAGGAGTAGATATAGTGATTGGATTCACTATGCCGGTTACAGATCGTGTCAATCCCAATCATATCGGAGTGGATATTGGTTGTGGAATGTTATGTGTAGAAATTGAAAACGCAATAACAAAAGATTCTTTTCCGGACATTAATCATGCAATCCGTTCCACCATACCTATGGGATTTGAGATTAACCAACAATCCTTATCCCAACAAGAAAGGGAGAATTTGTTTACCTTCTTATCTATCAGAATGGAACAGTTCTGCTCTAAATTCCAACTGGCAAAACCGGTTATTAGTGAGGAATATGTATCACAACTTTGTAAGAAGGTGGGAATAAATGAAACTACATTCTACAACTCTTTAGGTACATTGGGAGGTGGGAATCACTTTATAGAACTGGGGCGTGCTGAGTCAACCAATAATATATTTCTTACAATACACACCGGATCGCGAAACTTTGGTGTGAAGGTTTGCAAATACCATGCCGAAATAGCCAAATTTGACAAAAAAGCTTTTTCTAATGAAATTCAACGCTTGAAGTCCACTGTTGAACCACAATCCATGCAAGCTGAAATACAGCGTTTGAAGGAAAAATTTGCCGGGTATTCCGGGTATCTCACAAATGAAGCAATGCTTCACTATTTATGTGACATGGTGATTGCACAAGGATATGCCGCTTTCAACCGCAAGTTGATTATACAACGTATAATCAAAGCTTTGGGCTGGAACACTGCAATATCCGTTGAGACAGTCCATAACTATATCAGCTTTGATGATATGATAATCCGTAAAGGGGCTATTGCTGCATACGCCAATGATTATGTTGTGATTCCTATGAATATGGCAGACGGTATTCTTCTTTGTCGTGGTAAGGGAAACAAAGATTGGAATTATTCTGCACCCCACGGTGCCGGACGCTTATACTCCCGTTCCGAAGCTAAAGAAAGATTATCAATGGATGTATTCAAAGCCCAAATGAGCAATGTGTATTCTACTTCCGTATGTGAAGGGACATTGGATGAAAGTCCTATGGCATACAAAAATGTTCAGGAGATAAAAGAGCTTATAGAACCTACGGTAGAAATTGTTGATACAATTGTGCCCCTAATCAATATCAAAGCTGTATGATAGAAAAGACAGACTTCCCTTATACTCTTGGCGGCTATGTCGAACAGCAAAATTATAAAGGTTTCGACATAGCCGTTTCCATTCGCAGATACAAAGGAATATCAGCTTATGTCATTTCCTCGGAGAAAAGGCTGATCCGTGAAGAATCTGCCACCTTTGCCGACAAAGAAGACATGTTCCGTTGGGGACGAGAAGCGGTTGACCGGTATTTGGAACAGCAAGAACGTAGAAAAGAAGAGAATGCAGTCAAACGGGCAGACTATTATAAGAAGAAAGCTCGTGTGGCAGCATTGAAAGCCTTTAATGCCGCTATGTATTTCTCTGATATAAAGGACGGACTTTATGATAAGGCAAAAGGATTTTTTGAATATGAACTGGATAAGGAACATGCAAAGATCAGATGAAAACACTTGATATTATACAAGGCTTTTGCGATCATGTTTTTCGTGATAAAAAAGGAAACCGCATCTTTCCCAATATTTTTGTCGGGAAATGGGAAGCTGACTTATTGGAAGTTACCCGGTCACGCCTGACTTATGAATATGAAGTAAAAGTAAGCAGATGTGATTTCCATAAAGACAAAAAGAAAAGTGATAAATATGGCAAGAACAAGTTTGATGTTGTCACTTCCGGCCAACGTACCAATTATTTTTATTATATAGTACCGAAAGGTTTGATAAAGCCCGATGAAGTCCCTGATTTCTCCGGGCTTATTTATGCTTATGAAGGATCAGTGCAATGTTATTCTCTTGAAAAGGGAAGATATGCAGTAAAGAGAATTTTCTTTGAAGTAGCCAAACCTGCCCAAAAAGTTTCTGACATGAAAGCGGATGATAACTTCATTCGTAAACTCGACTTATCCATGTACTATCGCTATCACCAAATGAGAAGAGACAATTACAAAAACAAGGAATAATATGGAATTAAGATTAGACCCTGAAATACCGGTCACACGGGTTGTCAACGGGCATAATGTTTTCAATAAAGGCTATCACCACGGATTACGAGGAAAAACCTATGAAGAATACTATGGCAAAGAGAGAGCTGTTGAAATAAGAAAAAGACACAGCGAGGCTTTGAAAGGACATAGATATTGGTCTAATGGAAACGCCCATGCCTTTGCGTGTATCGCAATCACTCCCGAAGGCAAATGGTATAGATTCGAGTCAATAACCCAAGCTGCCCAAAAGTTAAATCTGAATTATGCCACAGTTCGCCGGTATATAAAACGAAAAATCAAACCCCAAAATGGCTGGCAATGGTTCTTGGAGAAAGATAATAACTGGATAAAACATATTGATGATGGAAAAGCTGAATGAAATCGCACAAAAAGCTTATGAATGTGCTGTAAGACGTGGAAAGATTGATCCCGACAATGATAGTAACAACAATCTCCACCGCGATCTGCTTGAAGAAGTTGCCGAAGTCTTTGAATGTACAGGTGAGAAATCTCCACATATTAAAGAGTATTTAGATGTAGAAGAAGAGCTGGCAGATGTAATCATTGTTGCCCTAAGCACACTACACCATTTCAAATGTGACATTGATTCACTCATTGAAGCCAAAATGAATTATAATAAAAATAGAATGGATTGATATGGGAACCGGACAATTAATAAAATTGATTGTTGAGGCGTTTGTGCTTATCTTTGCACTACCATGTGTCTATAAAGATTTCATGAACTTATGGAAAGAAAAATAAGTGATATAAAAGACAAAAAGTTGAAAGCTGAAAATATCACATTGGCAGCAATATATAACATATTGTTCACCAATGATATAGTTTGCTCCTTAATTGTAGAAATGTTAAGTGCATTACGCAAATCAGGGCTTTGTCGTTTCCGTGTAAAGCAGCAAGGAAATAAACTGGAACAGTTGATGCTTCAATATGAAAAGAAAATCAATAAAATAGCCGGAAACCGAGCTTTTTTCATGGCTGATGCCAACCAATATGTTGCAGATGAAGTACAACCTGATTTGCTTAAAATGGAATACTCCATTAAAATGGAGTTTGACAAATGCCGGATTGAGAATAGTGCCTTACTTGCCAAAGTAGAACTTGCAAGATGTATGGCAGAGCTTGCTTGCCTATCCCTTGACAAACGGATAGAAGAAGTCCGTCCATATAATAAAGAAGTAACCGGAATAACATATCTCCGGCTCACTGACACATTTAAAGTATTGGATGAACTTTCTGATATTTTATATAGGGGAGGGTATTGTAACCTCAATCAAAGCGATAATTGCAAAAGGGGTATGGCTATCATACAACGAAAACTTACTGATTGTGATATTATCAGCAGCGCAATCAATGAGTCAGACAAGTTAAATCCTGCTGATAAAGACGGATAAAAATGGCAAAATATCGTATAGGAATATCCGAAAGTTTATTGGGAGATTCTTGCTATTAATGTCAGATCAAAAGGTTTGGCATTTGGTGAAATGATGAAAGTTTCGGTACCAAAGAACGAATTTTAGATTATGTTTGTAAACTTAAAAAAACGGACATATAGTGTTTAACTATTTATAAACTGATTATGAAATTAGAAGGAAGAATCATCGTGGCACAACCGATACAATCGGGTGTATCAAAGAATGGCAATAACTGGCAGAGACAAGACTTTGTTTTGGAAATTCCCGGCCAATACCCTAAGAAAGTTGCCTTTTCAGTAATGAATAGTAATATTCAGAATTTTGGATTGGCCGTTGGGCAAGATGTTGATATTGAAATAGATATTAATGCGAATGAATGGCAGGGAAGATGGTTTAACTCCATTACTTGCTGGAAAGCAACACTCCGTAATCCGGGACAGTCTGCCGCGCCACAACAGCCCCAAACTTATTATCAGGGAGCATCATCCACCACGGCACCCTCACAAAACATGCCTCAACCACCAGTGGATTTCGGGGAACAAAAAGACGATTTGCCTTTCTAAAAAAGGAGAAGGGAGCCGAAATGCCCCCTTCTTTTTATTAATGTTCCACTTTTACGATTTCATTATAAACTATTCTGCTTCGTGGGTTATAATTGACTATTGTTTGTTTATATCCCTTTGTACCCCATCTCCACCATAGGAACTTGTGTTTATATATCCGGCTTATCGCGCTTGAAAGACTGTCTCTCACTTCATAGGTAAATGTGCTATCAGGAATATTTGCATAAAAATCCACCCATTTATCTGAATAATTGAAACTGCTGTCTTTCAGAACAAATACAATACTGTCTTTAGTGACAACTTTTGTGGTTGTGATATATTCGACTTCTTTAGGACGCAGATTCAAATCTTTTATCAGTTTTGCATCCGCACTCCGCAGCTCTTTCAATTCTTCAATGTTAAGCCGCAAAACATGGTTTTCAACCACATTTAGACTATCCCTAATCTTATATTCTTCAAGTCCAGTACAGAGACTTTTCATATTATCTGAAAGTCGGGCACTTTCCATTTTCTCCTCCTGCCACAACCGGTACATCGAAAAGGTTGCCGCAAGGAGTAACACCCAAATTACTCCTATACCTATCTTCCACCTCATAATCAATCTGTATATACATTTTTACCAACTTCTGCAATAACCACCCATGCACCATTACAGAACCCATATATCTTACCGTCATTCGCCGGCATTTCAGGTATTGTGTTAAGCTTTGTCTCATTGGCAGTGGCTTTGCTAAGAGCACTTTGAGCTGTACTTTTTGCTGCATCAGCCGTTGTTTGTGCGGTCACAGCCTTTCCATCCGTAACAGCCAACATTCCGGTCAGAGTTTTTTCATTGGTTACTCCTGCAAGGAAGGTTTCAATTTCATTGAAGGTATCAATGGCCGTAGTCGCATCAACAGTGCCAACCAGTTCATCCAATGCTGTTTTCACTGCATTTATGGACTGTTCCAGTTGGGATTCTGCCAATTGAGCACGTCCGCTTTCTGCCAAAATATCCGATTTATTCGCATAGCTGCCACTATCAGAACTCTCCAAAAATGAAGATGAAATAGGAAGTTCATTACATCCTACCATAACATACTGTCCGGCTATCAACCCGTCAACATTTATATCACAGAACTCTCCGACACTAAGTGCTGTTTTGTAAGGTACATAATCCTTTCCATTAGAACTTTTATACACAACAACTCTATTGTTTGCTGCATCTCCAAAATTGATGCTGATTGCAAATTTCCCAGTAGATAACTGTACCGGTTGGCTTTCGTACCAACCCTCTTCTTTAAGAGTAAAATTCAATTTTGCCATATCTTCTATATGTCGTTTATATGTTTGTTTCCTATATCAACTCCCAGCCTTTCCTTACCTCATCCATATTTGCAGGAACGCCATTCTCAACATAACTCATTGCAGCTACCACCGCAATAAGTTGTTCCCGGTTGTTTCTGTTCAGAACTGTATGACGAGATATGCCCGAACGTTTTTCGACTGTGGCAATATACACGTCAGTATTGTTTTCACATGGCGGTGCCCATCGCATAATAACATCTTCAAGTTCATTGGCCGTACCATCTTTGTCAGTATCATACTTATTAAGAATATAAGTTTGAAGGGTTTTAAAAGCAGCACGATAACCGTATGCCATAGTTTTAAACTGAAAGAAGCTTTTATCTGTCTGTGTTACAGACAATCCCTGCCATTTCGTATTATTTCTTCGTATATTTAATGGATTATTATTCCGTAGTCCCCGTGTCATTTTTATCCTCCTTTTCTTTTTGTGTTTCAAACAATATTTGTGCGGCCAGTCGTGCTATATCGTCCTTATTCTCAATGATTATACTCATGGTCTTTTCCGCTTTCCGAAGCTCGGCCTTTTCCCATGATTTCTCACGTACCGATTTGAACTCACAGAAAACGCAATAAACCGCCCATAACATAGCGAATACTGGAAATGGAATGACGATGCAACATATAAGGTCAATCATAACCAGTGTCAGAAACGGATTAAAATATTTCTTCGCTTTTGTCGCTGTCATTTTGTACTTCTTCGAGGTACGAAGTTCCCCACGCTGTTTGGCCTTCTGAATCCCCGAAATAAAATCTATCCCCATTGCGATTATGATAGCTGTCATACTTACCGCTATCAAAACCAAATGTAAAAACAAATGGTCGTGAATGAATGTTTCAATAATGTCGTTCATATCCTTTTGTGTTTGCGTTTATTATTTTTATTCCAATAGTAATTTGTTGATAGCATCAATAAAGGCTGGGGAACATAAACTTGCGTATTCCTTAATCATATTACACTCTTCATCGTTATACTCAATTTCTCCATTGGAGTTGAATATTTTAAATGCGAGGGCATGAGCCTCTATTCCCCTGCCAAGTTGATAAATGATATTGGCAAAATCCTTCTTGTAGTTCTCAACGGAACATCTCGTCTTATCAATATCAACAAATATCTCAATTCTTTCAAAATTTATCCTTTTCATAATCACTTCCAATCATTATCATTTGAAGCACCGAACATCAGTCCTCTTCCCAACCAGTCAGAGTTCGGTGACGGATACATAAAATCCACCAACTGCATACAATGGTGCATGGAACCGCCATTCAATGTTTGCTTTGTTCCATTCGCATATATCTGAACATTATTATAATTGTCATTTGCATTAACCACGAATATCCTTTGGGTGACGGCAAGACTCAAAAGATAACGGTAGGTTACATTCGATGTTATTCTAAATATAACCGTATCAACTGGAAAACCCGAAGTTTCACCGTTATAATCGTATCTTGGCGAATAGCAAGGAACTGTATAATAAGTTTCGTTAGCAGAGGAAGTCCCGGAAGTCAAAGGTATATAAGTACCGGTTTTATCAGCACCTTTTGTGTACACATAGGCATAGGAGCCGTAAACTACCATAATGCTTCTTTCCCTTGCGCCAAACACGCCTCTACACCATAAGTCAGAAGTGTAGAAACGTAATGACCGGTTATCCTTAGTACCTTGATGATACATATCACCATCAAACCACATTCTTCCATCACTTCCAAAGCTGATTCCTCCAACCGCATCACCAGCAGCATTCACGCAATTCAACCTTGTAAAAGAGCCTGATACACCTTTCAATGTACCTTCAAAAGTGCTGTCACCTGAAATAACCGCACCAGCCGCATAGAGTTTCCCTGCTATACTCACCTTATATGGCGCATCAGTCGGTGTTGTAGCTCCAACCCATAACGGATAGTCACCACCAACAAGACCTGCTGCAACCGTTTTATTATCGCCCTTCATTATCAAAAGCTGATTACCCTGCATGAACCGTAGAATAGCATTTTGAGCCATGATAAGCGGAGTGTACACTGGCACCAAAGAATTAAACTTCTGCCAATAAGTTGTATTTGTCACCGGAATGGAATCACTGGACGTATGAGTTTTCAGACATTTATACGCATTAAACGTATTAGCACCGGTAGTCACAATTGCAATATCCAAGTACCGGGTACCGGAAGTCAAAGCCTCGTCATTGCGATACTCTATGCCTTTAGCCCATTCGGATTGCCGGAGAATACAGCCTTGCAGCCCGTTTTTCCCCGGTTCCCCATTAGTACCGTCAATTCCATTTTTGGCCTTTCTTCGTATTAATATATGCCCTTGCGCCTCCATACCGGATTACTTCAATTTTGCTAATACTTCTTTTGCGATCTCCTTAGCCTTGATACGATAACTCTGATAATCAGTGTATTCTTTCAGATATTCGGCACGCTTACCTTCGTCAAGTTCCGAAGCCATATCACGTGCCATTTCCAAGTTGGCGAAAATGGCATCACGTTTATTCGCATCATAACGTTCCATGATAATGGCACTTACAATACTGTCATAATCATGTTCCCCTTCAACATCCACGTTTTCACAGACATACTGGTCTTCAACCACCACATCTTCCGAACCGGCCTTTTGAACAGCTTCTCTTCTCTCAAAGTCGAAGTAAATGCGTAGCAACGCACCTTCAACTACAAATTCAATACCAGTCGGCAGTTCTCCTACAAGAGTTCCATAACTTTTCATAAATTACCTCCATTTTTATAATTATTCTTCAAAATAATAAGCACTCTTCCCGTCACCTAACGAACGCCGCTTGACAATCACATTTTCCACTGGAAAAATCTTCTGACCGTTATTCTCCGCTTCGCGAGCCTGATCCAACACATCTTTCAGATTGTAACAGTTCGTTATGAATTTGCTACGTTGTCCGTTCTGTTCAAAAAGAACACAATATCTACCTTCACCTTGCTTTGTCTTCACATTCGTTTCAAAGTCCACCACTGTTATAGGGACATTGAGAATATCCATCAATCTTGTCTCTTTTACATCGAAGAACTTCTTTCCGTCCTTTGTTCTACCACTCTGTTTGATACCTTTATCTGCAAAACTCATATCATTATTTGTTATTGTTCTCCATAAATTCTTACAATCTCCCCACTTACACCAGCCCCAGTATGAAGCTCGTATCTCGCGGTTACGTTTCCGGCTTTTTATTCGTTTCACCTTTCGGGCAAAGTTCTTTTTCATATTTTTACGCATCCGAACATTATCTTTCGTGAAGCAATAGCCCAAAAAGTTAATCCTTCTTCCTCTTACTACGTTTTCGCTTTCTATGCTTTTTGTTCCCATTTTTTGTTTCTGTTCCTATCGGAGCAATACAACTGTTTGCTTTAACTACCAACCCAACTTTTGCACTTTCCCGTTCATACGCACGAATAAGAAACAACGCTTCGGCCTTAGAACGAGCCAGCATAACATTATCATCGCAATATCTATGCAGGCATTTGACACGATATTTCTCCTTCATTGTATGATCTATCCGGCTTGCCGCAAAATTCCCGATAGGTTGGCTTGTAAATGCTCCAATCGGAACACCTCTTCTTCCGTTCAACTTCATTCTCCAATACGTCAACTAACTCTGTTCCGCTGTCATACGATAAAACAGCTATCTCGATCAATTTAATAAATCGTTCATCTTTGAATTTCCTTCTCAATGCAGCAACAATAAGCTCATGAAGAATACTTTGATAGAACTTTTTGAAATCAGTCTTTACGAACCATTTGTATTCCGGGTACCGGTGAAGAAAACGTTTCATTCTCCTTACTCCAAAATGTAATCCCTTTCCCTTGATACACGCACTTGTATCATAAATCAAATTTCTATAAACATCTTCTTCAATCACCCTCATAATTGCATGGTGCAATATACGCCACGGGAAATATTTCTGTTTGACAATATCTCGAACCTTTCCTGCATCACTTTTTACTCTCATTACGCTATAATCCGGTGCCGGAAAATCCAATGTCAGGATCATCAACTGCAAAGCTCGGAGGTCTTCTTCCGGGTGTAGATTATGCCGCCTGATAAAGCGGTTTTTCTTAACCTTCCCATCTTGTGCTTCTTTGTCCGCTTCACGTAAATTATTTATCTCTGCTATACGTTCAAGAATATACCCGGCTCTTTTAGATTTCTTTCCACCGTTTGCTTCTATCCGTTTATTGTCAGCCTCTATCCTTTCCGCTATAATTCTATCAATTTCATTATGCGATAGACTCTTCCAATCAATATCACTTCTTCCAATATTCACTGCTGCTTTGTTTTAAAATTTACACCATACTTCCAATTTTGTCTTGTTCAGACTATTTTAATTATTCCGATAACTGCAAGCTGTTTTTACTTGCTTGAATAATTCGCCCGGAGCTTTCGAGAACCAACCTACTAACACCGCTTGTTGCCTTTCGCAAATTGGGCAACCTTTCCGCATTCTTGATTTTCTGACATCGTAACCAATTGATTACTACGTTGCAACGATATAAATCCTGCAAGGTCATGGCTCGGAGAACTCGCAGATTACTCTACGATAAATAAGTATGGCGAGAGCCGATATTCGCATTCGAGTTCGACCAATCGTTATTCGAGTTCGCATAAGCGAGGCCGCAATTCGCACCGTTATTCGCATTACCGCCCCAAAGAACCAGCTCTTGTTCCCCTCTGCCAACCGTCCACGCCTTTCGGCTTTCGTCCCGTTATCCGTTGCCGTAAAACGAGAAGGTGGACGGGTTTTAATTAATTGAAATTCAAAGAACTAATATTTCAAAATCTATTATGCAGCCATCAAAGATGCACCGCTAACAAATGTTAAATTCCCAAAATACGCAAGGCGAGAGCCGATAGTCGCATTCGAGTTCGACCAATCGTTATCCGAGTCCGCATAAGCGAGGCCGCAAGCCGCACCGCTATACGCAGAACCGCCCCAAAGAACCAGCTGCCCAGTAGTGTTTGCCCATGAATAATCAGCCCAATAAGAAGTGCTGTTTCCACCAATCTTTTTCGGGAAAATATCAAAATGCTCCCCAAGAATTATTTCCTGCACTTGACCGGAAGCTGTCTGACGGGTAGCTTGTCTGTATTCACCATTTGGATGCGCAGCTAATTCAGCAGTAGTCGGTAAACGGTTTCCTTTGTAAATGAAAATTTCCGTTCCACTTTGAGCACTATTGTTGGAACTACCGCAAAATACTCCTTGCAGAAATTCCCACTGCCACCCATAAGGATCTTCTATACCCATCATGTTCACCCGTGAACAATCCACTCCAGTATTACTTCCATTCACCACAGAAATAGCTATTTTGCCCCAATTGTCACCGAGACTCTTTGTTGCGCCAGTTTGCAATGCTGCCGCAGCAGCCCACAAGTCTTTACTGGAGCTACCACCCACACCATAACCAAGTTTGGCTTGAATATTGGTATCTCCGTACTGGGACAGCCCCAACATCATAATAAGCTTTCTCTGATCGTAATCGGTCAGTCCCCATTCCTTACCGTTCACTTGTGCAGCATTCCAAAATGCGTTGATTGTCTTGCTGCCTGCCGGTGCAACTCCTGAACGTGAAACAAGTGCGCTACCTGACATGGAGCCTTTGTATGCACCGATACAGTTATACATTCCACCATTTGCCCCACCAATAAACTCACCGCCAATAGGTAGCATCGAGAGCCATAAGACTGGTACACCACTTACACTGTCAGTCTGTACACGATAATACAAACGTGGCCCTATCCACATCACATGCCCTTTGGTTTCATCCACCGCAGTACCATCAGCAAACACCGCACTATTGGTAGGGGACATTTTAGCAGCCCTTCCATCATTCGTTACGAGATAACGGCCACAATACAACTTGTATTCTGTCCATGCGGCTGTATTACCTATCACACCATAGTTCGTGCTACTTTGGGTTGATTGTTTGATTGGAATCCCCCAAGCCACCTGCCTCAACATTTGTTCGTCACCATTATTAATAGCATTCATGAAGTTTTCCACGGTAATGCGTCTGACACTACCACCAACTTCCACCAATACTGTATTGGAACGCAGAATGGAGGTCACCAATGTTTCATTTCCTAATCCTTTAGTTGCCATAATATTATTTTGTTTTTATGTTAATTAAAATGACATTCTGCCAAAACATCAACATCATATTGAGTCCCGTTTCTGTCAGTTTCCGTTGTTGTTACAGATATAGAATTTGTTGTAGAATGTTTCAAACTCTTCCAGTTTTCCTTATCCATCACATCCATAGTCCACGATGCGGAAGTAGGAGTATAAGTTGATCCAGTAGTCATATTTACAATCTTGGCACTTACAGTAACGGGCTGTCCGGTATCAACCTCTTTGTTAGAAGAAGTTATATAACACACAATCTGAAATTCATCTGCTGTGTCAACAATGCGTACCCCAGCACGTGCTATCGGCTGTGAAGCACTTGAAGACTGATAAACTTCCGCTATGAACAATTGAGTACCATCCACATCACCACGGGTAACAGTTATGCTCTTTTGTCCGTTCTTATCAGTCCAAACCGCCGTGTCCTTATACCATTTTATATAGTAATCGGTAATAGCATTAGCACCGGCATACAGTTTTGTAGTCAGAGTACAACTTGTTACTTTACTTGTTAGCTGCTCGGTACTTGCAAGAATAGCAAGATAATAAGAACTGGCTCCCATGTTCTGAATGGCAATAGGCAGTTCCCCAGTCAAATTATACTCAACACCTGCCGTAGAAGCGACACATGAATAAGTCAATGTATCTCCTGCAATATTCGTTTTGCTTGCCAAGTTTCCGACAATTTTAATGGCACCGGTACTGGCATTCAAAGAGAATTTGCCCGTACTGTCTTTTTTCCAACCTCCACTTTCCGCACCGTTAAAATTTAAAGCCACTCCATTATAAGCCCAACTATGGCCTGACAAACTGACCGCCAACCCACGTGCCGAAGTTACTTTGGGTGTCCGTACCGGCTGATTCGCAGCTATACTCCAATCAGGAGAGACAGCCCCACTTTCTTCATCTACGGCCTGAAACAATGGAATGCCATTATTTTCAAAAGTCAGCATCAGGCTGTCATTGGAACGAAGACGTTTAATCGTGATGCTATTTTGGGCACTATAATTTTCTGCCATATTCCCAACCTCCTTCTGATATAATTTGATTCATGCTTGTATTAGTATAAACAATACCGTCCAACAACAGTATTCTATCTTCCAGTTCTCCATCAAGAGAAGGCAGGCACATTACCTCCTTTTCATTCAAGATGATGGATTCTCCCTTTACCAAGTGCCCCAACAACAGAACCCCGGCATCCAAAGCCTTTTCCTTATTTGCTACAACATACCTCATATCAATTATTTATATATATGTTCCCGTTACTGTCCGTATATTCATTTGTCCCATCAGTCAATACAGAGAAAGCCTTTTTTTGCTCGGCCTTAATGTACACGTCCAACCAATCGTCAAGATAAGTTTCACCAATACCGGTTCCATCCAACATTATCACAGTTTTTTCCCCTTCCTGCCATTGTACCCCGGTCTTATTTGCACTGTCCGTAAACCATACCATGCGGATAATCGGTGCCGGTATCGGCACAATTTCGCCATTCCACTGTACCATAGCTATATTCCTATGCAGGATTTCATCAGGATTGATGGAAGCCTGACTTGCCGGTATGCACGTAAATTTTGGATAAACACGATTGACGGAGAATTGCTGTCTTGCAACCTCCTTTCCACCAACCTTCACCAACAGCAAGTAATCCCCCTTCTCGACCAAACGCAAGTCCATTGTCAGGCTGGTTAAGGACAAAGCCACTATTTCATGGTTTGCGGTAGTCAGCATTGTTTGACTTGATATGCTGTTCACCTGATAAAGTTCAATTGTATATCCGGTAGTTATTTTATTCACTCCCTTTGTTACCATAAGTGGAATGGTGCGCTCGTATGAATTTTCATCCAAAGCTGCATTCCTATTGGCCGTAGATGCGGAAATCAAATTGTTGGCTACCTTGTAATCATACAACAAAAGCTTGTCAAGAAATGGATTGTACTGGATTATCTGACTATCCCCAATAGACAAACCGTAGGTATCTTCACTCTTATCTACCGTTGTCAACATGATAGAGTCAGTCTTAACGGGAATATTCACCCCAAGCCGGGTATCAGCTATCAGACCTTCAAAATACAACTCAAAACTTTCACCCGGAGCCACATTTCTGCTTATGGTAATGGCACCGCGTGTATCTCCAACCGTATCTATACTGTACTTCCCATTCCATGAACTGATTGCAGAAATATTCTCTCCATTAGCAAACCAGTTCATTTCTGCCAACAAAGAATTAACATAAGGCATATCCCAGCTACCGTCAGCGGCATTCGCTATGACTTCCGGTAAAATCACCAGCGGAGTACCCCCACGGTCAGGATCATATTCATTTGCCACCGGATTATAGACCTGATTGGCCGGACTGTTCGGTGTCATTATCTTCAAGCTTACTGCAATCGTAAGCGGTTGAAACTCTTTTCTGATTCTTTTCTTTTCACTCTCTATCATATCGTCACAATTGCTTCTACTGATGCAGTATCATTTGTTGCCGTTATGGTAAACAAGGTACTTACCACTGTTACTGAATTATTTCCTAAATCACTAATTTCCTTTGTGTTATGTATCGTTATTGAACCGTTGAAATCTTTATGCTTGATATTCCAAGCTTCATCATCGGCGGTATCTCCACTATCCCTTCGGATAGCCCATTGTCTAACTGTGTCTGTAATATCCTCCCAACCTTTAAAGACCTTGCAAGTAATTTCCATTGATTCACCATAAGCAAGAAAATTGTCACCTTGCGTATCAATCTCAATGCGTACTGGTGCATCTATCTGTAACTGTTCGATTGTGCCGGTCATATAAATGTTATTCAGATAAGCGGAATAACCGGTCATATCCAACCCGAAGATGTTGAGATTGCTCAAATCCCCATCCTGCATTGCAACCATACTCTTTGTAAACTCCCAGTCATTTACCCCTACCAAGAAACGGCGGTATGTCCTCGTCTCATAAGCGGAAGTCTGGCGTTCCTTGTTTGTAAAGTTGCCATAAGCGACAAAATGCAAAGCCTCACACGGATGGAAAGAATATTGCCAACGATCAGAAACACCACGAAGCACATAGCGAAACCTTTTGTTTGTTCCGGCATCCAATATTTCTGTAATACGAAAATAGATTGTACAGAAACCGGCAAACATACGGTTGCCACGGCTATCATCTATATCAGATACCGCATTATTCCCCGGCGTTTCATAGTCATGGAAATACCCCATGCAAATATCATCCACAGCCACAGCACCTATTTCACCGTCTTGTAATTTCAAACTTATTGTCCCGGAACGTAGCAAGTTACCATCAGCATCATAATCAGGCTCAACACTCTCTATAATTCCAGCACCGGGAGAACGCCATTTGTCACCAAGCACAATTTCAGCACGGTTAAAACGCAATTCCGGCACCTCTAAAAACCTGCGTAACGTGAGGCTTTCCATATACCCACGTCCCATGCTGTCTATTTTCGCCCCAAAGCCGGTCAAACCCTCTGCAAAACCGCTTGCACCAAAGATAGCACCGGCTAAGAAGCCGATAAGCCCAGCTGCCGTATCATTGTGGGTGCGCGAAAGAAAAAGCTGATTGCCCAGTGAACGGATGATAGACTGTATCTGTTGGGTATTCAAGCCACCGGTTCCCTGCCCACCACCTGCAATAGAGTCTATCTGATTTTGGATTTTTTCAAGCGATCCAACAGCCTTTTCCTCCCGAAGTGTCATAGTGTACTTCGGTATCATATTTTCTCCCTCTTTGATAATAAGGGTATCAATAATGATGCTGCCTTCAATACCAAGATCGCTATCAGTGAATAGCATCAAGTCCCCTTCTTTCAAAGTATCATGTATGCTTGCTTCCCCCCTTGCAACAGCCTCATCATGTTGGCGTGCCATGAAAATATCATCCACCTTCGGTTCATACGAATAGCGCACATAGTCATTCTTTGCAAGATATTTTTTCGCGGTAGCAAGCAACCGTTGTGAAGCGGCCTGAATATAAACGTCCGGCATATCAATATAAAGCAGGACAAACTTGTCACCGGACTTTATATTGTAATCCTTGTATGGGAAATATAATTTCAGACTTTCATCATATACACGGTTACAAGTCAGCACATATTTATTGCCCTTCTTCTCACATTTGGTTATTTCAAAATCCCGGCCACCACACATGCCGTTTTTCATGCTAATGGTGGCTGTTTCAGAAGTTAGGTAATCGTTTATATTGAAACCAACATCTTTTAGCGTTATTGTAAAAGGTGGGACATCTTCACCTTCTTTCAGGCTATCCATTGTACCATCATCTGTCAGTTGTTCGGCATCAGCCACTTCGTCAAGATTGCCATTATCCCCGGCATCCAACGATACATAAATACCTGCATCTTTCAACTGTTCGGCGGTCATACCTTCCATTGAAGGACATATTTCTTCCAAATCACCGGTACCGTCAAAATAAACACTCCCTTCCCGAATGCCAAGCACAGCAATATTCTTGCTGTCAATATATGGATCAAGCGTTGTCTTAGGAAAATCAGGTAACATCAGATTTTCCACGGCCATGTTATTCGGCAAATAATTGGTAAGAGAACTGTTTGAGAGCTTATTATAATACCGGTTAGGCATATTTCTTGTACTACCGTATGCACGCAATCGCGTAATAATCTGTTGATCCGCATCGGCTGTACGTTGAATTTCGTACAAACCGTTTCCACGTCCATACTTGAAAATATTGCCCACAGCAATACCGGCAGTACCGATTGTTATTGTTCGGCCACGAATAACAAAGTTCGCACCAAATTTTGAATTGAGCAACTCCAATGCGCCCCATACCTTTATATTGTTCACATCAATGTTTACATTGGTAGTGCTCACATATTCAGGGTGTACGACAACCGTCCATTTTTGTGCTCCGGTATATATACGGTCAAGATTTACTTGAACACGGTCTGCCAAATCTTGTATAGACGAAGCGAAGAAACTGAACTTTGGCAAAGAAGTGAAGTGTATCTGATTATCACTTTTCACATAATCAAGAAAATCACATCGCGTCAATTCATCTCCCGGCCAGTTAAACTTTATGTTATCATAAACAAACGCTTCTCCCGAAGTTTTTCTTGCCGCCTTTTTTAATGCCGTAGGATCATAGTTTATCTCAAACTTCTCGCCACGGTACATAACATAGTCACCTATCTCAAAAAGAATGGGCACGGCACTTTTCAGAGTGCTTGTCACAAAACATGCACCCATCCATGTACCATTATACTCCAAACTTTTCAGCGTACAACGTACCGTATTGCCAGTTTTATCATAAACCTTCCATGCCATACAGCTATACTTTTTCAACCAATGCAACTATCTTTGTCGGTTCCGCAACACTATACGAGGGGATTATTTGAGTTCGAGGATCAGTTACTCTAAATTTTACCGGGAAGGTCAAGACTTCATCCATATTGGACTTGTTAAATTCAAAATCTCCAACCTCCAGCAAGTAAAGTCCTTGTCGCCCGATACCCGTGTGCGAGTTATATATTTTCAAAGTGGCACCGTCACCATTCTCTCCCGTAAGATAGTTTTGAAAGGCCATAATTTTATCGTATGCAGTACCCAAATCCCCCTTATAGCACATCTCGGCCTCCAAGTCGTATGCTTTTAATGGTAGCTTGTCGGGTATGTAAGTATCTTCACCGTCTTCATCCGACCAATCCCGTTTGGGTAAATCTTTCGTTTCCCCACCCGGCTTGAACGGAAATTCAGTGCACACAATTCCAAAATGCACCAAGCTGTCTTTGACCGGAGCATTCTCGGTAGTTTTCTGCATCAAAATAGAATACGGTTCGTTCATATCCACATATTAAAAAAGAGCTTGCCGCAGAGATATTTAGTCTCCACAACAAGCTCTATGGCCTTATATTTTAATCTTATTTCAACGCAAATATAATTGTATTTTCTATATAATCATAGAAAATAATACCATAAAAGCATTTTTTAGTAGATTATTATACTCAACCCTAACTTGCTTCCACGTGTATGTTGAAAAACATAAAAAATATCATTTGTCATAATTTTATTTATTAATACTTTTGTATTTAATTATAAAAGAGGTTATTATATGTTAGGAGTTTTAGTTTGGATAGTAGTGATTCTTCTGATCTGCTTTAGTGTTACTGGGTGGCATTGGATTATATTTTATGTAGTCATACTACCATTTTCAACATTGCTATTTTTCTTCTATGTCGATTTTCCCGAAAATCGTTTTAATATAAAAAGATTCAAGAATGACATAAAATATTTATTAAATAAATTACATAAGAAATGAAAAAAAATATATTATTCTTTTTGCTTTATACTATTATGTGTTTTACTTCCTATTCGCAGAACAAACAGATTAGTTATTCATCTGTAAATGGGCTTGTAACTTACGACAATGGTTCAGGTACGAAAGCCGATATTGGTGCAAAATTATATATTATACCATGTAAATATTTCAAACAAGATATTGAATTAAAAAATGACTCTATACAAATGGGGTATGAATCTTTGTTACAATACATCAAATGGAAAGAACTTGTTGGGCAAGAACAAGCAATAGCCAAATTAAAAGAATATGACTTTTACATTTCCGCTGAAGAACAAATTAGGAGAGAAGGTGAATTAGCTATATGTTTGGTTGATATTCTCAAATCAAATAAAGTAAAATATAGTTGTACGATTGACAATACGGGAAAATATAAAACTACAATCCCTTATGGTAATTATTATTTTATATTTAAATCCGCAAATAAAAGCGTAGATAAGTCTATACTTAATGGTCGTGGAACATATAATATTTATAAAATCAAATTATATTCTAAATATAAAGATATTAGTACGTCTTTTAACGCTGACTACCATTAAATATTGAGCTAACATAATCTGGCTAATGTTTTCGCGTATAAATTATAATTAGGCTGGCTCCAAAGTCAGCCCAATTTTATTTTGTGCATTTTGCCACTCTTAGCCAAAAGTATTCAGCTTTCGAGATATTTGTTAAGCGCATCTCTCAATTTACGAATTTCATCATTTGAAAATACTATTTCGGATATTTCATCTTCACATGCGCAATCGCACATTGAAATAAGCATACCTTTTATGCCACCTCCCTTTTCTATTTTAGCATCTTTTGAGAACATTTCTATCGGGAGAAACTCGACTACCCCTCCGCTGTCAAAACTTACCGAAGCCGCAGCGTTTTTCTTTTCCCATTCCTCCACCTCACTACATGACATATAAGCCGTTTGACAATTTTCTAATTCTGGCTTCTTTTGCTCTATCATATCTAAATAGAACTGTATAGCCATTAAACCTTTCTCTGTTACCGTATTGTCTTTTGCAATAAGACCATTTACTTTGAATGTTTCTACAACGCATTCTTTGTTGCTCATAAATTCTACTAATTCCATATTGATTTATTATTTATAGTGGATAAAATTTGTATTTTCTTGCTGTAATTGGAACACGGCAGGATAGTTCCTTTTTGAATATTGTTTTCTAAGGTATGATATTAAATTATCGAAGTTGGTAATGAATCCCTCGTTGATTAAATCAGCCACCTTCTTTTCAAGCTGCCACAGTTCGCGTTGTTTGCTTTCATCACCCTGCTTGTTGCGAAGCATTTTCTCATGTGAGTTAAACACAACCCAATTCAATGCTTCCCCAACCTTTTGCATTGCTTTCGGCATAAACTCTTTAGGAACTATCTTCTGAACGGCAGAGCCAAGTTCTTTGTAAGCATCCCCGGCATCGTTTCGATAGCGAATCATTTCATCGTACACAAACCGTAATACTTTGACTTCAAAAGCCGGATTTATCCACATAGCAAATTTGATAAACAGAAGCGGATTCATCCAAACTTTATCGGGTGTTTTGCCTTCTTTCGTATTTCTACCCTTAACTTTTATAAGTAGTTGATTTTCACCAATGAGCATTTTTGCTCTATGGCTTTCATCCTCTGCAAGAGCTTTCAAAAACTCTGATGTATTATCAGATTCTAAGAATTTACTCATTTGCCTTCTCGGATTCCCTTCTACATTATTCCACTGCCGAAGCAATTCAGTTCCGTCAAAATAACCATCACTCGTGCGCTGAACCACAGAAAAACTATCAATGTATCGCACCATTTCTTGATTTGTTTTCATATTATAAATTTAGATTTTACTTAACAAAGATTTCTCCCTTTTACGGGAAAGTTCACGCTTGTTTTCTTCAAGTTCTTCCCAACGATTAATAATTTTGGCTCGTAAGTTTGCATCATAACCACTTGCGAGAAGCAAGCAGTCTTTTTTAGTGAGAAGATAATAAGGGTCTTTTCTTTCTGCGTTATTCCCTAACTTTGTGATTTTGAACATCAATTCAAAATTGAATTTATGTTTTTCTTCCAGTTGTTCAAGGATATTGCGAATATCTCGCATTACATTTGAATGAGTTTTGCCCGTAATTTCTGCAATCTGCAAGGAAGTCATTGTTCTTTTTTTACCTTTTCCCTCATCAATAGGTATTAACTGATTAAAATTTTCCATATCTTTGCACTATAAAGTTAATGTTTTCCCCATCAGCGGCTCGGACATCTCCGCTTTTGGGGAATTATTTTGTCCGATCTTGTAGTAGGCAGGGAATCGAACCCCAATACGCCATTACTCGTACCTACTGAACCCTCCTTAATATAATAGTCACGCTTGACATAATAATAAAGAGAAAGGGCAAATCTCAATGAAGCCTAATGTGGTTGCCTGCCTCAAAGAGAATGCCCTATAATATTTTACTCCAGTTCATGACAACCACGAAATGAACCTAACAGCATTGTTTCCGACACAAATATAAAAACGATATTTTCACCATACAACAGACTAAAAATCAAGAAAATAAATTCGGTAAACATCAGTAACAAACGGTAAGAATCGGTAAATAAAAACAGTTACATTTACTCTAAAATTTAGACACAATATAAATAATGCGCGTATCTACCGTATTGTGATGAGATGTTGGTTGTCATTTATGATACCGTTCAAATAATTTTCAAATATAAAAGGCTGTAAATAAAGATATTGCAGAACATGCGTTAGTCCACATTCATTTTATATCTTACCATGACATTGCCATCGGCTTCAACTTTACAGTTTTTGCCATGAACATATACATAAACTTTAGCCATATCGCTTTGCCTTACATGTAGTATAGCCCGATCATATACACTCACAAAAACTTTGGCACAATCCTCCACTTCAAGAGTCAATTCACTATCATGCCGCAAATGGAGAGTAGCGGCTGCAAATTTGCTGAAAGAAAATTTGCCTGAACATTTACCGTTCAGCACATATACACCGTTGTCACCTCCGGTCACTGGTTCATCAACAAAAATATGGTTTTGATGGAGCAGACTCCGGTCAAAATTACCTTTTATATATTCCACTGTCGGATAATCGTGCTCAATACAAAAATCAATGCCTCGTATATACATTTCAATTAGTTCTTGCTGGCTTTTATTGTTTTGCCAGTCACCTTGCCATTGTGTGCAGAGGCCATACGATACGGCATGACCTCTCAATTCACTATTCAATCTGTTCATAATCATACATTAAACTTGTTTACACCGTTTATATTCCTATGCAGTATATCTCTGATCTCTTCCACAAATTCCACATTCTTTGCTGTATTTATCTGTATCATTGTCAGTTGTCGCAATTGTGCTTGTGCTATTACATTATAGGCCGGGAACAATTCTTCAACCAATCTGCGTACATACTCCCGTTTGACACTCACGTCAGCCCGGATTGCATTTATATAAGAAGCCAAAAGGTTAGCGGTATTTTCAGTAACATTCTGTATGCCTTTAGATAACCCACTTCCATTTTCTTCTTCCTCTTCTTTCATGCTGATACCATATTTCTTTTCCATATAGTTGTTCAGCTTGTCAAGCATGGAATAGTAATCATCGGTTTTCTCACTCACTCCCATTAGATAGTCCGCAATACTTTCCAACTCCCTTTCGTCAAGGGAGAAATCCTTGCCGAAATAACCACTCATTCCATCCTCACCGAAAAGCATCTTCTGAAGCTGTTGCATGGCCGGTTCCAAAATACTTATTTTGAGAATGGAGTTCATGACATCACCCATAATGTCGGCAACCTTATTTTTGAAAGCTTCGGCACCATCCTCGCCTTTCTGCCATGCCTCATACAAGGCATCTCCCAACTGCGAAGCCCAGTCTTTCAAATTAATGCCATAGAGAGATTCAGCCGTTTCCTCGGCAAAATCCTTTATTTGCTGTTTCATCTCCGCAATCTGATTCTCATAATCAGCTACCTTGCTATCATCCGTCTTCTTTTTATCAATTTCAGCTTGCCGTTGTTTCTCCAACTCTGAAAGTTGTTCTTGCATCAAGGCACGTTGATATCCGTATGCACCACCTTCATCGTATGCCGAAACACGTTTTTGAAGTTTTTCCGCTTCCTGCTTATATTTCTGCAAAGACATCAAATCGAAGATGTTGATCTTTCCCTTATTGCGTATTGCCTCAATCTGATTATTTAATTGATTCAACCGGGTACGGTCATTTTCTGCATCTACAAGTTTTAGTTCCGTGCCACTGCCCAAGAAACGTTCAAGAATACCGTCAATTTGTTCGTATATATATTGCAACTGTTGAGCACGAAGTTTACTCTTTTCAATAGCCTTATCGAGTTTCTTATCATGCGCTTGTGCTATCTTCCCAATCCAGTTTACAGCTTCACCGGCAGCGGCAGCAATACCACCAACTATTCCACCTTTGGCAAATCCCTGCCCGATATTGCTTATAGAAGACATGGCATCCTGCACATTGCCCATCGTGTCGGCCATGCCCTCATTGCCCAAAGCATCGAACATGGAGGACATTTGCCCTGCAAAATTGCCGACAAGATCAGCGCTTTCAGCGGCACTTTCTCCTATGGCTGCAATCTTTTCTATGGTACCTTTTTCATCTTTATCTCCACTGGAGAATAAAGAACGAACATTTTTTATGAGAGTGGCAAACGGATTCTTCTGTAATCCGGCCTTATACAAGTCTTGTATGGCTTTCTTTAACTTCTCAATTTGAGAATATTCTCCTGAAACATCAATCCTTTTACCATTCTCATCCAAATACCAAGAAGTAAAAGCAGTTGGCTTTCCATTCTTATTTTTAGTTACAGAAGCATTATCAATAATCTGTTGAGCATAATCGGATGCTTGCTGTATTTGTCCGTATGATTTATAGGTTTGATCTCCAAATATCTGTTCCCATACCGGAAGAAGTTCAAGTAGCTGTCCCCTTAGCTTTGCAAGTTCCTCCTTATATTCAGTGAAAAGAGCTTTTTGTCCGGGAGTCATACCTTCAACATTACCAATAAGTTCACTATTTTCACCAATGAAGGTGCCAGTTAAGGGAGCATATTTCTCGCTTAAATCCCGTATCTTTTCAGCGATAGATTTGTATTTGTTGAGGGCAATAACTTCTTTCAGCTTTACTTCCAAGCTATCTTTTTCAATAGCATCTTTGGCTTCTTTCCATGCACTGAAAAACTGTTTATACAAAACACTGTCTTTACCTCCAAGTGATTCTGTGGCCTTTTGCTCGGTGAAAGTCAAAGGTATATATACCCCTTTATCCTTCATTTTCTTAGTCACCTTTTCAGCCAATTCCTCGGATTTCTTCTCATATTCAGACAATGCTCCGAAAGCGTATAAAGAAGCATCCTTCTTACTTGCACCGGCATTGATAAGCTGCTTGTATATATCCCATTTCTTCGAAACATCAGATACGTACCTTTCAAGTTCTTTTGTAGCCTTATCCGAAGCTTCTTTCATAGCATTGGCATCAATATCTAAAAGAACTTTCCGTATAGAAACTTTCAATTCCCTACGCTCTTTGGTCTTATCGTCAAGCTGGTTAAGAATCTTATTCAATTCATCCCGATAATTGGAAATATCCACTGGTTCCTTACCTTTGAATAAGGAGTCAAAAATACCTGATCCTTTAACCTTATTGGCAGCTTCTCCCTTTCCAACAATGTCAGTCCACTTCTTATATTCAGAATATGCCTCCTTTAGTAAGTTTACCCGTTCTTTCAATCTTTCGGCGAAGGCATCCTTTTTGCTCTTATCCTTACTTGGATCAGTGAGAGAAAAACCGATTTCTTTGGCTCCTTTCTCGCCGGCTTGCATTATGTCGAAAGCCTTTTTATAATCTGATACAATTTGCTTCTGCCAGTCAGGGAGTTTTGACAAGTTAATAGCTCCAATACCTGACAAATCTATTCCGGCTTTAATCAATACCGGCTTCAATTGATTTGTTGTCTCTTTAGCTTCCTTATACGCTTTTTGTATTCCTTCAATAATTTTCTCTGAATCCGTAGAAACCTTTATTTGGGCTTCAAATTGCCCATCTGTAGCTTCATTGAACTTTTTCTGCAAATCAGAAAAACTTTGACTGGTTTCTGTATATTCAGCATTAATTTTGATATTGAACTCTTCTTCAAGAGTCTTCTCGTTAAAGAAGTCTCGCATATATTTCGGCATCTTCTCGAACGTATCAAAGAAAGAACTTATATCCAAACCGATAGCTATTTTCTGCGCATCACTCAAATTGTCCAAATCCCAGCCGGCAGCTTCCAGTCTCGACTTGTACCCAGATAGGAAGTCCTTCATATCCGGCAATACATCTTCCATATAAATACGCTTAGAATTTTTCCACGCTTTCCGCAATTGAAAAATATCATCTCTATATCCTCCAGTGAAAGGCAACTCATTATTCAGGCTGGCCAACGCTTTAGGGTATTCTTTGAGAATGGAAAGCTGCTCTTTCAACGGTTTACCCGAAGCTGCTTTAGCAAAATCATCATGTTTGGTTATAACTTTCTGCATGGCGGTAGAATACTCGATATAGCTGCTTGACATGCGACCAATAATCTTATTTACCCGTTCCTCCGCTTTGATGTAGTCATTGATATTTTCAAGAAAGCTGTCATCAAAATAACCGTCAGTCGCTTCATTGGCATGTTCAGAAGTACCTCTTATGTCGTTCAACAGTCTATAAGCCTCTTTTGTATCATTCAAAGCATTCCGAAGCAATATATATTGTTCTGCAAGGCTTTTAACTGTATTTCCTTCATCATCAGTCTTAAACGTTTCATTAAAAGTATCTGCCCAAATCGGAGAATAATCCTTTAATGCTGTTTTCATTTCTTCAATGGAAGAAATCAGTGAGGCATCATTCGCCTTAAAAGGATCAACATCAGCAAATTTTTGAGCTTCTTTCGTTAAATTCTTGAAACCGTCTTGTGCTCTCGTTGTCAATTCGGAAATACGCTCGTTCATTTCGTCAGCCTTTTGCCCGGACTTATACCATAATTCAGCAATGGCAGTAAGCCCAGTAAACAGAAGCATGTATGGATTAAAAAGCAAACCTTTTAATGCAACTCCTACTTGTTTTATACCATAACCCAATGAGATCATGGCTACACGCCATTTACTTGTTGAAAGTGCAGCTGACATTTCAGCACGAGATATACCAAGTACCTGCACAATATGGCCGACTTGTCCTGATTTCAATTTTCCAAGTGCCATTAACCGCAAGGCATACTCCTTAGTTAAAGCTCCACTACTTGCCAACGCTTTCCAATCTGCGGTTGTCATGGTATTACTTGAAGCTATAAGTCCTTTTTCCGCATTTGTAAGTGTACGATAACTGGATGCGACAACAAGATTGGCTGCTGCCTTTTGCTTGGCAGCAAGCGTACTTTTTATAAGAGCTGCACTTTCATTCCCAATCAAGCGGTTTGCACCAAATGTCGCTACCTTATATACTCCAAAGGCTCCAATGGCAGCTTCGATAGCCGGTACAACTTCTTTCCAATTTTGTGCAAGGGTGGTAAGGCTTTCGGCAGTCCATTTCAATGTACTACCCATTGACTCCGCAATATCACCAAGCATAATGTCAATCGCATCAGCCAAGTTCTTCCATTTGGACTTAACTGATTCTGAAAGAACTTCCTGCATGTTATTAAACATGCCACCATCATCCGTAAGTTCCCAAAGAACATCTTTTACATCCTCAAACGTAACCTTCTTTTTCGAGATCATATCAAGCACTTCACCGGCACTGACAATGCGGCCTTCCAACTTGCTGAATCGCTCGGCCAGTTTATCCACCATAGGAATGTTCGCTTCCGTCAATTGTCGTAATTCCGTTCCTTTCAAGAATTTAGCAGCCTTTATCTGACCGTAGGCCAATATGATACGCCCCATATCAACACCTACACCGGCTGATATATCAGCCAGCCTTTTCATGGTATCATACAATTCATTGTATGGTATAGAATATGCGGAAAGTTGCTTGGCATACTGATTCAAATCCATAATCCCGAATGGAGAAGCAACAGCCAGTTTCTTAATTTGATTGAATATGGTTGTAGCTTTGCCTTCATCTTGCAGAATAGAGGCCATTGCAATTTTCTGATTTTCCAACTCACCACCAATATCAACCACTGCACGCAAAAAGTTCTGTGCTGCATAAATGGAGTATAGCCCCAAAAATTCATTTCTTAATTGTCCGACAATACTCAATTGACTGTTCATTGCTCCATTCATATTGAGAGTGGCTGTCATGTGCCGTCTTGCTGCATTGGCTGATCTCTCACGGGCATTAGCCAAATCCAGTTCCGCTTTGGCGGCACGGGCGGCTCTTTGTCGCGCAAGCTCACGTGCGGCTGCGGCAGAAGCTTCCGCTTTGGTTTGAATGGCTGCGGCTTTGGCGGCGCGTAAATCACTTGCTGTAAAGTTTGTATTCAACCCGGCGGCTTGCAAGGCGGCACGAACAGCTTGTGTAGTACTGGCCTTATCCACTACCACATTGATCTTAAACTTCTCACTTTGAAGCAAAGTCTTCATATCACCAACCAACTTCTTCTTGTCAAAACCCACATCAAGTTTTGCCTGCAAGTCTTTGGTGATTTCCGCTTTCAATTTTTTACGTTGTTCCGCTGTCTTATCACGGAATAAAATATCGAAGTAAAGGTTTCCAAGATCAGCCATATATTATTGTGTTTGTATTACTTATAATCATTGATATTAATTGCTGTTTCTCCATTGCCATACTTGTCTTTCCAGCGTTTGGCAGCATCCTCTATATCACTTACGGAAGGGGATTTGAAGTTTTTTGTATCGTGTTTCTTTCCCTTGCTGTCTTTGTCACAATCTGTAACCACAATAGACACATCCATTGCCAACAATTCAATTTGTGCATTTGTAAGTACCCAATAAATACCAAACAAAGGTTTACTTATTGGAATCCCAAATAGTCTCAAAGGCTCTGTCAACCACGGATAGGACTTGCCTATTTCCCACGTTTGTCCGTAGCTGGTTCGTGAAGGATATGCTCTGCTTCCTCTTTTGTCATTGTCATCATCGTGTCCTTCATCGCGGTCAGATATATGGTAGCTGTCAAGTAATCTTCCACTGGAATTTTTTTTTTGCCGACAGCTATAACCTTCATCAGCTCATGATCTCCATATTGTTTGATATAAAAGAACCAACGCCACAAAAAGGGATAGAGGAACTTGATTTTCCAATATCCATTCAAAATGATAGCGGCTGCACATTGGCAGCTGATCTTATCATCATTCCCTGATTTCTGCATCGTACTGGTGAATTTGCGTATAGTCCCTCTTTTCAGCCACGAAATACCATATTTCTTCCCCCTGACTTCCACATAATCCACACTGTCTTCCATCACATCATTCAATAATCTCTCATCCTCTGGCTTAGGAAGTGTTATATCATTTTCTTTTGTCATATTTTATTGTGTTTTATACGAAAAAAGGTGGTGGCCGGTATCAAGTAGCTCACCACCTTTTCATTGATATGAATTTTGCAAAGTGTCACATTCTAATCACTTGCACCGGGTGCCTTTTTACGTAAAATATAGATGGAAGCACCCTTAGCATCGTTCAATGGAGAAACAGATACATTAAAGTACCCCGGCTTGTCCTGCTCGCTGACAAGGTTGCTATATCCCTCAATATTCGGTAAAAACAAGGCTGTTTGACGGTCTTCACTACGCATGAAGAGGCCTCCGGTTACTTTCTTCGGCTCGATATTGTAACCTTCACCCTCATAAGTTTCGCCATCAATGGTAGCAGTCATAGTCACTGTTTCCGCTTTCTTGTTCAGTAACAAGTCATTGATCTTTCCTGCCACGGAAGGCACTTGAAACTGAATATCAGAATCTCCGGCATTAGCAACGGAAGTCCAAGTGGCTCCGGTTGTCAATTTGATCTTGGAAATATCGGCTGCTCCGGTATCAAATGTTACTCCATCAGAGAGTACCGGCAGCTCCATATCAAAAGCCGCTAAAGTTGCGAGGTCACTATTGACTTGGGACACATAATAGACCTCCTTCATCTGATTGAAGAGTACCTTTAACTCTTCCAGTTTGGTAGTAATAGAAATCTCTGCCATAATCGTATTTTTTTTAAGTTTGTGTCATTTGTTTATTATTAGCTTCGCTTGTATTATTAAGGAATGAAAACCGAGTCCGTCATTTCCTCCGGGAAGTAATCGTGGACTTACAGCTGAAAACAATTCCGTCACTATTGGAAATTTTGAAACCACTTCCATTTGCATTTCATCTAAACGGACTGTATTCTCAATACCATTTGAGCGATCATGCGCAAAAACGTTAATCTGACAGTAAGTGTCTTGGTAGGTACTTCCTTTATCTTGGATAGTTTGTGGCAGTCGGATAACAATAAAGTCCTTCATTGCCTTTTGTTCAGCAGCCGGACGATCCGTTATAAAAACTTTTTCACCAATGCCGGTTACTGCATCAGCGATTTGTTTTAATATATCCATACGTCTATAAACTATCCGTCCCATTATCTCATTGGTTTAAAGTTCTTGAACAATGTGTTTTGTGCCCTTTGAAATATTCCGGTCAGAACATCTGCATTCAGCACATTCTCCAAATAGGTTGAATATTCAGTACCCGTACACATTACTATCTCAAACCCTTTACGTGATTCTGACTTATATTTTTTCAAGAAATCAAAGGAGAATGCTTCACCATACCCCTTATCAGTTTCCACCGTTCCGGTAAAACGTCTGCTCTGATTATCATAACTGACACCTACAAATGTTTCACCTTTAGTCAGCTTCACTCTCACCGGCTGTTTCATTGAATCACCACTACAAACGAAATAGGAAAATCTACCGTCCATGAATAATCCGCACGCATAACTGGTTATTGTATTACCCGTAAGATTCTGAAAGCCGGACTTATTATCAAGTGCATCTTGGATAAGGTCTTCACAACATTTAATCAAGACATCAAAGATATATCCTGAAACAAGTTCCTTTGCTTTTTTCATTCCTTCGTCAAACAATATGTCATTACTCCGGTTATCCATAGGTTAATTCTTTGCAAGATTGAAATACACAGTTGTTCCCAAATTTCCAGCATAGCTATCAGTAACCATACATTGAGTGAAAGTGCCTTGTCTGTCCGTAACATCTATTAAATCACCGGCCAATATTCCTTCAACAATTCCGGGAAGGCTCAACAGATAATCGCTTTTTATCACATTATTAGTTTTGAATGTTCTCAAATTTGTACTACCTTCCTTTCGGCATATACCTTCATATAAGATCATTTTCTTACCATCACTGAAAGAATCCTCACCTATAATTCGGTAAACAGTACATTTGTGCGGATGCCGTGGATTGTTCACTTTCATACTCAAAAATTGACAATTCTGATTTTACTACCCTTTACAACTTCTTCATCCCATTTTTCATACAGTTCTTTCGCCATTTCACGTAGTTGTCGCTTGTCGTATGCACTGGTCTGCCAACCCCCTTCCTTATGTTTCCATCCCCCGTCACTGTCTTCGGTATCATTCTTACTGCTTGGAGTGCTTGCACACCACATGTAAATATCGGCAGTGGCAAGATCAAGCTGTCTTTCAGTCAGTTCACTTACCATTGTTCCAAAAGCGATTTTCCGCTTGACAAGAACCCTTTTGAGGGCGTTATCCGCTATTTCATAAGCGGTTGCGCCACTCAAAAAGTCCTCAATGGTCATATCTTCCGTATGAAAAAGTTCCTCACTCATTCTTGCATGAAGTTAAGACTTACACGGTCACAGTAGAGATAAACATATACTGCGGCATTCTCGGTACACACATTTGGGCGGCTTCACTTTCAATATAGATTGAATGAGTTTCAGGATTGGCTCTCTGTGTCAGTTTCAAACGTCCACCGTCATAAGAGGCGACCTTGTTTGCCTCATAACCCAAAGTCAAAGGCTCCACACCTTGAATTGTACCAATCTGACCTACCGGTATAAAGGCAATATTGGTAGCCTTGAAGTTCTCCACTTGTTCAGTGATAAGATCAGGCTGTCCGTCCGCATCCTTACCGGGTTTGTCAACAAAAGCATAGCTGTCACGTGGTACGATTTCATCTACCTTAACCAGTTTTTTGAAAATGGCTTTCAGGCGGTCTTCATCTTCATTCTGTGCATTGGCAATAACCGTACTATCATCCGTTACAGTCGGATAGAGGGAATGACCGATACGTTTAAGAACTGCGGTATGAGTCATTAAATCATCCCACAAGTCCTGCGCCAGCTCCATCCTGATCTTGCCTAAATAATGATATTTACGGCGAATCTCTTTCACTCTGTTCTTTATATCCATAATCGGATCAGAGGCAGAGCCTTGATTTGCCGGAATATGTTCATCCTTAGTCCACCAACGGCTTGTACCGGTCAATACTTGATAATGGTTTTCAGGGATATTAAAATCAATAGTGATACCTTTCAAGCCACGTGGGTTGTTATCAGTATCAATAGTGAACTTACCCGTGGAAACAATTCTCATTCGCTGGTGAGTAAGCGCATTGTAATACGATCCGATAAGACCGTCAGCACTTTCATCAAGCAAGCCCAAGAATACATTCTGCATCTCTTCCGTCAATGCGGACATGCCTACCCGTTGCAACAGTTGTAATTGTTGTCTTACAGTCACACGGTTCAAACGATAGAACTTCTTTTGAGTCGGGATGTTACCCGTCCGTCCTTCGAGTTCTCCCAATGCAGCTTCATAGCCCGGACTTTCCGGATCAACGTAAGCTGGCAGCGTTTTCACGCCGAGGCTCGTAATAAGCTGGGAGAAAGTATAATCCAACTTGGTTGCTTCAAATTCAAAACCATCAATTTGGAGAAGGTCATACTTCTCCTTGTAACGGTCAATAAATTCTTGCCAAGTGTCCCCACCAAGCCCATATTCGATAACCCTGTACAAATCAATAGGAAGTGTATTCATACAATTGTCGTGTTTTAAATGTTATCTTCAAATTCTTCTACTGCACCCATACAATTTGAGGAAGTGTAGTAATCTTTTGCAGGATAGCAACCACTTCTTCGTCAAACATGTACTGATAAATCTCTCCGGCATAGACTACTGTCCCACTGGCCTTCGTGTTTTCACTGGCTACAAGAACATCTTCTTGCAAATAGCCATTAATACCAAGAGTGGTAATATCTGATTCAGCCGCCTTGATCTGTGCGTCCGTATAAGCGGTGAATGTCTTACCTGAAAGATCAAACTTCACAGCTGTACCGGCAGGAATTTTGCCAACCGCAACCCAATCGGAAATGTTGCTCACCATACCACCGCCCGGATAACGGTGACGGATTTCACGCCACACTTTACGGGCATGTCCGTATTTCATGGTGTTCACATCAAACGTGTTACCCATCGTTCCCATACATTTACTGTTTTAGAGTTAATAATTTCAATTCTTCTTCCAGCCTTCCTTCTTGCCTTTACGTTCAAAGTATCTGCTGGCTGCATTGTGTTGTGTTCCACCTGAACCGTCAGAAGTTCTTGGGGCAGTGCCATATCCCCTGCACGCTTTATATTCTGCATCATATTTCGGCAGAAATTCAGAAACCAGTTCATCCACAGTTTTCTTGGTATCGAAAGTTACCCCTTGTAAGGTCTTGCTCAACACATAATCATCATTCGCTTGCTTGGTCTTCATTGCAGCCGTAACCTTCTTTAGCAGGTCAGCTTGAACCTTTTTGCTGTCTTCTGCATCTAAACGTGCTTCCAATTCTTTCAGCTTCTTCTCCAGTTCATCATCGTTTTTCGGTGGTACCGGTGGAGTTGGAGGTGTCGGGGGAGTCGGTTGGGGCTTATAGTTTTTCTTAAAGTCCTCAACTTTGGTTGCGACATCGTGGTTGTATTGCCCTTGCATCCCTTTCAGAAAACCCACTGCTTTGTTCCAATAAGCCTCGTCAGGCTCCGAACCTTCGGCTATGGGATTAAGTTCTACATACGTCTGTAATGTCTGCGGTGAAAAACTGGTTTCTCCAAGTTTCTCGCTTAATGTGGATAAGATTTTTTCTTGTTCCATCGTGTTTATTTTGTGTTTATGTTGAATAAAAAAAGAGTCAGACAATGCTTTTTGCATCAATCTGACTCTTTGGTCTTATTTTTCATTTAATAGTGGGCAGTATTGGACTCGAACCAATGAAGACGAAAGCCAATAGATTTACAGTCTATCCCGTTTGCCACTTCGGTAACTACCCGTTTTGCGGAAGCAGAAGGATTCAAACCTCCGAAGCCTTTCAGCTTGCCTCTTTAGCAAAGAGGTGGTATCGTTCACTCACCCATACTTCCAATATGCGGCCTACAAGACATCTCTGTGAAACCACCGCATTTCCCTTGTACTTCGGACGTTATTCATTTTGTGTAGCGTATCAGAGAATCGAACTCTGGTTTCCACCGTGAAAAGGTGACGACCTAACCGTTAGTCGAATACGCCATTTGTTGAGATACAAGGATTTGAACCTTGAATAGCAGAACCAAAATCTGCTGTGTTGCCATTACACCATATCTCAATATGCGCGAAGAGAAGGACTCGAACCCCCGACAATCAGATTTGGAATCTGACGTTCTTCCAACTGAACTATCTCCGCTTCATTGCGCCCGGTGATAGAATCGAACTACCAACCTTTACATTAACAGTGTATTGCTCTACCTATTGAGCTAACCGGACAATATACCTATACTCACCTGACCTGCGATACCCCCATTATGGCGTACCTGTGGGAATCGAACCACACCGTATAGGTTTTGTGGAAAGAGATGAAATCGAATCACCTTAACCGGATTTTCAGTCCGGCGCATACACCACGTCTGCCATCTTTCCATATTCTCCCTTTATCCCCATACGCCGCATCGAAGGGAGAAACAATGCGGCAACTCCAACTATTGTTGCGGAGATTCGACTCGAACGAATGACCTTTGGGCTATGATCCCAACGAGCTGCCAGCTGCTCCACTCCGCGATATTATCCTGAAAACTACTTTGTACCCACAATATCCACATTTATGTAGCTCTTGCATCTACGACACTTCACTCTCAATATAACAACACCATTGACATAGCTTATATCAGTTAGTTTCTGACCGCATATCGGACATAAAACTATCTTGTTGTATATTTCCCTTTGATCTGCATCTTTATCCGCACTAACTTTTATCATACTCCATGTTTTCGTTGCAAATATATGTACTGGATTTCTTTTCTCAAAACATTTTTGATATTATTTTCTATTAAAATGTAGAAAATAATACTCTTTATACGTATTTTTGTACTGTAATATTAGAATCAGAGCTTATAGGCCGGTCTCCACATGTGTAATGTGAGGATCGGTTTTCTTTTTATGGAGAAATATAGTGGAATAAAAACGGTTAATGCCAGTTTGGTGCTTGATTATGAATATATCCAAATGTTAAGGGACGCGGATAGGAAAATTCCTAATCCGAATAAGATAATCGCACAAGGTGGAGGGCAGGAAAACATGCTTTCCACCCCGGCTGATATTACCATCTGTGGGGGATGCCGTGGGGGAAGTAAAACTTTTACTCTTCTTATGGAAACATTGAAAGATATAAAAAATAAAAACTTCCGTTCTGTTCTTCTCCGGCATGAGATAGACGATCTCTCTGATATGGTAGAAACATCATCCACCTTATATGATGATTTTGGGGAATACAACAAGTCCAAAAACGACATGCGTTGGAATTTCTATAAAGGTGGATTTTTAAAATTCAGCTATCATGCTGACACACTTGACGATTTCAAAAAGCGTTTTCAAGGTAAACAGTTCGCATATATAGGTGTGGATGAAATAACCCACATGGAATATCTCAAATTCAAATACCTTATCACTTGTAACCGTAACGCTTTTCATATCCGTAACCGCTTTATTGGAACATGTAACCCTGATCCTGACAGCTGGGTTGCAAAATTCATTGACTGGTGGATCGGAGAGGACGGTCTTCCAATCCCGGAACGTGATGGCAGAGTCCGATATTGCTTTATGGACGGGGACAATGTTTCAGGTATATATTGGGGAGATACCCGTGAGGAAGTATATGAGCAATGCAAGGATATTATACACGCCTACTGGAAGCCGGAGTATGAGCAATATGGTACACCACAAGAACTGTTTATCAAGTCAGTTACTTTTATTGAAGCAAAACTTTCCGATAATGTAAAACTGATGTCTTCTGATCCGACTTATTTGGCTAACCTTGTTAACCAGTCAGACGAACAACGCGCACGCGATCTTGACGGTAACTGGAAATACAAAGCTGCCGGAGATGATATAATAAAGCTGACTCACATGGAAGCCTTATACCGCAATTCCATGCAGATAGGTGATGGAATACGCCGGGTATCGTGTGATGCGGCATTTGAGGGTGGCGACAGTCTTGTCATGTGGCTGTGGGAAGGATGGCATATAAGAGACATATTTGTTTGCAAACTTGACAGCAAGAAAACAGTCGATACCGTAAAAGCAATGCTGGAAGAATGGCATGTAAGGGAAGAATGCTTCACCTATGACCTTAACGGACTCGGACAAATATTCAAAGGTTTTTTCCCGAATGCAATCCCATTCAACAACAAAGAAGCCGTGGAAGAGAAATTCAAATACATCTATGCGAATTTAAAATCACAAGCGGCATATCTGTTCGCACAAAAAATTATCAACCGGGAGATTTCCATTGAACCGACTCTTCTTGAACGCAAGTTCTCCGGCAAAGGGTTTGAGAAAGTTCCCCTTAGACAGATTCTCGACAAGGAAAGGAAAGCGATACGAAAGGATGAAGACAGTGAAGAGAAAGGCTGGACTATTATCAAGAAGATTATAATGAAAAAATTAGTAGGCCATTCTCCCGACTTCATAGAGGCATTGCTTATGCGAATGATTTTTGAAATTAAACATAAACGCAAACACATAAAAGGTTTAGGATTAATATGATAGCAGAGATTCTTACAAAAAAGCCTTTTGCAAGGGTTACTCCCGAAGGTTACTTGCAAGGCAGGATTACGAGCGATTTAAGAAACGCATCGTTCACAAACAATAGTGAGAGGCTGACATGGCAACTCATTTCGCAGGCTGATTTTATCCGTGAGTTTTATCCTTCAGGGCACAAGATCAATTCGGAATTGTTTTACCCGGATAGATTGAAATATGACGAAGAGAAGAAACGGTTCTTCCGAGAAAAAGTGTTCCGTGCCTCTTTTCCCTTTCAGATGATAATCACTATTCAACAGCTTGTACATCTATGTGGCAATGACATTCATCATGAGCTGACCGATACCAAAGTCGATGATAGTTCACGGGAAATATTTCTCGAATTTCAAAAAGGATGGCTGGATAAGAATATGGAAATTGCATTTTACGAATATGCCAAAAGTGTAAAAATAACGGGAGATGCAGCAATCGTATTCTATATGAATGAAGGTAAGGTATTCACCAAGAATCTCTCCTATTTTGATGGTGACACTCTTTATCCTCACTACGACTCCATAACCGGTCAAATGACACTGTTTGCCCGACGATACAGTGACTATGACGAAGAGGGAAAGGAACTCATTTCTTGGGTAGAAGTGTGGGACAATAAAAAAATGTACCGTTACCGTCAGGATAAAAGGGGAATAGTCGGAGCAATAAACAAAGTGAAACAGTATTTCGGTATTGAAGGATATACATTAGTGGAAGAACACGATCATGGATTTGCCGAATGTCCGGTTGTATATTATCGGGACAAACACGGTGCTTGCTGGAGCTTTTCACAAGATAATATCGACAAGTACGAACTGGCTATTTCCCATTTGTGTCAAAACAATATGGCATACGCATTTCCGATCATGTTACTTAAAGGAGAAGATGTTGAAATTCAGGGAGATATGTATGGTGCGGTAAAAGCTATCACTATGGGGAAGGATGATGATGCAGGCTTTATGAACCGTCCCGAAGCATCACAATCATTTGAACTTCAAATTAATACATTACTTAAAATGATTTTCATGGGGAGCTTTGTTGTCATGCCTCCCGAAGTAAAGTCAGGAGATTTGCCGGGTGTTGCTATCAAGCTGATATATTCACCATCCTTGGAAAAAGCCATGATTGACTGCAAGGAATTTGACGAATCAATAGACAAAATGAAACGGCTGTTTCTGCACGGATATGGAACAGAAAAAGGCCAACTTACCAAATTCCTCAATTTGAAAATTTTTTCGTGGGCAGTTCCATACGTCCACCAAAATGCAGCCGAATTGGTATCGAACTTGGTACAATTAGTCGGTGCTGGTATTTTATCGAAAGAAACCGGCTCGGAAGAATCCGGTTATGGGAAAAACAATGAATGGGATCGTATCATGCGTGAATATAAGGAACAGCAACAAGCTGACTTGCTATATCAACTGAAAATCAAGAAAAATGAAAGTAAAGAGGGTAATGCAAAATGAACTGTACCAAAACGCGGAGCGCGAAAGCAATCTCGTACTCCGCGCTCCGAATCCAATGTAACTATACATCGGAAAAAGCCGCCTCTGCCTACATAAAATAGACAGAGGCTTTACTTTTTCAACAACTTGGTTGATAAGCTTGTGTTATAACAAGTCAACTTCTACATTGCAAATGTAATGAATGAGTTGAATATGACACTACTTTCGATACAATTTTTTATTATAAGGCTTTCGAGGATATTTCCGGTTAAGCTTCTTTTGCAGATCATCACTGATACTTTCATTCAGAAGAATTTTAGAATTTAGCACCCGGACTTCTCCAGTAAGTTCCATAATAGTTTTGGCTTGTGTCGCATTTTGTTTTGAAAGCTCAACATTGGCAATAGCCAGTTTGCTGCATTCTGATGTAAGATGATTGAGTTTCTTTGTGCTGATTAATGATATTCCAAACATAATATTCTGATATTTAATCTATTAAATAATTATATTGCTGATACGGGAACAGCAAAGCATTTACAATGGCCGTGATACGGTGGTAATTTGTCCCATTCCACATGAAATCCGACTTCATCGTCACAAATGTTACAAGGATAGGAGCTGCCACGCATGACAAAGAACCCTATGGCTCCACTGGCTTTAGCTTGCAATTCCCAATGCTTCATCCAACCCTCTGCCACAGCATACTCCGTCAAATCTGACAGTGCAGTCCAAGAGCTTACAGTACGTCCTACTCCAAAAGACTCCTGAACACCGATTCTTGAAATAATAGAATAACCCTTTGAAATAGCTCTCTGTATATGCTCATTAAGCAATGGCGTTTTTACCGACTGCCTGATAGATGAAAGTAGTTTGTCTTTGGAAAGGTTCAGTAGTAATCCAGCGGCAATGGCCGTTTCAACCTCCTTTGAAAACCGGTCAACATATTCTCTTGCGCGTTGTGTGAAGGTTTTGCCGTATGATTCTCGCGTTATATATGTTATGATTACATCCTTATTGTCCTCATGTGTCGCTACTGCCAAAGTATAAGTATAGTCTTCAATTATTTCAAGAAGGGATAAAATTATGGCATCCACTTCCTCCTGCAACTGTCTGTTTGCTGCAAAACGGAATAATTCAGGGCTGATCTTGTACCGGTATGAAATATCTATAATTTGTTTTGCCGCCTCGATCATCACAATTTGAAGATTAGTGCGCATGGACAGCTCCGCATCCAGACGTTGACGGAGATATTCTTTGGCCTCTTCAATTTCCTTATCAGTCGGTATCCTCATTTTTACGTTCCTCCTTAATACCTTCCTTGATACTATTCATGCTTCTTTCTTCTTCCAGTATCTTGGCATCATCTTCCGGTGATACCGGTTGCTGCAAGCTTCGTAGCCGTTCGGTAAGATCAGAATAGCTTTTAAAAAATTCTTCCATAAACTTAACATCGGGAGTTGCATTACTGATAAGGAAACATACTTTGATCCATGTTTCTAAATATTCTCGAAGTTCCTTATTGTTGGCTAACTCCCGAATCCGAGAGAACATTCCGTTGTCATCCCGAAAACGCATACTCCAAAAACCTGACACTGCCTTAATGCTGATCCAGTCATGTTCACTACCATTATCTCTCGTAACAATAAAGTTACCTACCTGAATACCGTTTGTTTTTTTGCCCATACATGTCTTTATTTAATTGTTTCTCAATATATTGTTTCCTTTTATAGCGCATTTTTCCAATATCAAAGTTATACCTCCACCATTTTTTCCTTATGCAAAACAGATGTGTCGGAATTGGAATGCCCAAATGCACATATCTATATGCAGCCTTTTCCTTCCAATTTCTACTCATAATCAAACATCTACAATTTCAAATTCATCCGCATGTTTTTCTCCAATCCACAGTCTTTTTTGATTTTCAGTAGCCGTCTCATAAATTCTTCCTCTCTTGGAAAGATTTCTTTTCCTGAAAATAGCTTCTTCTCCTAATTCGTTATACATTTTTATTGAAGGTGATAATCCCTTTGCCCTGCAAAAGAACAGTCCCGTTTCCTTATGTCTAAATTTTACTGCCATTCTTATTCCTCCCACGGATTTTCATCTTCTTCCTCAACGTAAATCCGTTTTAATTTGTCCGATACTTCTTTTAATTCACGCTTCATTTGATTTATATGAAATTCAACTGGCATAGGAATTTCCAATGCTCCCCGCAGGTTATCAATTCTTTCAATAATCTCTGCAAATTCATCCGGTGCGATCATACTATTTGGTTCTTATTTTTAATTGTTTGATAATCTTCTCCACAGCGTCCAATTCAAAAACTGTTGTTCTTTTCTCCATGTGGTACGTCCCTTCCAGTTTCTTCTCCCGGAACAAACGCTGGACTTGATAAATGCTTAATGACAAGCAGGCCGCAAGTCCTTCATGGGTATAGGCATATCGTTTGCCATCTTTGTAAACCGGTTTGGCGATCCTTTGCTTATAGTTGCCCCGTAGGTCTTCCCGTTTCTCATAATAGAGTTTTTCCGTCAAGGCTGTTCCATATAAGCCATATACCTGACCGTTCGGGGTTCTTTTTTTGCGATAACCGGCTTCCGAAAGAATACGTCCGAATACTGTCACATTCTCTTCTTTGGCATTATTGTCCTTACACCATTTGCAGTATTTCCGGTACAGAATGGCCGAAGACATCCATTTGGGTTCAATATCGGCAATTTCCTCATATCGGCACAGATAGTTCATTTGATACATGAACTTCATTACGGTACTACTTTCCGACTGATATTCATCCATGACATTTTCAAGTTCCTTACTGTCCGTCAACTTATAACCATTGGCGATAAAACGGTCACGACCTTCCAATATCCAGTTGAATATAGCCGGGTATTCGGCTTCCAAATCCCGTGACAGTTCTTTTTTCTGCCGGGCTTTGGGTATCTCCACTTCAAAAGGAATAATGCAAATACGCCGTCTCATTCCATAGCTCCAATCTTTCAAATATGGCATTTGGTTGGCATTTGCCATCAACAAGGGAATATTGTAAGCAGTAAAGTTGTCACCATAAATAGGCCGGGCTTCGGTAGGCTCACCACTAATAAGACTTTTCAACGTGTCACTATCCTTACCAAACTCTAACGCTTGTATTTCAGAACAGTAGTTCAACCGCTTGCCATTGATGAAAGCGATATTCTTTTTTCTTTCATTTCCAGTAATCAATGCACCTATACCGAAATTGCTGACATTCTCCCGGCCAAGTATGCCCATGATTGTTTCAAAAACCACACTTTTTCCATTGGAACCGGAGCCACGAAGAACAAGCATTGTTTCCATTTTCGCCACACGCCGGTCAACGAAAATACTTCCAAGAAATTCCTGCAAAACTTTTTGCATGTTTTTGTCCGGCAAAACTTCATCCAAAAACATTCTCCAAAGAAAGACATGTTCTTCCGGCTTGTAGTCATAGGGAACGCATGTGGTCTGTACCCAACGGCGGTTGAAAGAATGCGCACGGCGAGCACTCATATCAAACACGCAATTGTTAAATACCACAATAGCATTATCAGGTTTCAAGGCTTTTCCTGCCACTACACGCTTACAGACTTTCAATACGCCTTCCACGCGAGAATAATCGCCATTGGGCATCTTGCATTTACGCATCAAGTCATATATCAGGTTGCCAAAATCATCCCATGCCATCTCTTCATATATCCGGCCACTGAAATAGTAAGGCGTACCATTGAATTTACAAATCGAAGATCGTATAATGGCTGCACGCATTAAGTCCTGCACAGCATCAACACGAGCTGCACTCTTGGACTCTTGTAAGGCAGCATCCAGTTTCTCGCCTTTCATAAGTCCAAAGACCTCATTCAACAACTTCCTATACTTTCCCTTCTCCATGTACAATCTATGAATTTGAATATCCGGCACGAGTTAAAGCCTCAACCATATATGCTGACAAGTTATTTATGGCAACATCACCTAAATATCCGCATCGCCACAAATCAGCACGCCAATCCTCTAAAGACGTGTCACAAGGTATATGATATTTTTGCATAATATCTCGCATCACCGCACAATCTTCATATCTTTCCTCTTCCTGCGCTTTTCTGAACACAGAAACAAAAACGTATCGCCCATAATCAAACAATATAGACTCAAACTTATTCATATCATCATTTTTATACCCGAAAACAAAGCATTTCTACTGTTTTTATACTATTTTTCAAGTGTTTTTATGCCACAAATATAGCTTATTTTCTACATAATTACCGCATAAAAGCTATTATTTTCTACTTAAATATAGAATAAATACGCTTTTTTTGAAGTCTTTTTTGTTATATTTTTATTGGTTTCATCATTCAATATCAATAATCGCAAAATATTGATAAACAAAGGAAAACGGCTCTATTTCAATAGAAAATACAGATGAAACATTCTCTCTGATATGTATGGTTTATGTAGGGTTTTAAAGGCAACTATACATATATAACATATTGAAATACAAATCAATGGAAAAATAGTGCATAGTATGTATAGTTTTTTATGCAAACCATATATTATATATTTTTTTCCATACGCAATTTACATATAAACTATACATACTATACATTAAATTTCCATTGACCTAATAATGAATGATTTACACATGTATAGTTATGAAGTAAACTATACATATACTATACATTTTCAGAAGTAAAACTATACATCGGACATTCACTTTTGTAATTTATCATTGGAAAAGCCTTAAAAACATCCATTATTGGCTCCAAAAAAGAAAAAAAATAAAAATCTTGACCGGGATTGAAACATGCTTGGTGTCTTGGGTAGCCGGGGGGGTGCCCTCCCTGCTTTCATTATCCAGTTAACCAGCAAAGAAGGAGAAAAGCCGCGTTTTGTCTTGATTCTCTTTATATTATACCTATAATATTAAATATTATCCGGCTTTTCCGCTCCTTCTGCTTTCCGCTTTGCTCGATCAGCTATAAAAAGGCTGCATCTATAACATTGCAAAGGTAGATAATAATGTACTGTTTCCTCTTCTTCCGTGTTTTCGTCCTTCTTCATTTGCTGGAGATCGGCTATTTTCATTAATACATCCGCGCGATCTTTGCCCCTTAAATAAGGTAGGGTTTGTTCGAGGCCTGATAAAACAGCGTCTTTATCTCGGTATTGTACAACATTCCCGGCTTTTTCTTCCTCTTCTGTTTCTGTGTTTTTCTTTTTCTTCTTGCTTTTGGGGCTATCATTGTCAGGAAGGAAGGCGGCGCGGTTATCTTCAAAAGACCGTATTAGTTTATTAATGCCGGGTTTATCCTTTGCAAGTTGGGCGGCTCCGCGTTGCGCCGTTTCTATTTTGGTTGATCGTGGTCTAAATATAGTTGCGTATGCTTCGCCACGACTGGCACCGGATGCAACAAGCATACAAAAGAAAACATCATCCGGGGTTAATTGATAAATTTGCTGTAAATCTGTTACGCGCTTACTGTACACCATATAAAACGATATGAAAGAGTTTATTATATTGGCGTCTCGCGCTCTGTAACTTGCTACAAAGTTAAACAAAGGCTATAAATAAAGCAAATAAGCGTATTTAAACACCTATTTTCTATAAATATTTCCTTACTTCTTAAATACTTTATATTTATCATCATATTATTTATTAATTTATTGATAATCAATATATTATATCAATATTAATAAATGTAAAAACGGAGCATTTTATTAAAAAATAAAAGTACATTTTGTTTTGTATTACAAATATTATTCGTATCTTTGTAATACAGAAAAGGAGATAAAAGACCGGATCACCTTCCACAAATTCCGCTTTTACTTCTTCTTGGTTGAGTGTTTAATTTAAAATATAAGATCATGGAAGTATTACTAAACTTACAAAACAAAAATGTAACGCTAAACGCCGTACATGTAGCCCCAGAGGGCACAAACTGTTGCAACCGTTTGAAGGTTCATTTTGATGTGTTTCAAGAAACGGCGAAAAAAGCCGCTATTATAAGACTATCAACGGCAAATAGTTTTGAACTGATTCACTATCAAGATAAACATATAGCGTTATTAATTCCTTTTGATCGCATTCAAAAGATTTCATATTAATAAAAAACCGGGTCGAGTTTGGCGACTCTTCCCGGCCTCCCTTTAAACTTTGCGTTTATCGGATCACCTTCCACAGTGATAACGCAAAGTTAAGGGAAAAACAAAGACAAACCAAGTTTCACCCTTTAAATTTTGCGTTATGAACACAGATTTATTAATTATCTATATTCGCAATTCTCGCGATATTTACGCGCTTACTGAATGGCTGCAAAATGCACTCTTGAAAAAAGTAAACCGCGGTTTAACTCCTTCCGTTGAATATCTTGCAAACTGTTCTACTATGAAAAAGATCGTCCGGATGGCGGCTAAAATGCTTTCCGATCAGGATCATAAGACCGCAACCAAGCAAGAAAAAGAACAAGCGGCAAGAGAACACGCGGCCTATATTATCGGATGCGTGGAATATCTTTCTAAATTCTAATAATAACTATTTTTCCGGGGTTGTCATGGCTCCGGGTTACTTCTTACTTTTCATTATTCACCCTTTAAAACTTTGTATTATGACTACTACAAATAGACTTTGTTACACAGTATCAAAAAGATATATTCAAGCCGGGACAACCTTTGAAATCAATGTTAAAATATTACTGGCTGATGATTGCAAAAATAATATATGCGATTGGAGTATAACGGCGGATATTTACGAACAACGCAAAAACGGGCGTTTCGTTTGGTGTGCTGGTGGTTGCTGCCATGAAGAAATACTAAAGCGTTTCCCACAGTTTAAAATGTTCGTTGATCTTCATTTGTCTAATCATTACGGCGCGCCAATGTACCCAGTTGAAAACGGTTTTTACCATATTACGAACAGCAGCAAAGAAACTGCAATTAACTATTTGCGTATCACGGAAACGGAATATAATTTGCTTCATCAGGCAGAAGATAAACAATACTTTAAATACCTCCTTTATATGCTCGGTATCGTTGAACGCTGGAAAAGAGAATCTAACGAGGCTTTAAAAAAGCTGGAAGAGTTAACCGGGCAAACATGGGAAAACCCATATAAGCCGGAAAACGAACGTTTTACTTTGAAATTGACGGACGAAGAACGTACAACTATAACTAACAGAATAAACGATGGTTATTATCGCCCTGAAGCTGTACAAGCGCGAAAAGACGAAGAAAAGCGCAAAGCATACGAGAAAAAACGCGCTAAAATAATTAACGATTGCAAAAAGAAACAACAAAAGGCCGAAAATGAAAAGCGGGTTATGTTGGCCGTTCTTGATGCCGGGTTATCAGTTAATAATGTGATATATTACGATCATAGTAACGAGCTTGTTTTTAATTGGAAAGACTACGAAACAAAAGTAACGGAGAACGATTTTAATAAATTCGTTTCCAGTGTTAACCGTTCTTTGTTGCCTGCTGGCATAACTTTTAAAATGAAATAGCCATGTCAAAATACACGATAACCAATCAAAAAGAGTTACGCCGATCTTTTTGGGAGTTCTGCAAAGAGTTCGGAGGCGAATTTGAAAGAGAAGCCAACAAAAAGAAACATTCTTTTAAACTGGATTTTAATATAGCTTTCGGAGAATATAAAGACGGACTTTGTAAAGATGGCATTATATCGCAAAGTTTATACGAACGTGCAACACTTTATTAATAATAAGCTATGTTTTGTTTAATGCTGCTTTTATTCGGTGCCGTGGTGTTTATCTCCGGCACCGATCCCAAAAAATTAAAAGACTTCATAAATAAAAACGATCAATCAGACAAATTTTAAATTTATGGAGAAAAAGATATTATATCATATTGGGTTATATGGATTTAGAAAACTTATAGTTTATGTAATTAAGGATAACGGGGATAATAATACATCTATTGTTAGCCTTAACAAAGACGGTTCATTCCCTAAACACGTTTGGAACTGTAATTTGCATAACATAAACGAATAATACAAATATTCCACCGCGCCGGGCGGTTTCCCGGCATTCCTTTAAACTTTGATATTATGACTACCTATATAATAGAATCCCCAAACGGAGAAACGCACAAATTAGAAGTATTCCGCACCGCAACCGGATTTAGTGTTTGTGTTGATGGCTCAAATATATGTGAGAGTATAACGGAGGAAGATTTTTTGCAAGAGCTTGAAAACCCTACTTTCTAACATGGTGGGCGTAATTATTTGGCTAATAGTAGTTTTATTAATCTGCTTTAGCGTGTTTGGCGGTCTTTGGCTGCTTCCTATTTACTTGCTTTTCTGCCTTGCTTTAGGCTTTTACTTTGGTGTAAAATATCTAACTATTTAATGTTATGAATGAAAAAGAATTTAACGGCCTTATTTTGGCCGAACTGGTTAAAATAGCAAACGAAGTTTTTACAAATGAAATAGAAATAGCTCCCGGCACCTATACCGCCGCGGAGCTTGCAAAGCTGAAAGATGCCAACGGCAACGAGATAAATATAAAATATCTTTGCGTTGATGCCAAACTAAATATAACGGATTTTAGGGCTGTACAAATAAACAGCTTTAAGTGTTCCTTCCCAGTGGATCAGGTTTTTAATCTTGTTTGGCAATTTGAAAAGCTGATAGGCACCAAACAAGCCAATAAAACAAGGTTTACCAAAATAGAAGAGCGTGAAAATATTGTTTGCTCCTTTGATATGTGGATTACAAAGGAACATCTAAATATCACTAAATTAGTAACAAAAGATTCTCTAAGACCAGCATTTAATTATATTTATCTTGATCCTTACAAATCGGCTTTAGTTGCTTCTGACGGGCGTACATTAAAAGAATATCCCGTAATTATTGAAACATCCGGGCTTTTGCCTGACGGTCTGAAATTATTTATCAATCCCAAACATTTAAAAGAAATGGTTGGCCGGTGCTCTGTTTGTGTTTGCAGTCAGGAAGGCGGCAATATTACAGAAATAACCAACGATAAAAAACAAACCTTTATTTGTGATTTTGCCGGATATTTCCCTAATTACCGGCTTGTATATCCCAATCTTTCAAAAGACGGATTTATAAAGATTCAGAAAAGCGAATTAAAAGCGGTTGCCGGTTTTGTAAAAGAAATAGCCAAACGGAACAAAAAAAGCGGTTTCTCACTTCGTACTATTGCCGGAGAGAACAAAGTTTATTTATCTTATAATGACGCAGACAGTAACGGACACAAAGAACTTTGTGTAACATTGGAAAAAGCCGCTTTAATTGATATAAAGTTAGGTTTCTTTGCATCAAACGTTATCCCTTTGCTTTCCGGCTGGACTGGTGGCGTATGGCTGGTGGCACCTGATCGGGCGGCGGTCTTCGATGATAAGGCGGCACGTATAGGTGTGGTTATGCCTGCATTTATAAATGATTCTATTTGCCCGAACTTAAAATGTAATATAAAGGCTTTAGATCGCGCCAAAGCTCCGATCATCCCGGAAAAAGAACCGGTAAGAGAACCGGAAAAACATTTACCGGCCTTATATGTGGATGCACAAACGAAAACACCGGCGTTTGTCTTTGCTTTGGTAGCTCTGATAGATTTTATTTCCCGTTGGTTTTATCAGGATCAAATAAACAAAGCATTACAGAGGCTAACAATGTTAACCGAACTATCCGGCATTTCTTTGCCTGAACTATTAACCGAATCAGTAAGCGAAGAAACAAACGCAAATGTACCCGAACCAATAACAGAGGATGAACCAGTACGCGCATACACACCCGAACTATTGTATATTGATCGGCCTTTGGTTTTTCCGGTGCCTATCTTCATACATAAACATGAACGAACTATCAGCCGAATCGTTGTGCCCAAACTATTGAATCACCAATGTATAGCGTTACTGTTTGTTTCCATGATGTTACCCGAACTATTACGGCGATATGTTTGGGGAACAATCCGACCAAAGGCAAATGCAGATGAACTATTTTGGGGCGATTTCAGACGTTTTCACACCAAAGGTAATCATCGAATCAGAGACGGAACAAAAGAGGCAAACAAGCCTAAATTACAGCCATTTCAAACGAATTATTACATATATCAATGAATTATTATGGAAGAGAATAAACAAGCCAAAAGAAGTTATCGCCGAAACAAACCGGTTACGAAAAGTAAGGTCTATGCTATTAGACTGGATATTGATTTGGTTGATTTTGTCAGAGAGCAACCGAACATGAGTAAATTTATTAATGAACTGATCCGAAAGGAGAAGGAAAATACCCAAAAGTATGAATGAAAAATCAAAAGCTTTTGAACTGATAGAATTTGTTTGGAACAATGAAAAGACTGATTCTTATTTACGAGTCAACATAGCCATGTATGAAGCAGTAAAGTTGGCTATAATATCTCAAATGAAATTCAATAAAGAGGATTTTCAGAATATATTTTCAAAATTCAGCGGTGGTTACTGGTTTGGAGTCAACGCCAACGGTAAGGGCTATGGTGAAAATTTCTATCGGAAAGCTGTTACTTCGGGAAATATTTCAGCCTGCCAAAGCTATGAAGCATTCTGCAATATTAAACCCTTCATAGACTCCAAAGGCAGAAGGTTATGCAAAGGGGCAATGTACCGGGATAATGAGAAACGTTATAGGGTGACGGGATTTGATTTCAGCACTAAAAAAGTTTATTTAGTAGGTTATGCCATAAGTGATTGGGAAGAAAAAGGCAAAAAGACTCTTTTCAACTTTACCAACAACGAATGGAACGAATTTAGAAAACAAATAAAGCAATTTTAGCATAATTATGAATCAAAAAGCAAAAGATTATATCAGACGTAACACTTTGGATTTGGAAAGTGACAACCGGATGGATTCTACCGGCTATGTGCAATATGCCATATCAGAAGCAAAAGCCTATGCAGCAATAGCGATAGCCGAAGAAGGAATGAGACAAAAAGCCATTGAAGCATTCAAATTTGCTGTTGATGGTTACTTCATAATTGGTGGTACCGATTATTCAGCCGATAGATTAAATGAATTTATTAAAAAACTTGAATCTTAATTGGATATTTATATGAGAATGATAAAATTTAGAGCGAAAAGGGTTAACGGTGGTGAATGGGTAAAGAGTATGACCATTTCCTATGGAACCATCAAAAGAAAGATGTACAATGTATTCTTTGAAGTAGAACCCAACAAGTGGGTTGGTGTTATTCCCGAAACAGTCTGTCAGTTCAGCGAAATAACCGATAAGAACGGTAATAGCATCTTCGAACATGATCTAATACTGATTCATGAAAGTGAAAGCTCCTATCAATTTACAGTTGAGGTATTATTTCATAAAGGTATGTTTTGCTACAAGAACAAGGCATGTGGCTTTACTCCGTTGTGGTACGTCAGCGATAGATGTGAAGTGATAGGAAATGCTTTTGATAATCCTGAATTGATGAAAGAAGGAGTCCAACCATGAATATGCCATATAAAACCAGTCGTGACTATCAGCTTCTTAAAAAGCTACTGGATGAAGGAAAAGAGATCGTATGTTTTACAGACTTTCCGATAGATAATCGGATTTTCCGTGATGTTTGTAAAGCAAGAAAAATAGGAGAAGGCCGATATTCCGTTACTTGCCGTGGTTGTGAATATGCTTCATTTTGGGAAAATCACAATTACAAATGGACGTTTGAAGATGAAATGCGAATGGCTAATATAGAATTTATTGAACCAAATATTTAATTGATATGAAAGCTATTATAATATATTCAGGCAAAGGCGGCGTAGGCAAAACCACAACAACCGCAAATATAGCAAGATTACTTGCAAAACAAGGGAATAAGGTGTTTATCATTGATGCAGATATAAACACCCCGTCAATGAACACCGAATTTGAAGGCGATCATCCGCATGAAATGATTTGGGTACACTCTTCTGGAAATATGTTTTCCAAGTTTATTTACTTGGAAAAATCAATGGTAAGGCAATATCTTGAACTGGCTAAAAAGAAAATACACTCTATCAACCCGGATTATGTTCTTATTGACACGCCTCCAAGTGTTACAAACGTGCATATAGAACTTCTTAGTAGGGTAAAAGTAAGTTATGTGCTGTTTGTCACCCAACCCACGAAATTAAGCAACCAAGATGTATTGCGTACAATGGACTTCTTTCATGAAAGATGTGGGAAGGTTAATTGTGGTATTGTGGAGAATATGTGCTACGGTACAGAACATAATGAATACCCAATAAGACTTGTTGCACAAATACCCATGCAGGACAACATGAATACCGAAAACCTGCTAACCAATGCCCTATAATGAGTTTCAAAAGATAGTTGATGAAATCGTACAGAGTGATATTGTTGTTCTTGAAGAATATTCCACCGAAAACGGATATGATGAAAACTTTGATGTTACGGATATACACATTACCGGCTCACGAAAACATTACTTTACCCATGAACTTAAATATGATAATGGTGTAGAAAAAACTCTTACTCTACCTGCTATGAAATTTCTGTCTGTAAGAACATGGGATAAAGTAAGAGATTATATCCGATTCCATGATGATATGGGACATCTTTGGGACGAGAGAATGAGAAGATGTGATACAGAAAGGGTTGGCAGAGTAGTAAATCATTTCCAAAATGACGATAACGCCTATTTTATGGTTATAAATGCGCCAAACACGGAAGTTCATCTCATTACCGGAGAAATCGGAATCTGTTCTTTATTGACTGGGCAGAGAGGGCATTTTGAACTACCAAGAGTCAGTTATCAAACGAGTAAAGGAAACGTGGTGCTGTTCCCTGATGAAATTATGCCAGTAGATATAAACTTGCTACAACAAGAAATAAACGAAGGCTATATAATGTTAAGTGACGGGAGATATTTACCACCGAAAGAAACGGTACAACAATGTTACAACGCTTTCGGCATAAGGGTTGGCTTAGGTGATAATTGGGAAGATATTTATGATAGTTGGAATAAAGAAATGAAATAAAAATGAAAGATTTACGTACAGCATTTTTGGTAAAATACCCCAAATATGAAATTATACTCAACATGTATAGTAAGGCGAACGATTGCCCGGCAACATGGGAGAATCTTTCAAAAGTCCGATTGCAGGCTTTTGTTGATTATATGGAAGAACGGCTGGCACCAAACTCTGTTCGCCAATATGCCGCCAAATTAAAAGCTGTATTGAACTTGTATAATGAAGAGGTTGAGCTACCTAAAGACTATAATAAAATCCTTTCAGTAAAAAATGTGAGAAGCACTAATGTTTGGCTTACTGATGAAGAACTTGAACAAATTATCACCTATGTTCCCAAGAATGCCAACGAACAATTGGTACGCACACAATTTTTAATAGGAGCCTTTACCGGTTGCCGTCATAGCGACTATACACGGTTGAACAACCGTAATATAGTGGGTGGAATGATCTCTTATGTCAGCCTAAAAACTAAAACTCATGCCACAGTGCCATTGAAGCCAATCGTGAAAGAGCTACTAACAAATTTGCCAAAAGAAGAAGTTACTGATCCGACATTCAACAATAATATCCGTAATATTTGCCGGAAAGCCGGAATCACAGAGGCGGTTAAAGTATTCAAGGCCGGAAAGGAAGTGGAAGGTGAAAAATGGGAATTTGTTTCAAGCCACACGGCACGCCGGAGTTTTGCAACCAATTTGTATTTACGCGGTGCCGATTTATACTCAATAAGCCAAATGATGGGACATGCAAGCGTGGAAATGACTCAAAATTATCTTTGCTGTGGTCTCCGTGAACAATCGGCACAAGTTATGGAGTATTTTAAATGAAACAAGCCACGCTAAATATCGGTAGAACTATTTTAGCGTGGCTCTCTTATACTATGACAAAATCCGTTCCAGCATCTCAAAGTCTTTTTCCACTTCGGCATTCAGAACTTTAGCATATTGTTGTGTGGTGCGTACATTTGTATGACCGAGCATTTTACTCACATTTTCCATTTTAACCCCATTGTTCAGGCACATTGTCGCAAATGTGTGCCTGCTCATGTGAACGGTCAAATTTCTATCAAGCCCTGCATAATCAGCAACTATTTTAAGCCGCAAATTGTATTGTTGATTACTGATAATCGGAAGCACATAATCATATTTTTTCAATATTTCCATTGCAGGAGACAGTAATACGATAAAATAGTTTTCTTCTGTCTTTAAACGAATATCCAATATAACATACTTATTGCCGCGTTTTTGTACGTCACGTTTGAAATTGAATTTAGCAAGATCAGCATAGGATATTCCAGTATATGCCTGAAAAATAAAAAGGTCACGGACTCTACAGATCGTTTCCGAGTCTATTTGAGCATCTTTCACTTTCTTCAATTCTTCGGCAGTCAAATATTTCCTGATGGCATGTTTGCCACGGGAAAAACGCTCCCCCTTATACGGATCATTTTTTAGCAAATCAAACTTTATGGCCTCGTGGATATAACGTTTGTTACGTTTATGATAGTTATATATTGTCGGCTGTGAATAGCCCTTAGCATGTAACCAATCATCATACAATGTGATATTGGCTTTTGTGAGATCAGAAAAATATATTATTCTGTCAAATTCACGTAATGAGGTCGCAAATGTCCGATGGGAAGCTTTGGTACTTTCCGTTATATCTCCACGCTCTTCAATTCTTCTTTCTACAAAGTCAACAAAACTTTCCGATTTATTGGTATATCTCAAAAATCTATCCAGCTTATCAAAATCAAAAACTTCCTTTTTGCTGATAAGTTCATTAATCCAATTTTGGATAATCCGGAGTTGTTCATCAAGACACTGGTTCAATTGAATCATTTCAACCGAATTGATTATCTTCTTTCGATCATTCCATTGGTCGGAATAGACTTTAACGCCGGTTCCGATCCATTTTCTCTTACCTTCGCTCAAAACTTCAATTTGAACGAGTCCCTTGTGTGTCTTTGTCGCAACCTTTTTACGGTCAAAGACGAATCTCATTGTCGGATATTTCATATTCTTTTGAGTTTTGGTATCTACTGATTATCGCTACAATAAAAAAATGGTATCAAAGGCGGTATCATTATAGGTGAAAATATCGGTAAAAATCGGGAAATACTGGTAAGTTTCCGGTAAATATGCACCCAATTTTTATATGTTCTCCATCTACTCCCAACGCCTTAATTGCTTGATACACAACAAAAAAGGGAGTAACTAATGTTACTCCCTTTCGCGGTGCGTACGGGACTCGAACCCGTGACCCCATGCGTGACAGGCATGTATTCTAACCAACTGAACTAACGCACCAAAACATCCACTAAAGCATCTCTCTCGATTGCGGATGCAAAGGTAGATATTTTTTTGAAACCTGCAATAGCTTCAGTATCTTTTTTTCTGAAAAAGTGGATTTATTAAGAATTATCGTGTACATTTGCAGCTATTACATAAAATAGAAAATAGAATGAAAAATACACCAATTGAGCGACATCTGATTGATGAAACTATAAATGAGTTTCAAATTGTCGATTTTTCCAAGGCTACTATCAGGGAAGTGAAAGCTATTGCATCAAAGGCTGAAGTAGCATCGGGAGTGGAATTCATTAAAATGGAAATGGGTGTTCCGGGACTTCCGCCTTCTGCCGTAGGGGTAAAAGCGGAAGTTGAAGCATTACAGAAAGGCATTGCCAGTTTATACCCTGACATTAACGGATTGCCGGAGCTAAAGAAAGAAACTTCTAATTTTATCAAAGCATTCATAAATGTGGATTTGAGCCCGGAAGGATGCGTACCTGTGACAGGTTCCATGCAGGGTACATTCGCTTCATTCCTCACTTGCAGCCAATGCGATGAAAAGAAAGATACGATTTTATTCATCGATCCCGGATTCCCTGTACAGAAACAGCAGTTGGTAGTGATGGGACAAAAATATGAGACGTTTGATGTATATGACTATCGGGGCGAGAAATTGAGAGAGAAACTGGAAAGTTATCTGAAGAAAGGAAATATATCGGCAATTATCTATTCAAACCCGAATAATCCCAGTTGGATTTGCCTGAAAGATGAAGAATTAAGAATCATCGGTGAGTTGGCTACGCAATATGATGTAATCGTTTTGGAAGATTTGGCTTATTTCGCAATGGATTTCCGTCAGAACTTGAGTAAGCCATATCAGGCACCGTTCCAGCCATCGGTTGCTCATTATACAGATAATTATGTATTACTGATTTCAGGCTCTAAAGCATTCAGCTACGCCGGACAGCGCATTGGCGTAAGCTGTATCTCAGATAAACTATACCATCGAAGCTATTCGGGACTGACCAAACGATATGGTGGCGGTACCTTTGGAACTGTTTTCATCCATCGCGTACTTTATGCGCTTTCTTCGGGAACAAGCCATTCGGCGCAATTTGCCATGGCTGCGATGCTGAAAGCTGCTAATGAAGGACAATATAACTTTCTTGACGAGGTGAAAATATATGGTGAAAGAGCAAAGAAGTTAAAAGATATCTTCCTTCGCCATGGATTCCATTTGGTATATGATAATGACTTGGGTGATCCGATTGCAGACGGATTCTATTTTACAATCGGGTATCCGGGAATGACCAGTGGTGAATTGGCCAAGGAACTCATGTACTATGGCGTAAGTGCAATATCATTGGTTACGACGGGAAGCCATCAGGAAGGCTTACGGGCGTGTACATCCTTTATTAAAGACCATCAATATGCGCAGCTTGACGAGAGGATGAAGCTATTTGCGGAAAATCATCCGATAGTCTAAGCAATAGATAGGAGATATTCATAAAAGCTACTCTTAAAATGAAAAAAAAACGGAAAGAACGATTGTTATTCCGTTTTTTTTATTACTTTAGTGGCATGAATATAGACCTGAACATATTTAAAATTCAATCGAATAATGTACTTCCGTCAAGAGGAAAGATTTTAATATCCGAACCTTTTTTACGTGATGTGACGTTTGGCAGATCTGTAATATTACTGGTTGACCATACGGAGGAAGGAAGTATGGGATTGGTCATCAACAAGCCACTGCCACTACTTCTCAACGAGATCATCATGGAATTTAAATATCTCAATGAAATTCCTCTATATAAAGGTGGGCCTGTTGCTACCGATACCTTATTTTATCTTCATACATTAACTGATATCCCCGGTTCTATTTCTATCAGCAAAGGTCTTTATCTGAATGGGGATTTTGACGAAATAAAGAAATACATATTGCAGGGGAATGAGATAAATGGGCACATTCGTTTCTTCCTGGGATATTCCGGCTGGGAAAGCGAGCAGTTGCACAATGAAATTAAAGAAAACACATGGCTGGTCTCTGAAGAAGAAAAATCCTATCTAATGAAAGATAACACCAAGGATATGTGGCGGAAAGCTTTGGAGAAGTTAGGCAGCAAGTACGAAACGTGGTCGCGTTTCCCACAAGTGCCTACCTTCAACTAGATGATTTATCACTTTAATTTCTTGGGGTTCAAATACTGAAGGAGTGCCGCATCTTTGTAGCAACCGCCTACTTGCAGCCAATTCTTTAATAGTCCGCATTGGGTGAAGCCGCAAGATGTAAACAATCTCATGCAGTTCTCGTTATCTACTGCCACGTGTGCGTATAGCTGGCTTAAAGAAAGAAAATCAAAGGCATATTCGCAAAGCAATTTCAATGCATCACTAGCATAGCCTTGTTGCCGATAGTCTTTATGAACAGCAATTCCTACTTCGCCACGAGAATGGAGAGGAACAAAATCCGTAATATCAATCGTACCAAGTATACAATGTTCGGATTTGCTCATAATCATCAGACGCAACTGTTTATCCGCAAAGACATCACACTGCGACCCTTCGATATACTGCCGTAACACATAGCGGGAATAAGGAACCGTAAAATTACTGATATCCCACATAGAAGGGTCATTCTCCATTTCGTACATGACATCCATATCTTCCGGCTCCACTGCACGAAGATAGATGCGGTCGTTCATTAAAAAAGATTGTCTCATTCGTCTTCGTCTTTTGAAATATGAAGTTCGTTACGCAGTTTTTTCTCACTGGGCAGACAGAACAAAGAAGCTGTCAGTCCGATCAACATACAAAGATTGCCTGTGCTGCTCAATGTCAAATAATAGCATAAAAGATTGACAATGATAGCTATTTCGAGTATTCCCAACCGGACGATACTCATTTGTACATAACGTTTCAGCGCAAGCGTGATAGTCATATTGTCTATTTTCTTCTTGAGCACAAGGCTGAATAGTTTCAGAGAAAGAGGTATACACAAAGCTGTCAGTAAGATACCGATAGTTTCAAAATAATAAGTAGCCTGTATGTTTCCTTCAATACTTCCTACAGGAATGAGTTCAAACTCCCCTGCCCCAAGCAGGAATGCCGGGAGCACCCAAAAGAAAACATAACTGATGTTCAAATTCCTGACAGCACGCTTTATCTGTTCTTCCATGTTCGTCCTAAATTCTAAAGATGACAATTTATATAGTTCCGGTAAAAACTGTCCGGTTCACAATGCTACGTCCTAAAGTGACTTCATCGGCATATTCCAATTCGTCTCCAACGGATACACCGCGTGCAATCACACTGAGCTTGACACCCAGCTTATCCAATTTGCGGTAGATATAGAAGTTCGTGGTGTCTCCTTCCATCGTGGTACTCAAAGCCAGGATAACTTCTTTAATTCCGCCTTCGGACACACGTTGCACCAAGCTCTCTATTTGCAGGTCGCTCGGCCCTACCCCGTCCATCGGAGAAATGACACCACCCAGGACATGATACAATCCTCTGTATTGTTGAGTCGCTTCCACTGCCATCACGTCGCGGATATTCTCCACCACACAAATAATGGATGCATCCCGTTGCGGATTTGCGCAAATCTGGCAGGTTTCGGTATCGGATATATTATGGCAGACTTTGCAATATTTCACCTCACGCTTCAAAGTTATAATGGAACTTCCGAACGCTTCCACTGTAGCCGTATCCTGACGGAGCAGATGCAGGACAAGTCTCATGGCCGTCTTACGCCCGATACCCGGAAGTTTGGAAAATTCGCCGACTGCCTTTTCAAGCAGCACGGAAGGATATTGTTGGTTCATAGATAATAATTACTATTCTATCAATATTTTGGCGCAAAGATACGGATTATTGTTTTAATACCTACAAAAAATACTACCTTTGCAGCCGTTATGATGATACTTATCACTATCATATGTTACTTTGCGGTATTATTATTAATAGCCCGTATCACCGGACGCAAAGGCGGTTCAAATGCTGCGTTCTTCAAGGGAGAGAACAAATCGCCCTGGTATGTAGTCTCTTTCGGCATGATAGGCGCCTCTATATCCGGGGTTACTTTCGTTTCTGTTCCGGGCATGATACGCGGAATGGACATGACCTATATGCAAACGGCATTCGGATTCTTCTTCGGATATATGGTGGTGGCGCATATACTTCTTCCTTTGTATTATAAACTCAACCTGACAAGCATATACGGCTATCTCGGCACGCGCATCGGAGTACGCGCCTATCGCACAGGCTCCTTTTTCTTTCTGTTGTCGCGCATGCTGGGAACGGCTGCAAAGCTCTATCTGGTCTGCCTGATTCTTCACACCCATGTATGCCGGGAGATGCATGTCCCTTTCTGGACGATTGCTGTCGGTTCAGTGGCATTGGTATGGATATACACACATAAAAGCGGAATAAAAACGATTGTATGGACAGATACCTTGCAGACTTTCTGCCTGATTGCAGCGCTGGTTTTCATCATTTACTTCACTATTCAAAAATTGGATTTGAATTTCAGCGGTATTGTCCAGACCATCCGCAACAGCGAATGTAACCGAATCTTCGTCCTCGACGACTGGATATCCCGACAGAATTTCTTCAAGCAATTCTTTAGCGGTATTTTCATTGTGATTGTAATGACGGGGCTTGACCAGGACATGATGCAAAAGAACCTTTCCTGCCGCAACCTGCGCGAAGCGCAAAAGAATATGTATTGCTACGGATTCTCATTTATTCCGTTAAACTTTCTTTTCCTGTGTTTGGGAATCCTGTTGATAACACTAGCCGGACAAATGCAACTGGAACTACCTGCCATGAATGATGACATCTTGCCAATGTTCGCGACACAAGGTTATTTGGGGCAGTCCGTCCTGATACTCTTTACAATTGGAATCATCGCAGCCGCTTTCAGCAACTCAGACTCTGCCCTAACCGCCATGACAACCAGCGTTTGTGTCGACTTGCTGGATACAGAAAAGGATACCGAAGAAGTGGCACGCCGCAAAAGAAATAAAGTGCATTTATCACTTTCAGTCCTACTAGCTTTCTTCATTTGCCTGGTAGAAATCTTAAATAATAAGAGTGTAATTGATGCTATCTACATCATCGCTTCCTATACATATGGGCCTCTACTTGGCATGTTCGCTTTCGGGCTGTTTACTCGAAGACAGACTAACGACCGACTTGTACCTTTTATAACTATCGCCTCTCCACTACTTTGCTATGCCTTGGACTGGTGGATAGCCAAAGAAACCGGATATAAATTCGGTTACGAATTGCTAATGTTAAATGGAACGCTTACCTTTGCAGGGTTAATATTGATGTCTGGGAAAAAGAAAACACCGAAAGTGCCATGAAAACAAATGCCCAGCGTTTATAATATAATGAAGAAATAAATGACAAGAAAATGGAAATAACAAGTGCAGAATTTGTGATTAGTAATACGGACGTGAAAAAATGTCCGGCAGGTATTTTCCCGGAATATGCCTTTATAGGTCGTTCCAATGTGGGAAAGTCCAGCCTTATCAATATGCTGACCAGCCGTAAAGGACTGGCCATGACTTCCGCCACTCCAGGAAAAACAATGCTTATCAACCACTTTCTGATTAATAAGAACTGGTATCTTGTCGACCTTCCGGGATATGGCTATGCCCGACGAGGACAGAAGGGAAAAGACCAGATACGTACCATAATCGAAGATTATATTTTGGAACGGGAACAGATGACAAATCTCTTTATCTTGATAGACAGCCGTTTGGAGCCCCAGAAAATAGACTTGGAGTTTATAGAATGGTTGGGCGAGAACGGTATTCCTTTCGCCATCATCTTTACCAAGGCCGACAAACTCAAAGGTGGACGCCTGAAGATGAACATCAACTCATATCTGCGCGAGTTAGGCAAACAATGGGAAGAGCTTCCCCCTCACTTTATATCTTCTTCGGAAGACCGTACCGGACGTACAGAAATACTTGACTACATAGAAAACATAAACAAGAATCTCTAATTTAATGAAAAAGGGAATGAAAAAGTTTTTTTTATCACTTGCCTTTATGGCAACATTTATGCTCATGGCTACTGACAGCCAGGCACAATCATGGTCGGACTTATTTAATAAGGACAACATCTCAAAAGTAGTGAACGCCATTACCGGAAATACCAAGTCTATCGACATGACAGGAACATGGAATTATCAAGGTTCAGCTGTCGAGTTCGAATCGGACAACCTGCTGATGAAAGCAGGCGGAGCTGCCGCAGCCACCATGGCGGAAAGTAAGCTGAACGAACAGTTGAGCAAAATAGGCATCAGAGACGGACAGATGAGCTTCACTTTTAATGCCGACAGCACTTTCACCAGCACGGTTGGGAAAAAGAAACTGAGCGGCACGTACTCTTACAATGCTTCGACCAAACAAGTAAACTTGAAATACCTGAAGTTGCTGAACCTGCACGCAAAAGTAAATTGTACTTCAAATTCGCTGGAATTACTGTTCAACTCGGACAAATTGTTGAAACTTATGTCTTTCATCGGTAGTAAGAGCAACAGTACGGCACTGAAAACAGTGAGTTCACTGGCCGATAATTATGACGGAATGATGCTGGGATTCCAGCTTACCAAATAGCAAAAGTGAACCGTTTAATACTATTTCGCACTCCATAGGCTATATTTTAGGGGAAAAAGCATTATCTTTGGCACTTGTAATCAAAAAGAGAAGGAAAAATGAAAAAGATACTTTTTTTAATGACCTTATTAGTTATGGGTATAAGTTTTGCATTTGCACAGACAAATGCAGACATCAAGTTTGACAAAACAACTCACGATTTCGGCAAGTTCTCAGAAAAAAGCCCGGTGGTTAGTTGTACGTTTACTTTCACTAATATTGGTGATGCTCCTTTGGTCATCCATCAGGCAGTAGCTTCTTGCGGATGCACCGTACCCGAATATACAAAAGAACCTATCATGCCGGGCAAAAAAGGCACGATTAAGGTGACTTACAACGGAACAGGTAAATATCCGGGACACTTCAAAAAGTCGATTACCCTGCGTACCAATGCCAAGACAGAGATGGTAAGGTTATATATTGAGGGCGATATGGCAGCAAAAGACGCCAAATAAGAAAAAATAGGCATTACATAAAGGAGAATCTTTCGGTTCTCCTTTTTTTTTGTTTACTTTGAGGACGGAAATGTAAATTGACATATTAGCAAATTATAAAACTATGAAACAAGAAGAAGACAAATTCACCGGGTTGCCCGAGAATGCGTTCAGAGAGTTGAAACCAGGGGAAGTCTACAACCCATTGATGAGTTCCTCGAAAAATTATCCGGAAGTTAATTTCTGGTCAGTAGCCTGGGGTATCGCCATGGCAATCCTTTTCTCGGCTGCCGCTGCCTATCTGGGCTTGAAAGTGGGGCAAGTATTTGAAGCTGCTATTCCGATTGCGATTATCGCGGTAGGAGTTTCAGGGGCAGCAAAAAGAAAGAATGCATTGGGAGAAAACGTTATTATCCAGTCTATTGGAGCTTGTTCGGGAGTAATTGTAGCCGGAGCTATCTTTACGTTGCCCGCTCTTTATATTCTTCAAGCCAAATATCCTGAAATGACAGTTACCTTTATGCAAGTATTCATCAGTTCTTTGCTGGGTGGCGTATTGGGCATTCTGTTCCTGATTCCTTTCCGGAAATATTTCGTCAGCGACATGCACGGCAAATATCCTTTCCCGGAAGCAACTGCTACCACACAGGTGTTAATCTCCGGTGAGAAAGGCGGCAGCCAAGCCAAGCCGTTGTTGATGGCAGGTATGATTGGTGGTTTGTATGACTTCATTGTAGCTACGTTCGGATGGTGGAACGAGAACTTCACGACCCGTGTATGCAGTACCGGAGAGATGCTGGCAGAAAAAGCCAAACTAGTATTTAAAGTGAATACGGGTGCTGCCGTACTGGGTCTGGGATATATTGTAGGATTGAAATATGCTTCCATCATTTGTGCCGGTTCATTGGCGGTATGGTGGATTATCATTCCGGGAATGTCCGCTATCTGGGGAGACAGCGTGCTAAACGCATGGAATCCAGAGATTACGGCTACCGTAGGGATGATGAGTCCGGAGGATATTTTCAAATATTATGCGAAGAGTATTGGTATTGGCGGTATCGCCATGGCGGGAGTGATTGGTATTATCCGCTCCTGGGGAATTATCAAAAGTGCCGTCGGACTGGCAGCCAAGGAAATGGGCGGTAAGGGTAATGTTGAAAAGACTATTATACGTACACAACGCGATCTTTCGATGAAGATTATCGCAATAGGCTCTATCATCACACTGATATTAATTGTACTGTTCTTCTACTTTGACGTAATGCAGGGTAATTTATTGCATACATTGGTGGCTATTATTTTAGTTGCCGGCATTTCTTTCCTGTTCACCACGGTAGCTGCCAACGCTATTGCAATCGTGGGTACTAATCCTGTGTCGGGAATGACGTTGATGACGCTGATCTTAGCTTCCGTAGTGATGGTGGCTGTCGGTCTGAAAGGTCCTTCGGGTATGGTTGCCGCATTGGTTATGGGTGGCGTGGTATGTACAGCGCTTTCAATGGCGGGCGGTTTCATTACCGACTTAAAGATTGGTTACTGGTTGGGAAACACTCCTGCCAAACAAGAAACATGGAAGTTTCTGGGAACAATCGTATCGGCTGCAACCGTAGGCGGTGTGATGATTATCCTGAACAAAACATACGGATTTACAAGCGGTGCACTGGCTGCTCCGCAAGCCAATGCGATGGCAGCCGTTATCGAACCGCTGATGAGTGGCGTAGGCGCACCTTGGTTGTTATATGGTATCGGCGCTGTGTTAGCTATTATTCTGACTCTTTGTAAAATTCCTGCATTAGCTTTTGCATTGGGTATGTTTATTCCTTTGGAACTGAATGTACCGTTGGTAGTGGGCGGAGCTGTAAACTGGTTTGTTACAACCCGCAGCAAGGACGCCACATTGAATACGGAAAGAGGAGAAAAAGGAACGCTGCTGGCTTCCGGTTTTATTGCCGGTGGTGCATTGATGGGAGTTATCAGTGCCGCTATGCGTTTCGGAGGAGTCAATCTTGTGAATGAAGCATGGCTGAACAATACCTGGTCGGAAGTGTTAGCATTAGGAGCATATGCCCTGTTGATTCTTTACTTTATCAAAGCTTCAATGAAAGTTAAATAAATAGTATGGGGAGATTTTTATCCGTCATAGTATCGTTTGTCAGTGTAATGACTTTTGCACAGGAACAGTCTGCGGAGCCTGCTCCGCAGGACTCTGCAGAGTTCACGGCACCCACAGCGATGTTACAAATCGGAAAGTCTTATTTGGGAACAAAATATGTAGCCAATACCTTAGACCGGGACGGAGAAGAGAAACTGGTCGTCCGAACGGATGCGGTAGATTGCCTTACTTTCGTAGAATATACGTTGGCGCAGGCTCTCAGTCCATCTTTTGCAGAGAATCTGCAAAAGATACGGTATCGGGACGGTATTATTGACGGTTACCCTTCGCGATTGCATTATACGTCCGACTGGATTGATAACGGTGTCCGGCACGGTTTCCTTACAGATGTCACCGCTGAGAATAGCACGCCTACAATGAAATTATCCCTTTCATATATGTCCACTCATCCCAAACAATACAAGAAATTGTCTGATTCGCCGGAAAATGTGTTACGGATGATTGAACATGAGAAAGTCTTATCAGGAAAAGCAATACATTGGCTACCGAAAAGCCAATTGCCGGAAAACGGATTGCCGTGGATTATGGACGGAGACATTATCGCTATCACAACGAAGTTGCCTGGATTGGACATTGCTCATGTAGGAATAGCAGAATATAAAAATGGAAAGTTGCATCTGCTGCACGCTTCTTCCACACTAGGGAAGGTGGTTGTCAGTGATACGCCTCTCAGCCATATGCTCGACAATAATAAATCGTGGACAGGCATACGTGTTATCCGGATGTCACACATTAAAAACAACTGATTATGAGACGAGTTAAATATCTCCTTCTCGCCTCGTGCTTATTTCCTGTCTTAAGCGGGAGCACAAGGAGCGGAATCAACTTCTGGCCCATAGCGTAGATTTCTCATACGCATTGGCGGATAAGAATAGCTTTATGCACCGCACTTGGCAGTTGGGAGTCGGAATAGCTTTCTAAGCTCCTCTTCGAGGCGTTGCTTCACTTCGTCCATGGGTACATCGTGCTTCAACTCCTGACGAAGAGAAGTGACGCCTTTATCTATAAATCCACAAGGATGAATATAGCTGAAATATCGTAAATCCGTATTTACATTCAAAGCCAATCCGTGCATAGTGACGTAATGGCTGCTCCTCACTCCTATCGCACAAATCTTACGGGCACGAGGAGTATCGCCTTCCAGCCAGACACCCGTTGCTTTCTCCAATCTTCCAGCTTCAATGCCATAAGATGCGCACACATGTATCACTGCTTCTTCCAACAGATGAACATATTCTTTCAGCCCAAGCCCGAACTCTTCCAAATTCAATATAGGATAGCATACTAACTGTCCGGGGCCGTGATAAGTGATGTCTCCCCCTCTGTCGATATGATAAAGAGTCGCATCAATCGCTTTCAACTGTTGGTCACTCAGCAACATATTATTTTCTTTCCCACTACGTCCCAAAGTATAGACGTGAGAATGCTCGCACATAATAATACGGTTCTCATAGGCTTCGCCCTGAGCTTTTGCTCGGACAACGCTGTCAAACCATTCCGTCTGCCGTTGCCATGCCTCGGCATACGGTATCAAATTCCAATCGACAAAAACTGTTTTCATAGAAACAAAGATAAGAAATAAAAAGAAAATATGTACATTTGTCGGCCGAATATAACAAACACAACTATGAAAATGGACTTTCCACAGGTAGACTTGCCTACCGAAATATTAGCATGGACGAATGTCACAGAAGATATTCTGAATATTTATAAGCAATCTTGCCGGTTGCAAGCATGTATTGTTGCCATATGTACCGAAGGCTCAATGAAAGCATCCATCAACTTGCTCGATTATGAAATCCGTCCCAATGACTTGATAACACTATTGCCGGGCACCATCATTCAGTTCCGCGAAAAAACAGAAAAAGTATGTCTCTGCTTCGCTGGTTTTTCCGCTCATTGTGCCGGACGAATCAATCTGATGAAAAGTATCGGAAATGCTTATCCTAAACTAATCGAACAACCAATTGTACCGCTTACCGAAGAAGTGACCGGTTATCTGAAAGATTATTTCGCTCTGCTAGCACGTGCCAGTTGCAACGAAAACTTCGAGATGGATCCTGAGTTGGTAGAATTGGCACTTCAGACTATACTGACAAGCATACGGCTGATATACCATAACTATCCAGGAGAAAACAGCAGTTCAAACCGTAAAAAGGAAATATGCCGGGAACTGATTCAATCTATCACCGAAAATTATAAGAACGAACGTCGGGCACAGTTTTACGCAGACCAATTGGGGATATCCCTCCAACATCTGAGTACTACCGTAAGACAAGTGACCGGAAAAAGCGTACTGGATACGATTGCCTATATCGTCATCATGGATGCTAAAGCCAAACTGAAGGGTACGAATATGACTATCCAAGAAATAGCTTATTCACTAAACTTTCCAAGTGCTTCTTTCTTCGGCAAATATTTCAGACGATATGTAGGAATGACACCGTTGGAATTCAGAAATAGATAGTATTTTTGTGATTAATTACCTGTACCTTCTTCCCAAGCTCAGTGAATTAAGTACTACACTCACACTGGAGAAAGCCATAGCGGCACTTGCCAGCATCGGATTCAATAATAAACCATTCAAGGGGAACAGAACACCGGCAGCAATAGGAATACCTATCAGATTATAAATAAATGCCCAAAACAGGTTTTGATGAATCAGTTTGACCGTCTGCCTCGATAACTGGAATGCTTTAGGAAGCAACAAGAGGTCGGATGTCATCAAAGTCACCATAGCAACATCCATAGCAATATCCGTTCCTTTCCCCATAGCAATACTGACGTCCGCCAATGCCAAGGCTTGCGAATCATTGATGCCATCCCCTACCATGGCGACTTTCTTTCCCTGCAATTGCAACTCTTGAACAAAATCGGCTTTATCGGCGGGAAGAGCATCAGCTACAAAACGTTCGATTCCCAAATGAGAAACAACGGCCAAAGCCGTCCGTTGCCCGTCGCCGGTCAGCATACATATGTCAATGCCCTGGCGTTTCAGTTCTTTCACCGCTTCGGCAGAAGTTGCTTTTATCGGGTCGGAGACTGCAATAATAGCCAACAGTTCACTTTCGCAACCAAAGTAAATAATCCCGTTTCCGTCCGATTCATAACGGACCAGCATATCGGCCATTACATCATTCATCGTGGCACTGAAATCCCTTAATAGTTTGTGACTGCCTACCCAATATACTTTCCCTTGATAGAAGACTTTAATGCCTTTTCCTGTGATACTTTCAAAGCTGTCCAGTTTAGCGGGCTGTATCCTTTCCTCGTTCTGAAGCGCAGCGACTATGGCACCGGCAAGCGGATGCTCCGATTTCATTTCCGCAGCCAAAAGTACATCTTTATAATGCGGTTCCTGAGACTGTGCCCATAACCATCCGGTGGCTGTGGGATGCCCTTCTGTCAATGTCCCGGTCTTATCCAATACAACAACATCCACCTTACGCATTTGTTCCAAAGCAACAGCGTCCTTTATCAGAATATGCAGACTGGCAGCTTTGCCGATTCCCACCATCAAGGCAGTAGGTGTGGCAAGCCCTAAGGCACACGGACAAGCGATAACAAGAACAGAAACAGCAGACAGTATACCATAAGATATGTATTCACCGCCGCCAATGACTACCCATAAGATAAACGTAAGGATAGCAATGCCCAGCACAACAGGTACGAAAATTCCAGTTATGCGGTCGACAATACGCTGTACGGGGGCTTTGCTGCCTTGTGCTTCCTGCACCGTGTGAATGATGTGTGCCAATACAGTCTCACTGCCGACTTGAGTTGCGCTAATGATAAACGAGCCGCGTTGGTTGATAGTTCCCGCCAGTACTTTATCGCCTATCTTCTTTTCTACTGGAATAGGCTCACCGCTTATCATACTTTCGTCGACATAGGAGTCACCTTCAGAAAGCTTACCATCCACGGGAATCTGCTCTCCTGGACGGACAACAACCAAATCACCGACTTGCAGTTGCTCAATCAGAATCTCTTCTTCTACTCCGTTGCGCAACACGCGGGCTACTTTAGGCTGCATACCCATCAACTTGCGGATAGCGTTGGAAGTATTTCCTTTCGCGCGTTCTTCCATCAGCTTGCCAGTCAACACGAAAGCAATAATTACCGCAGAAGCTTCGTAATAGACGTGTGATTCTAATCCACGAGCATACCAGAATTCAGGAAAGAAAGTATTAAACAAGCTGAACAGAAAAGCGATGGAAGTACTCAACGCAACCAAAGTGTCCATATTGCTTCGTCCCATCTTTGCTTGCTTCCAGGCTCCGGTAAAGAAACCACCACCGAAAAAGACCATGACAGGGATGGCAAACACCATCTGAATTTCGTTAGAATATGGCATATGCATCAATACCATAGAGAATATCAGCAGCGGCACTACCAAAATCCATGCACCAATCACTTTCCGTTTCAAGCGAACGTAGCGTTTATGCTGCTCTTCTTCCTGACGCTCTTCTTTATGAGTTTCCTCCACAATCAGGTCGTAACCCGCAGCAAGCACTGCCGCATGGATTTCTCCGGGAGTCAACTTGTCCTTCTCATAAGAAACAGTCAATGTATTAGTGGCAAAATTAACGGAAGCCTCAGTGACTCCCGACAATTTCCTTACTGTTTTTTCAACATTATTAGCACAGCCCGCACAATGCATATTGAGCACGGGAAATGCTTTTTTCACTATATTCCCCATATATAATTATCATTTTTTGGCCTTTCCCCTTCCTCAGAAGAGGTGTGAAGAAAGGCCATCGTTGATTTATAGAAACAAGCTAATATGAATATTTGTTCAATTACTTCTTATCCGCTTTCTTATCGTCTTTCTTCGTTTCTTTCACAAATTCGGCTTCATAATTGAATTTATTAAATCCCGCCTGCAAGTTCTTCACATTTGTCTTTTCAGCATCGTATGTGATAGTAACCATCCGGTCTTTCACAACAGTGGAAATATCTTTCAGACCTTTCTCAAAACGCATGTTGTCCTTCACCTTCTTTTCACATTTTTCGCAGTGCATCTGAGTCACTCTGAATACTACCACACGAATATCCTTTGCCATTACGGCAACTACACTCAAAAGAGCCACCACGCAAGTGGCCATCCATCTTTTTGTTCTCATTTTTCTTATCTGTTTAAATATCATGTATTCTTTTTATTCACTGTTTCTAGCCAGATTGAAACGCAATCCGATATATGCTTTCGCACCGTGCATCGGCCCCCATATCATCGTGGAATCAAAATTATCTCCCCAAGGATTTGCCGCATCGATAATCGGGTTCTTCTGCTTGAAGTTTGTCAGATTCTCGCCACCTACGTAAATAGACCAACGACGGAAATAGCGGGTCACTTGCAAGCTGAGTTGTTCAAAGCTACCATAACGGCGGTTCCATGAGAGTTGTCCGTCCTCAAGTTCATAAGGAGCAGGCATTCTGCCGCCACCATTCAATTGCAGCGTTGCGTCAAATTGCCATATTCCCAACGGAGTTTGGTAAGATGCAGTCAGTAATCCTTTGTATTTACTGGTCAGAGGTTTTTCCATTCGTTGGCCTTTGTAGGTAGTTTGCGCATCCGTCAAGCGGTAAGCGCCTGTCAAGGTGAATCCTTTGAAGAACGGATAGCTGGCTTCCACTTGGAATACATGCGAGTATGAACGCCCGTCAAGGTTGTAGAAGGATACTCCATGGGGATTACTGTCCATATCTAAAACGACTTGTTTCAGAAAGTCCGTATAGTAGTATTCAGCATTTATATTCAGTGTTTTGCCGACTATCGGAATGTAGGTAGATACACTTGCACCATAGTTCCATGCTTCTTCCATATCCAGATTCTTCGCAATCTCTACTTTACGGCTGCTGGAAAACAGATAGTTATTTTCCGCCAATACATGATTTGTCCGGTAGCCTTTTCCGGCAGAGAGACGGAAGTTCACATATTCATTCGGATTGTATTTGAGATGCGCACGAGGAGTTACAAAGAATCCATGTTCATTACTGTAATCTCCGCGAAGTCCTGCCATAAACATCCATTGTTCGTTCAGATTCAAGGTATACTGCACATAAGCACCAGGGACGGCTTCTTTCTCAAAAGCTTTGAGAGCGACTTTATCTGCATTATCTTCCAAACGGTAATGTTGGTTGTAAGCATCGTAATTAAAACTTAGTCCGACAGAGAAACCGTTCTGCTTATTAAACTCCGTTTCAAACATCAATGAAGCGTAAACATTGGTTTGGTCTACATTATAAAGTTTCTGTCCGTAGCTGGCGTCCTGATTATGCAAAGAGGCAGAAAGAATCAAAGCTAGGTTTGTATTCTTCTCCTTATTAAATATATAAGCATTTTTGGTGAAGAACTCATAACGTTCTGTATCAATGTTCACTTTATAAGGGTTGTCAAAATGCATTCCACCATGACTGGCTTGTCCGCTGGTACGTGTTTCGGAAAGTGCTTTGATACCTGCCTGGAAAACATAATGGTCGCCCATATACGCCCACCGGTTCCACACGTTGTATTGCTCTACCTGCGGAATATCTATAAATCCGTCATCATTGCCATCGTGGGCTTTTGTCTCGTTTTCATAATGCGCCAGCAGAGAAGTACTCCAGCGTTTGGAGATTTTCAGCGTAGCATCCGCATTGGCTTCATAACGACTGGTGGTGCTTGCGAAAAGATTAGCAGATACCCAGTCTGCTTCCGGCAATTGGGGTTTCTTGAACTCAACGTTAATCTGCCCTGTAATGGCTTCATAACCGTTCTTCACGGAAGAGGTTCCTTTAGATACCTGTATGCTCTGCATCCATGGACCTGGGACATAACCTAAACCATAAGGAGAAGCAGCCCCGCGATAGTTTGGAATGTTCTCCGTCAGCATCTGCACATAAGTGCCGGACAATCCCAACAATTTGATTTGCCTGGCTCCTGTTGCCGCATCGGAATAGCTCACATCGACTGAAGGATTTGTCACAAAACTTTCTCCCAAGTTACAACAAGCGGCTCTGCTCAATTCAGCACTACTTATCATATCTTCATTCATCACGCTGCTACGCAGTTTCATTGTACCCAATCGGCGACTGACTACATTTACTTCATTCAACTCAACCCCATCACGAAGTACAATATCCAGTTTCTGATTCTTACCATTCACATGAATTGTATCGTTCTGAAAACCGATAAAACTGACTATCAGCATATGGCTTTTGGAAGGTTTACTGATAGAAAAACTTCCGTCTTCCTTAGTAGTCACGCCTTGTCCTGTATTCATCCAGAACACGTTTGCTCCGGGAACAACTTCCCCGGTACTATCTTTTACCGTTCCGTATACTTGTGCCTGCATATTGCTTGCAAACAACAGGAACAGTCCTACTATCATATATTTCATTCTTTCTAAACTTTCTTTCGAGATACAAAATTAGTTCATTTTTCATGCAACTTGGTTGCATTCAATCTCACCTCACCTTCCAGCTTTAATTCATCAGAAAGCAAAGTCCTAAAAAAGAAAGAGATAGTGGCTAAATTAGATAGGTGGCATATAGCGCCAGCTTCTGTCTCGAGCAGAGAGGTGGCGGTGAAGTAGGAGTATCATACTCTATTGGTTTATCTGAATATGTATAAGTCAGCAAATAACAGAACTGCGCATAGAAGAGGTCAACTGCTTGAGGTAAAACTTTCAACTCAGTAGTATGTTTCATCAAGTCCAGCTTATAGATAGTAGCCGTACAACCTTTTGCTTTGCAATCCTTCTTAGAGTCGCAAGTATGTGTTTTCTTACATTTCGGACAGCCTGTGTCACAACAGCCTTGCGCCGTTTCGCAACGGGCACAGCAATAGTGCATAATAGATACTCCTGCTCCCGAATAGATAATCAAGAGGGAAAGAATCAACGCTGTTATGTAAGCTAACTTTTTCATATCAAGGGGCAAAGATAAGAATAAAAACAAATTAAATATTAGAGCCTGTTTAAATTTTCCTGAGATTATGTTAGATAGGCTTTACCGACCTGTTTTTATTCGTCACATAGTCTCCGTCATGCTCCTCACAACAACAGAAAATATACTCGAATGCAACTCTCAAAACTGTGTCGGGCAAAACTCGGAGCAGGCTCTTAATAACCCACTTTTCATTCATTAATAGAAAAGTTCTCTTTCATTAATTGTAAACTTCTTATTATCAGCATGTAAACTTATTCTTCGTTAATTGTAATCTATAAACGAAAGCTTCGTTTATAAAAACAAAGGCTTTGATTATAAAAACGAAGCTTGCAATTATATAATCAAAGCTTGCGTTTATAGTTTGCATCGAATGAAAAGAAAGTTTCCTTCCTGTCCGAAGGAACTTTATACTTAATGGGCGGGAAGTTTTCTATTAATAGCCAAGAGCGCAACTGTTAATACCCCTTCCGCCAACTACAGACGGACGCGACAAGAAAAGCTGGGGTAAGAGCTATAATATTATGACTGAAGAGAATTTAAACAGGCTCTTATTATTCACAAAAAAATAAGCATAATGTCATATATGTTACAATTCAGAATCCACCTCTTGCTTTCTTCTTTTAGAAATACCTGAATATTTTTCTGTATTTATTAGTCCGGTTCGTGAATTTCATCTATATTTGTCAATAGTGAATGAGATAGTAAATATGTAATTTATAGAAAAAACGAGTATGAAAAAACAATATGTCAGCCTGCTTGCAATTATACTTTCGGTAAGCGGATTTTTGTTTTCTTGTCATGACAAGATGAACAAAAAAACAGGTGCGTTGCAGTTCGACAGTATTCAGGTGAATGAGACGGCACACCTCTTTAACGATACAGCCAAACCGGCTTGTAATATAATTATCAATTTCGCTTATCCCGTCAAGTCATCGGATGATATGCTGAAAGACAGCCTGAATACTTATTTCATTTCCGCCTGCTTCGGCGATAAGTACATCGGGGAAAAACCGGAAGAGGTCATAAAACAATATACGGAAAATTATATCAGTGAATATCGCCGCGACTTGGAACCGATGTACACAGAAGATGAGAAAGATAAGGAAGACGAAGCATCCATCGGTGCCTGGTATTCTTATTACAAAGGTATTGAAAGCCACGTGCAACTATATGAGAAAGACCTGCTTGTATATCGCATCGACTACAATGAATATACCGGTGGTGCACATGGCATCTATATGACGACTTATCTGAATATGGATCTTACGCTGATGCGTCCGCTCCGTCTTGACGACATTTTCATCGGAGATTACAAAGACCCGCTGACTGACCTCATTTGGAACCAGCTCATGGCTGACAACAAAGTGACGACTCACGAAGCTCTGGAAGATATGGGATATGCTTCGACCGGTGACATCAATCCGACCGAGAATTTTTATCTGAGTAAAGAAGGCATTACCTTCTATTATAATGTATATGACATTACTCCCTATTCCATGGGACCGGTAAAGGTGACAATCCCATTCCCAATGATGGAACATCTTCTCGGCAGCAACCCGATTTTGGGAGAACTGAAAGATTAAACTTCATAAAAGAACGAAACCCAATGAATATCTTGTTGTGACTATACAGATAGCTATATAGGCGGATATTCATTTCATATAATTTCTAATCAGTAATTTGTAATTGATAAAAGTGGAAATCATAGAGAAATACTTCCCTGAGCTGACAGAAGAGCAACGCAAACAATTTGCTGCTCTATATGACCTTTACATCGACTGGAATTCGAAAATCAACGTTATCTCACGCAAGGACATCGAGAACTTGTATGAGCACCATGTGCTCCATTCATTAGGCATTGCCAAAGTCATCCAGTTCCGTCCCGGAACCAGTATCATGGACTTAGGAACAGGAGGCGGTTTCCCCGGCATTCCTTTGGCAATATTATTTCCCGAAATAAAGTTTCATCTTGTGGACAGCATCGGTAAAAAAGTACGTGTAGCGACAGAAGTGGCTAATGCCATCGGACTGAAAAACGTCACTTTCCGCCATGCCCGTGCAGAAGAGGAAAAACGCACGTTCGACTTCGTTGTCAGCCGTGCCGTTATGCCTCTGGCGGATTTGATTAAGATTATCAAAAAGAATATATCTTCCAAACAGCAGAATGCATTGCCCAATGGGCTTATCTGTCTCAAGGGCGGTGAACTGGAGCACGAAACGATGCCGTTCAAGCATAAGACAATGATTCACAGCCTGAGCGACAACTTCGAGGAGGAGTTCTTTGAAACAAAAAAAGTGGTATATGTCCCTATTTAAAGACTATTAGTTGTTCTGAATAAGATTAATCATAGAAAAGAACCATGAAAATAAAAAGGTTTGAATTTAATATGTTCCCCGTAAATTGCTACGTGTTATGGGACGAAACAAAAGAAGCAGTCGTCATTGATCCGGGCTGTTTCTATGAAGAAGAGAAACAAGCACTAAAGAAGTTCATCCTCACCAATGGACTGAATGTGAAGCATCTTCTGAATACTCACTTACATTTGGATCATATCTTCGGGAATCCATTCATGCTCAAAGAGTTCGGTTTGTCGGCAGAGGCGAATAAAGCGGACGAGTATTGGATTGACGAAGCACCGAAACAAAGCCGAATGTTTGGTTTCCAGTTGCAGGAAGCACCCGTACCGCTGGGAAAATACCTGCATGACGGTGATATTATCACTTTCGGACATACCCAACTGGAAGCAATCCATGTACCCGGTCACTCGCCCGGCAGCTTGGTGTACTATTGCAAAGAAGACAACTGTATGTTCTCAGGCGACGTCCTGTTTCAAGGCAGCATCGGTCGGGCCGACCTTACAGGCGGCAATTTCGACGAACTGATAGAGCATATTTGCAGCCGTCTTTTTATCCTTCCTAACGAGACAGTCGTTTATCCGGGACATGGCGCCCCCACGACCATCGGGATGGAAAAAGCAGAAAACCCATTTTTCAGATAAAACAATAAAATCCCTTTATCAATATGAAAACCGATTTGTTAGCTAGCCGTCACATCGGCATCAATGAACAAGACACAGCCGTGATGCTCCGCAAAATTGGAGTAGCATCACTGGACGAACTTATTGACAAAACAATTCCTGCCAATATCCGACTGAAAGAGCCGTTAGCATTGTCGAGCCCGTTGACAGAATACGAATTTGGAAAACACATCGCCACACTAGCAAGTAAGAACAAACTGTATACCACCTACATCGGTCTGGGCTGGTACAATACGATTACACCTGCCGTTATCCAACGGAATGTATTCGAGAACCCGGTGTGGTACACTTCCTACACTCCTTATCAGACAGAAGTATCGCAAGGACGTCTGGAAGCATTAATGAATTTTCAGACAGCCATATGCGACCTTACTGCCATGCCGCTTGCCAACTGTTCACTGCTGGACGAAGGAACCGCAGCAGCCGAAGCTGTCAGCATGATGTATGCCCTGCGTTCCCGCGCCCAACAGAAATCGGGCGCAAACGTAGTCTTCGTTGACGAAAATGTCTTCCCACAAACACTGGCTGTCATGACTACACGTGCCGTGCCGCAAGGTATCGAGCTGCGTGTAGGTAAATATAAGGATTTCGAACCTTCACCGGAAGTCTTCGCCTGCATCCTGCAATACCCCAATTCCAACGGAAACGTAGAAGATTATACCGCATTTACAGAAAAAGCGCACACAGCCGATTGCAAGGTAGCTGTCGCTGCCGATATTCTGAGCCTTGCCCTATTGACTCCACCGGGAGAATGGGGAGCGGATATCGTATTCGGAACAACCCAACGCCTGGGTACACCGATGTTCTATGGCGGTCCGTCCGCTGCTTACTTCGCCACAAGGGACGAATACAAACGGAATATGCCAGGACGTATCATCGGATGGTCGAAAGATAAATACGGCAAACTTTGTTACCGTATGGCTTTACAGACACGCGAACAACATATCAAACGGGAAAAAGCAACATCGAATATCTGCACGGCACAAGCCCTGCTAGCTACAATGGCAGGCTTCTACGCAGTCTACCACGGCCAGGAAGGTATTTCAGCCATCGCTTCGCGTATCCACAGCATCACCGTATTCCTCGACAAACAGTTGAAGAAATTCGGATATACGCAAGTAAACGCACAATATTTCGATACATTGCGTTTTGAACTGCCCGAGCACGTTTCGGCACAGCAGATTCGGACGATTGCACTCAGTAAAGAGGTAAATCTGCGCTATTTTGAGAATGGAGATGTAGGGTTCAGCATTGACGAAACTACGGATATTGCAGCCGTGAACGTATTACTTTCCATCTTTGCCATCGCTGCCGGAAAAGATTATCAGAAAGTAGATGATATTCCGGAGAAAAGCAATATCGACAAAGCTTTGAAACGTACAAGTCCTTTCCTTACTCACGAAGTATTCAACAAGTATCATACAGAAACGGAAATGATGCGTTATATCAAACGCCTGGACCGCAAGGATATTTCACTGGCTCAATCCATGATTTCCCTCGGCTCATGTACAATGAAGTTGAACGCCGCTTCGGAAATGTTACCTTTGAGCTGTTCCGAGTTTATGGGTATGCATCCGCTGGTTCCCGAAGACCAGGCTGAAGGATACCGCGAACTGATAAAGAACCTGAGTGAGGATTTGAAGATTATCACCGGTTTCGCAGGAGTGAGCCTGCAACCAAATTCAGGTGCTGCGGGAGAATATACAGGCCTTCGCGTGATTCGCACTTACCTTGAAAGTATCGGTCAGGGACATCGGAACAAGGTTCTGATTCCGGCATCGGCACACGGAACCAATCCTGCGTCGGCTATACAGGCAGGTTTTACAACCGTCACCTGTGCCTGCGATGGGCTGGGAAATGTAGATATGGATGACCTGCGTGCCAAAGCCGAAGAAAATAAAGATGAGTTAGCCGCATTAATGATTACCTATCCCTCAACTCATGGTATTTTTGAAACGGAGATAAAGGAGATCTGCAATATTATTCATGCGTGTGGCGCACAAGTATACATGGATGGTGCTAACATGAACGCACAAGTAGGACTGACCAATCCGGGATTTATCGGTGCTGATGTCTGCCATTTGAATCTTCACAAAACATTCGCTTCTCCTCACGGTGGCGGTGGCCCTGGAGTAGGTCCTATCTGTGTAGCAGAGCACTTGGTTCCTTTCCTGCCCGGACATGGTATCCTCAGCAATGCACAGAATCAGGTTTCTTCCGCTCCGTTCGGAAGTGCAGGTATCCTGCCTATCACATACGGATATATCCGCATGATGGGTACGGAAGGCCTGACACAGGCTACCAAAATTGCGATTCTGAATGCCAATTATTTGGCTGCTTGTCTGAAAGACACTTATGGCATCGTCTATTGCGGAGCAAACGGTTTTGTAGGTCACGAAATGATTTTGGAATGCCGTAAGGTACACGAAGAAACAGGTATTTCGGAAAATGACATCGCAAAACGTCTGATGGATTACGGTTATCATGCCCCTACCCTTTCTTTCCCTGTTCACGGTACATTGATGATTGAGCCTACGGAAAGCGAAAGCCTTGCCGAACTGGATAACTTCGTAGAGGTCATGTTGAATATCTGGAAAGAAATCCAGGAAGTGAAGAATGGTGAAGCAGATAAGAATGACAATGTATTGATTAATGCTCCGCACCCCGAATATGAAGTGGTCAATGACCTTTGGGAACATTCATACACACGCGAGAAAGCTGCTTATCCGATAGAGAGTGTACGTGAGAACAAATTCTGGATAAACGTGGCACGCGTAGATAATACGTTAGGAGACCGCAAGTTATTACCGACTCGTTACGGGACATTTGATTAACATATCTCCCTGAGATAGCTCAGAGAGCATGACGTTTTATAAAAGCTAAAGCGGCGTTTTAGGAGTCCTAAAGCGCCGCTTTAAATGTTGTAAAGCACCGCTTTAGGAATCGTAAAGCACCGCTTCAAAATAATAAGTTGGCTGGCATTCTCTATTTGACAATTGTCAACGTGCCCGCTTTCACTTTCTTCTCTTTCATCGGAGTTTCGGGGTCAACATATCCCAATGCCACACAGCCATACACCTTATGATTTTCGGGTACTCCCAATGAAGTAATAAACTCACGCACTTCGGAGTCATCGCAAGTCGTTCCGAGTTGGTTAATCCAACAAGAACCGATTCCCAAAGACTGCGCCGCAAGGAACATATTCTCTATCGCACAGGCACAGTCCATCCCCGCCCACCATTGGGTAGGCTCATTAGAGACAATGACTAAAGTCGGAGCATGGTAATAACAGCAATAAGTCTTGCTATGACCGCGTTCCTGCAAACGGGTATCCTCGCTTTTTGCAAAAGCTCCTTTAATGCGTTCATTCAGTTCCGTCAGTTTGTCTATATTCTGAATAGCCGTGAAATGCCACGTCTCCAAATGCATCCCACTCGGAGCATAAATTGCCGCTTCCAAAACCGCCTGCAAATCCTCTTCTGAAACTTGCTGACTTGTATAAGCCCGTACACTACGACGTGCCTTGATGTTTTCTAAAATCTCATTTGTTTTCATACTATCCCTTATGTTTAGAATCTATCTTTTAACCAAACCAATCTTTGCATTCAATTTGAAATAATAAACCCCATTCTCTCTTTCCAGGAATCCGTATTTATCCTTCTCCAAAGCGCCTTTCTCCAAACGGGTATTCAAGAACAGAAAATCTTCCATAGCCTGTTTTTCCGATTTATGATAACAGAGTACGTCTCCGCTCCCATCTACCAGCAAAATTCCTTCTACTGCCGAATCCAATCCATTATATATCTTTGCAGGACGCATGCCCAGTGCCAATGCCATCAGGAACTGCTTCACCTTAAATTCATAGAACTTATGCTTGTTTATCAACTCATCCTTAATCTTCAACGGATTTATCTGTTTGATAATCTCTGTCAGTTCACTAATGCGGGATACACCGTCCAGATGCATGATACGTACCATTTCTGCCAATACACGCGGGAAATGCAAGTCAATCATCAAAAGGTTACTACGAAATACCTTATCAGCTACATCCGAATATTTGAGTACACCACCCAAACGTTCAATCATCATCATTCTCTCGGATACTTCATTGGGAGACTCGGGCAAAGCATTAATCTTATTCACCGTTGGAGTAGCAAATTTAATTCCACTCTGTTCCAGTTTAAGATTCGCTGCACGTCCACCGTCCAGCAACGGATTCATAGCGCTCAGTCTTGAACGGACATTGAACCCTCTCAACGGTGCTTCCGGATGCCAAAAAGCCACAGAAAAGTCCGTACGGTCTTCCGTCTTTGCCTCCAAATCAAAAATGCCCGCTTCATCCAGAAACTCTTCTACTCCGTCCGGTGAAGTCACGTCATTCTCCGAAGAAGATTTGACAGCTTGCAATATCAGTCCGGCAACAATACCGAAATCTTCACGAGGCATGGATTTGACACCTGTTTCCCCTTCGATACGGATTGTCTCTTCTTCGATATAATACCGACGCGTTCCGTCATGCTCTTCCCGTTGAATCATTGCAACAGGCCAGAACGCTTCTCCAGCTTTTGCCTCTGCCGTACCTAATACCACTTTCCCGTCTGCCAACAAGCGGAAGAATGTATAAAGTTCACACCATTCTTTTTTAGTTGCTTCAAATGCCATATATCTTGTTCTTCTTTATTTTGTTAGTTATGTTTATCATTACATCGATTCTATTGACGGATAACCCGCGGCAAATCCATAGACGGGATAAAAGGCGGAACCACATACATCACTTCTTCTAATGGCGGCAATTTGCCTACCCGTGCAAAAAGTGAATTGTGTATCCATTCCTTGGGAGTGACCACAATAAAACGTCCTGTCCAGCATCCATCAAAATAAGAGGGATTACCCGGTTGTTTCTTTATAGGATAACAGATATTTTCTCCTTTATTCCGCAACTCCGGCGAACGACCGGGGTCATTCACCCACACGTGTTTATCATCAATCCCTCGAAGTACCATCCAATGTCCCCTCGGCCCGGGACGCAAGCCGCGAACTGCGCCTGTATATCTCACATTCACCAAAATAGGAATCCCACGGTCAATATAATCTTTCAATATCCGATAATCTTTCTTTTGAAAATGCTCGGCACTTACCATATTTTCGTAATAACGAGCCAGCGAATCTATCTCAAAAGAATAATAGCCACCCTGCCCTATCGAAGTACGACGACGAAAAGGAGCATGCTTTTTCAGAAAGTAATTCCGTTGATATTCCACCAGTTTCTTTTCAGCATCCTGGGCCGACCGTTGTTTGTCGGTCGTCATTCCCTTAAAATAGTCGAACACCATTAATGAGGAAGCCAGGGAACAATGCGAATAAGGGCATCCCGTGATTTTCTGAGAATACCAGGGAACAGGAATATTATTAGGAGCTAACTTCCGAGTCTCTAAAGTCTCCGGAGTTTTCTGAGCCTCCTGTGCACAAATCTGAGTATTCCTCCATGCAAAGAAGCCCGAAATCAGGATAAAAAATATATATTTTTTCTTTCTCATTCAAATTCAGTCTAATCCCTCAGTCTCAACTATGACTATTTTCTACACGCTAACTCTCTTCATCATCCAGAATTCGTGCCGTCTCCACTTTTTCCAGTCGTGCCCGCAATCTCGGCATCATCGAACGGCGAATCCGCAGTGTCATGCTGCAATCCATATCATACGATTGATTGAGAATCTCCGGTTCTTCTTCCTTCACAATGCGCATGATGTCATTCATAAAAGGATACTCGAACATGACTGTCACATCATCATCTACCGTTTTCTCTATAATCGTAGCAGCAGCGATAGCTTCGGCAGCAGCAGCTTTATAAGCTACAATCAATCCGCTGGTTCCTAACTTGATTCCCCCGAAATAACGAACTACGATAATCAGAATATCCGTCAGTTCATTGGAATTAATCTGTCCGAGAATAGGCTTACCGGCCGTACCGGAAGGCTCTCCATTGTCATTGGCACGAAAATCCTTGCGCGCCGCACCCAACATATAAGCATAACATACATGCCGGGCATCATAATACTTCTTCTGATACGTTTCAAGATGTACCTTTATCTCGTCGATAGTACGCACAGGAAGGGCAATAGCAATGAACTTGCTTCGCTTTTCCGTATAAATACCTTCAGAAGGTTCTGTGATGGTTTTATAAGTATCTTCAGCAGTCATAGCGCAAAGATACGGCTTTATTGAGAAAATTCAATCTATCATTTGGAAATATTAAGTGAAGTTCATTCATCTATATACGGGCGAACTGATACAAACAAGCGACCATTTCAGAATAAATGAGCAGTCGCTTTACTGCGAACGAACGGTTATTCTATTATAAACGGGCGGTCGAACTGCTACAATCAACTGTATGGTTGTAACGGTTCGACCGCTTGATTTTATTAAATAGGATTCTTTAATCCAACTTATGAATAACCAGTCCTGAGCGGAGCTTAGGTTCAAACCAGGTGGTCTTGGGCGGCATGATATTACCGGTATCTGCAATATCCATCAGTTGCTTCATAGACACAGGATAAAGTGCCAGAGCTACTTTCATTTCACCGCTATCCACACGTTTCTTGAGTTCACCCAATCCACGGATACCACCGACAAAGTCGATACGCTTATCCGAACGCAAGTCCTTTATTCCCAAAATTTCGTCCAAAATTAAGTTGGAAGAAATGGTAACATCAAGTACACCAATAGGGTCATTATCATTATATGTTCCGGCTTTGGCAGTCAGGCTATACCATTTATCATTCAGGTAAAGAGAAAAGTTATGCAAACCGGACGGCTTGTATATATCCGCACCTTTTTCTTCTACAACAAAGTTCTTGCCTAATGCAGCAATAAACTGTTCGGGAGTCAATCCGTTGAGGTCTTTCACCACACGGTTGTAATCAATAATAGTCAGTTGGTTTGCCGGGAAGCAGACAGCCATAAAGTAATTATACTCCTCATCACCGCGATGATTCGGATTCAGCTTTGCCTTTTCAGCCCCAACCAATGCGGCAGCAGCGGAACGGTGATGTCCGTCAGCGATATACAGAGCCGGCATTTTAGCAAATTCGGCAGTAATGGCAGCAATGTCCTCATCCTGGTCAACAATCCAGAACGTATGACCGAAACCGTCGCCCGGAGCGATGAAGTCATAAACAGGCTTTTCTGCCGTATATTTCTTGATGATAGCATCCAACTTCTCATTATCAGGATAAGCAAAGAAAACAGGTTCGATATTCGCATTGTTCACACGGACATGCTTCATGCGGTCTTCCTCCTTGTCGCGACGGGTAAGTTCATGTTTCTTGATGACTCCATTCATGTAATCGGGAACATAAGCACCGACAACCAATCCGTACTGCGTTTTCCCGTTCATTGTCTGGGCATAGATATAATAGTTTTCCTTCGCATCCTGCACTAACCATCCTTTATCCTGAAACGCTTGAAAGTTCTCGGCAGCCTTGGCATACACCGGTTCGTCATGCTCGTCCGTACCTGTCGGAAAATCTATCTCCGGTTTGATGATATGATAAAGAGACTTTTCGTTACCTTCCGCTTCGATGCGGGCTTCTTCAGAATTCAAAACATCGTAAGGACGGGAAGCAACTTGTTCCACCAAATCTTGCGGTGGACGAATGCCCTTGAAAGGTTTAATTATTGCCATGATATTAGTATTTAATATGTAAAAAATAAAAGCCACAGATTTTTAATAAATCTGTGGCTCAAATATACTATTATTTCTACGAATATTATTTATTCACGCGGAATTTTTCGCAACCGTCTTTCAAGAAACCAACGATTTGTTGGGCAGCAGCAATACCTGCATTGATATTTGCTTCGGCAGTCTGTGCACCCATCTTCTTCGGAGTTGAGAAATAACGTCCAGCAAACTTCTCCGCAAATTCTGCGTTGGCGGCAGGCATGATGTCCGTGATATATTTGAAGTCGGCACGGTCTTCCATCAACTTAATCAGTTCGGCTTCGTTAATAACTTCCTTGCGGGCAGTGTTTACCAGCATGGCACCCTTCGGCATATCTTTCAGCAACGCATAATTGATAGAATTCTTGGTTTCGGCAGTTGCAGGAATATGCAAAGATACCACTTGGCAAGTCTTATACAATTCTTCTGCCGAACCAACAGCCTTTACCCCGTCTTTTTCGATTACCTCTTTCGGGCAGAATGCGTCATAAGCATACACTTCCATGCCGAAGCCTTTGGCAACACGAGCAACATTGCGACCAACGTTTCCATAAGCATGGATACCCAGTTTCTTGCCCATCAGTTCCGTACCGGACGTCCCGCTATAGAAATTGCGGACAGCATACACCATCATACCCAAAGCCAGTTCGGCAACAGCATTGGAATTTTGTCCCGGAGTATTCATTACACAAACATTGTGAGCAGTGGCAGCAGCCAGGTCTACGTTATCGTATCCTGCACCCGCACGAACCACAATCTTCAATTCCTTTGCAGCATCCAATACCTCAGCATCAACAATATCACTACGGATAATAATAGCGTTAGCATCTTTCACTGCATCCAGCAACTGAGCCTTATCTGTATATTTTTCAAGTAAAACAAGCTCATATCCGGCTGCTTCTATTTCTTTACGAATACCATCTACCGCAACTTTAGCAAACGGTTTTTCAGTAGCAACAAGTACTTTCATAATCCTTTCATTGATGAAGTTTTTCAAATTCCTGCATACAATCAATCAAAGCTTGTACGCTTTCTTTCGGCATAGCGTTGTAGCAAGATGCACGGAAACCACCCACAGAACGGTGTCCCTTGATACCTACCATACCTCTTTCGGTAGCAAACTTCATAAAGTCAGCCTCAAGGTCTTTGTATTCGGGAGCCATTACGAAACAGATGTTCATGCGTGAACGGTCTTCCTTGGCAGCAGTACCTACGAACAATTTATTGCGGTCAATTTCCGCATACAGCATATCCGCCTTTTCGATGGCACGGCGTTCCATTTCTTTCACGCCACCCTGAGCTTTAATCCAACGAAGGTTCAGCATGGCAGAATAGATAGGCACTACCGGCGGAGTGTTGAACATAGAACCACCATCAATATGAGTCTGATAGTTCAACATTGACGGAATGTAACGTGACACCTTACCTACTGCATCATTCTTCACGATAACAAACGTAACGCCCGCAGGAGCCAGATTTTTCTGAGCACCACCGTAAATACAAATATACTTGGAAACGTCAATCGGACGTGAGAAAATATCAGAAGACATATCGGCAATCATCGGAATCGGTGAATCAAGATCACTCTTTAATTCCGTACCGTAAATCGTATTGTTAGTAGTGACGTGGAAATAATCTGCATCTGTCGGGATTGTGTAATCTTTTGGGATATAAGTATATGTAGCTTCAGCAGAAGAAGCGACTTCTACAACTTCACCAAACCCCTTAGCTTCTTTCATTGCTTTTTTTGCCCATACACCAGTGTTGAGATAAGCAGCTTTTTTTTCAAGGAAGTTATAGGGCACCATGCAGAACTCCATACTAGCACCACCACCCAGGAACAGTACCGAATAACCTTCGGGGATATTGAGTAATTCCTTGAATAATGCCACTGCTTCGTCAACCACAGGTTGGAAGTCTTTAGCACGGTGGCTGATTTCCATAATAGACAGACCAGAGCCGTTGAAATCTAAAATAGCCTTCGCTGTGTCTTCTATCACTTCACGCGGAAGAATGGAAGGTCCTGCATTGAAATTATGCTTTTTCATTTGAAGTTTGTTTTTGGTTTAACAATTTCGTTACTTTTGTCTTTTGACCTTGCGAATTTACGATTTTTTTTCCGATACACAAATCTTTCCTTATAAAAATACTAGTTTGGAGCAGATTTTCCTTTCTTTTTATTGGTTTATACAGGATATATACACCATATTGTTATCCACAGATAACAAGTAAGAGATAAAAGTCGAAATATAAACATCAAAAGGGGGAATTACTAATAAAATGAAACTAAAAATGCAATAAAAACGTATATTTATTTAGCTTCTTCAATAATAGTCTTCATTCCTTTAATCTTTTCGCCTTGAATCAAGTTCAATAGTTGCTTGACCTTTGCACGCCGGACGGCTACGAACGCATAATGCTCCTTCACGTCAATTGCCCCCACATCTTCACGGATCAAGTTCCCTTTCTTATACAGGAATCCGGCAATATCCATCCGGCTCAGTTTCTCTTTCTTCCCTTTACCTATATATATGGTAGTCCAGACTGACTTCGGCGGACGGGAGGGATTTTCAGGCAATACAACCGTCTCTATATCTTCAGGGATATAATCGGGCAGTTTTTCTTCCTCATGAAGAATCAGATAAGACGTTCCCGTAGCATCCCAGCGCGCCGTACGTCCGTTCCGGTGTGTGAAGACTTCCTCATTCACCGGAAGATGATAATGGATGATATGCCCAATCTCCGGAATATCCAGCCCACGAGCAGCCAAATCGGTAGAAATCAACACATGGCAACTGCCGTTACGGAATTTATATAATGCACGTTCACGATCCGGTTGTTCCATGCCGCCATGAAAACGTTCGGCAGACAGTTTCTTATCCGCCAACAACTTCTGCACACGATCCACCGCATCCCGGTGATTACAAAAGACAATGCTCGAACTGCTTCCCAACGTACAAAGCAGATTATATAAAGTATCAATCTTGTCTTTCATTGGAGAAAGCACCTTCATCAGCATCAGGCGGGATTCCTGTTCTTCGGAAGCGCCCGGCAGGAAATTCAACTTAACCATCCGGTTCAGTCCTGCAAATTCGGGAATCTCTTCAGCGTCCGTAGCCGAAAGCAACATACGCTTTTTCAGTCCCGGAAGTTGCATGATAATCTCCGCCATTTCATCATGGAAACCAAATTCCAAAGACTTGTCGAATTCATCAATGATTAAAGTTTCAATGGTTTCAGGGCTGAAATTTCCCTTTGACAAATGATCGGTAATACGTCCCGGAGTACCAATAATAATGGCGGGATGACTCCCCAGGATACTCTTCTTTTCTTCCGCGATGGGATGTCCGCCATAGCAACAACATGTTTTCCAGGAAGTTCCCATAGCTTTAAACACGTTATCGATCTGCAAAGCTAGCTCACGCGAAGGAACCAGAATCAAGACCTGCACATTACCGTCGTCCGGCTTTAGGGTAAGTAATAAAGGCAACAGATAAGCCAGTGTCTTGCCCGATCCTGTCGGTGACAATAATATAACATCTTTCCTTCCGGTAGCTTGTTCAAGTGATGCTTTCTGCATCGGGTTCAGTTCTTCAATCTTCAAGTTACGAAGAGCCGACTGTATAATTTCATTTTTATCTAACATGGGGCAAAGATACAAAAAGGAAAAGTATGAAAAGGAAAACACGGTCAAACTTTAGCCATACCGGCCAAGATATAACGTCCTTTTAGATTATTCTCTCTCATATAAATGGTAACTTCCACTTGGCAAGCCGATATTAAGGCATATCCAGTCAACTCCGAGTTCATAGCTTTGACAAACGTGTACTCTGTATCGTCGTGAATAAAAGACATACGATGGTATTCCATAACCTGTTTTTATATATTAAAGTTCTTTTGTGTAGTCAAATATACGAATATAATAAATAAGTATAGGCAAAAACAGGATATTATCTTCAAAACGGGCACCAAAAAGCCGAATAGCATAGCAGAAAGACAGGTAGTAAAAAAAGAAGCGGAAAATCTGAAGAGCATATCAGCTTTTTCAGATTTCCCGCCCTGTTTCTTATGCCATCTTTCCAGTCAATTCTACCGACTGGAAATTAACTTCCGAAGAATTATCCACCGAAGTTATCGAACATCAAGTTCTGAGCCGGTACGCCAAGGTCGTCGAGCATCTTCTCAACAGCTTTCGACATCGGGCCAGGACCACACATGTAGTATTCAATATCTTCAGGAGCTTCGTGGTTCTTCAGGTAAGTTTCGTAAATTACGTTGTGAACGAATCCCGGAGTATACTTCACGCCTGCGGCATCAGCAGCAGGGTCCGGACGGTCGAGAGCCAGATGGAATGAGAAGTTCGGGAAGTCCTTTTCGATTTGCAGGAAATCTTCCAGATAGAACACTTCATTCAGCGCACGGGCACCATAGAAGTAAGACATCTTACGGTCAGTAGTATGCAATGTCTTGGTCAAGTGCATGATTTGTGCACGCAACGGAGCCATACCGGCACCACCACCAATCCACATCATTTCCTTCTTAGAATCGAAGATCGGATGGAAGTCTCCGTAAGGTCCACTCATGATAACTTTGTCGCCCGGTTTCAGGGTAAAGATATAAGAAGAAGCGATACCCGGCATCACATCCATAAATCCAGGACCTTGATCTTTCGGTTTGAACGGCGGAGTAGCGATACGTACTGTCAACATGATACGGTCACCTTCGGCAGGATAGTTGGCCATAGAGTAAGCACGGATTGTTTCCTCATCGTTCTTACACTTCAAGCCCAGCAGACCAAATTTCTCCCATGCAGGCAGATACTCTTCACCAATCAGGCTCTTGTCGATATCCTTGTCATAGTCCATTGAGAATTTAGGAATCTTAATCTGTGCGTAAGACCCCGGGATAAAGTCCATGTGTTCGCCTTTAGGCAGAGCCACGATAAACTCCTTGATAAACGTAGCTACGTTCTTGTTGGAGATAACTTCGCACTCCCACTCTTTCACACCGAGTACAGATTCGTCAATCTTGATAGACATATCATTTTTCACTTTCACCTGACAGCCCAGACGCCAGTGGTCTTGCTGCTGTTTGCGGCTGAAGTGAGGAACCTCGGAAGGCAGGATTTCGCCGCCCCCTTCGAGTACCTGGCATTTGCACTGTCCACAAGACCCCTTACCACCACAAGCAGATGACAGGAATACCCCGTTTACAGACAGCGTATTCAGCAAAGTAGAGCCGGAAGCCACTTCCAGTTCCTTTTCGCCATTGATTGTCAGTTTCACGTTACCTGACGGTACCAGGAAATTCTTGGCAACCAACAGGATAACAACAAGCAGCAGGATAACCACGAGGAATACCCCAATGCTCGCTAATATTAAATTCATATCCATTGTCTTATTCCTTTCTTTTTAGATGTTCAAACCAGAGAAACACATAAATGCGATTGCCATCAGACCTACAGTGATAAACGTGATACCCAAGCCCTTCAATGGAGCAGGCACATCAGAGTAAGCCATTTTCTCACGGATAGCAGCCAAACCGACGATAGCCAGCAGCCAGCCGATACCCGAACCCAGTGCGTAAGAAAGTGCGTCCCAAATGTCACCGATATATTTCGGGTCGCTCGGACCAAGGTTGATACGTTGCTGCATGAATAGGGAAGCACCCATAATAGCACAGTTAACGGCAATCAACGGCAGGAAGATACCCAGTGAAGCGTACAGCGACGGGCTGAAACGTTCTACCACCATCTCCACCAATTGCACGATACCGGCAATAACGGCAATAAAAAGAATAAAACTCAGGAAGCTGAGGTCGACGCCTTCAATGATAGCGTTGGCAGCCAGCACCCTGGTTTGCAACAGATAGTTGACCGGCAACGTCACCAGCAACACGAAAGTCACGGCGATACCCAGTCCTACGGCAGTCTTCACATTCTTCGATACAGCCAGGTATGAGCACATACCGAGGAAGAACGCGAATATCATGTTGTCCACAAAGATAGAGCGGACGAATAAACTTAATAAATGTTCCATATCTTCAATTAAGAATTAAGAATGAAGAGTCTCCTTCATCTTTATTAATTACTTTCTTCTTGCAGTTCTTTGTGACGTGCACGTTGATACCAAATGATACAAGCTACGATAATCAACGCCATCGGTGGCATCAGCATCAAACCGTTGTTCACATATCCAATGTTCCGGATGGGCTCATAGTTCAAGATATTGAAACCGAGCAACGTACCCGAACCGAACAGTTCGCGGAAGAACGCCACGATTACCAGAATCTTGGCATAACCCAGACCATTACCGACACCATCCAGGAAAGATTCCCAAGGACCGTTCTGCATGGCAAATGCTTCCAGACGTCCCATAAGAATACAGTTGGTAATAATCAAACCTACATATACAGAAAGCTGAACACTTACATCATAAGCAAACGCTTTCAGAATCTCGCTAACAATAGTTACCAATGCAGCTACCACAACCAACTGAACGATGATACGGATACGGTTGGGGATGGTCTTGCGCAACAGTGAGATAACCACATTGGCAAACGCTGTAATGACCGTCACTGAAAGTCCCATTACGATAGCAGGCTCCAGTTTTGCGGTAACAGCAAGTGCAGAACAGATACCGAGCACCTGTACGGTTACCGGATTATCTATTCCCAACGGAGCAGAGAATACTTCTTTATTCTTCTTTGAAAACAGTTGTCCCATATTCTTTTCTTCTCCTTATTATTTAGTTAAAAAACTCATATAACTACCCAGGCAAGCCTTCAGCATGGTATCCACACCAACAGAGGTGATTGTACCACCCGAAATACCGTCCACCTGATATTCAGGTTTCTCTACCTTGCCGTTCTTCACGACACCCAAAGTGATAGAACCGTTTTCCAGCGTCTTCTTACCTACGAACTCATTCTGGAAATGGTCAGTTGCGATTTCCGCACCCAGACCCGGAGTTTCACTTGCATGAGAGAAGTAAGTACCGTATACAGTATCCTTATCTTCGTTCAGTGCAACGTATCCCCAGATAGCACCCCAAAGACCGGCACCATAAACAGGAACCACATATTTTGTCTGACCGTCCACTTCACATACGAATACGTGAAGACGTTGTTGCTCTTTTGCTTCTTTCTCGTAGTTGGTAGCGAAATCGCCTGTATTTTCAGTCAGCGTGCCGTCTACGTTCATCAGCATATCACCTTTTACATATTTCTTATATTCAGCATCCGCATCTTTCACGTTCTTGATGTTCAATGCAGCAAGAATCTGCTTTTTAGTGTCCAACTGCACATTCTTGTCCTGTGTAGTTTTCAGCGAAGAACTAACGAATGCCAGCAGGAATGCTACGATAATAACCATTACCGAAGCATAAATGATAGTATAACTATTACTATTTGTATTCATTTTCATCCGGTATTTATTGGTTAGACTTTATAGCGCGTTTCTCGCGACGGCTGATATTACCCTGTACTACACAGTAGTCAATCAGCGGAGCGAAGATGTTCATCAGCAGGATGGCAAGCATCATACCTTCAGGATAACCTGGGTTCAGTACACGGATGATGATAGCCATCACACCAATCAGGAATCCGAAGATGTATTTACCTCTTTCCGTACGTGCGGAAGTAACAGGGTCAGTAGCCATAAATACTGCACCGAAGCAGAAACCACCGAGAACAAGATGTTCGTACCAAGGCATGTTAGCCATAGCATTGTTTTCCATGCCGATGGCATTGAATACCCAAGCCATGAATGCACCACCGACAAATACGGAAATCATTGTTTTCCAGCTTGCAACGCCCGTCCACAAAAGGATAACAGCACCAATCAGAATGGCAATCACACTTGTTTCACCGATAGAACCCGGAATAAAACCCGTCACCATATCCATGTTGAATGCAGGAACAGCACCAGTCGTAGCTGCTTCTCCTAACGGAGTGGCAACGGTCAGTCCGTCTACCGACTGTCCCAAACCGAAGATACTGTCGCCCGATACCCAAACGGCATCACCGGACATCTTGGTCGGATATGCGAAGAACAGGAATGCACGAGTAATCAACGCAACGTTGAAGATGTTCATACCTGTACCGCCGAATACTTCTTTAGCGAAGATTACAGAGAATGCAGTAGCTACTGCAAGAATCCATAGCGGACAGTCTACAGGAACAATCATCGGAATCAAGATACCCGAAACGAGGAATCCTTCCTGAATCTCTTCTTTTTTCCATTGTGCTACGACGAACTCGATGCCGAGACCTACTACATAAGATACGATAATTTTAGGCAGTACTGCCAGGAATCCGTAAGCGAACATTTCAATAAAACTACCGGTTGTGTTGGTAGCGTGAAAATGCTGATAACCTACATTGTACATACCGAACAGCAATGCCGGTACTAACGAAATAACCACAATCGACATGATGCGTTTGCTGTCAATCGCGTCGTGTATATGCGTTCCCGTTTTCGCAGTCTTGCTGGGCACGAACAGGAATGTTTCGAAGCCGTCGAACACCGACTGGAATGCGTGGAATTTGCCGCCTTCTTCAAAGTTCGGCTTTATCTTATCGAGATAATTTCTTAACGCTTTCATTTATTAAATTGAGAATTGAGAATTGAGAATTGAGAAATAGCTACGCTGTGTTTACCAGAAGACGATTTCATAAAGTCCCAACTATCATTTTTTAATTTTTAATCTTTTATTTTAATTCTCTTATACCATTTCCGAGCGGAGCATGTCAAGTCCGACACGAACGATGCGTTGCAGTTCCATCTTTGAGGAGCAGACGAATTCGCAGAGAGCGAAGTCTTCGGGAGCTACTTCATAGATGCCAAGCGCTTCCATACGGTCGATGTCGCCGGCGATGATGGCTTTAATCAAGAACTCGGGCAAAATGTCCATTGGAAGCACTTTGTCGTACTCACCGGACATAATCATATGGCGTTCGCCACCCTTGACACGTGCATCCAGTGTGTATTCTTTCTTTCCCATCAACCAACTGAAATAGGAACGGTTGGTACTAAACTGGTTGAAACGCGGCATAATCCATCCGAGCATTTCGTGGATATCGTCACCTTCGGGAATAACGGTCACCTGGCTGTGGAATGCGCCTAAGAAGCCGTTCGGAGATACCTGCTTTCCTGTCAGCACGTTGCCGCTGATGTAGCGCAGGTCTTTGCCTGTCGTCACGTTGCCGGCGAATACGTTAGTCAGCAGTGCGCCTACCTGAAGTTTGCAGTAAACGGGATTCAATACTTCGGAACCTGTCACGGCCACTGTGCGAGTGAAATCCACACGCCCTGTATTGAAAAGACGGCCGATAAAGATGACGACTTGCGGGTCGATTGTCCATACTGTCTCGCCTTTGGATATGGGAGCAATATGGTTGATTTGAACACCTACATTACCCGCTGGGTTCGGTCCGTCGAATGCAGTGATTGTAACGTTCTTAGCCTGAGTCAGTGCGGCAGCATTCTGCTTCACACTTATGTTCAGGTATGTTTTTGCCATCTTGGCAAGGGCATCAAGTCCTGTCTGGAAATTTGTTTCTTCACCTTTCAGAGCGAATTGGAAGTCTGGTGCCAGCGGATTGCTGTCGAACGCAGAAACGAAGATGCCTTTCGGGAAACCCGACGGGTCTGCGATGATGTCATAAGGACGCTGTCTGATGAATGCGAACAGTCCGGCATTCAGCAAAGCAGCTTTCACTGAATTGCCATCCATCACGTTAACATCCATTTTTCCGAACTCTTCGTAGTCCTGCTTTGCAGCAGCTTCCACTACAATGTTCAAAACCTTACGACGGGCTCCACGCTCTACACTTGTCACTACGCCGCTTACGGGCGAAACAAATTTTACTTCAGGATGATACTTGTCAATAAACAAGGGTCCACCAGCCATCACATACTCCTGCTCTTTTACGACTACCTTCGGTGTCACTCCAGGAAAATCATCGGGTACGAGTGCGTAAAATCCCGGTTCTTTCACTGTCGTGTACGTCTCTGCAGCTGTACCTTTCAGGTTTATGTCAAGGCCTTTGCGTAACTTTATTACATTTGCCATGCTATAAATAAAATAATGGTTTCATAAATTTGCCGCAAAAGTAATAAATAATAATGTGATTAAAGAGGAAAAAAGAAAGGAATTACGGAAAAATATCCGTAATTCCTTTCGTGGTCGCACACATTACATCTTTCTTTTGTCTTAAAAGAAAAGAAAGAACATCATTCAGCAAACATAGGATCCCAAGCAGGAAGCCGGACAGGCTTCTGTTTTAAGACTTCAGATACTTTTTTCGTTGCATACTTGGTTTCTATCACTAGGCGGAACATGTATTCGTTGAACCACTCGTCAGTCATGATGAGATGCCCTTGATAACCGGAGCCGGCTCCCCAACTGTTTTCAACCATCCATTTGGTTGGGTTTCCGTTTTTGTCAAGGTCTACTGCCATGAGCGTCATGGCGTGGCTTGAGCCGCTGGCGAAGCTTTGGATACGTTGCTTCTTGTTCATGCCGAAGGTTGTCCCCATAAGGGATTCGTAATCGTAGTTCTTAACATCCAGCAGACCACGGTCGGAATTGAGGAATTTACCTACATCGCAAGAGAAGTACATCATGGTGCTGTCTTTGAGAGAAGCTATTGCCATTTCTTTGATGTCCTCGATGGGAAGATTTACATAAGTCCAATTCTTGCCGTCGTAGCGGTGGCGATCATAATCTATCTCATAAGATTTGTAGTAGTCACGGCTGGGGTCATTCATGAGCATGACGTAATTATCGAGCAGGTTTTCATCGCCGTACTTTTTCAGGAAAGAAAGCGGGGTGTAAGTTTCGGTGGATACAGGTTTACCTTGGGCGTTGTACTCCGTCCAAGTGAATTCGGTGGGGGGGATACCCAGATTCAAGACCAGCATGCGGTAGATGGTTCCGAGCATTTCGGTTTTCGTTTTTTCGAGAGCTGCCGGTTTCGCACCTTTGGTGGCGAAGTCACGGAGTTGAAGCCCCTGTTCGCGGAGTTTCAGAGAGATTAGGTTCGCCATGCGGGACGTGTTTTCGCTACTGTTCGTTTCGGGCATCACATCTTTGGGGACAAGCCCGTATTTGCTTACAATATCAGCTACACCAGTGAACGTTCCACCATCACTCAAAGGATGACGGAAGAGCCATTCCACCATTTTGTCATCCATCGGTTTGTCGCTGGTGTCGATGATGCCTTGCAGGAAAAGGTTCGCCTTTTCCAGTTGGTCAAAGAAGAAAGGGTAAGTTTGCGAAAACTCGAATGAACTGAGGTTATGGCGGGCAATGGCCTTAGCACGCATCACGTTCAGACCGGTGAAGAGCCAGCAACGTCCAGAAGATTTCTGGTTGGTGACACCTTTGGAATTCACTTTAATGGAGAAGTGCGTGTCCATTCCTTGCAGGTTGTCCTGGTTGAGGGCTAGTTTACGGATGTCGTTGCTGCCGATGGCGTTGCGGATAGCCTTGTCACTTGAAGTATTCTGGTAACTCTGTTTGATTTGTTGCATCATGTCGTCGCTGATGCCTCCTTTTGCGTTTTGCGCTTGTGCAGAATAATAAAAAGCACAGAAAACAAAAACTGATAATATTCGTTTATTCATAAGTATAAATAGTTTATTAATCAATTACACCTCGGATATAATAATAGAAAATTGCAAATTTACGATTCTTTTTTAGAATTATTATCTAAGAGTATTAAAACTAATCAAAATAAAAGAGTTTTCTTTGCAGTCAAATTCCTCAGAAAGAAATTATGAAGAAATATATAATAGGTGTATTGATGATGTTTGCATCCATCAATATTATGTCGGCTACAGCCGACAGCACAGTAATCTCTTTGTCGGATTCTATCCCCGCCCTCTCCAAACGTGAGATACGCCGCCAACGCGTGGCGAAGCGAAATCTTCACTATAATATATTAGGTGGTCCCAGCTATACGCCGGACTTCGGTCTGCTAGTGGGCGGTAGCGCGTTGATGACGTTCCGAATGAATCCGAGCGACACCACCCAGCGACGTTCAGTGGTGCCGATGGCTATCGCGCTAATGTTTAAAGGCGGGTTGAATCTGATGACAAAACCGCAACTGTTTTTCAAAGGCGATCGTTTCCGTATTTTCGGGACATTCTCCTATAAAAATACGATTGAGAATTTCTATGGTATCGGATACAGAACCAATAAAGACTATCCCCGTGGAGAAAACACCAGTGAATATCGATACAGCGGCATCCAAGTGAATCCCTGGTTCCTTTTCCGTCTAGGCAAAAGTGACTTCTTCGCAGGGCCACAGGTAGATTTGAATTATGATAAAATCACCAAACCGGCAGAGGGAATGGTTCATCAGCCATCCTATATCGCAGCAGGCGGAACAGAGCATGGGTATAAGAATTTCAGTTCGGGGCTCGGCTTTCTGCTCACCTATGACACACGTGACATTCCCGCCAATGCATACCGTGGTATGTATCTCGATTTCCGCGGGATGATGTATAGCAAAGCATTCGGTGGTGATGATAATTTTTACCGTCTGGAGATTGATTACCGCCAATACAAGACTGTCGGAAAACGCAAGGTAATCGCTTGGACGGTGCAGACGAAAAACGTATTCGGAGACGTGCCACTGACGAAATACGCGCTTAGCGGAACGCCTTTCGACCTCCGCGGATATTACATGGGACAGTTTCGCGACAAGTCATCACATGTGGTGATGGCAGAATACCGTCAGATGATAAATACGGACAAAAGCACATGGGTGAAGAAGATGCTCAATCATGTAGGTTATGTTGCTTGGGGCGGATGCGGCTTCATGGGCCCTACTCCGGGCAAGATAGAAGGCGTTCTTCCCAATCTCGGCGTAGGCTTGCGCATTGAAGTACAGCCCCGTATGAATATACGTCTCGACCTCGGAAGAGATATGGTGAACAAACAGAATCTGTTCTATTTTAATATGACGGAAGCGTTCTGATGCAGGCTTATGGAAAGATTTTTAGTTCAACTATAAATATTCCGATTGGGTGCACAACCGTTCCGTTTCGGGAGCGATGGAAGTATAACAAATAACGTGAATTCGATATAACTTAAAACAGCGTAAATTGCCTGTCCTTGATAAGATTCACATCAATGGCAGGCTTCTTTTCAAAGAAACAGTACGCAGCAATAGCTGAAAGAACATTTGCTATAAAGCTGCTGAATGACCGGTGTCTTGAATGTTCAATCTGCGCAATATTCTTCAATTCATCATTAACCGTTGCAATCAATGCACGTTTGCGCAATAAAATCTTGTCCACCATACTCACCAATGAATTCTTCATATTATTTATTTATATTTATTCTCCTACATAAATATTACCAAGCAGTACAGTAGATATCTCATTCTTAGACTTATCTTCCAAGTAACTGAAAGCAATATAAACTTACTGTCCGACATACTCTGTCATCATATAAGAACCTACATTAACAGATGTGCCATTAAACATTTTATTGCGTTAAAGAACAAAAAAGAGGGTGTGTCAAAAGCTCAAAAACGCCCTCAATATAAATCAAAACTCGCAACTTTAGTGAAATACACTTAAGCTGC